>NZ_JRKS01000137.1 GCF_000763805.1 Paracoccus sphaerophysae | reverse complement strand
GGCGTTGTTGCGCAACTCAGCTAGCGGCGTGAGCTGCCCCTTTCCCCGCTGAACTCAGCTGACGCGAACGATCTCGGCGGTGCCGAGGGCGGAGAAGCGGTTCATGAGAGCAATGCGGATGTGGATCTCGGCAGTCTGGCAGTTCGGGTCCCTTGCGGCGATGCGCTCCCCGAACGCCTTGAGGCAGCGCATCTTCGCCTCGATCCGACTTCGGGCGTGATATCCGGTCCAGCGCTTCCAGAATGCCCGACCGAAGTGCCGGGTCGCGCGCAGGGTCTCGTTCCGCGCCCGGGCAGCGGGACAGTCCTCCTTCCAGGGGCGGCCGTTCCTGCGGATCGGGATGATGGCGGTTGCTTGCCGCTCGACGATCGCCGTGTGGCAGCGGCGGCTGTCATAGGCGCCGTCGGCGGTCACGGTGCCGATCTTCTCTTCCGCTGGTATCTGGTCCAGCAGCTCTGGCAGGATAGGGCTGTCACCGTCGCGGCTG
>NZ_JRKS01000136.1 GCF_000763805.1 Paracoccus sphaerophysae | reverse complement strand
TTCCCGCAAGGATCGCGTTCACGTAGGCGACGGAGTAGTTGTTCGCGTTGACCAGCAGTTCAGCCGCCTCGATCTGGCGCATGGTCTTCATCTTGCGAAGCGCATCGAACACGGCATTCGTGCAGGGCTTGTCTTTCAGGATCGCGACAGCTTCTTCGCAGATGCCGTCCAGTAGGCGCGCCTTGCGTCGTATGCTGCTCATGTTGAGGTCGAGCGCGAGCGCGATCTTCTCTTCGGGAACGCCGCGCTCGATCGCCTTGCGGATCATCTTGTGTTCCTGGATCGGGGCGAGGCGGCTGACCTGTCTATTGTAGGTGAAGGCCTCGTCGTCGGTGGAAACGAGGCATTCCACCTCGCTCTTGCCCGCGTCCTTCAGCGCCTCGATCCGCAGGTGGCCGTCCAGCAGCAACCAGGTCGCGGACTTGTCGGGGTTCCGGACGACGACGGGCGGCTCGACGATCCCGATCTGGGCGATGGAAGCCACGATCTGCCG
>NZ_JRKS01000135.1 GCF_000763805.1 Paracoccus sphaerophysae | reverse complement strand
CAACCGAATATCGCCCCGCATCCCCATGCTGAAGGAGTCGCCAGCGTCGCGAACTGCCCCCCCATCCTCAGTTCTACCCCGCAGCTATCCTTACGCCGCCGCAGCAAACGGCAGGCGATAGCCGATCGCCTCGGCCAGATGCGGCGCGCGGACCCGGTCCGAGCCGTCCAGATCTGCGATGGTGCGGGCGGTCCGCAGGATGCGGTGATAGCCCCGCGCGCTCAGCCCCAGCCGGTCCGCGGCGCGCTGGATCAGGCTGCGGCCTTCCTCGTCCGGTTCGGCGATCTCCTCGAGTTGCGGACCGGTCGCATCGGCGTTGACCCGCAGGGCGGACTGGCCGGCAAAACGCCTCGCCTGCACGTCGCGGGCGGCCGAGATGCGGCCGGCGATCTCGGTGGTCGTCTCTCCGCTGGCCGCGCGGTCAAGATCGGCGATCGCCACCGGCGGCACCTCGATCCTCAGATCGAAGCGGTCCATCAGCGGCCCGGACAGCCGCCCCATGTAATCCGCCCCGCATTGCGGCGCGCGGGCGCAGGCGCGCGCGGGATCGGCGAAATGCCCGCAGCGGCAGGGGTTGGCGGCGGCCACCAGCAGG
>NZ_JRKS01000134.1 GCF_000763805.1 Paracoccus sphaerophysae | reverse complement strand
GAACACCATACGGGCCCTGCGGCATGGATCGCGCCGCATCATGAGGCCGGACACATGTCAGCACCCGACAACGCGCCAAGATCAGCTTCAAAATCCCTCTTGCGCTTGGGGCGGTTACACATGTTGCGCAACTCGGCTAGGTTCCAGACTCAGTGATCGTCAAAGCCAGAAGATGACGGTTGTGGCCAGGGCGACGGCGGAGAGGAAGACCTTGGCGCACCTGTCGTAGCGCGTGGCGATCCGGCGCCAGTCCTTGAGCCTGCCGAACATGATCTCGATCCGGTTCCGCCGCTTGTAGCGCCGCTTGTCGTATCGAACGGCCTTACCGCGCGACTTTCGGCCCGGGATGCAGGGTCGTATCCCTTTGTCTCTCAACGCTTCCCGGAACCAGTCGGCATCGTAGCCCCGGTCTGCGATCAGCCATTCGGCGGCTGGCAGGCTGCCCAGAAGGGCCGCCGCACCTGTGTAGTCGCTGACCTGGCCCGCCGTCATGTAGAACCTCAAGGGGCGGCCCTTGGCATCTGTCACGGCGTGCAGCTTCGTGTTCAGCCCGCCCTTCGTGCGCCCGATCAGACGCCCGCGCTTGTCGTCAGGCCCCCCTTTTTCGCCCGCAGGCTCGAAGCCGTGCGGTGCGCCTTGAGGTATGTCGCGTCGATCATGACTGTCAATCAGCATCCAATCGTGACCCCTTATCGGCGTCCAATATTGACCCCTCCGGTGCTGAGCTGGCCCGGCGCTGCGTAGTTCCCATGTAACGCAGCGGCGGCGGGCCAGCGGGGTCGCCTTTT
>NZ_JRKS01000133.1 GCF_000763805.1 Paracoccus sphaerophysae | reverse complement strand
AGGCGGCAAAGTCGCGTGCCTTGCGGAACGTCTCGGGTGGCGGCGCCAGAACAGCGATGGCCGTGGCAATCAGCGGCCCGATGCCCGGCACCGTCATCAGTCGCCGGGCGACGTCATTCTCCTTGGCGCGCCGGGTGATCTCGGCATCGAGCTTCCTGATCTCTGCCTCCAGATGCGTGAGTGCCGCGATCAAAGCCTTCAGCGTGGGGACGGCATCAGCAGGGAGAGCGCCATCCGGATCCTCCACGATCGCGATCAGCCGCGCAGCGTTGGCCGCTCCCTGTGGCACGATCTGACCGAACTCGGTCAGATGGCCGCGCAATGCGTTGATCGCCTGCGTGCGCTGCCGGATCAGCAACTCCCGGACCCGGAAGACCATTGCCGCGCCCTGCGTCTCTTCGCTCTTGACCGGAACAAAGCGCATGGTGGGTCGCATAGCCGCCTCGCAGATGGCCTCGGCGTCCGCCATGTCATTCTTCTGGCGCTTCACAAACGGCTTCACATAGGCCGGCGGGATCAGCCGCACCTCATGCCCCAGCTTGCCAATTTCCCGGCCCCAGAAGTGAGCGCCGCCACAGGCTTCCATCGCCACGACGCAAGAGGGCAGCTGGCTGAAAAACTCCAGCACCTGCCCTCGCCGTATCTTCTTGCGCAGAACGGCTCGTCCTGCGCCGTCAGTTCCATGCACCTGGAATACATTCTTCGCCAGATCGAGCCCGACCGTGATAATCTCCGACATGACCGCTCCCCTTTGTGGATCGTTGCAGACCCACCTTGGCACATCAGATGCCGTCGGGGGGCGGTCACATCATC
>NZ_JRKS01000132.1 GCF_000763805.1 Paracoccus sphaerophysae | reverse complement strand
GGGCGTCGTTGTAGCTGGACCAGTTCGTCGTGCGGTAGCGGGCGGGAGAAGGCTTGCTCATGCCCCCAGCCTAACCGACTGGATTCCCGCCGTGAATCCTCCGCGGGCGGACTTCTGCAACAACGCCCAGGGGATGTCAGACGAGATGAGCAAGCAACTCAAAGCGAAAAGCACCGCATTGATATAATTGTATTATTTTTACATCGCGACATGACTATCTATCTCAAACGACACTCGAATCTATCTCAAACAGGATGAAATCTTGAGGTCGTGCCTGCGTGGTTCAAACTCCCGAACAGGTTGGGGGAATGGCGACGGTTTGGTCGCCACGGTCGATGCCAAAGGTGTTCCTGTCGATGGGCCGGCCATCCCCCAGCCCGGCACGCGGCTGGACACCCCCAAGGGGCTCGCGCTGCTGGACGGCCGGCTCTACGTCGCTGACATCGACCGGGTCGTCGCCTTCGATCCGGCGACAGGGCAGCAGACGGCCGAGTTCCGGCCGGAGGGTGCCAAAGGGCTGAACGACCTCGCCGTGGCGGGGGCCGGCTGCTTGTCACGGAGTTTGACGCCGGCCGGGTGCTGGCGCTGAACCCTTCGACGGGGGCCAGCACCACTATCGCACAAGGAATTGGCGGCGCGATGCAGTGGGCGTTAGCAGGCTAGGCGGCGGACCTCACATCATCCGGAACGTGAAGCCCTGTTGACTAACGAAAGACGCGACCGCAGCGGACTGCGGTCGCGTCAGGATGCCGTGCCGCGTCAGGCGCGTGTCACTCGGCCGGAACCAGACCAGCCGGCCCCATCCCGGCATCGCGCGCCCGGGCCGGG
>NZ_JRKS01000131.1 GCF_000763805.1 Paracoccus sphaerophysae | reverse complement strand
ATCCTTCAGGAGCATGATGCCGGCGCGAAGTGCGCAGATCTGTGCCGCAAGCACGGCATGTCGGAAGGCACATTTTACGCTTGGAAGGCGAAGTATGGCGGGATGACGGTGTCGGAGGCGAAGCGGCTGAAGGCACTCGAGGACGAGAACGCCAGGCTGAAGCGCTTGCTGGCTGACCAGATGCTCGACATGGCTGCAATGAAAGAACTGCTGTCAAAAAAGTGGTAACGCCCGCCGTGAAGCGCGAGGCTGTCGCGCACCTGAAGGCCCATCTCGGGCTGTCGGAGCGGCGGGCGTGCCAGATTGCCGGGGCGGACCGGACGATGGTGCGCTACCAGTCCCAGCGAGCGCCGGACACGGCGCTGCGCGGGCGGTTGCGGGATCTGGCCAACGAGCGGCGAAGGTTCGGCTACCCGCGGCTGTTCGTGCTGCTCAGGCGCGAGGGAGAGCCATCCGGGATCAACCGCATCTATCGGCTTTACCGAGAAGAGGGCTTAACCGTGCGTAAACGCAAAGCGCGCCGCAAGGCCCTCGGAACGAGGGCACCGATCCTGATCGAGACACGGGCCAATGCACGGTGGTCGCTGGACTTCGTCCATGACCAGTTCGCCTGCGGGCGGCGCTTCCGGGTGCTGAACGTGGTTGACGACGTCACCCGCGAATGTCTGGCGGCGATCCCGGACACCTCGATTTCGGGCCGCCGCGTGGCTCGGGAACTGACGGCGCTGATCGAACGCCGCGGCAGGCCTGGAATGATTGTCAGCGATAACGGGACAGAGCTGACATCGAACGCGATCCTGAAGTGGTGCGCCGAGCACAAGGTCGAATGGCATTACATTGCGCCGGGCAAGCCGATGCAGAACGGGTTCGTCGAAAGCTTCAACGGCAGGATGCGGGACGAGCT
>NZ_JRKS01000130.1 GCF_000763805.1 Paracoccus sphaerophysae | reverse complement strand
CCGGCGTCAGTGGGGTATAAGGGACGGGTGGAGGAACTGGTGGGGGCGGCGGTGTCCCTGTCCTCGGACGCCGCGTCCTTCGTCAACGGCACGGTCGTTTATGTGGACGGCGGCATCACCGCCTCCTTATAGGGGTCGCATGACCAGCGCCGCGCCCCCGGATTCCGCCACCTTCCCCGCCGCCATCGCGGACCGGCTTCGGCGCGAGATCCTGACCGGCGCCATCGCCCCCGGCAGCCCGATCAAGGAACGCGACCACGCCGAACGGCTGGGGATCAGCCGGACCCCGCTGCGCGAGGCGGTGCGGATCCTCGCCAAGGAGGGGCTGGTCACGCTGCGCCCCCTGCGCAGCCCGCTGGTCACCGACCTGACCCGGGCCGAAGCGATGGACGAGGTGGCGGTGCTGCGGCTGCTGGAGCTTGCCGGCGGAGAGCTGGCCTGCGCCAACGCCACCGACTCGGAAATCGCGGCGATCGCGGCGCTGGCCCGCGCGGTCGAGGACAACCACGCCACCGGCGACAAGGTCGAGGTGTTCGACATCGACATGCGCATGCACCGCGCCATCGTCGCCGCCGGGCACAACGCGGCGCTGAGCCGCAGCTATGGCGAATACCTGGCCCGGCTGTGGCGGATCCGGTTCCTGTCGGCGCGGCGGCGGTCGGATGCGGCGCAGGTGCTGGCCGCCCATCGCGGCATGGTCGATGCGCTGGCCGCCCGCGACTGGCCGGCGATGCGGGCGCACATGGAATCGCATCTGGACGGGCTGGTGCGCAACCTGGACGCCCATTTCTCGGATGACGACGCCGAGGCCTAGATCTCGACCAGCGCCCCCCGGGCCGAGATGACCCGCTGCGCCACGGCGTGGCCGGCGCGGATCGCGGTCGCGATGTCCTGCCCCGTCAGCCGCGCGGCAAGGTAGCCGGCGTTGAAGCTGTCCCCGGCGGCGGTGGTATCGACCGGCTGGATGCGGGGCAAATCGGCGACGCAGCCCTCGCCCTCGGCGCCGGCGTAATGAACCGGACCGCCACCGTTCTTGACC
>NZ_JRKS01000129.1 GCF_000763805.1 Paracoccus sphaerophysae | reverse complement strand
CGCCGCGGCCGGCTCGAGGCCGAGCGCGCCGATCAGCCGGGGATCACCTTCCCCGAGGAACTGACCAAGATCGCGGCTGCGCGTGCGGATGTGCAGGCGATGATGGACGGCCAGACCAGCCTGTTCCGGTCGCGGCTCGACACGCTGCGGCAATCGACCGACCAGCTGGACAAGCAGGCCCAGCAGGTGCGCCAGCAGATCGAGGGCATCGACGCCCAGACCGTGGCGCTGGACGACCAGCGCCGGCTGATCGGGCAGGAGCTCAAGGACCAGCGCAGCCTGCTGGACAAGGGCCTCGCGCAGGCGCCGCGGGTGCTGGCGCTGGAACGCGAGGCGGCGCGGCTGGACGGCCAGCTGGGCGAGGTCCGGGCGATGCGCGCGCAGGGCGAGACCCGCGTGACCGAGATCGGCATCACCCGGCTCAAGCTGATCGCCGAGCGCCGCGAGACCGCCGAAACCGAGCTGCGCGACCTGGGCTACCGCGAACTGGAACTCGCCGAACGCCGCCGCGGCCTGACCGAACAGATCAGCCGGCTGGACATCCGCGCCCCGGTGTCCGGGATCGTCCACCAGCTGCAGGTGACGACGCCGCGCTCGGTCATCCGCCCGGCCGATCCGGTGCTGTTCCTGATCCCGCAGGACCGGCCGCTGGTGATCGCGGCGCGGATCTCGCCGATCAACGTGGACGAGGTGAGCGCGGGGCAGGACGTGGTGCTGCGCTTCTCGGCCTTCTCCAGCCGCACGACGCCGGAAATCCACGGCACGCTGGCGCGGGTGTCGGCCGATGCCGTGGTCGACGAGGCCTCGCAGATGCAGTTCTACCGCGCCGAGGTCACCATCCCGCAGCCGGAACGCGACAAGCTGGGCGATCTCGCGCTGATCCCCGGCATGCCGGTCGAGGTCTATGTCCAGACTGGCGAACGCAGCCCGATCGCCTATCTGATGAAGCCGCTCACGGACTATTTCAACCGCGCCTTCCGCGAACAGTAGCGCACTCAGCCCCCCCCTCTTGCCCCCCGTCCCGTCGGGGGCGGCCTCCGCCCCCGCCTCGGCAGGCTACTCCAACCGAATATCGCCCCGCATCCCCATGCTGAAGGAGTCGCCAGCGTCGCGAACTGCCCCCCCATCCTCAGTTCTACCCCGCAGCTATCCTTACGCCGCCGCAGCAAACGGCAGGCGATAGCCGATC
>NZ_JRKS01000128.1 GCF_000763805.1 Paracoccus sphaerophysae | reverse complement strand
ACCCCGCCAGCGGCTCAAGCCCAGGGCCAGGTCGTTCTGGAGCTGAACGCCGCCGCCGACACCCCGACCGGCGCCTGCCGGCTGATCGTCGTGACCACCAACCGGCTGCCCCAGGGGCTGCGCCGCGCCGCCTGGCAGGTGGCGATCTTTGACCGCGACGGCGTCGTCCGGTCGCTGCCGGTGCTGGATTTCGGCCCCCTGATCGCCGGCAAGACCAAGGTGGCGCAGTTCGAGATCCCGGGCCTCGGCTGCGCGCAGATCGGGCGCATCGTCGTCAACGACGTGGCCGCCTGCGAGGCCGGGGACGGCGCCGACCTGCGCGATGCGTGCCTGTCGGGTCTGGCGACCCAGGCCCGCGGCGGCATCGATTTCGGACTGTAGGGCCATTCCCATGACGCTCGGCAATATCCTTTCGCTGTCGATTCCGACGCTGGCCGTCTATGCGGCCCTGACGCTGCTGTCGCTGCTGACGGTGACGGTGGCGATCTTCAAGATCGGCCAGTTCCGCCGCCTGGGTCTTGGCCGCCACCGCGAGGCCGAGGCGATCCTCGACGACTGGCTGAACGGCCGCCCCGACGAGGCGCAGCGCAAGGCCGGCGCCCTGCCCTCGGTGCTGGGGCGGGTGCTGGCCGCGGTCATGGCCGGGCTGCGCGCGCGGCCGGCGGACCCGCACTATGGCGCCGAACTCGCCCGGCAGGCGGCGCTGTCGGAACTGACCCAGATGGGCAACCGCATGCGCCTGCTCGAGGCGGTGGTGCAGATGGCGCCGATGCTGGGGTTGCTGGGCACCGTGATCGGCATGATCGACGCCTTCGGCGCGCTGGCGGCCAGCCCGCAGGCTGCCGATCCGCGGCTGCTCGCCTCGGGGATCTGGACGGCGCTGACCACCACCGCGGTCGGGCTCGCGGTGGCGCTGGTCGCCTATTTCGTCGCCGCCTGGCTGGAAGGCCGGATCGAGGACGAGCGCCAGACCATCGAGCTGGTGATCTCGAGCGCCATCCACGGCCGGGTCGGCCGGATCAGTGGCTGACGCCGTCCGATGGCCGCGACCGACATTGGCCACGGGCTGAGCCTGCCCCGCCGCGAACGACGCTACCGCTTTTCGATGACGCCGCTGGCCGACGTCATGTTCCAGCTGCTGGTGTTCTTCATGCTGTCGGCCAACATCACCCCCTATTCGCTGATCGACATCCGCACCGGCGGCCTCAGCGGCGGGGCGCCGGCGGGCGCGGCTGCGGCGGGGGCTGGGG
>NZ_JRKS01000127.1 GCF_000763805.1 Paracoccus sphaerophysae | reverse complement strand
CCCCCGCCCCCACCGACACCCGCGCCGGCTTCGTCGCGCTGATCGGGGAACCGAATGCCGGCAAGTCGACGCTGCTGAACCGGCTGGTCGGCGCCAAGGTCTCGATCGTCACCCACAAGGTCCAGACCACCCGCGCCCGCATCCGCGGCATCGCCATGCACGGCGCCTCGCAGGTGGTCTTCGTGGACACCCCCGGCATCTTCCGCCCGCGCCGGCGGCTGGATCGCTCGATGGTCGCGGCTGCCTGGGGGGGTGCTGCGGATGCCGACATCGTCGTGCTGCTGATCGAGGCGCGTCGCGGCCTGACCGACGGGGTGCAGGCGATCCTCGACGCGCTGCGCGACAAGGCCGGCCGCACCCCCGTGGCGCTGGCGATCAACAAGATCGACCGGGTCAAGGCCGAGGACTTGCTGGCGCTGTCTCAGGATCTGAACGCCGCCTTTCCGTTCGCCCGCACCTTCATGATCTCGGCCGAACGCGGCCACGGGACCGAGGACCTGCTGGCCTGGCTCGCCGCCGAGGTCCCCGCCGGGCCGTGGCTTTACCCCGAGGACCAGATCGCCGACCTGCCGATGCGAATGATCGCGGCCGAGATGACCCGCGAAAAGCTGACGCTGCGGCTGCACGAGGAAATCCCCTATCAGCTGACCGTGGAAACCGAGAGCTGGCAGGAACGCGAGGACGGCTCGGCCCGCATCGACCAGGTGGTCTATGTCACCCGCCCCGGCCACAAGGGCATCGTGCTGGGCAAGGGCGGCGAGACGATCAAGGCCGTCAGCCGCGCCGCCCGCGAGGAGCTGGCCGAGTTCATGGGCCGGCCGGTGCATCTGTTCCTGCGCGTGGCGCTGCGCGAGAACTGGCTGGACGAGGCCGAGCGTTACCGCGAGATGGGGCTCGACTTCCGCGATGGCGACTGATCGGGGCCGGCGATGCAGCCGCGCCTGACCGCCGGCCTGCGCGTCGCGGCGCTGCTGCGCCGCTGTGACCTGGCGGGGCGCGGGGCCTATGTGATCCACCGCGGCGACGACACCGCCGGCGCCATAGCGCTCAGCGTGGTCCGCCCCTCGGGCCGGGTCGAGCTGTGGTCGCAGGAATACGACTTCGACAGCGACCAGCGCCCCTGGGTCCTGCAAGCCGAAGGCGCGTCGCGCGAGATCGACGCGACGGTGACCCGCCGCCGCGCCGCCGACCCCGACCTGTGGGTGATCGAGCTGGAACTGCCCGACGCCCAGCCGCTCGCCGAGCTGATCGACTGACTCCATCTCTTGTCCGGAAATATCCCACGGGGGTGTGGGGGTGTGAAGCCCCCACAAAACGGCGCGGGTGTGGGGGTGTGAAACCCCCACAGGACGGCGCGGGTGGGGTGGTGAAACCACTACAAAACGGCGCGGGTGCCCGGACGCCGCCCCCCCC
>NZ_JRKS01000126.1 GCF_000763805.1 Paracoccus sphaerophysae | reverse complement strand
GCCCCCGCCGCCCCCCTGCGCGGTGATCTCGGCCATCACCCGCGGCAACAGCGTATCGGCCGCGGCGGCGGCGGGGGCCGCCGCCACGGCGGCGAGCGGTTGCGGCGACACCGCGGCAACCAGCAGATACCCGTCCGCCAGTTTCCCGCCGGGCGCCGAGATCATCGCCGCCAGGTCGGCCCGGTCCTTGCCCTGCGCCGCGGTCTGCCCGGTCAGGTCGAAGACCGATCCCTCGGGCGAGACGAGGAACAGCCACAGGTTGCGCCCTCCGAGCCGCGAAACCGTGCCGCGCAGGCCGATACCCTCGGCCACCGGCGCGAGGTCGACCGCGATCTGCGGCGGCGCCGTGCCGCGTCCGGCGAGGTCGCGCGCCATCTGCAGCGCCGCGCACTGGCGCGGGTCGACCGCGTGGCGCAGCAGGTCGGGGCGGGTGCCGAACCTGGTCTCGTAGGCGGCGAGCACCGGCGCGGGATCGAAGGGTTGGGCCGCATAAGTCTCGATCATCCCCGCATGGGGGCCGGATTCGATGCGCTGGATCAGGCTGCAGGGGGGCAGGGGCTGCGCGGCGAGAAACCCGTCGCGGGTCTCGGCGTCGCGGGGCGGCAGCTGGACCGCCTGCCGCTCGGGCGCGGTGGCGGCGACCTGCGGCGCGGCGGGCCGGTCGCCGAGCCACCACCATCCGGCGGCACCCGCCGCGAGGATCGCCACGCCCGCGACCGCCGCGGCGCGGAACCCGGCGCACGACCGACCTGCGACCGGCACCGCCGGGGACATGAGTTCGGCCGGCGCCGCCAGCCCCTCGGCAGCCTGGTCCCCCGGCTCGCTGTCGACGTCCCACAGCGGCAGGCGATAGCGGGCGGGCAGGCGGGTCGGATCGTCGAGGATCGCCCGCACCGCCTCCATGTCCACCGGCCGGTCGACCGGATCGGGCTCCAGCATGTGCTGCAACAGCGGATACAGGCGCTGCGAGATCCCGCTCAGCGCCGGGATCTGGCGGCGCGCCTCGGCCGCGCTGGTTTCGGAATGGCCCATCGGCAGCGGCTTGCCGCGCACCGCCGCGGCCAGCAGCAGGGCCAGCCCATAGATGTCGGTGCGCGGCCCGATGATGCCCGAGCCCTGGCCCAGCTGTTCGGGGGCCACGTACTTGAACTTGCCCGCAAAGCGCCCCGCCAGCCCGTCGCCCATCTCGGTCGAGCGGGCGATGCCGAAGTCGATCAGCACCGCCTCGTCCACGTTGTCATGCGGCAGGATCACGTTGTCGGGCGACAGGTCGCGGTGGGTGACGCCGCGGGCATGGGCCTGCCCCAACCCCCGCGCCAGCCGCCGCAGCAGGCGCACCGCCTCGTCCTCGGGCAGCGGGCGCGCGTCCTCGATCCGGTCGCCCAGGTTCACGCCCTCGACGAACTCCATGATGAGGCAATAAAGATCGGTCGCCTCGTCCTGCACGAAGTTGTGGTAGCGCACGATCGCGTCGTCGCGCAGCTTGACCAGCAGCCGCGCCTCGCGCCGGAACATCTCGATGATGGCGATGTCGCGGGCGAGTTCGGGCAGGATGATCTTCACCGCCACCGGATCGCCGGTAAAGCTGTTGACCGCCCGATAGACCCGCCCCATCCCGCCCGAGCTGATTTCCTCGACGATGCGATAGTTGTTGTTGATGACCGTGCCTGGGATCAGCCGCGGGGCGGCATCGGCGTCGGGCAGGGCAGCGGGGTTGGAATGGCGCGCCAGCACGGTCCGGTCGGGCGGCGGCGCGGCAGCGGGCCAGTCGGCAAAGGACAGC
>NZ_JRKS01000125.1 GCF_000763805.1 Paracoccus sphaerophysae | reverse complement strand
GATCCACATCCGCATTGCTCTCATGAACCGCTTCTCCGCCCTCGGCACCGCCGAGATCGTTCGCGTCAGCTGAGTTCAGCGGGGAAAGGGGCAGCTCACGCCGCTAGCTGAGTTGCGCAACAACGCCCACTCGATGCGGAACTTGATCGCGTTTTCGAAACCAACATGCCGAGTGAACCTGCTCCAGGCATCAACGGTAATCCGCCGGTGCCGGCAAACGCGACAAGATTTCGCGCACTGTCGATCGGGCGCTCTGTGGTGTTCGAGGGCTATGAGGTCAAAGTGCGGATGGATGACTTTTTCGGCGGCCATATAGCCGTGCTTGGAAACACTGGGAGCGGCAAGTCCTGCACGGTAGCGTCGGTGCTTCAATCTTTGTTTGGTAAGGCGGACGAATTTCAAGCCCGAGGGGCAACAATCGTGGTCTTCGATGTGAACGGCGAGTATGCCAATGCGCTGATCCCGCTTGCCAAAGAAAACGGCATTGGCGTCGACCATATTGTGCTAGATGGAACTACAGCCGACGGAAAGTTCCGCCTCCCACATTGGTTTCTGGAGCAATCCGAGTGGGAACTTCTGCTTCAAGCGAGTGAACGGACGCAGATACCAGTTCTTCGTACAGCTTTGGGTTTGACCGGATTATTTCGGGAAACCAGCCCGGAAGCACTGGAAGTCAAGGAGCACTTTATTGCTACCTGCATAATTGAATGTTTTCGGGGTGCTGACGGTGACTCGCCGGTCTCAAAGTTTCAGCGGGTCGTATCCTTGCTACAAAAATATCCTACAGACGACCTGAACATGGCCCTTCTTCAAAAGCACGGGGCAAATGCTCAGTACGGAAACTTTGCCGGTAACAATTTGCACTCATTTCTGGACGACGTTCGCGCGAAGCTACGGGAGGACGTGGATCTTCCACCCTACAGGAGGATACCATTTACATTTGGTGACCTTGAAGAATGCCTTGATTTCGCAATCCTCTATGAGGAAGCACATGGTAATCGGCAAATTCGCGATTATTGCTCCCAGCTGCTTACCAGGTTCAAGTCGCTCCGCGACAGATCGGAGTATGCGTTCATGCGCTATGATCTATCGCCAGGTGATCTGATCCCTACCAAAGAGGCTTTTCTTGAACAGATTCTTGGGCTGTCGCCGAACGGCAATCATTGGCAAAAGTGCAATCAGATCATTATCGTTGATATGAATGCGGTTGAAGACGAGATAGTTGAGTTGGTCTCGTCGGTGCTCGCACGCATGATATTTCGATTGCTTAGACAAGCCGAACCAAGAAACCGCTTTCCAGTTCATCTATTACTCGAGGAGGCCCATCGTTATATTTCTGAATCTCCCTCGAGATACGCGATAGATGCCAGCAAGATCTATGAGCGCATTGCCAAAGAGGGACGCAAGTACGGGCTTTTCTTGTTGGTCGCTTCACAACGGCCGAGCGAGCTCTCGAAAGCGGTTCTGTCTCAATGCTCAAACTTCGTCATCCATCGCATTCAGAACCCGGATGACCTCTCGCAGATTCGGCAGATGACCCCATTCATCTCTGAGGCAGTACTCAAGCGTTTGCCATCCTTACCGAAACAGCATGCGCTTGTATTTGGAACGTCCGTAAATTTGCCAACTACCTTCAAGGTGAAGGAAGCGAAACCGCTCCCGAAAAGTGATGACGCACGAATCAAGGAGCTTTGGTTCCACGAGGAAGGGAGGCCTGTTTTTATTGAACTGGCACAGGTCAAACAGGCGAACCCGGCACAAGGGCAAGTACCGTGATCCAGCCAGTTTGCCACCGGCCTCATTAAACGTTGATGTGGCGTTGATGTAAAACGGTGATGGGGATGCCTGACTGTTTGTGTCGGCATCCAAGTCTTTGATATCTTTTATGATTTTGGTTGCGGGGACAGGATTTGAACCTGTGACCTTCAGGTTATGAGCCTGACGAGCTACCGGGCTGCTCTACCCCGCGACCGTGCCGCTGTTGCGGCGGGGTTTTCCCCGTGGGATCCGGTGCGGT
>NZ_JRKS01000124.1 GCF_000763805.1 Paracoccus sphaerophysae | reverse complement strand
ACCTCGTGGGTCGCGGGTGGGTGCGGGCGATGGCGACGGTCGCGCCGCGGAAATCCGGCGCGATGGTGGGCGGCCACAGCGCGTCGGGATCGGTGTCCGAGGGCGGCTCGGTGATCGGGCCGTCATTGGCGCGGTCCCAGCGGGCGCGCGCCAGCTGGCCCAGGGCGCGGGCGGCGTCGCCGGTCAGCACCGCCGACATGTCGTGCCAGGGCTGGCCGATCTCGCCCGAGCGCAACACCCGGCGGGGTTCGTCGGCCCGATGTTCGGGGGTGTCCCAGCGGCCTTCGGTCACGTCGATGCCGCCGCAGAAGGCCAGCGCATCGTCGATCACCACGATCTTCTGGTGATGGCAGGCGCCGAACGGGTGGTGGCCGTCGAAGGCCAGGTGGATCTGGTCGGGCGACAGCAGCTTGGTGCGCAGCGCGGGCAGGATCCGGCCCGGCGCGATGAGGGCGCCGCCGCTCCATTTCAGCAGATGGACGTCGAGGTCGGGGCGGCGGTCGACCAGCGCCTCGAGGAACGGCCCGACCTGGTTCGGCAGGCCGTCGGGGGCGTTGCCGTCCGCGTCGCTTTCGCCCGGCAGCATGTTGAGTTCGAAGTCGAAGTCCCAGCCGATCATCACGGCCAGGTGGCGCGCCTCGGCCAGGGCGTGGCGCAGGGCGCGGAAGTAATCCGCGCCGTCGACGATCAGCGCAAAACGGTCGGCGGGAACGGCGCGCCAGCAGTTCTCGCCGGGGGTGAGCGTCAGGGGCATGGGGGACTCGGGGTTGTGTGCAGGGTCCAACACGCTGGTCCCGTCGCGGTTCCGGTGCCGCGCCGGGGCTTGACCCGGCCGCCGCGCGCGGGGCCAATGGCGCACGCAAGGAAGGCAGCCATGACCCGCATCATCGACATCCTGAACGGCCCCAACCTGAACCTGCTGGGCCAGCGCCAGCCCGAGGTCTATGGCCGCGAGACGCCGGCCGATGTCGAGGCCGCCTGCGCCGCGCTGGCCGCCGAGCTGGGCGTCCAGGTCCGGTTCCGGCAGTCGAACCACGAAGGCCAGATCGTCGACTGGATCCACGAGGCGCGCGAGACCGCCGCCGCCATCGTCATCAACCCCGCCGCCTATACCCACACCTCGGTGGCGATCCTCGATGCACTCAAGGCCTTCGACGGGCCGGTGATCGAGGTCCATATCTCGAATGTCCATCAGCGCGAGTCGTTTCGCCACCATTCCTATGTCAGCCTGCGCGCCGACGGGGTGATCGCGGGCTGCGGCACCGAAGGCTATCTGCTGGCGCTGCGCCGCGTCGCGTCGCTGACGGCGGGGGCGTGATGCGGATCGACCTCAACTCCGACCTGGGCGAGGGCTTCGGCCCCTGGCGGATGGGCGACGACGCCGCGATGCTGGACATCGTGACCAGCGCCAATGTCGCGGCGGGCGGCCATGCCAGCGACCCCGAAACCATGTTCGCCACCCTGCAGACGGCCGCAAGCCGCGGCGTCGTCGTCGGCGCCCATCCCGGCTATGCCGACCGCGAGGGCTTTGGCCGCCGCGTCATCCCGATGTCGCCGGCCGAGATCGGGCGCATGGTGGTGGCCCAGACCGGGGCGCTGGCGACGCTGGCGCAGCTGGCGGGGACCGAGGTCCGCTATGTCAAACCGCACGGCGCGCTGGGAAACCTCGCCGCCGCCGATGCGCAGGTCGCAGACGCCATCGCCGCGGCCGTGGGCGCCCTGTCGCCGCGGCTGGCGATCCTCGCCATCTCCGGCACCGCGCTGGAACAGGCGGCGCGGGGGCGGGGAATCGCGGTGTTTTCCGAAATCTTCGCCGACCGCGCCTATCTGCCGAACGGCCAGCTGGTGCCGCGGTCGCGCGAGGGCGCCGTGCTGCACGATCCGGCCACCATCGCCGACCGGCTGTTGGCGTTCCTCGACAGCGGCCTGATGCCCGTGATCGACGGCGCGCCGGTGCGGCTGGCCGCGCAGTCGATCTGCGTCCATTCCGACACGCCCGGCGCGGTAGCCATCGCCCGTGACCTGCGCGAGCGGCTGACCGCGGCGGGCGTGCACATCGCGCCGTTCCTGTGAGCGCGTCGGCGAGCATGGAACCGCGGCTCGTCCCCATCGCCGACCACGCGCTGCTGGTCGAATTCGGTTCGGTCATCGACGACGCCGTGACCGACCGTGTGCATGCCCTGGACCGCGCGCTGGCCGCCGCGCCGCCGCCGGGGCTGCGCGAGGTGGTGCCGGGTTTCGTCAACCTGCTGATCGACTTCGACCCGCTGCTGACCGATCACGCCCGGCTGGCTCGGGAGGTGGGAA
>NZ_JRKS01000123.1 GCF_000763805.1 Paracoccus sphaerophysae | reverse complement strand
GCGACAATGGGGCGGGCGGGCATGGGGGCCTCCGTTCAAATAGATTTAATTGAATATGTGTACGGGAACCCGCGCCGTCAACGCCGCGCGTTGTCCACAGGTGAATCCGGCCGCCGCCATGACTCCCCCGGCGCGGGCCGCTAGCGTGCGCCGCAGCGGACAGGAGCGAATCGTGGCGCATATCATCGTCATCGGCAACGAAAAGGGCGGTTCGGGGAAATCCACGACCTCGATGCACGTGGCGACGGCGCTGGCGCGGATGGGGCACCGGGTGGGGGCGCTGGACCTGGACGTGCGCCAGCGCAGCTTTGGCCGCTACCTGGAAAACCGCATGGCGTACCTGGCCCGCGAGGGGGTGGACCTGCCGACGCCCACGCTGGGCGAACTGCCACGCGCGGGCGAGGGCGATCCGCTGTCGGCCGCGGTGGCGGCGCTGGACGCCGATCACGGCTTCATCGTCATCGACTGCCCCGGATCGCACACCCGGCTGTCGCAGATGGCCCATGCGCTGGCCGACACGCTGGTCACGCCGCTGAACGACAGCTTCATCGACTTTGACCTGCTGGCCCGGATGTCGCCCGAGGGCGAGGTGCTGGGCCCCTCGATCTATGCCGAGATGGTCTGGAACGCGCGCCAGCTGCGCGGGCAGGCCGGGGCGGGGCCGATCGACTGGATCGTGCTGAGGAACCGCCTGGGCACGACCGAGATGCACAACAAGCGCAAGGTCGGCGCGGCGCTGGAGCGGCTGTCGCGGCGGATCGGGTTCCGGGTGGCGCCGGGCTTTGCCGAGCGGGTGATCTTTCGCGAGCTGTTCCCGCGCGGGCTGACGCTGCTGGACCTGCGCGACATCGGCACGCAGTCGCTGTCGATGTCAAACATCGCGGCCCGGCAGGAGCTGCGCGACCTGCTGACCGAATTGCGGCTGCCGGGCGTATCCGTGCGGATCTGAGCGGCGATCAGCCGCTGGAGCATTGTTGCGGGGGCCGGATTCGCCTATGTGACCAGCCGGAACATGTGGAAATCTGCCCCATGCGGTTGCTACCGATCCTCGCTGCGGCTTGGCTGGCCGTTCCCGCCGCGGTCCTCGCTGCGGACGATGCCGCAGAACCGGCCGCCGCGGCGGTGACCGCGTCGACCGTGACGGTCGCGCCGGCCGGCATGGCGCAGGTCGAGGCGCGGGTGCCGCTGTCGGGCACGCTGGTCGCGCGGCAAAGCGTGCAGGTCTATCCGCAGGTCTCGGGCTTCGCGATCGTGGCGCTGAACGCCGAACCGGGCGACCGGGTGACCAAGGGGCAGGAGCTCGCCCGGCTGTCGGACACCACGCTTCGCACCCAGCTGGCGCAGGCCGAGGCGGAATTGCAGCGGGCCGCGGCCGCGGTCAGGCAGGCGCAAAGCCAGATCTCCAGCGCGGACGCGGCGCAGAAGCAGGCGCGGGCGGCGGCGGATCGCGCCCGGGCGCTGCGCCGGTCGGGATCGGGCACCCAGGCGGCGCTGGACCAGGCGGTCGCGGCGCAGGCCGCGGCGGATGCGGCGGCGGCCTCGGCCCGGGACGGGCTGGCGGTGGCCGAGGCGACGCTGGCGCAGGCCCGGGCGGCGCGCGACCTGGCGCAGGCCAATCTGGACTGGACGCGCATCCTGTCCCCCGTCGACGGCCTGGTGACGCAGCGTTCCGCGCAGCTGGGCGGCATCGCAAGCGCGGCGGGTGAGCCGATGTTCACCCTGATCGCCGATGGCAGCATCGAGTTCGAGGGCGAGGTGATCGAGGGCGCGCTGCAGGAACTGCAGCCCGGGCAGGAGGTCCGGCTGAACGTCGCCGGCGTTGGCCCGATCGAGGGCACGGTCCGGCAGCTGCCGGCGGCGGTCGATCCGACCACCCGCCTGGGGCTGATCCGGGTGCAGCTGCCCGATGACGACCGGCTGCTGACCGGGCTGTTCGCCAGCGGCGACGTCATCACGCTGCGCCGCGAGGCCTTGACCGTGCCCGCCTCGGCCGTGCTGTCGGACGACGATGGCGAGCGGGTGCAGGTGGTCCGCGACGGCGTGGTCGAGACCCGGCCCATCCAGGGCGGCATCCTGTGGCAGGGACGGCGCGAGGTGCGGGGCGGGCTGGCCGAGGGCGAGACTGTCATCACCCGCGCCGGCGCGTTCTTCGCCACCGGCGACGAGGTGAACGTCGCCCAGCCGGCGGCGGGAGGGGAGGCGGCGTCCGTTGGAGCCGTCGCTGGGTCCGCTGGCGCTGAACCCGCCGCCGAGGCCGCAGCCGCGGAGCCTGCCGCGGCCGCCCCGGCTGGCACCGCTCAGGCCGCCGGTGCGGCGCCCGCGGAACCAGCCGCTCAGTCTCCAGACCCTGCCGCAGCCCCCGCCGCCGGTCCTGCCACCGAAGCATCCGCCACGCCGCCCGCCGCGACCCCAACTGCTACAC
>NZ_JRKS01000122.1 GCF_000763805.1 Paracoccus sphaerophysae | reverse complement strand
CTGTCAATCAGCATCCAATCGTGACCCCTTATCGGCGTCCAATATTGACCCCTCCGGTGCTGAGCTGGCCCGGCGCTGCGTAGTTCCCATGTAACGCAGCGGCGGCGGGCCAGCGGGGTCGCCTTTTCGGTTTACGCCCGGTTCTTGAAGCGCCAGCTTTCGTTGCCGGTTTCGACGATTTCGCAGTGATGCGTCAGACGGTCGAGGAGCGCGGTGGTCATTTTCGCGTCGCCGAAGACGGTTGGCCATTCGCCAAACGCCAGGTTGGTTGTCACGATGATCGAGGTTCGCTCGTAGAGCTTGCTGATCAGGTGGAACAGGAGCTGGCCGCCGGTCTGGGCGAACGGAAGATAGCCGAGTTCGTCGAGGATCAGGAAGTCGAGCCGGGAGATCAGGTCTGCGGTTCGCCCCTGACGTTCGGCCCGGGCTTCGGCGTCGAGCTTGTTGACTAGATCGACGACGTTGAAGAACCTTCCCCGTCTGCCGTTTCTGATGCAGGCACGCGCGATGCTGACCGCGAGATGGGTTTTTCCGGTTCCGGTGCCGCCAACCAGCACGAGGTTGCGTTGGTGGTCGAGGAAGTCTCCCGTGGCGAGGTCACGGATCAGGGTTTCATTGATCTCGGCGACCTCGAAGTCGAACTCCTTGATCTCCTTGGCCAGCGGCAGTTTGGCGATCGTCATCTGGTATTTGATCGAGCGGGCCTGCTTCTCACTGATCTCGGCGGCCAGGAGGTCGCCAATGATCTGTTGCGGCTCGTGTTGTCGCTTGACCGCGGTGGCGATGATCTCGTCGTAGGCCGTCCTCATGCCGTAGAGCTTCAGCTGGCCCATGGCGTCCAGGACCTGTGATCGTTCCATTCGTTGTTCTCCTCAGGCTGTCGTAGCGGTCGCAATTGGCCGCGGGCTCTCGGCCCAGCTTCAGCGCATCCGGTGTCGTGATCGTCAGGGGTGGCGGCGGTTCGCGGTGGCGCGCCAGGATATTCAGAACGACGCCTGCAGAATGGACGTTGTTAGACAGGGCCTCGGCGCAGGCGGCTTCGACGGCGTCGAAGCCATCGGTGAGCACGGCGCCGAGGATCTCGACCACCTGACGGTCGCCGCCGGGCTGTCGTTCGAGCTTGCGCTGCACGCGGCGCAGAGCCGGCGGCAGATCCCACTCCTTGAACGGTGCGCCGTTGCGCAGGGCCCCGGGTTTGCGCGCCAGAACCGGGATGTAATGCAGCGGGTCATAGATCGTCTTGCCGCGACCGAAGGCCCGGTCATGCCGACCCACGATTTGGCCGTCCTGCCAGCATTCCAGCCTGTCGGCATAGGCGCGGATCTCGACGGGCCGCCCGACCGCGCGGGCGTCCACGGAGTAACGGTTCTTGTCGAACCGCACGAGGCAGGTTTTAGACACCGACGCGGGAACGGCATGGAAGCCGTCGAACGGGCCGACATAGGGCACCAGGCTCCCGCGCTCCTCTTCGAATATTTCCCAGATCGTCTTGTCCGGGACATCGGGATGCCGGTTGGCCTTGGCATAGGCGGTGCAGCGATCTTCGAGCCATGCGTTCAGTTCGGCAAAGGATTTGAACTTCGGGCGCGGCACGAAGAACCGCCGCCGGAGCACGCCCACCTGGTTCTCGACCTGGCCCTTCTCCCAGCCCGAGGCCGGGGTGCAGGCCACCGGATCGACCAGGTAGTGCCCGCACATCTGTTGGAAGCGACGATTGTAAGCGCGATCCTTGCCGACAAAGATCGTGTCCACCGCCGTCTTCATATTGTCGTAGATGCCCCGCGCGCAGGCCCCGCCGAAGAAGGCAAACGCCCTGTCATGCGCGTCGAACACCATCTCCTGCGTCTCGCGCGGATAGGCGCGCACGAATGGCATCCGGCTATGGCACAGGCGGACATGGGCGACCTTGACCGTCACTGTCACGCCGTCGAGGACCACGACCTCATGGCTCCAGTCGAACTGGTAGGCCTCGCCCGGATCGAAGACGAGCGGGACATACGCGCTGGCCGACGCCTCCTGTGTCGCCTTCGACCAACTGGAAGCATAGCGCCGGACAGCATCATAGCTGCCGTCATAGCCGCGGTTGCGCAGCTCCTCGTAGACCCGGATCAGCGTCAGGCGTTCGCGCTTCGGCCGTCGGGCATTCTCGGCCAGCATGTCGTCCAGCTCCGAACGCCAGGGATCGATCTTCGGACGCGGCTGCGTCGTGCGGTCATAGGTGAATTCGGTCGCCTCAGATCGGATGACCTTGCGCACCGTGTTCCGGGACAAGCGCAACTCGCGACAGATCTGCTTGATCGACTTGCCTTCGACGAAATGTGCGCGCCTGATCTTCGCGATCGTCTCCACAACCAACATCTCCTGACTGCTCCCCCAATGCCTTTGGGAAAGCTTCTGAGCAGAATTATCAGGGGGGTCACTTTTGGACGCCGATCACCCCAACATAGGGGTCAAACTTGCATGCCGTTTCACA
>NZ_JRKS01000121.1 GCF_000763805.1 Paracoccus sphaerophysae | reverse complement strand
CACGCAAGGTTCGCGTTCCCGTTACAAAGCAAGCCTAAAACGACAGCCCGAACAGCAACGGGACATCGTGATGCTTGGCTCACCTGACAATGGAATCCCCGTCGCCCGGACCCCCGAGGCTCGCAGACGCGCGATCGTAATGCCGCTGGTCATCGCGCTGGCGGTGGCGGCGGTCGCGCTGCTGCTATGGCGGGGCGGGCCGGATCAACCGCGCGGCGCCGGATCGTCGCTGGCCCAGCCGCTGATCGAACGTGCCGCCGGTGACTGGCGCAACACTCGAAACGCCGACAACCCGGCGCGGGTCAAGGCGACCGGCTCGGACTGGGTCGTGGACGGCTCGGCAGGGCTGGATTACCAGCCGGTCGGCTCGATGGGCGGGCTGAACCTGCTGAAGGAAGGGCGCGTCGATTTTGCGCTGGCCGACTATGGGATGACACCCGAGGCGGTGGCCGAGGGGCCGTTCCGGCAACTGCCGCTGGCCGCGGGCGCGGTGGCGGTGGCGGCGAACCTGAACGGCGTCACCGGCCTCACGCTGGACGCGCCGACGCTGGCCGCCATCTATCAGGGCCGCATCACGCGCTGGTCGGACGCGGCACTGGCGGCGCTGAACCCCGGCGTTACGCTGCCCGACTCGCCGATCGTCGCCGTCCATCGCGGCGACGGGTCGGGGTCGACCAACGCGCTGTCGCTGTGGCTGGCGGCCTTCAGCCCCGACTGGGCGGGCGGCCCCGGTGTCGGCCCGCAGCTGACCTGGACCGGCGGTCAGGCCGCCGACGGCAGCCGCGGCATGATCGCGGCGCTGACCGCGACCCCCGGCGCCATCGGCTATGTCGAGGCCGGTCAGGCCCGCCGCGCCGGGCTGACCATCGCCGCGCTGCGCAATGCTGCGGGCCGGGCGGTGCTGCCGGGCGCGCCCAGCCTGCGCGCGGCGCTGTCGGCCGTCGACTGGGCGGCCCCGGCCCCCGACGCGATGGCCCGCGCCGCCGCGCCCGAGGCCTATCCGCTGACGACCGCGATCCACGCCTTCGTGCGCGCTGACCGCGACACCCCGGCAGACACCCGTGCGCTGCTGGACTTCGTCATCGACCGGGGCGCCGGCGCCGCCGAGTCCTTGGGCTATCTGCCGCTGCCGACCGAAGCCTCAGGCCCGGCGCGTCAGATGCTGTCCGGCAAACCGTCCCCCAACAGCTGAGATCACCATGGAAATCGACATCTTCAAGGAAATCATCGTTCCGGTGGTGGGCGGCCTCGGGCTGTTCCTGCTGGGGCTGGAGTTCATGGCCAACGGCATCCAGGCCCTGTCCGTGAACAAGATGCGGGCCTTCCTCGCCCGCGCCGCCGGCACGCCAATCAAAGGCGTCATGGCGGGGACCATCATCACCGGGATCATCCAGTCGTCCACGGCGATGACCGTGATGACCGTGGGTCTGGTGAACGCGGGCGTTCTGACGCTGCGCAGCGCGATCAGCGTCATCATGGGCGCCAACGTCGGCACCACGCTGGGCAACGGGTTGATCGCCCTGCCGCTGGGGCCGCTGGGCCTGTTCTTCGGCGGGATCTTCGCGACGATCTACTGCTTCGCCAAGTCGGACAAGTGGCGCAACGTGGCGCTGGCCTGCATGGGCTTTGCGCTGATCTTCTATGGCCTGAACCTGATGACCGGCGGTCTCAAGCCGCTGCGCTCGATGCCCGAGGTCATGGACCTGATCTCGCATCTGGACGCTTCGAGCTATACCGGCGTCATCTCGTGCGCCTTGATCGCGGCGCTGGTCACGGCGCTGATCCACTCGTCCTCGGCCACCATCGGCATCGTGATGGGGCTTGGCAGCTCGGGGATCCTCGACTGGCAGACGGCCATCGCCTTTGCCATCGGCGCCGACCTCGGCACGACGATCACCAGCTGGATCGCCTCGCTGAACCTGTCCAAGAACGCCAAGCGCACCGCCTATGCGCACATTACCTTCAACTTCATCGGGGTTCTGGTGGTGCTGGCGCTGTTCTATCCGGCGATCCAGGTGCTGACCTGGGTGATGGGCTTCTTTGGCGGCGATCCGGGCACGCCCACGATGATCGACGGCAAGGAGGTCTATCCGCTGGTCCCGGTCGCGATCGGCCTCTTCTCGATCTTCTTCAACATCTTCAACGTGATCATCCTGTTCCCCTTCGTGAACACGTTCGAGCGTTATCTGTCGCGCGTCGGCCGCACCGAGGATGAGGACATCGAGGATTACTCGGTCCCGCGCTTCCTTGACAAAGGCGCGCTGGCCGACTTCCGCCGGGCGCTGCCGGCGGTGCAGCAGGAGCAGCGCCGCGCCCTGGCGGGGGCGGCCCTGTTCCTGGACATCGCCCGCGGGCGTCCGGGTGCGCCCAAGGCTCCGGCCGAGCACCACGAAGCGACCGACGCCCTGTCGCGCGAGATCCGCGCCTATTCGGCGCAGCTCTTCGACGACCGCCTGTCGCGTCCGCAGAAAGACCTCGTCGCCTCGACCATCGAGGAGGTGGACTTCACCGCCGCGCTCAGCGAGTCGCTGCACCAGATCGCCCGCCGCGTCTGCCGCGAAAAGTTCAGCACCGAGGGTCAGTCTCTGCTGAACGCCGCGATGGACCGGCTGGACGCCTCGCTGACCCCGCTGGTCACGGGCGAGCATCTGGCCCCGCGGATGCCCGCCGGCCACAGCCGTCAGGCCGAGTTCGAGGACATCCGCTGGCGGATCATCGACTCGGGTCCGATCCCGGCGAGCGAAAAGGGCGCGCTGCTGGCCCTGCTCGGCTCGATGGAGCGGGCCGAGGTGCTGATCGACCGCATCGCCGACGAACGGCAGTCCGTCGACCGCGGCCTGATCCACGAGGCCACCCCGGCCCGGGCGCGCGATGCCGGGATGGGGCCGGCTGGTCTGGTTCCGGCCGAGTGACACGCGCCTGACGCGGCACGGCATCCTGACGCGACCGCAGTCCGCTGCGGTCGCGTCTTTCGTTAGTCA
>NZ_JRKS01000120.1 GCF_000763805.1 Paracoccus sphaerophysae | reverse complement strand
GTCCGACAGGGACTGGCGTCGCTTCCTTGCCTCTTGGCTCCCTCGCGGCGCCGTGGCTGCGAAATGGCGCTTTGCGGCTGACCGGGGATGTGCCGGGTCGCGGCGGTCGCGGCTCGCCCCAACCCGGCTCTCCCAGGCTCGGCGCGGCGGCAGCAGGGCGCCGGCCGGGCCCGCGGGCGCGGCGTCGGGATCGGCGGCGTTGGGGTCGGGGTAATCGACGTTGCGGGCGCCGCCGAACTGGTTGGCCTGCACCGGCCCCAGCCGCAGCCGGTCAAAGTTCATGTCGACCAGATCGCGCAGCCGCTCGGGGCGGTTCAGATAGGCCCATTCGGCGCGCAGGACGCCCAGGTCCTCGCGCAGCCGGGCGATCTCGTCCTGGACGGCGCGCATCTCGTCGATCTGGGCCTGGGTGCGGTAATTCTCGCGATAGGCCCAGAAGGCGAGGCCCATCACCGCCAGCACCGTCAGCAGATACATCAGCGCCCGCATCAGCCCGCCCCCGGCAGCCGCGGCAAGCCCAGCGCGGCCGGGTCGGCGGCCCCCGCCGGCGCGTCGGTCCGCACCGCGACCCGCAGGAAAGCCGACCGGGAGCGCGGATTCGCGGCCAGCTCGGCCTCGTCTGCGCCGATCGCGCGGCGGAAGGGCAGCGTGAATGCGGGCGCCTCGTGGCGGATCTCGGGGGCGTAGCGGCTGCCGCCGCCCGCGGCATTGGCGCGCGACTGCACGAAGCGCTTGACGATGCGGTCCTCGAGCGAGTGGAAGCTGACCACCGCCAGCCGACCGCCGGGTTTCAGCGCGCGCTCGGCCGCGGCAAGGCCCGCGACCAACTGGCCGAATTCGTCGTTCACCCAGATGCGGATGGCCTGGAAGCTGCGCGTCGCCGGGTGGCTCTGCCCCGGCTTGGGGCGCGGCAGGCAGGACTGCACGACATCGACCAGTTGCGCGGTCGTGCCCAGCGGCCGTGCTGCCACGATGGTGCGGGCGATGCGGCGGGCGGCGCGTTCCTCGCCATAATGATACAGCACGTCGGCGATGCGGGCCTCGTCGGCGGTGTTCAGCAGATCGGCGGCGCTCGGCCCGTCCTGCGCCATCCGCATGTCCAGCGGCCCGTCGCGCAGAAAGGAAAAGCCGCGCTCGGCCTGGTCCAGCTGCATCGAGCTGACGCCCAGGTCCAGCACCACCCCGTCCACGGACTCACCGGCGAGCGTATCGAGATCCGAAAACGTCCCCTGCACCAGCCGCAGCCGGTCGCCGTAATCGCCCGCCCAAGCCCTGGCCATCGCGAACACCGCCGGGTCGCGGTCGATGCCGATCACCCGGTCGGCGCCGGCGTCCAGCAGCCCGCGGGCGTAGCCGCCGGCGCCGAAGGTGCCGTCAACCCAGACCCCGCCGACGGGGGCGACCGCCGCCAGCAGCGGACGCAGCAGGACCGGGACATGCGGGGCGGTCATCAGGCATCGGCCGGCGGGGCCGGCGGCAGCAGCGACAGCGGATCGGCGCCGGGTTCCAGCGCCGGCATCTCGGCCTCGATCGCGGCCAGGTCGGCGTCGTGGGTTTCCGGGGTCGAGACCTTGAGATAGTCGCCCTGCGCCATGAAGAAGGCGCGGTCGTCCAGGCCGATCTTTTCGCGCAGGCGCTGGGGCAGGACAAGGCGGCCATCGGCGTCGATGTCGGCCTCTTCGGACAGGCCGTTCATCAGCGTTTCCAGGTAGCTGCGTTCCGAGGACCCGCGCGGCATCCGGCTGATGCCCTGATCGATCTCGTCGATCGCCTCGATGGTGTAAAGCCGCAGATGGGTCCAGTCGGCAAAGCCGTAGACGACGACCAGCTGGGCGCGCTTGCCCTGGGCATAGTCGGGGTCCGAGGCTTCGAACACGCGGCGGAACTTGGCCGGGATCGAGACGCGCCCCTTGGCGTCGACCTTGACCTCTTCCGAGCCTCTGAACCTGCGCGCCAAGCCCGCTTCCTTCCACTGTCCCTTCGCCACAGACGGGAAAGGGCGGATCGGGCCGCTGCCACTGCCCGATCCGCCGCCCTCGTCCCATCTCTGGGCCCCGAAGTTTCGGGGATCGCCCGGCGTTCTGTGCGCCACCTTGGGGGAAGGTGCTGCTCGCGCGCGGCCGGGTCGTCGTCGGAATGGCGGGTGCCTGTATGAAGCCTGCCTTGGCTGGGGTCTTGCCGCCCCTTCGCTGCCCGTCTTCCGTGAGACAAGGGATGACATGGGAATACACGGGAAGCAACGGGTTTCTGGGCCGGATCTCACCCGGCAAGCACGCAGCCTCACGCGAACGCGACGGGAACATCCGGTTAAACCGGGTTAACATTTCGCAGATGTGGGAAGGGGCGGTTACGCGGCATCTAGATGTGGTTGCTGCCGAACTGTGGCAGAATAGTCCCAGATTTTCCCAATGTCGGCAAAACATCAGGCCGCAGGGGCGCGGCGACTGCCGAGGTCCGGGATTTGCCGCTCCTCACGCCCCTTCACGGCGCTGCGATTCGCCGGGAATCGCGCGTTGCCCGCCCGTCAACCCAGCCCCTCCGGGCAGACTGGCGTGCCCTGTCCCGTAAATTCCCGCGCCACGAACCCCGGCCTCCCGTCAGACCTCAGGCCATCCCGCCCTGCACCAGCCGGTCGGCCAGCCGCGCATAGGCGTCGGCCACCGGCCCCGCGCCCAGCGCCACCGGACGGCCGGAATCGCCGCCCTCGCGCACCGACAGGTCCAGCGGGATCTCGCCCAGATAGGGCAGGCCGCGGGCCTGCGCCTCGGCCGCGACGCCGCCGTGACCGAACAGATGCGCCTCGTGCCCGCAATTCGGGCAGACATACGAGGACATGTTCTCGACCAGGCCCAGCACCTGAGTCTTCAGCTTGTCGAACATGTCGATCGCCCGCCGCGCGTCGATCAGCGCCACGTCCTGCGGCGTCGAGACGATGATCGCGCCGGTGACCGGGGCCTTCTGGCACAGGCTCAGCTGCACGTCGCCGGTGCCCGGCGGCAGGTCGACCAGCAGCACGTCCAGCGCGCCCCATTCGACCTGGTTCAGCATCTGCTGCAGCGCGCCCATCAGCATCGGGCCGCGCCAGACCACCGCCTCGCCGTCCTTCATCATCAGCCCCAGCGACATCATGGTGACGCCATGCGCCTGCACCGGGATGATCCGGTCGCCTTCGCTGCGCGGGCGGCCGGTCACCCCCAGCATTCGCGGCTGGCTGGGGCCATAGATGTCGGCGTCCAGCACGCCCACGCGCCGGCCGGCGCGGGCCAGCGCCACGGCGAGGTTCGTCGTCAGGGTCGATTTCCCCACCCCGCCCTTGCCCGAGCCGATGGCAAGGATGCGCTGCACCCCCGGGATCGCCTGCGGCCCGGCCTGCGGAGTCGGGTGGCGGCCGATGGTCAGGCTGGGCGGCGCGCCCGCCCCCCCGCCCCCGCCC
>NZ_JRKS01000119.1 GCF_000763805.1 Paracoccus sphaerophysae | reverse complement strand
GAGGGGGCGCGGCCGCCGCCGGTGCAGGCACAGCGCCAGGGGTGGGTGCCGTGCCAGCGGCGCCCACAGTCGCACCACCCGCAGTCGCACCACCCCCGGTCCCAGCGGAAGCCGCAGCCGCACCCCCCGCCAGCCACGGCCGCCCGTCCAGCCGCCGGCCGGCCGCGTCGGTCGCGGGCAGGCCGTCGCCGCCATGCCCGGCCTCGTCGCCCAGCCCTGGCTGAACGCCATGGCTTTCGCCCAAGCGGGTTTCCTCGGCGGTCTCGACCATCACCTTGTTCTTCAGCCCGCGGCCCAGATAGGCCTCGATCACCGCCTCGTTGGCCATGATGCTGTCGGCGGGGCCCTCGGCCAGCACCTTGCCCTCGGCCATCACGATGACCGGATCGCACAGCTTGCCGATGAAATCCATGTCGTGTTCGATCACGCAGAAGGTATAGCCGCGTTCGCGATTCAGCCGGATGATGGCGTCGGCGATGGTCATCAGCAGGGTGCGGTTCACCCCTGCGCCGACCTCGTCCAGGAACACGATCTTGGCGTCCACCATCATCGTTCGGCCCAGTTCCAGCAGCTTCTTCTGGCCGCCGGACAGGTTGCCTGCCTTTTCCTCGGCGACGTGGCTGATGGTGAGGAAGTCCAGCACCTCGTCGGCCCTGGCGCGCAGGGCGCGGTCCTGCTCGGCGATCCGGCGGCGGCCGAACCAGGTGTTCCACAGTGTCTCGCCGGCCTGGCCGGCGGGCACCATCATCAGGTTCTCGCGGACCGTCATGGTGGAAAACTCGTGCGCCATCTGGAAGGTGCGCAGCAGCCCCTTGTGAAACAGCGCGTGCGGCGGCAGGCCGTTGATGTCCTCGCCATCCATGACGACGCGGCCCGAGGTCGGCGGCAGGACCCCCGCAATCACGTTGAACAGGGTGGATTTGCCGGCGCCGTTGGGGCCGATCAGCCCGGTGATCGAGCCGGTCTCGATCGTCAGGCTGGCGCCATCGACGGCGCGAAAGCCGCCGAAATGCCGGTGCAGGTCATGGACCTGGATCATGCGTCGTGGTTCCCTCGTCTCACCCGGGGCCCTCGTCTCACCCGGGCCTTCGCTTCACCGGCGACGCGACCAGCGCAGGGCTGGGTCGTCATCGGATGCGGGCCGCTGGTGCGCCCCAAGGCGACCCCGCGGCCCTTGCCGTCATTCCCAGCAGATCGCGGTCAGTGCGTCTTGACCGCGTTCAGCTTGCCGCCCTTGAAGTCGACCTCGCGATAGGTGCCGGCGCTTTCGCCGGGACCGACCAGTTCGACGGCGGTTGCGCCGACATAGTCGATGTCCGTCCCTGCGGCCAGCAATTCCAGCCCCTTGGCGATCTCGCCGGGCAGGATCTTTTCGCCCGGCGCGTTGGCCACGTCCAGAACCTTGTCCTTGTAGACCTTGGGATCGGACGATTTCGCCGCCTGCATGGCGAACATCAGCAGCGCCGCGCCGTCATAGGCTTCGGCCGCAAAGGCATCCGAGCCCTCGAAGCCCGCCGCCTTGGCGTCAGCAGTGAACTTGTCGCGGCCCTCGCCCTCGGCCGAGGGGTTCTGGCCAAAGGATTTCTCCAGCTCGGCCCCGAACTTGTCGACCAGCGTCTGGCTGATCATGCCGTCGGTGAACACGAAGGTGTCGAAGGACCCCGCATCCAGCGACCCGCGCACGATGCCCGACCCGCCCTGGTCGACATAGCCCGCGACGACCAGCGCCTCGCCGCCGGCCGAGGCGAGCGCGCCGACTTCGGCCGCATAGTCGGCCTTGCCGTCGTCATGGGGCGAACTGACCGTGATCGTGCCGCCCTTGGCCTTGAAGGCGGTGGCAAAGCTGTCCGCCAGCCCCTTGCCATAGTCGTTGTTGGTATAGGTCACGGCCACGTTCTTGATGCCGCGGTCGGTGATGATGTCGGCCATCACCTCGCCCTGGCGGGCATCCGAGGGCGCGGTGCGGAAGAAGAAGCCCTTGTCGTCGATGGTGCTCAGCGCCGGCGAGGTCGCCGAGGGCGAGATCATCACCATTCCGTTCGGCACCGCCACCTTTTCAAGGCTGGCGATGGTTTCGCCCGAGCACATGCCGCCGACGATGCCGTTGACCTTGTCGGCGGTCACCAGCCGTTCGACGGCGGTGACCGAGGCCGCCGCATCGGCGCAGGTGTTGTCGGCCTGCACGACCGACACCTTTGACCCGTCCAGCAGCTTGCCGGAGTCCGTGGCCTCCTTGGCGGCGAGTTCCACGCCCTTCAGCATCGACGGCGCCATCGATTCCAGCGGGCCGGTAAAGCCCAGCGAGGCGCCAAGCTTGATATCCTCGGCCAGCGCACCGCCGGCGGCCAGCGCCAGCGCGGCGGTGGCGATCAGAAAACGGTTCATGGTGCATTCTCCCTGTTGATCTCATGCGGATGCCGGTTTGCTCCGGTCTGCCGAGTCGTTGCCCGGGCCCGCGCGCGTCTCCTCTCGTGCCACGGGTCGGGGGAGCCCCGGCCCGCGCGGATGGCGGGCCGGGGCGATCCGGTTCAGCGGACCTTGACGGTGTTCATGGTACCGCCCTTGAAGTCCAGCTCGCGGTAGGTGCCGGCGCTTTCGCCCGGTTCCACCAGCTCGACCGCCGAGGTGCCGTCATAGTCGATGTCGGTGCCCGCGGCGAGCAGCTCCAGCCCCTTGGCCAGTTCGCCCGCGCCGATCTTTTCGCCCGGCGCGTTGGCGATTTCCATGATCTTGTCCTTGTAGACCTTGGGGTCGGACGACTTGGCCGCCTGCATCGCCAGCATCATCAGCGCCGCCGCGTCATAGGCCTCGCCCGAAAAGACCGAGCTGCCGTCGAAGCCGCCGGCCTTGGCCGCCTCGACGAACTTGTCGCGGCCCTCGCCCTCGGAGGAGGGCATCTGGCCGAACGAGGTCTCCAGCTCGGCGCCGAACTTGTCGACCAGCGCCTGGCCCACCATCCCGTCGGGGAAGATGAAGGTCGAGAAGGCGCCCGAATCCAGCGCCCCGCGGGTGATCCCCGAGCCGCCCTGATCGACGTAGCCGACCACCGCCAGCGCGTCGCCGCCGGCCGCGGCCAGCGCGCCGACCTCGGCCGCATAGTCGGCCTTGCCGTCGTCATGGGCGGCGATCATTGTGACCTTCCCGCCCTTCTTCTCGAACGCGGCCTTGAAGGATTCGGCCAGCCCCTTGCCGTAGTCGTTGTTGGTATAGGTGATCGCCACGTTCTTGACGCCGTGTTCGGTGGCGATGTCGGCCATCACCTCGCCCTGGCGGGCGTCGGACGGCGAGGTGCGGAAGAAGAAGCCCTTGTCGTCGATGGTGGTCAGCGCCGGCGAGGTGTCCGAGGGCGAGATCATCACCACGCCGTTCGGCACCCCGACCTTTTCCAGCGTCGCGATGGTTTCGCCCGAACACATCCCGCCGACGATGCCGTTCACCTTGTCCGCGGTGACCAGCCGTTCGACGGCGGTGACGGCCGCGGCCGCATCGGCGCAGGTGTTGTCGGCGCGGATGGCGGTGACGGTCGATCCGTCCAGCAGCTTGCCCGAATCGCTGACTTCCTTGATCGCCAGTTCGGCGCCGCTGGCCATCGCCGGCGACATCGATTCCAGCGGCCCGGTGAAGCCCATCGAGATCCCGATCTTGATGTCCTCGGCCGAAGCCATCCCGGCGGTCAGCGCAATGGCGGCGCTGGCGATAAGCAGTTTTTTCATTGTCGGTCCTTTTCCCCCTGTGGGAAGCCCCGTGGGAAGCCCCGTGGGCAGCGGTGTCGTTCTGGAGCCGGAGACTAGGCAACGGCCGTGCGAAAGAAAAGCTTTCCGTGAGGGCGGGGCGCCCGCCGCCGCCCCCCCGCCCCCCC
>NZ_JRKS01000118.1 GCF_000763805.1 Paracoccus sphaerophysae | reverse complement strand
CCACCTGCCCCGCCCCCGCCGCCAGATAGCGGGCGATGCAGTCCTGCGGGTTGGCGTCGCCGAAATGCGCGGTCTCTTCGTCGAGGCTGGGCAGCACTAGGTCGGCCAGCCCGGCAAAGCGGGTGATCTGCGCCCGCAGCGTCGCGTGGTCCGGCCACAGCCGCGCGCGGATGTTGGTGTCGAACACCACCCGCGCCCCCTTCGCCCGCGCCGCCGTCAGCGCCGCGGCGAGGTTGTCGCGGCCCTCGGGCGGCAGGATGGCGGCGGTGATGCCCGACAGATAGATCAGCCCCGCCTGCCCAAAGGCGCGCGCCAGCGCCTCGGGGTCGTCGGCCAGTCCGCGGGCGGCGGACTGACCCCGCCAGTAGGTAAAGCTGCGCTCGCCCGCGCTGAGGTCGATGGCATACAGCCCCACCTCGCGCACCGGATCGGTCGAGACGTGGTCGGTGACGATCCCGGCATCAGAGATGAAATCGTTCAGCCGGCGGGAAAACCCGCCCTGCCCCAGCCGGGTCAGATAGCCGATCGCCTGGTCCCCGGGCAGCAGGCGGCGCAGATACCAGGCCGTGTTCAGCGTGTCCCCGGCATAGCCCAGGTGCCACAGCCCGGCTTCGTCGCTGGCCGACAGTTCCACCATCGCCTCGCCCACGGCGAGCACCGCAAGCGGGGTCATTCCTTCACGGCACCCGTCATCGAGGACACGTAGTAGTCGACGAAGAACGAATACAGGATCACCACCGGCAGCGATCCCAGCAGCGCCCCGCTCATCAGCGCGCCCCATTCATAGATGTCGCCGCGCACGAGTTCGGTCAGCACGCCGACCGGCACGGTCTTGTTCTCGGACGACGAGATGAAGGTCAGCGCATAGATGAACTCGTTCCAGGACAGGGTGAAGGCGAAGATGCCGGCCGAGATCAGCCCCGGCACCGCCAGCGGCAGCACCACCTTGGTCAGGATCTGCCAGCGGCTTGCGCCGTCGACCAGGGCAGATTCTTCCAGCTCGTACGGGATCGACCGGAAATAGCCCATCAGCAGCCAGGTGCAGAACGGGATCAGGAAGGTCGGATAGGTCAGGATCAGCGCCAGCCGGGTGTCGAAGATGCCGACCTGAAAGACGATGAAGGCCAGCGGGATGAACAGGATCGAGGGCGGCACCAGATAGGCGAGGAAGATCATCAGCCCGGTGACCCGGCTGCCGCGAAAGCGCAGCCGCTCGATCGCATAGGCGGCCAGCACCGAGGCCACCAGCGAGATCGCCGTCGAGGCCACCGACACGATCACCGTGTTCAGCATCCAGCGCGGATAGGTCGTCTCGAACAGCAGGTAGCGCATGTGGTCCAGCGTCGGTCCGACCACCCAGAACGGGCTGTAGTTCTTGTAGTCGGTCAGCTGGTTGTCCGGCTTCACCGCGGTGATCGCCATCCAGTAGAACGGAAACAGCAGCACGAACACGAACACCGCCAGCGGCAGGTAGACCGTCAGCCAGCGGCGGGCGGGGCTTTCGAACTGCTCGATGCCGCCGACATTGTCCTCGTCTGCCATGTCAGTCGTTCCCTTGCTGCCATTTGCGGCGCTGCAGGCCGAAGAAGGAAAACAGGATCGCCGCCAGCAGGAACGGGATCATGGCAACGGCGATGGCCGCGCCCTCGCCAAGCTGGCCGCCGGGAATGGCGCGCTGGAAGGACAGCGTGGCCATCAGGTGGGTGGCGTTCACCGGCCCGCCGCGGGTCAGCACGTAGATCAGCTGGAAGTCGGTTAAGGTGAACAGCACCGAAAACGTCATCACCACCGCAATGATCGGGGTCAGCAGCGGCAGGGTGACCTTGGTAAAGCGCTGCCACGGGGTCGCGCCGTCGATGGCCGCGGCCTCGTTCAGCGATTGCGGGATGGTCTGCAGCCCGGCCAGCAGCGAGATCGCCACGAAGGGGATGCCGCGCCAGATGTTGGCCGCGATCACCGACCAGCGGGCGTTCCACGGATCGCCCAGGAAGTTGATCGGCCGGTCGATGATCCCGAGGTTCATCAGCATCCATGAGATGATCGAGAACTGCGAATCGAAGATCCACCAGAAGGCCATCGCCGACAGCACGGTGGGCACCACCCAGGGCAGCAGGATGATGGCGCGAAAGAAGTTCTTGAACGGCAGATGCCGGTTCAGCAGCAGCGCCAGCCACAGCCCCAGCCCGAATTTCGCGATCGAGGCAAAGACGGTGTAGAACAGCGTGTTGAACACCGCGAGCCAGAACACCGGGTCGTCGAACAGCCAGCGATAGTTTTCCAGCCCGACGAACATCCCCGGACGGCCGATCTTGGTGTCGGTGAATCCCAGCCACACCCCCAGCCCCAGCGGATAGGTCAGGAAGAAGATCAGGAACGCCGCCGCAGGCAGCATGAACAGCACCCCCAGCCAGTTGCGGCTTTCGGCGATGCGGCCGAACAGGCCCTTGGGGGGCGGCGCGAAGTCAGGGGGCGGTGCGGGCATGGCTCGGCCTTCGGTCGGTCAGGGAAAGGGGCCGGCGGTCGCCCGCCAGCCCCGGGCCGTCAGCGATAGTAACGCTGCAGGCGGCGTTCGGCGTTGGCGATCGCGTCCTCGGTCGTGCGCTGGCCGGTCACCGCCTCGGCGAACATGTCGACCAGCACGTAATCCGCCATCGCCCCGGCCGAGGCCGGCCCCAGCGGCCCGGCGTAGCCGTTCACCCGCAGCGATTCCGACGCCTTGGCGTAGGGCGCGTGGATCGGGTTCGAGGTCCAGACCGGGTTCGCCGCGAACTCCTTGAGCGCCTGGCAGCAATAGGCGCTGGCGGCCTCGATCCAGCGGTTCATGTTGTCGGACCGATACATGAACTCCAGATACGCCTTGGCGGCGTTCGGATACTTGCAGTGGTTGAAGATCGAGATGGTCGAGGTCTGCGCCAGCTCGACCGACTTGCCGACCGGGCCGATCGGCAGGTTGGTGGTGCGGATGTCGTCGGCGATCGCCTTCAGCGCCGGGTCCTTCAGCGCCGCGTAGTACAGCGACACGCCGTTCGCGGTCAGCGACACCTCTCCGGCCAGGAAGGCGCGGTTGTTGTTGATGTCCAGCCAGCTTTCGGTGCCGGGGATGAAGGTCGCATACAGCTTCTTGGCGTATTCGATCGCCGCCACCGTCTCGGGCGAGTTGATCGCCACCTTGCCGGCCTCGTCGACCTGCATCCCGCCATGCGACCACAGCAGCCAGTGAGCATAGTTGTTGCCGTCGCCCACCGCCTTGCCGTGCGGGAAGCCCGCCGGCGTGCCCTTGGCCTTCAGCGCCTCGCACAGCTTCAGGAAGCCCTCGGTGTCCTTGGGAAATTCGTTGAAGCCCGCAGCCTTCATGTGGCTGTCGCGATAGCAGATGGCGTTGCCGATGGCGCAAAGCGGGGTCGAGATCCACTTGCCGTCCTGCTGGCCATAGGCGGCGAGGCCGTCATACCAGCCGCCATGCGCATCGCCCAGATGGGTGCAGAGATCGGTCACGTCGACCAGCTTGTCGGGATACTGGAAGGGGTCGTCGAACCACGACATGACCATGTCGGGCCCCGAGCCCACGTTGGCGGCGACGGCGGCCTTGGGGCGCACGTCTTCCCAGCTTTCCTGGTCGATGGTGACCTGCACGCCAGTGGCGTCGGTGAAGGCCTTGGTGTTGGCGTTCCACGCCTCTTCCTCGCCCTTGACGAAGGGCACCCAGCGCAGCAGGCGCAGGCTGGCACCTTCTTCCGGGGTGAACATGGCAGCGGCGGGGGGGGCACCCGCCGCTGCCCTGTTCACCCTGTCTCTTTTATACATCTCCGAGCCCCCGAGACTAAGGCGAATCTCGGATGTCGTCTTCTTCTTTAAAAAAAAAAAACAACACAAATCACACCCCACAGATGATTATATAGGTA
>NZ_JRKS01000117.1 GCF_000763805.1 Paracoccus sphaerophysae | reverse complement strand
GGGGCTGGACCGCTCTGACCTGGGGCCCCCGGTGATCCCGGGGGTGGCGGCGCGGTTCGACTGTGTGGCCTACGCGGCCCACGAGGCGGGGGACCACAGCGTCCTGATCGGGCGGGTGGCGCAGGTGACGGTCGGGGGGCCGGACGATCACCCGCTGGTCTTTGCCGCGGGCCGGTTCGGGGCGTTCAGCCCCGGAAAGCTTTCGGCAGTCTAGCTGGCCGGCTCGAAGCTGATCTCGGGCAGCGGCTCCAGCGGCGGCAGCGGTTCCAGCGGCGGCAGGCCTGCAAAGATCGGGTCGACGCGCGGGGCGCTGGTTTTGACCGTCCCGCCCGGGCCGCCCAGCACCGCGATCTGTTCGGCCAGCTGCGAGATCGCCGCGTTCTGCGCCGCGGCAATCGCCGCCGGGCTGGTCAGCGGCTTGGTCGCCCCGCCGCCGCCGAGGCTGCCCAGCCCCACGCTGCCGGCCCGGCGCTCGGACACCGGCAGCGGCACCGCGATGTCAAAGCTGCGGGCGTGGTTGGTCCCGCCGGCGCTGTCGTTCGAGACGTAATAGCGCCCCTGCAGGCGATAGACCCCGTCCAGCTGCGCCAAGGCCTTCTCCACCCGCACCTCGATCCGGCGCCGGGGCGGTTCGGCCAGCGGCCAGGGTTCGGCGATGACGGTTGCCCCCGACATGTCCGAAATCGCCCGCGCCAGGGTCAAAGTGAAGGCGCGCTGCGGCTTGTCGGCCCACAGATTGCGCGGGTTCGACCGCACCGCCCCGTCCGCCGTCTGCCATGACACCTCGCCGGCCGAGGCATATTCCGGCAGCGACACGTCCCGCAGCTCGGCCGTGCCCAGGTTGTTGGCGACCCGCGCCGCCGGGGTCGGCGGGTCGATCAGGTAGCGGCCGGTTTTTTCCGGGTTGGAGCAGGCCGCCAGGGCCGCGAGGCAGGCAAGGATCAGGGCAGGGCGCATGGTCTATCGTCCTAGCAGGAAGGCGCGGGGATTGCGCTCGATGGTGGCGGCGAGGCTGCCGAAATTCTCGGCCGCGCGGCGCAGCGCGCGCATGGTGTTGATCGTCTCGGTGTTGAAGCTGCCGCGGTCGCCATAGGCCGAGATCACCGCTTCCGCGCGCGAGGCCAGCTGCTGGAACCGCCCCGACAGCTGCGGCAGGGTGTTGGCGGCCTGCGCGATCTCGTCCATCGCCCGCCGGGCGCTGGCCAGCGCCGCATTCAGGCTGCCGGCGGCGTTGCCGTCGCGCAGGTCGTTCAGCAGGCCCGACGCGGCCTTGAGCGTGTCCGACAGGTTGCGCGGCAGCTGCGCCGCGTCCTCGGTCCCCAGCATCGCGCGCAGGTCGTCGACGACGCCCTTGGCCGACCCGCTGATCCCCGACCAGTCGAACTCGTCGACCGAGGCGGCGGCGCTGCTGATGTCGTCCACCATCTTGGGTACGTCCACCGACGCCTCGCGGATCGAGGTCGCCGTGGCGCTGGCATCGTCGACGAACCTGCCGATCTTGGGCCCGATCTGGCCGGCCTTCAGGTCCGCGGCGATCGCCCCGATGTCGCCCGCCGCCGTGCCCACGCTGTCCATCGCCGAGGCCAGCTTGCCCGGCAGCGCCTTGGCGGCCTCGGTCCCGATCACCGCGCGGGCGTCGGCCAGCGTCTGCCGCGCCTCGGTGCCGATGCCGGCGAAATCCACGTCGCGGATCGAGGCCGCGGCCTTGTCGAGGCTGTCGATGATCCCGGGCAGCTTGTCGGCCGCGCCGTTCAGCTTTTCGGTGATCTGGTTAGCCTTTTCCGTCGCCTCCGAGACGTTGGCGACGATGCCGGCCGCGCGCAGTTCCTCGACCGCGCTGCGCAGCTCGGTCGCGGTTGCCTGGGTCGCGTCGATGGTCTTGCGCAGCGATTCCGGGATCGCGCGGGTGTCCTGGGACGAGGCGATGGCGGTGACGCTGTTCATCATGTCGGTGGCGGATTTCAGCAGCTCTTCCAGCTTGAGGCTGCCGACGCGGTTGAGGAAGCCCTGGGCCGTGGTCGCGATGTCCGAGGTGTCGGCCGGGGCCGAGGGGATGACAGGGAACGGCTTGGCGTCCGCGACGATCTGCGCGGGCGGCGCGCCGGGAATGTCGGTCAGCTCGATCATCAGCGAGGTGCCGAAGAATCCCGCGCCGGTCACGCGCGCGCGCAGGCCCTCGGCGACCCGGACCGACAGGAAGGCCAGCGCGTCGGCGGGCGTGGCGTCGTCGGGCAGGCCCAGCCGCTGCGGCGAGACGGCGATGGTGATGTCCTGCATGACCTGTCCGGGCTGGCCCGCCGTGGGGTCCGTCACCCGCACCGACAGCGCCGTGACCCGGCCGACGCCCAGCCCCTGGAACTGCACGTCCGCGCCTTCGGCGAGGCCCCGCACGGCGTCGGGCAGCAGCACGCTCAGGCGCAGCTCGTTTTCGGGCGAGGCGGCGAACAGGCTGTTCTGCGCCGTCTGCTGGTCGGGCTGCAGCTGGAAGACATGGCCTGTGCGGATCGGCTGCCCGCCCGAGCTGAGGGTGGCGAACTCGGCCCCGCCCTGCAGCAGCGAGGCGACCGAATTCACGTTCAGCTGCACGCCCTGCGCGCCCAGCGACAGCGAAAAGCCCGAAGTGTCCCAGAATACCGTCGCCGTGGTCAGGCGCTGGTCGTGGGGGGCCGCGATGAACACGTCGGCCAGCACGTTCTCGTCCTTTTCCGACAGCCGCAGGTTCTGCATCCGCCCGACGGCCACGCCGCGATAGAACACCGGCGCGCCCTCGGTCATGCCCTTGGCGTTGGTCGAGGCGAGCACGACCCATGTCCCGGCCTCGTTGCTGCGGGTCAGGGGCGGCCGGTCCAGGCCCTTGTGGATGTCCAGGTTGGTGGTCCCCGGCGTGTCGTCCCACCAGCCCTCGACGAAGGCGCCGGTCAGCACCGTGTCGAGCCGCGAGATGCCCTGCGCCGACACCTGCGGGCGGACGATCCAGAATTCGGCCTCGTCGTCGATATAGGGGGCGATGTCCTTGTCCACGCGCAAGTCGACGACGACGCTTTGCAGGTCCGAGGTAAAGCGCACCGCCTCGACCGTGCCGACCGTGATCTCGCGGAACTTCAGCGCGGTTTCCCCCGGCGTGATGCCGGTGGCGTCGGTGAAGGCCACCGAGACCAGCGTGCCGCGGCTGTTATAGGCGTTCCAGGCCAGCGCCATCGTGACCAGCAGGGCGATGATCGGCACCGCCCAGATGACCGACACGCCCGCCCGCGCGGCGCGCGCCGCGGTGCGGCGCACGGGGCTGGCCGGGCGCATCGGCCCCGGCCCCGCGCCAGGCTGCGGGCCGCCGGCGGGGGCTGGGGTCGGCTGAGCGGGGGTCCGGTCAGGAGGCGGAATATCGGTCATGCGGCAGTTCTGTCCTTGCGGTCGCGCAACGGCAGGCCCCGCCAGATCAGCCGCGGATCGAAGCTTTGCGCCGAAAGCATGGTGAACGCAACCGACAGCGCAAAGCTGACCGCGGCCGGGCCGGGATGGATGGTGGCAACGAATCCCAGCTGCACCAGCGCCGACAGGATCGCCACCACGAACACGTCGATCATCGACCAGCGGCCGATGAATTCCACCGCTTCCAGCGCCCGCAGGCGGGTATGCGCGGCCTCGACCGTCGCCGGCCGCCCGGCCACGCGCGCGAGCCAGGCGATCACGATGAACTTGCCGATCGGCACGATGATCGAGGCCACGAAGACGATCGCGGCGACCCCGTAATTGCCGTAATGCATGAGATCGACCACCCCGCCGAGGATGGTCGCCTCGGAATTGCCATGCAGCCCGGCCAGCGTCTGGGTCTTGAGCATCGGCAGGATGTTGGCGGGGATGTAGAAGATCAGCCCCGCCAGCCACCAGCCCCAGCCGGTCGAGGTCCTCGGCCACCGCCAGCATCCGGTCGGCGCCGTCGCCCAGCTCGACGATCTCGGGGATCAGCAGCGCCTGCGAGGGGATCCGCCCGGCCGCTTGCGCCTTGAGC
>NZ_JRKS01000116.1 GCF_000763805.1 Paracoccus sphaerophysae | reverse complement strand
GCGCCAGGCATCACGGCGGCGGCGCGCGGGAACATCCGCAGCACGCCGTCGCCGTGATGCCTGGCGCGCAGCGCGGCCAGCGCGCCGGCCTGCCCGTCCAGCTCGGCCGCGACGGTCGGTTCGTCGAACAGCCGGCGGTATTCCTGCGGCGATTCCGCGGCCAGCCGCGCCTTCAGCTCGGCGATCTGCGCGGCATAGGCGGCAAAGGCGCGGTCGTGCAGCTCGGCCAGGCCCGGCACCGCCGCCTTGATCGCGGCGACCTCGGCGCGCACCGGGTCCACCCAGGGCGCCATGCCGTCGTCGCGGTCGTGGCTGCTGTTGTACTTGTCGAAATACCCGAAGTTGATCCGCTCGGCGTTCGAGCTGTTGGCGGTCCCGCGCCACTTCTTCATCAGGAAGACTTCGTGCGCGCGGATCATGTAGTGATTGACCTGCGCCAGGTCATAACCGGCGCTCAGCGGGGTGGTGCACCAGCGCCCGCGCAGGAAATCGGCGGTGATGTCCTGCCCCGAGCCGTTGACGAACAGCACCGGGTTGCGCGGCGTGCCCGAGGTGCCCTTGTAGACTGGCCGGTGGATGCCGAAGCGCTGCACCAGGTCGGGGCGGAACAGGGTCTTGATCGACAGGTGGTTGGTGCTGAGCGCATAGTCCAGCGGCGCGGCGCGACGGAACTGGTCGATCTGCAGCCCGTCGGTGAAGGGGATCACCCCGCCCGAGCCGAAGACCCGCCATTGCACCCCGATCGCGTCCGTGCCCGGCGGCAGCGCCGCCAGCAGCGCGTCCAGCGTCCCGTCCCCGACCGTGACGCGCAGGAACTCGTCGCCGTCGATGACCATGATCCAGTCGGCGTTGCGGACCAGCGGCATCGCGTTGGCGCGGGTATAGGCACGGCCCTGCGGGTCGGCCGGCAGGTCGTCGGACAGCTGCGAGTTGTCGAAGTGGTGGATCAGCCCGGCTTCGTCCAGCGCCTGCAGCATCTCGTGCGTGCCATCGGTACAGTCGTTGGAAAACACCACGAAGCGGTTGAAGCCGATCAGCCGGTGATAGGCGAGCCATTCCAGCAGGAACGGACCTTCGTTCTTGACCGTGCAGACGATGCAGCGCAGGTCATCGCCGGTTCGGCGCACCGGGTCGGGTCGTCGGGCTTCGGACACTGGCACCATATCCCACGGCGGCCCGGCGTTCGTTTCCGCCAGGCGACACGCGGAATCCCCTCATCTACAACTGCAGAACAGGTCGCAGATCGCCCCTCCGGACGTCAAGGTCTCGTCGGGTGCGATCTGCGGCCATGAACGAAAAAAGCCGGGGGCGACGGCGGCTTACCGCCCATCCTCATCCTCATCCTCGCCCTCGGGCAGGTTGAAGAAACTTTCGGCATCCACGTCGGGCTGCGCGGCCTCGTCCTCGTCCCGGGTCAGGCTGAAATTTTCCAGACCCGCGATCGACGAGGGCAGCCGCGGCTCGTCCGGCATCGACAGGCTGGACTGGGTCGACACCAGCTTGCGGCGTTCGTCGTCCGACATCACCTCGGGCTTGGCCTTGGCGGCCTTCTGCACGGCGGCGTCCAGTTCCGACTGGCGGCACAGGCCAAGCGCGACCGGGTCGATCGGCTGGATGTTGGCGATGTTCCAGTGGGTCCGGTCGCGGATCGCGGCGATGGTCGGCTTGGTGGTGCCGACCAGCCGGCTGATCTGCGCGTCGGCCAGTTCTGGGTGGAACTTGACCAGCCACAGGATCGCCGCCGGGCGGTCCTGGCGCTTGGACAGCGGCGTATAGCGCGGGCCGCGGCGCAGCTCTTCGCCCTCGGCGGCGGGGTTGTGCTTCAGCTTCAGCTTGTAGGCCGGGTCCTTCTGGCCCTTCTCGATCTCGCCGTCGTCCAGCTGGTTCGAGGCGATGGGGTCGAAGCCCTTGACGCCGGTCGCCACGTCGCCGTCGGCGATGCCCTGCACTTCCAGTTCGTGCAGGCCGCAGAAATCGGCGATCTGCTTGAAGCTGAGCGTGGTGTTGTCCACCAGCCAGACAGCGGTGGCCTTGGCCATCAGCGGCTTGTTCATCGGTTGCTCCTTCGCAATGGCTTTTCGTCCGGGAAACCGGGGCGGCCCAAGGCTGGCCTTTCCTCGATGTCGGGGGAATTGTGGGTGCATATACGATTGCGGGGGCGCGGATTGAAGCCCCTTTTTGCCCCGCCGGTCCGGGGCGGCACCCCGCACGGGGTTGTGACGCGCAGGGGCGGCTGCATTTTCGCCCCCGCACTGCTAGACTGGCGGGGCCAAGGAAAGGAACCCTGCCCGTGAAGCTTGCCTGGTCCGACGTGACGCCCGAGACGGTCTTTCTCAATCGCCGCAGCCTGCTGGCGGGGCTGGGGGCCGCGGCGGTCCTGCCCCGCGCGGCGCAGGCCGCGGCCGAGCGGCCGAACAGCTGGGACGAGATCACCAGCTATAACAACTTCTACGAATTCGGTTTCGACAAGGGCGACCCGGCCGCCAATGCCGGCGCCCTGACCACCGACCCCTGGGCGGTCGAGATCGGCGGGCTGGTCGATCGCCCCGGCAGCTATGCGGTCTCTGATCTCGCCCCCGGCGATGCCCTCGAGGAACGGATCTACCGCCTGCGCTGCGTCGAGGCGTGGAGCATGGTGATCCCCTGGCTGGGCGTGCCCCTGTCGCGGGTGCTGAACGCGGTGGGCGTCCAGCCGGGCGCGAAATTCGTCGCGTTCCAGACCCTGCTGCGCCCCGAGGAGATGCCCGCGCAGCGCACCCGCGCGCTGGACTGGCCCTATGTCGAGGGGCTGCGCATTGACGAGGCGATGCACCCGCTGACGATTCTGGCGACCGGGCTGTACGGCAAGCCGCTGCCGAACCAGAACGGCGCCCCGATCCGGCTGGTGGTGCCGTGGAAATACGGCTTCAAGTCGATCAAGTCGGTGGTGCGCATCACCTTGACCGACCGCCAGCCGGTCTCGACTTGGCAGGCGATGCAGCCGCGGGAATACGGCTTCTATGCTAACGTGAACCCGCAGGTGGATCATCCGCGCTGGAGCCAGGCGACCGAGCGGCGCATCGGCGCCGGGCTGCTGGCCGGGCGGCAGGAGACGCTGATGTTCAACGGCTATGGTGAGCAGGTGGCCTCGCTGTATGCCGGGATGGATCTGGCACGGAACTATTGATGCGCCGGATTCCGGTCGCGGCGGTCTGGCTCGCGGGGGCGGTCCCGTTCGCGGTGCTGCTGTGGGATACGCTGCAGGGGCAACTAGGCGTCGATCCGATCCGCGACATCGAACACCGGCTGGGGCGCACCGCCGTCTATCTGCTGCTGGCGACGCTGGCGGTGACGCCGCTGCTGCGGCTGTTCCGGGTCAACCTGGTCCGGTTCCGTCGGGCGCTGGGGCTGCTGAGCTTCAGCTATGCCGTGCTGCATCTGCTGGCCTGGGCGGTGCTGGACATGGGGCTGCTGTGGGGACAGGCGCTGCGCGACATCGTCAAGCGCCCCTATCTGACCATCGGCATGGCGGCCTGGCTGATTCTGGCGATTCTCGCGGCCACATCGTCGAATCGCACCATCCGCGCCTTGGGGCCGCGCTGGAAAGCCCTGCACAGGCTGGTCTATCTGGCTGCTCCGCTGGCGATCCTGCACTGGCTGATGGCCTACAAGATCTGGCCGTCCTGGGCGCTGTGGATGGGGCTGGCGCTGGCGATCCTGCTGGCGCTGCGCCTGCCCGGGCTGCGGAAGCTGCGGGTCCGCTGATCTATGATCCATTTCAAATCAATGACTTGCAGGAAATCAGCCAATCAATGTGACGTTTTGTGAATTTTCCTCTTGCGGGGTGGGGAACCTCGCTCTAAATACCCCTTCACCGAACGGCGGAGACGCGGTTCGGGAAACTTCGGAAGCGGCGGCTGGAAGAGCGCTAAGAGATTGGCGCCCGGAAGGTTTTTGACGGTTCTGAAGTCTGCTGTTTGACATTGTTATGATATTGAAGGGATATGCGGGCGGTTTGGCCATTTCGATGGTAGACGCCTAGCATATCGGCTCTTTAGGGTTTCGGCCCGATGATGAGAGTGTCAGCTTCACTGTT
>NZ_JRKS01000115.1 GCF_000763805.1 Paracoccus sphaerophysae | reverse complement strand
GCCGACCGCCGAGACGCAGGCCGCTGAGGCGCGGGCCGCCCCGGCTGCGGCAGCGACCGCAGCCCAAGGCCCGGCCCCGGCGCCGACAGCCCCTGCCGACAGCGCTGATACCGCCCCCGCCGCGGCGCCCGCCGGCCAGGACGCCAACCTCGGCAAACTGTCCAGCTTTCAGCAGACCGGAGCCGCGAACTTCACGACCATCCCGCAGGACGGCCCCTTCGCGGACGGCATCCGCAAGACGCTGGCGGCGATCAAGCTGCCCGAGGGGTTCGAGATCTCGCTCTATGCCGTTGTGCCGGACGCCCGGCACATGGCGGTCGGAACGCAGGGCATCGTGACCTTCGTCGGCACCCGCAAGGACAAGGTCTGGGCGGTCACCGACCGCAACAAGGACCGCGTCGCCGACGAGGTGAAGGACTTTGCGCCCTCGCTGCAATTCTCGATCCCGAACGGTCCGTGCTTCTCGCCCGACGGGGTTCTTTACATCGCCGAACAGAACCGGGTGCTCAAGTTCCCCGCGGCCGAGTTCTTCTATGAAGGCCCCGACGTCGCCGCGTTCGAGGTCGTCAGGAAGGGCGAGCTGATCCCGCCGGCCGAGGAAAGCTATAACCACACCGCGCGGGTGTGCCGGATCGGGCCGGACGGCAAGCTGTACGTGGCGCTGGGGCAGCCTTTCAACGTCCCGCCCAAGGACAAGAGCGAGGTCTTCAGGCAGAACGGCATCGGCGGAATCGTCCGCATGGGCCAGGACGGCGCGGGGCGCGAGGTCTATGTCGACGGCATCCGCAACTCGGTCGGCATGGACTTCCGCCCCGGCACGTCCGAACTGTGGTTCACCGACAACCAGGTCGACGGCATGGGCGACGACACCCCGCCCGGAGAGCTGAACCGCGCCACGGCCCAGGGCCAGAACTTCGGCTTCCCGTGGTACGGCGGCGGGACGGTCCGCACGGTCGAGTACCAGGACGAGACGCCCCCGGCCGACGCCGTCCCCCCGGTGGTCGAAATGGCCCCGCACGCCGCCGACCTCGGGATGGCGTTCTATACCGGCGACCAGTTCCCCGACCACTACAAGGGCGCGATCTTCTCGGCCCAGCACGGCTCGTGGAACCGCACCGAGCCGGTCGGCGCGCGCGTCATGGTCACGCGGATCGCCGCCGACGGCACCGCCACCACCGAGCCCTTCGCCGAGGGTTGGCTGACGCCCTCGGGCGAGTATCTCGGCCGTCCGGTCGACGTGGCGATGCTGAAGGACGGCTCGCTTCTCGTCTCGGACGATATGGCGGGGGCGATCTATCGCATTTCGTACGGTGGGCCATGAACGCGCGGCGTGTCGCCGTTCTCCTTGCCGGCCTGTGGGTCGGCGGGGTGTGGGCTGGCGGGGGGTGGGCCGACGAGGCAACGACCCGCGGCGATGCCGCGGCGGGCGGCCGGATCGCCGTCCAGTGCCGCACCTGCCACGGCGCGAACGGGGTGGCGCAGATCCCGGTCGCACCGAACATCGGCGGCGAGTCCGCAAGCTACCTGGCCAGCCAGCTCGCCGCCTTTCGGAGCGGCGCGCGCGAGAACGAGATGATGAGCGTGGTCGCCAAGGGCCTGAGCGACCGCCAGATCGCGGACGTGGCCGCCTATTACGCCGGCTTCACCGCGACCGCCGAGGCCCCGGCCGCCCAGCCCGCCCCACCAGCCTGCGTCGCCTGCCACGGCGAGAACGGGATCGCGGTGATCCCCGATGCCCCGAACCTCGCGGGAGAGACGGCGATGTACCTCGACACCCAGCTCAAGGCGTTCCGGTCGGGCAAGCGCACCAGCGCGGTGATGCAACCCGTCGCCGCGGAGCTTGACGATGCCGCGATCCGGGCGCTGGCGGAGTATTTCAGCGCGGCGCGGTTGGTGGTGCGGTAGGTCAGGGCTTCCCGTGGGGTTCCAGCCCGTTGGCGGGTTGCGCCGGTCGGCTTGTGATGCGCGCGCTGCCCCCGTCTTGTGCAGGTGGCAGGGGCCGATCTTCCTTGATCCTGCTGCGGATCAGCGTCATCCCGAGCGGGCTTCGGAAGGTTCGACCCTCGAAGGGGCACCGAGGCAAAGACATAACCTATTGACTATCAAAGATTTTTCAGACCATTCCCCGCGGGTAAGGTCAGTCCAACTGGTCCAGCAACGACGCCACCGCCGCCTCCAGCCGCCGCCGGTCGAGGGCGGTGAAGTCGCGCGGCAGGCGGATTTCCAGCCTCCCGTTCGCGGCCACGCACTTCGCCTTGCCCTGCGGACGGGTCAGCTGGAACGTCGTCCGGGCCCGCGCCTCGGAGGCGACGGGCGGGTGCGCGGGGCCCGCGGGCTCGGCAGCCCCCTGCCCTTCCCGCACCGCAGCCCCCTGCCCCGCATAGCGGCGCAGCACGTCCAGCTCGTCCTTGACCGAGCGGTTGTCCCAGCTCTTGAGGTCGGCCTTGATCGCCGCGACCGTGCCCGGCACCTCGTCGATGCGGTCGGCCAGCGCCAGCCCCAGCGCCCGCGGGATCTCGTGGATGAAATGCAGCGTCTCGCCCAGGCGTTCGACCACCGGTATGAACTTGCGGATGTAGCTGCGCTTCTGGTAGCCGGCCGAGCGGAACAGGATCGCCACGGCCTTGTCGGCGTCGCGTTCTTCGGTCAGCGGGTCCATCGCGTAATGCAGTGCGAGCTGCGCCATCTCTCCGAACGAGATGTCCCTCCGGACCATGTTCTCGTCTACCATCCGCCGGTAGAGGTCGCTCAGCTCCGCGCCCCGTGCGACGATCCCGGCAGGGATCGTGCCCCAGCGGGCGGCGTCGCCAGTCCCCTCCAGCAACTGGCGATAGGCGGTCAGGCGGCGCCAGCCCTGGATCAGTTCATAGCGCCCCTCGCCCGCCTTCTCGACCCGGATCGGGTTCGACAGACCGATGTCGCGGATCGATTCGACCAGCTCGCCCAGCTCGGGGTCCGGCCCCGGCGCGCGGTCGCGGATCAGCCGCGTGGTGTCGATCGCATCCAGCGGGATCAGGTCGGTGATCAGACCAGCCTGCTTCAGCCGCACATGCTCTTCTGCTAGCGCGTCGTTCTCGGCCCGGATCTGCGCCTCGATCCGGGCACGGTCGCGGCTCGACTCAGCGGTCTCGGTGATCGCGGTGGCCATCGGCCCGCGCCGCGCCGGCGCCACATTCCCCGCGGGGAAGGTTTCGTCGTCGCCCTCGGGCAGCTCGATGTCGAACATGCGGCGCTTGCGGGTCATGCGGCGTCCTCCAGTTTGTCCCAGGCGGCCAGCGCGTGGGTGCGGAATTCCTCGTAGGCCTGGTCGAAGCTGGCGCGGGCGCGGCGCCAAGTGCCGCGGGTCATCTGGCGATAGTCGATCTCGTAGATTGAGCTGAGGAAGCGGCCGGATTGCTCGACCGCGCGCGTCAGCTCGATCGGGTGCTGCGCCAGCCGGTCGCCGAAGACTTGGCGGAAGGCGTTGAACATCGCCTGGTGCAGCTCGTTCGAGGGCTCGTAGCGCGTCATCAGGAGGCGGATGTCGGCGAAGGCCTTGGGCAGCGAAATCTTCCCCGCGGGGAAGTCGGCGAAGCCGTGTGACAGGTCGGCCAGCGCCTCGGCCAGCTGGCCGATGAAGCTGGTGGTCGAGTCGTATTCCCAGTAGCCCGGACCCGAAGGGATATAGAGCATGTCGGCGGCGAAGACCGCGTTCATCGACTGGTAACCGATCGCCGGCGGGCAGTCGAAGAGGATCAGGTCACGGGCGGGGCAGGGGCCGATCACGGGACATCGCTGCCCGAACATTGTGTCCCCCTATACCAATGATACCCTTTCTTTCGATCGATGACGGATCGGCGACGATCGCCCGTCGCGCAACGGCTTGACAGTATCGCGATTCGCAAACGCTAATGCGGACAGGTCGGCGAACAGCGTTGCGAATGGCACAAGATCATCACGCCGGTTCAGGGCAAGCCCGCGCGCTTGCCGGGGCGCCGTCGGGGCATGTCGGACGGGTGGGCACAAGGGCAGCCGGGTCAACCGGGGGGAGCAGTGATGCACGTGATCCGTCCCGGTAAAAGTGCCGTGGGCCGCGATGCCGCGGTACGCAAGTATGATGCGCTGTCGGCGCTGATGGCGTTTGCGCTCGCGGGCGATCCGAACCGGCAGCGGCTGGTCTTCTCGGCGTGGTTCGCGGGGCTGGCCGAGGCGGGGATGCGCGAGGGCTGCCTGCATCTCGTCGCGCTGACGCGGTTTCAGGCCAGCAAGGCGTGGATGATGTGACCGCCCCCCGACGGCATCTGATGTGCCAAGGTGGGTCTGCAACGATCCACAAAGGGGAGCGGTCATGTCGGAGATTATCACGGTCGGGCTCGATCTGGCGAAGAATGTATTCCAGGT
>NZ_JRKS01000114.1 GCF_000763805.1 Paracoccus sphaerophysae | reverse complement strand
CCCGCGCCCCACCCCCCCCCCGCCCCCCCCCCCCCGCCCCCCCCCCCCAGCCCCCCCAACCCCCCCCCGCCATGATCCCAGGCCAGCACCCGATGCGGCACGTCCAGCGCCGGGCAGGCGCGGGCGACCAGCGCCGCCTCGTCGGCGGATTCTGGACGCAGGGCGTGATCGACCGTGGCGGCTTCAAGCGCGATGCCGCGCTGGCGGCCCCAAGCCGCGGCCATGTGCAGCAGCGCCAGCGAGTCCCCCCCGCCCGACACGGCGACCCCCAGCGAGGGCATCGCCCCGGCCAGACGGTCCAGTTCGGCGGTGACGGCGGCCTGCGGCTCAGCCGCCATCGGCCACGTCGGCTTCGGCCTCGGGGTCGGCGCCGGCCGCCGGGTCGGCGCCCGTGGCGTCCGGCGGGGCCGGGTCATCGGCCAGCGCGCCGCAGCCGGCCGTCTCGCTGCGCCGCAGCGCCTCGTCGGCCTGCGGCGTCCCGGCAAAGCGGGTGGTCAGCTCGGTCAGATAGATGCAGGCCTCGGACGCGGGCTTGCCCACCACCGACACCCGCGCCAGCCCCAGCAGTGCGTCGGGCGCGCGCGGCCCGGTCGGCGCGGCGGCAAAGGCCGACAGCCACGCGGCCGTCGCCGCCTTGGGATCGCCCGCGCTGTCCAGCGCCGCGCCCTTCAGGAACAGCGCCTCGGCCGCGGCGGGGCTGCCGGCATGGGTGTGGGCGAACAGGCCGAACAGGTCGGCGGCTTGCGGGAAATCGCCGGCCTGCATCGCGGCGTTGGCGCGGTCGAAGGCGCGCTGTTCCTCGGCGGTCAGCGGCATGTCGGGGGCGGGGGCCGTGGGAGCCGCCAGCTGCGGCGGCAGCTGCGTCACCGCCCCGCCGCCCTCCAGGTCGCCCAGCGTGGGCGTGGTGAGGGCGGCCAGGTCGCAGCCATCCTCTAGCTCGCACAGGCGGAATTCGATGTCGCCGACCCGGTTGGTGCCGTCGCGGACGATGCGCTCGATCCGGTTCTTGAGCCGCTCGGTCTCGCCGGTCATTCGGGTCAGCTGGCGTTCCATCGCGTTCATCCGGTCGATGGCGCTGTCGCCGCCGGCGGCCTTGAAGCCGGCCGCGCCCGAGGCGTTCAGCTCGGCCCGCAGGGATTTCAGCTCGGCCGCGAGCGTCCTCAGCTCGGCCCGCAGATCGGCCAGCGAGCTTTCCGCCGGCGCCTCGGGCGCCCTGGCTTCCGGCGCTGCCGCTTCCGGCACCGTCGGCGCTGCCGCCTGCTGCGCCCAGCCGGAGGTGGCGACGGCTGCGCCGACCAGCGCGCCCAGCATCGCCGCGCGCAGCATCAGACGCCGGTGCCCGGCGAGACGATGGTGACGGCGCGGCGGTTCCTGGCCTGGCATTCCGGGGTCGAACACACCTCGATCGGGCGTTCCTTGCCGTAGGAACTGGTGCGGATGCGCCCCGATTCCACCCCCTGCGACACCAGGTATTCCTGCACCGCGCCCGCCCGCCGCGCCCCCAAGGCGAGGTTGTATTCGCGGGTGCCCTTTTCGTCCGAATGGCCCTCTACCACGGTCGAGAAGCTGCCGTTCCGCTTGAGCCAGTCTGCCTGCTTGACCAGCGTCGCCCGCGCCGCGCCGTCCAGCGAGGCGTCGTTTTCCGGGAACAGCACCGTGTCCCCGGCGGTGCGGGCGAAATCGGCGGCGGTCACCGTGCCGGGCAGGTTGCCGGGCTTGACCGCGCCGGTATAGCGGGCCGGGCCCCCGACATTCCCGGCATAGGGGTCGGCGACGACGACCGGGGCCGGCGGCTGCGCGCAGGCACCCAGCACCGACAGCATGGCGGCCCCTGCCGCGATCCGAAACCCGTTCATCACCTGACGCCCCTCGCGTTCATCTGCGGTCCGTGTCCTGATGCCGCGCCTTACGGCAGCAGCGGTCCCCAGTCGGGATCGGACGCCGCGCCCTCGATGTCCAGAGGCCGCATGTTGCGGCCGGTGACGTCCACCGAATGCAGGCGCGACGTGCCCTCGCCGCCCGGAGTAGCGCGCGTGAACATCACCACCCGCCCATTGGGGGCCCAACTCGGGCCCTCGTCAAGAAACGATTCTGTCAGCATTTTCTCTTCCGTCCCGTCCGGCCGCATGACCCCGATGTGGAAGCTGTCGCCCTGCTGGTTGGTGAAGGCGATCAGGTCGCCCTTGGGGGACCAGGCGGGGGTGCCATAACTGCCCTCGCCAAAGCTGATCCGCTGCGGCTCGCCCGATCCGTCGGCGGCCATGACATAGATCTGCTGGCTGCCGGACTGGTCGCTTTCGAAGACGATCTGCCTGCCGTCCGGGCTGTAGCTGGGCGAGGTCTCGATGGCCTGGGTCTCGACCAGCGGGCGCTCGGCCCCGGTCGCCACGTCCATCTGCCACAGGTCGGTGTTGCCGCCCTTTTCGCGGGAATAGACGATCCAGCGCCCGTCCGGGGAAAAGGCCGGGGCAAAGCTCATCGTGCCGGCTTCCATCTTCAGCGGGCGCGACTGGACGCTGGCCACGTCCATCAGCATGATCTGCGGCATCCCGCTGGCGAAGCTGGTGTAGAGCAGGCTGTTCCCGTCCGGAGAGAAGCGCGGTGAGACGACCAGGTCGGCGTCATCGGTCACCCAGATCGGGTTGGCGCCGTCGTAATCCATGATCCCGATGCGCTTGAGCCGCGCGTCCTTGGGGCCGGTTTCGGAAATGAAGGCGACGCGGCTGTCGAAATAGGCGGTCTCGCCGGTGACCCGGGCATAGACCTGGTCGGCGACCTTGTGGGCGACCCGGCGCCAGCCCTCGCGCGGGGCGTCGAACTGCATCCCGTCGCCCAGCGGCTGCCCGGAAAACACGTCATACAGGCGGAACTTGACGGTGACGTCGTCGCCCTGGACCGCGACCGCGCCCAGGATCAGCGCCTCGGCGTTGATCGCGCGCCAGTCGGGATAGGCGATGGCGTCGTCGAAGGCGGTGGGCTTGGCGACATGGGCGTCGGCGGGGATTTCCCGGAACAGGTCGGTCCCGGTCAGGTCGGCGGTGACGACCTGCTGGATCTGGCCGGCCAGCTCGCCTGCGCCGCCCTCGTCGAAGAACGGGGCGACGGCGATCGGCATCGGCTCGACCTGGCCGCCGGTGATCTCGATGCGCAGCGGGCCCTGGTCCTCGGCGGCGGTCATCGTCGCGTCGGGGGCCGGAGCGGGCGTGTCCTGCGCCGTCAGCGGCGCGGCACAGAGCGCCAGCAGGGCGGCGGCGGCAAGGGAAAACAGGGTCCTGGTCATGGTGCGGAAAGCCTTAGCCTGATTGTCCGGCGGACGCCATGCGGCGCGCCGGGGTGTCAACGGATCGACGGGCCGCCCTGCGGGCGGAAGTCGATGATGGTCTGCCGCCAGCGGGCGTATTTCTCGATCGGCAGCTGATAGCCGTCCTTCTGATAACCGCAGCGGATGATCGCGCGGCGGGCTGATTCGAAGGCCTGCGCGGCGGCGGCGTCCGAGCCGCCGTCATGACCGACCAGGCGCACCGAGTCCTCGATCGGCATGCCGTCCTGGGACATCTCGAACTCGACCGTGACCGAGACGCGCTGCGCCTCGCGCGATAGCGAGCCGACGTTCCAGCAATCCTCGATCTGCAGCCGCAGCCCGTCCTTTTCGCCCTGCGACAGCGGCGGCCCCGAGGCCGCGCGGCCGCCGCCGCCATCCGCGCCGGCACCCTCGGGGGCCTGCGCCATCGCCTGTTCAAGCGCCTGCGTCAGCGCGTCGGGTTCGTCGGGGGCGACGCGGGGGGCCTCGGCCTGTTCGCGAGCCTCGGCGGCGGCCCGGGCGCGCTCGGCTTCCTCGGCGCGGGCGAGCGCTGCGGCAGCGGCCGCGGCGGCGGCCTCCTCCTCGGCGCGGCGGCGCTCCTGCTCGGCGCGGCGTTCTTCTTCGGCGCGGCGGGCTTCGGACTGGCGTTCGGCCTCGGCACGCTGTTCCTCGGCCTGGCGGTCCAGTTCGGCCTGGCGCTCGGCCTCGGCGCGTTCGGCCTCCTGCCGGGCCTGTTCGGCCGCGCGGGCGGCGGCTTCGGCCTCCAGCGCGGCCTGGCGTTCGGCCTCCGCGCGGGCGCGGGCCTCAGCCTCGGCGCGCTCGGCCTCTTGCGCGGCAGCGGCCGCGGCGGCGCGTTCGGCTACTTCGCGGGCGGCGGCCTCGGCGGCGAGGCGCTGTTCCTCGGCCTGGCGTTGGTCCTCGGCCTGGCGCTGTTCCTCGGCCAGACGCTGTTCTTCGGCCTGACGGGCGGCTTCGGCCTGCCGCGCCGCCTCCGCAGCCTCGGCCTGACGTGCCGCCTCGGCGGCCGCCCGCCGCCCGCCAGCGCCAGGCCGAGCCGCAGGGCGCCCCCCCCGCGGGGGGCCGCGGCCACGGCGCGCGGGCGGGGGGGCGGGGGCCGGCCGCCGCCCCCGGGCGGGGAGCGACGGTTGGGGGGGGCCGCGGGCCCGCGGCCGCGGCGCCACACGGACCAGAGGCGCGGCGCACGAGCCCGGGTCCGCGTGCGCGCGAGCAG
>NZ_JRKS01000113.1 GCF_000763805.1 Paracoccus sphaerophysae | reverse complement strand
GGAGGCTGGGGATGCGGCGGCGGACGGGGCTGCGATGCCGGAATCCGACGCCGCCGAACCGACCGCGGATGCGCTGCCCGCCGATGCGGCAGATGCCACCGCGGCGCAGCCGGCGGACCCTGCGGCAGATGCCACTGACGCGCAGCCGGCGGACCCCGCGGCGGCCACGACCGAAGCCCAGCCCTCAGACCCGGCGACCGAAGCCGCCGCCGCAGCACTGCCCGCCGACCCCGCCCCGACCGGCGACTATCTCCGGCTCCAGCGGCTCGAAAGCCGCGACCTCGCCGACGCGGCGCTGGCCAAGTGGCGCACCGATTTCCCCGAGGCCGGGCTGTGGCAGCAGAAGGACGGCGCCTTCGCCGTCACGCTGGGCCCGATGCCGGTGCCCACCGCCGAGGCGTGGCTGAGCGCGTTCCGCAATGCGGAACGGGTCGGCAAGCCCGCTGCCGTGCTGCCCGCCGCCGATCTGGGCACCCAGGTCGACCCCGGCCGCGCCCCCGACCTGCCCGGGCCGGGCAGCGCCGAGATGCCGCCGCTCGAGGAAATCCAGCGCGCCCTGCGCTGGGCCGGGCATTACGATGGCAAGATCGACGGCAAGGACGGCCCGCAGACCCGCGCCGCCATCGCCGCCGAGGTCGTGGCCCTGCGCGCCGCCCCCGACGAAGCGACCGCCATGCAGGCGCTGATCGACCGCCGCGCGGCCTGGCGCGACGAGATGGGCCTGACCCGCCTCGACGACCCGCAATCGGGCCTGTCGGTGACCGCGCCGATGGACCGGCTGCAATTCGACCGCACCGAACAGGGCCTGTCGATCTATGGGCCGAAGGACGGCTCGGGCGCGGCGCTGATCCTGTATGCGGCGCCCGGCGGGCAGCAGGAGATGCTGGACTTCACCGGCCTCGTCACCGCTTTGGGCTGGGTGCCCTCGCCCCAGCGGCAGATCGACAACGGCCACGCCAGCCTCAAGGGCCGGAACGAAACCCATATCGGCCAGGCCGAGGCGCGGGTCGTCGATGGCCGCGTCGAGGGGTTGGTGCTGATCTGGCCGGTCATGGACGAGGCCGACCAGCCCCGCGTCGCGGCCGAGCTGATCGACAGCCTGTCGCGGACCCCGGCCGCCGAGCCTGCCGCCGAGCCCGCGGCGCCGGCCGCCCAGCAGGCCGCCGAGCCGACTGCCTCGGAGGCCCCGGCCGCCACCGATCCGGCGGCCGCCACCGACCCGGCGGCCGCTACCGGCCCCGCAACCGCCACCGACCCGGCGACCGCCACGGACCCCGCCGCGCCCTCGCAGTAGTCCTATTGCCGCCAGAACCGCGGCATCAGCACGACAAAGACGGTGATAAGCTCCAGCCGGCCTAGATACATCCCCACGATCATCAGCCACTTGGCGGTCGTGGGGAAGTTGGCCACGCTGCCGTTGGCCGTCACCTCGGGGCCCCAGGCCGGGCCGACATTGGCGATCGCCGTCCAGGCGGCGGTCAGCGCGGTGCGGGCGTGCAGCCCGGTCAGCGCCAGCGCCACGATCAGCACCCCGAAGGTCAGGATGAACAGCGTGAACAGCGCCATCACCGAGTTCACCACCTCGGGGTCCAGCCGCCGTCCGTGCAGGCTGAGCAACCGCACGCGGTTCGGCGACTGCATCTGCGCGAGCTGCGCGCGTAGCGCCTGGAACAGTACCTGGTAGCGGAACACCTTGATCGAACAGCAGGTCGATCCGGTGCACCCCCCGATCAGACCCGCGACGATCAGCAACACGAAGGGCAGATGCCCCCATTGGGTGACGTCGACCGAGGCATAGCCGGTGCCCGAGATCACCGAGATCACGTTGAAGACCACCTCGCGCAGCATGACCAGCGATGGGTAGAGCCCCAGCCAAACCGCCTGGTAGACCATGATCAGCGCGCTGATCGTGGCGATGATCGCCACATATGTCCGGATCTGGCTGTCGCGCCACAGCGCGCCGGGGCTGCCGTGCAACCCTTGGATCATCAGGATGAACGGGATCGAGGACAGGAACATGAACAGCGACGCGACGAGTTCGGCCGGACCGGAATACTTGCCAAGGCTCGCGTCGTAATTGCTGAACCCGCCGGTCGAGCAGGTGGTCAGCGCGTGGATCACCGCGTCGAACCCGGTCATCCCCAGCGCCGCATAGATCAGCGCGCAGACGATCGTGATGCCGAGATACAGCTCGGTCAGTTCCGAGGCGATCGAGCCGGCCCGGGGCATGACCTTGCCCATCGTGTCGAACCCCTCGGATCGGAAGAACTGCATGCCCCCGACCCGCATCACCGGCAGGAACACCATCGCCACCACGACTATTCCCAGCCCGCCCGACCATTGCAGGATCGCGCGCCACAGATGGACGCCGTCGCTCAGCTCGGCCAGCTTGGGAAAGGTGGTGGCGCCGGTGGTCGTCATCCCGGACATCGATTCGAACATCGCGTCGGTCAGGCTGGCCCCCGGCACCCCCATGAGGATCGGGATGGCGCCGATCGCCGGCAGCACCAGCCACAGGCCCGAGGTCAGCAGGAACGCCTGTTCCAGCATCAGCGTGGCCTGGCGGTGACGGGTCGCGAGCATCACCAGGAGGCCCAGCACGATGGTCCCCGCGGCGGTGACGGCAAAGACCTGCGCGCCTGGGCCGCCCTGGTTCCAGTCGACCACGGCCGGGGCGATCATCAGCCCGCCCATCGCGATGGCGAGCTTGGAAATCGCGTGAATGACGGGGCGGCTATCGATCATGGCGCCCTGACTGCCCGCCGCCCGCCCGCCGGTCAAGCGGCCCGCGCGGCCAGGGCCTGCGAGGGTGGCAGGCGGGACGCCGGCGCGGCGGGCACGGCACCAGCGGATGGCTCGACGGCACCGGCCGGGCGGCGCGTGCCGGCCGGGATCGCGGGGCTGGCCCGGCTTGCGCGCAGGGCAGGGCTGGGCTAAGCCGCATGCTGACGCGGGTGTAGCTCAATGGTAGAGCAGCAGCCTTCCAAGCTGAATACGTGGGTTCGATTCCCATCACCCGCTCCAATTCCATCTTCAGGTCCATCTGTAAGACGATAGAAGGAAGGGATTTTCCTTCTGATCGCTCTTGAATGCGCTTCAACTGCTGCACACATTGCTGCACAATTTGCTGCACACGGCATCTGAGAGCGCCCATGGCCGATATCCTTGCGAGAGGCAACAAAGGGCTTCTGTATCTGCGCCGACGCGTCCCCGTCCGGTTTGCCGAGGTCGACAGACGGAAGATCGTGTGGGTCGCACTCCACACTGACAGCTTCGCCGAAGCACAGAAAAAGGCGGTCGCGGTCTGGGCCGAGCATATGGCGGCCTGGGAGGCTCGGTTGGCCGGAGAAAGCACGGAGGCCGGCGAACGGTTCGAGGCCGCGCGGCAACTCGCCGCAGCACGGAATCTCCGCTACCTTCCGGCTCGACAGGTCGCTGCCCTTCCATTGCCGGAGCTTGTCGAGCGGATCAAGCGGGTCCGTGGCAGCGGCGGACGCCCCGATCCTGTGGAAGCGCGTGCCCTCCTCGGAGGCGTTGAGCCCACCACGATCAGCGTCAGCGGCGCCCTGGCGACCTATTGGTCCCTTGCGGCTGACAAGACCATCGGCATGTCGGACGACCAGAAGCGCATCTGGCGCAACCCTCGGAAAAAGGCGGTGAAAAACTTCATCTCGGTCATCGGCGACAAGCCACTTGACCAGATTGACCGCGATGACATGCTCGATTTCAGGCAATGGTGGATGGACCGGTTGGCGGGTGGAGAGGTCAGCGCAAACAGCGCCAACAAGGAGATCGGGCACCTCTCCAGCATTCTGCAGACCGTCAACGAGGGTAAGCGGCTGGGACTGACTCTCCCGATCGGCAAGCTCTCATTGAAGGAAGGAGAACAGCGAGCCCGCCCGCCCTTCAGCGACGAGTGGATCCGCGAGAAGCTGCTTAAGCCCGACGCGCTGGCGGGGTTGAATTCCGAGGCGAGGAATATCCTCCTCACCATGGTCAATACCGGCGCACGCCCGTCGGAGATTGCTGCGCTCTTGCCCGGCCATATTCATCTTGACGCAGACGTTCCGCATATCGCGATTCTTCCCGTGGGCCGCCACGTCAAATCCAGATACTCCATCCGGAAGATCCCGCTGACCGGCGTGTCGCTCGAGGCGATGAAGCAGAGCCGCGACGGCTTTCCGCGCTATCGCAACAAGCAATCCTTCACGAATACCATCAACAAGTTCCTGCGCGAGAACCACCTCCTGGAAACGCCGGACCATGTGCTCTACTCCCTTCGCCACAGTTTTGAAGACCGCCTTCTGGCCGCGGGTATCGACGAACGAATTCGCCGCGATCTCATGGGTCACCGGCTGGACAGGGAGCGGTATGGCCAGGGCGCTTCCCTCGCGAGGGTCGCCGGCTTGCTTCAAGAAATCGCACTGTGAATTGCCATGATCGCCCTCGCGCGATCGACTGCCTCATTTTGACGATCGGCAAGCATCTTCTCACGTTCGAGGCGCTCGAAAATCGGAAGATAGACCGGATCCTGGATAAGGAGTTCGGCCGCCACCCGCAGGGCCTCGGCAAGATCCTGCTCGGACACCTCGGGGCACCGCCGCGCGTTCCTGTAGGCACCGGCAGTCGGCATGGATCGGGACGGCCGAAGCTGTCCGGATCCGCCATCCATGACTGCGCGAAGCTTTCCCATGACGACTCACGTGTTGGATTCGTCGTGAGACTGGGGGAGCAGCGCTCCTGATTTTGGGATACAAATGGGAAACTTGGTAACGCACTGATTCTATTCGCTGGGTCCGCAACGGCTCTGATGATGTGACCGCCCCCCGACGGCATCTGATGTGCCAAGGTGGGTCTGCAACGATCCACAAAGGGGAGCGGTCATGTCGGAGATTATCACGGTCGGGCTCGATCTGGCGAAGAATGTAT
>NZ_JRKS01000112.1 GCF_000763805.1 Paracoccus sphaerophysae | reverse complement strand
CATTGCGCCGGGCAAGCCGATGCAGAACGGGTTCGTCGAAAGCTTCAACGGCAGGATGCGGGACGAGCTTCTGAACGAGGCCCTGTTCCGCAACATCGCCCATGCCCGTGACCTGATCGCTGCCTGGGTCACCGACTATAACACCGAAAGGCCCCACTCGGCCTTGGGCTACCAGACCCCTGTAGGGTTTGCCGCGAACCTGAACCCCGCAATCGCCCGCCCCGCTGCGCGAGATGAAAGCTCCGCGCGCCGGGCGATTGCTCAACCCGCGCCAACAGGCGTAAACAAAAACCGGGCTCCGGTCGCCGTTGGATGAAAGTTCAGTGGCAGGTCACTGAAGTTGACCTTCGCGTGAATGTCCACAATCTGGCGGGCATGACTGGAAGCCGTTCGTCTGTCCTTTTCCTTCCAACTGCATCGCTGCTTGCCGTGGGCTTCGTTTGCATCGCTCTCTGGGCAGGATGGATCTACAGCATCTCAGCCCAGACCCCGCGCGGGGCCAAGCTTTATGCCGAACATTGCGCGACGTGCCACGGCGCTCAGCTTGAAGGTCAGCCCGACTGGCAGGTCGCTGACGAAAGTGGCGTTCTCCCTGCACCGCCGCATGACGCATCCGGCCACACCTGGCACCACGATGATGCCATGCTGACCGACTACATCCGGCGGGGCGGCCAGGCGGTTCTGGATGACATAGGTGTGCCCATGACGTCGGGCATGCCGGCTTTTGGCGAAATCCTGACGGACGGCGACATTGCCGCCATCCTCGGGTTCATCAAGTCGACTTGGCCCGATCGGATACGCGCGATCCAGGCCGAACGGAATGGCAGCTAGCCCCGGTCCCGCAAAGTGCAATCTCCTGCCAGGGCATCAAGTATCGAGCAATCCGGATGCCCATCGCCCGCACAGCTCTGAACAAGCTGCTGCAGGGCCGTACGCAGTTGCATCAGATCAGCCAACCTTTCGTCGACTTGGGCGAGATGACGCGCGGCGATCTCGCGCACGTCGGCACTGCTGCGGCTCGTGTCTTCGTTCAGCATCAGGAGGTCGCGGCAGTCCTGCAGCGAAAAGTCGAGTCGTCGCGCACGGCTCAGGAAGCGCAGCCGGTGGACATCAGCAGGGCTGAAATGGCGATAGCCGTTCGGCCCGCGCTGCGGGGCCACAAGACCGATGTCCTCATAGTGTCGGATCGTCTTGGAGGTAAGACCCGACGCTCGCGCGGCTGCGGCGATGTTCATTCCAGTCCTCCCTTGCCCTGGAGGGTGCTACGTGCACGCTGACCAGAGACACGGTAAAGCCGCAGCCGGGACCCGCCCCCGATCACGGTCAGGATGCCCAAGAGAAGCGATCTAGCGAATGCCGTTCGCAACCTGAACCTCGCGCACGAAGCGGATGATCCCGGCCAGCTCCGGGTCCGTGAGTCCCGGAACCGGGGCCATGTTTCCGAATGGCCAGTGATGGGCACGCACCCCGTTGCGTGCTGCCAGGACGAAAGCCATGTCGCCGTGGTGGCTCGGTTCGTAGATCTTGTGGATGAGCGGTGGTGCAATCCCCGCCCGCCCCTCGGCATCGGTGCCGTGGCAGGATGCGCAGTTGGCGGCGAAGGCCTGCTGACCGGCTTTGGCTTCGGGTGACAACGTGGCCGGCATGGTCACAGCAACAAGAGCCTGACCCTCTTCAGCCGGCCTTGCGGCATCGGATTGGCCCCAGAGCCACCAGGCACCGCCTGTGGCGACCGCGGCAATCGCCGCAAGAAGAACAGTTCGCATGAAGTCTTTCCTCTGATTGGCTCGCGCGGAGGAAGTGCCGCGCGAGCGGCGCTGGAGTGGCTAAGGTTGGTGAGGTGGCCTTGATCGGACTGGCGCCGGGAAATTCGGCGCCAGCTTCTGCGATCCGGTCAGTTCGACGGCCCATAGACGATGCCGTTCGGGCGGTCGCCCACCGGCACCGATCCGACGACCTCCTGGCGCGCAACGTCGATGACCGAGACGCTGTCGTCCGCGATGTTGGTCACGAACACGAAGGCGCCGTCCGCCGAAACCGACACACCATGCGCGCCAGGAGCGGTTTTCAGCGTCTTGGCAACCTTGCCGGTCGCCGTGTCGATCACCGACACGGTGTCGTTCGGCGCGGCCTCGGTCCCCTGGTTGGCAACATAGACCTGCCTGCCGTCGGGGGTTGCGATCATCTGGATCGGATTGGGACCGACCTCGATCCTGCCTGTGACCTCGCGCGTGGCGGTGTCGATCACCGCCACGCGGTTCTCGTCGCGCAGCGAGACATAGATCCGGCTGCCATCAGGGGTGAAGCCGACCTGAACCGGCGCCGTGCCCACCGGGATGCGTGCCGCCTCGGTGAGGTTGGCCGTGTCGATGACCGAGACCGACCCGTCCTCGACATTGGCGACGTAGAGCTCGGTCCCGTCTGGGCTGAGCCGCAGCCCGTGCGGGTAAGCTCCGGTCTGGATGCGCTCGACCACCGATGCGTTCGCGAGATCGACCACCGCGACCTCGTCCGCGCCCGAGAGGGACGCATAGGCGCGACCCTGCGTATCGGCAACGACGTGGGCCGGGTGGGCACCGACCTCGACCGTGACAGCAGGCTTCGAGAGGTCCTGTGGATCGAGCATTACCAGAAGTCCCGCGGCGTCCCCGTCGTGGCCATGCCCTTCCGAGCCATGATCACCGGAAGCCGGAGTGCCGACCGCCAGCAGGAAGCGCCCGTCCGGCGTCAGATCGACGTTATGGGGCGCCACCGGGATCGGCGTCGTGGTCACGGTCCCGGTGCCGAGGCCGATGGCGCTGATCGAGCTGCCGCCTTCGTCGGCGGACCAGACGGTGCCGCCGGTCTGGCCGAAGTCGATAGCCTCAGGGCTACCTTTCTCCTTTAGCCAGGCTTCCATCTCGGCGATCTCGCGCTCCTGCGCGGCGATGATCTGCTCGGCCCATGCCTTGGTCTGCGGATCATCCCCGTGTTGCTGCACGATCCGGGCCATGTCGATCGCGCCCTGATGATGCCGGATCATGCCCCGCACGAAGGCCGTGTCGGGGTCATCGGCCATGACGCCGTCCATCATCGGCCCGTGCATTGCGTCCATGGCGTCCACATAGGCGCGGGTGAAGTCGGGAACGTTTCCGTCGGCTGGCGCCATTCCGGCAGCTTTCGATGCATCGACCGCACCGTGCATCATCCCGCCCTGCATCATCTGCTGCATGGCGCTCATGCACTCGGCAGGCATGGCCTGCATCATGGTCCGCATCTGGTCTGGCATACCCGGCATCGGCATTGTCGGGGCGGCAGGCGCAGCGGCCTGTTCTTGCGTCTGTGCAGGGTGGTGGGTGTCATGCCCGGCCTGCGCCAGGGCAACAGCCGGTAGCCCTGCCGCGAGGCCGAGGGAAAGGGCGATTGCAGTTCGTTTCATTGCTGTTCATCCATGTCCGGGAAAACGCGGCATCACACAGCGCACGCGCAGCCCCCTAGTGATCGTTGATGTCCGAGTGGCGTTATCGGCCTGTCGGCCGAAGTGGCCGGAAGGCGCGGACCTCTCGGATCCGCAACGCCTTCACGCAGCGACTGATGAACGTGGTGGCCGCAGGATTCCCTCGGGAGTCCGCCCCAAGCGACCCACCAGAATGCCGAGGCGGGTCTCCCCGCCGGAAGGCGGATCGGCCCGCGGGCTCTCTGGCAGAAGGGCGGTGATCGTGCAGAACTGGGCGCAGCAGTCGTCCTGGGAACCCGGCCCGCTCCCGCCGGAACCGTCCTGATCCCCGGAAGTCGTCCGGGCACAGCCGGACGCCGCATGAGAATGATCGCAGCCCTGGTCCAGGCTAGCGGCGACAGCTCGCTCGGCATGGACCGTGTGTGCTGCCGGGAGGGTGTGGGCTCCGGCCTGCAAAGCCAGGGCGGCGAAAGCCACGATCAGCCATACGGTTGCCAGCCATTGCCTCCAGCAGCCGCGAAGCCCCATGCCCTTTGCCACACCCCTGCTCATCAGACCGTTCGTTCTCTTCCTCTGGACCGTCTCAGGCTTCCTGCCTGCTCGGGAAGCAGGGAAGCGGCCATTTTCTGACAGTGCCATTATCACACCACGTCCTGCGGGACGACGACACCTGAAACCGGCCAAGGCAGGTTGCGACATGATGCCGCCCGTCGAAGGCGCTGACGATCGACTCTGGCCGCCTTCCGGTCATCACAGCTTCACCCCCCGCAGCCGCGACGCGTTCGCGATCACGCTGACCGAGGACAGCGCCATGGCGGCGGCCGCGATGATCGGCGACAGCAGGATGCCGAAGAACGGATACAGCACGCCGGCCGCGACCGGGATGCCGAGCGCGTTGTAGATGAAAGCGAAGAACAGGTTCTGGCGGATGTTGCGCATCACCGCCTGCGACAGCCGCCGCGCCCGCACGATGCCGGTGAGATCGCCCTTCAGCAGCGTGACCCCCGCGCTCTCCATCGCCACGTCGGTGCCGGTGCCCATGGCGATGCCGACATCGGCGGCAGCTAACGCCGGCGCATCGTTCACGCCGTCTCCCGCCATCGCCACGACTTCCCCTGCCGCCTTGTGCCGCTGCACGACCTCGCTTTTCTGATCCGGCAGGACCTCCGCCTCGACCTCGTCGATGCCGAGTTGGCGGGCCACGGCCCTTGCCGTCGTCCAGTTGTCCCCGGTCAACATGACCACGCGGATGCCCTGCGCCTTCAGCGCAGCCAGCGCCTCGGGCGTCGTGGCCTTGACCGGGTCCGCGATGGCGAAGATCGCGGCGACCTGCCCATCGACGCCCATGAAGATTGCCGTCGCCCCGTCCTCGCGCAGCTTGTCGGCCTGCTCAGCCAGCGGCGCGACTTCGACCCCCTGTTCGGTCAGGAACTTCGCGTTTCCCAGCGGAATGCGCTTGCCTTCCACCACCCCGAGCGCCCCCTTGCCGGTCGGCGAGTCGAAGTCGGCAACAGGCGCGAGCGGGATCTCTCGCTCCTCTGCTGCCCGCACGATGGCGAGCGCGAGCGGATGCTCGCTCGCCCGTTCCACGCTGGCGGCAAGACGCAGGACGTCGGCCTCGGCCCAACCAGGTGCCGGAACGATGGCGGTGACGGCGGGCCGCCCCTCGGTCAGCGTTCCGGTCTTGTCCACGATGATCGTGTCCACCTTTTCCATGTGCTCCAAGGCTTCTGCGTTCTTGATCAGCACGCCCGCCTGCGCGCCGCGTCCGACGCCGACCATGATCGACATCGGCGTGGCCAGCCCCAGCGCACAGGGACAGGCGCAGGGCGTTGTTGCGCAACTCAGCTAGCGGCGTGAGCTGCCCCTTTCCCCGCTGAACTCAGCTGACGCGAACGATCTCGGCGGTGCCGAGGGCGGAGAAGCGGTTCATGAGAGCAATGCGGATGTGGATC
>NZ_JRKS01000111.1:0-2500 GCF_000763805.1 Paracoccus sphaerophysae | reverse complement strand
ACCAACTGGAGGTCCGAACCGACACCCGTTGAAAAGGGTCCGGATGACGTGTGGCTAGGGGTGAAAGGCCAATCAAATCTGGAGATAGCTGGTTCTCCGCGAAAGCTATTTAGGTAGCGCCTCGGACGAATACCCTGGGGGGTAGAGCACTGCATGGATGATGGGGGCCCACAGCCTTACTGAGTCTAAGCAAACTCCGAATACCCAGGAGTACTATCCGGGAGACACACGGCGGGTGCTAACGTCCGTCGTGGAGAGGGAAACAACCCTGACCAACAGCTAAGGCCCCCAATTCGTGGCTAAGTGGGAAAGCATGTGAGACTTCCAAAACAACCAGGAGGTTGGCTTAGAAGCAGCCATCCTTTAAAGATAGCGTAACAGCTCACTGGTCTAGTCAAGAGGTCTTGCGGCGAAGATGTAACGGGGCTCAAGCCACGAGCCGAAGCTTTGGATGCACTTTATGTGCGTGGTAGCGGAGCGTTCTGTGAATGAACGCTGTCTCTTCAGCCCAGCGATGGGTTGCGGAGACAATGTTCTGACTGTGAAGCCGGCCTGTGAGGGATCCGGTGGAGTGATCAGAAGTGAGAATGTTGACATGAGTAGCGACAAACAGGGTGAGAGACCCTGTCGCCGAAAGTCCAAGGGTTCCTGCTTAAAGCTAATCTGAGCAGGGTAAGCCGACCCCTAAGGCGAGGCCGAAAGGCGTAGTCGATGGGAACCAGGTTAATATTCCTGGGCCAGGAGATGGTGACGGATCGCAGGGATTGTTCGACCTTACTGGATTGGTCGGGCAGTTGAGCGGTTCCTGGAAATAGCCCTCCACAAGATCGTACCCTAAACCGACACAGGTGGACTGGTAGAGAATACCAAGGCGCTTGAGAGAACCACGTTTAAGGAACTCGGCAAAATACCTCCGTAAGTTCGCGAGAAGGAGGCCCCGTTGGCGCGCAAGCGTTGGCGGGGGGCACAAACCAGGGGGTGGCGACTGTTTACTTAAAACACAGGGCTGTGCGAAGCCGTAAGGCGACGTATACAGTCTGACGCCTGCCCGGTGCCGGAAGGTTAAAAGGAGAGGTGCAAGCCTTGAATTGAAGCCCCGGTAAACGGCGGCCGTAACTATAACGGTCCTAAGGTAGCGAAATTCCTTGTCGGGTAAGTTCCGACCTGCACGAATGGCGTAACGATCTCCCCGCTGTCTCAAACGTGGACTCAGCGAAATTGAATTGTCTGTGAAGATGCAGACTTCCCGCGGTTAGACGGAAAGACCCCATGCACCTTTACTATAGCTTCGCACTGGCATCAGGATTGCGATGTGCAGGATAGGCGGTAGACTTTGAAGCCGGGACGCCAGTTCCGGTGGAGTCATCCTTGAGATACCGCCCTTCGCACTCTTGATGTCTAACCGCGGCCCGTTATCCGGGTCCGGGACCCTGCGTGGTGGGTAGTTTGACTGGGGCGGTCGCCTCCCAAAGAGTAACGGAGGCGCGCGAAGGTTGGCTCAGAGCGGTCGGAAATCGCTCGTTGAGTGCAATGGCAGAAGCCAGCCTGACTGCAAGACTGACACGTCGAGCAGAGTCGAAAGACGGCCATAGTGATCCGGTGGTCCCGAGTGGAAGGGCCATCGCTCAACGGATAAAAGGTACGCTGGGGATAACAGGCTGATGATGCCCAAGAGTCCATATCGACGGCATCGTTTGGCACCTCGATGTCGGCTCATCTCATCCTGGGGCTGGAGCAGGTCCCAAGGGTATGGCTGTTCGCCATTTAAAGAGGTACGTGAGCTGGGTTTAGAACGTCGTGAGACAGTTCGGTCCCTATCTGCCGTGGGTGTAGGATACTTGAGAGGAGTTGCCCCTAGTACGAGAGGACCGGGGTGAACGTTCCACTGGTGGACCAGTTGTCGTGCCAACGGCAGTGCTGGGTAGCTATGAACGGACAGGATAAACGCTGAAGGCATCTAAGCGTGAAGCCCCCCTCAAAACAAGGTATCCCTGAAGAGCCGTGGAAGACCACCACGTCGATAGGCCGGAGATGTACGCGCAGCAATGCGTTCAGTTGACCGGTACTAATGGCTCGTTTGGCTTGATTTGATCCGGAAGAAGACAGATCCAATCTGAGCTTCCTCCCTCAAAAGCAACTTGGACAACCCCCCGGCGATGACCACAAGATCATCCCGGAACGCTGAGCGTTTCTTCCCCGGTCTGGTGGCCATAGCACGAGCGAAACACCCGATCCCATCCCGAACTCGGCCGTTAAGCGCCGTCGCGCCAATGGTACTGCGTCTCAAGACGTGGGAGAGTAGGTCACCGCCAGACCTGGAAAGAAACGCAACAATCTCTCGGAACGAAATCATCCCCGAACCGATCCAGCCTCACCGCACCGGATCCCACGGGGAAAACCCCGCCGCAACAGCGGCACGGTCGCGGGGTAGAGCAGCCCGGTAGCTCGTCAGGCTCATAACCTGAAGGTCACAGGTTCAAATCCTGTCCCCGCAACCAAA
>NZ_JRKS01000110.1 GCF_000763805.1 Paracoccus sphaerophysae | reverse complement strand
GACCTCGTGCCGGCGGTGGGAAAGATGAGGCGGCGCGCGCGCGCCTCGCGGGCCCGGGCCCCGCCCGCCCCGCCCGCGCCTGTCCCGCCCGCGGCGGCGGCCGGGGGCGGTCCCCCGGGCCTGGCCGCGCCGCGCGCGGCCCGCGCCCCCCGGCCCGGCGCCCCGGCCCAGCCCGCCGCCCCGGACGGCGAGGCGCCGATCCCGGTCCCGCCTCCGGGCAAGGTCGTGGTTCCGGCGCTGGATCGCCTGCCTGAGCGCAGCCCTGCGCAGACCGACGCGGGCATCGCCACGGCGGGTGAGGCGCAGGCATCCGAGTCCGACACTGCGTCCCAGCGCAGCGAAACGGCGCCGGGTGCAGCGGCCGAGCCAGCCGTGTCGGCCATTCCGGGTGTGACGGCGTCAACCGGCGATCGCCCCGCCCCCGACCTGTCGGTGCCTTCGGCGGAGACGACGCCTCCGGCCGCCTCCACCCCTGACGAGCCTGCCCGCACAACCGCAAATCCTTCGGCCGGCGCGACCGACGAACGGCCGCCGGCTCTGCCCACGGTGACCGCCGTGACGCCCCCCGCGGCCAGTGCGCGCGAGGACCGGCCCGCCCCGGACCTGTCTCTGCCGACGGCCCCCGCACCGACGCCGGCAGCGGCCTCGACCGAGCCCCCGTCGGCAACCGCCCGGTCGCAGCCGGCGGCTCCGTCGGTCCGCACGCGCCCCGCACCCGACCTGACCATCCCCTCCTTCTCGCTGGCCGCCCCGCAGCGGCAGGCGCCGGCGCTGCCCCAGCCCTCCGCCGTCACGCCCGCCGAACCGGATCTCGGCGACCTCACACCCGGAGCCCGCAACTGATGCTGCCTCTCAATCCCGCCCTCGGCGCGACCTTCCGGCCCCCGGTGATGGAGGCGCGGCGCTGGCTGGAGGGGGTCAGCTTTCCGCCCGACCGGCCGCTCATCAACGTGAGCCAGGCCGCCCCCGTCGATCCGCCGCCCGAGGGGCTGCGCCGCGCCATCGCAGAAGCGTCGCTGGAGCAGGCGCAGGCGCATCTCTATGGGCCGGTGCTGGGCAACGGCGAACTGCGCGAGGCGGTGGCGGCGGAATGGACCCGCGCCTATGGCGGCACGGTGGCGCCCGAGAACGTCGCGATCACCCAGGGCTGCAACCAGGCCTTCTGCGCCGCGATTGCCACGCTGGCGGGATCGGGCGACGAGGTGATCATCCCGGTGCCGTGGTATTTCAACCACAAGATGTGGCTGGACATGCAGGGCGTGACGGCGGTGCCGCTGGCCTGCGGGCAGGGGATGGTGCCCGATGCCGAGGCCGCGGCGGCGCTGATTTCGGACCGGACCCGGGCGATCGTGCTGGTCAGCCCGAACAACCCCTCGGGGGCGGAATACCCGGCCGAGACGCTGCGGGCGTTCTTTGACCTCGCCCGCGACCGCGGGATCGCGCTGGTGGTGGACGAAACCTATCGCGACTTTGATTCGCGGGACGGGGCGCCGCATAACCTGTTCGCCGATCCGGACTGGGGCGACACGCTGATCCAGCTCTATTCCTTTTCCAAGGCCTACCGCCTGACCGGCCACCGCGTCGGCGCGCTGATCGCCAGCGCGGCGCGGCTGGTCGAGGTGGAAAAGTTCCTCGACACCGTGGCCATCTGCCCGTCGCAGCTGGGCCAGATCGGCGCCGTCTGGGGGATGCGCAACCTGGGCGACTGGCTGACCGGTGAACGCGCCGAGATCCTGCGCCGCCGCGCCGCCATGACCGAGGCGATGACGCGGCTGGCGGGCTGGCGGCTCAAGGGCTGCGGCGCCTATTTCGCCTGGGCCGAACATCCGTTCGCGGAAAGCTCGGCCCAGCTGGCGCCGCGGCTGGTGCGCGAGGCGGGGGTGCTGCTGCTGCCCGGGACGATGTTCATGCCCGCGGGCGATCCTGCCGGCCCCCGCCATGTCCGCATCGCCTTCGCCAACGCCGACGCGGCCGGGATCGGCGCGCTCGCCGACCGGCTGGCCGCGATCCGCTGATCCGGCGCTGACCCCGACCGGCCTTGCCGGTCCCGCGGCCTGCGCCTAAACACGCCGGACCGGACCGGACCGAGACGAGAGGATTTCCATGACCAGCTTGCGCACCAAGGGCAAATCCACGGTGGTCTGGATCCTGATGGGGATGCTGCTGCTGGGCCTCGGCGGGTTCGGGGTGACGAACTTCTCGGGCAGCGCCTCGGGCGAGATCGGCGCGGTGGGCGACACCGAGATCGGGACCGACGATTACCTGCGCGCCATCCGGTCCGAGATGCAGGGGTTTTCGGCCCAGACCGGCCAGAACATGACCGCCGAGCAGGCCCGCGCGCTGGGTGTGCCGCAGACCGTCCAGGCCCGGCTGTTCGCCGCGGCCGCCCTGGAAGACGAGGCGCGGCGGCTGGGGGTCTCGGTCGGCGACGAGGCGGTGCTGCGCCAGGTGACCGGGGCGCCGGGCTTCCAGGGCGCTGGCGGCAGCTTTGACGCCGCCCGATATAACGACGTGCTGCGGAACGAGGGGCTGAGCGCCGCCCAGTTCGAGGAAGACGTGCGGATGGATGAGGCGCGGCTGATGCTGCAGCGCGCGGTGGTCGGCGGAGTCAGCGCCCCGCCCACTCTGCGCGACCGGACCGCGGGCTGGCTGATGGAACGCCGCGATCTGTCCTGGGCGGAACTGAAGGCGGACCAGCTGGCCACCCCCGTCGCCGCGCCCGACGAAGAGACGCTGAAGGCCTGGCACGCCGCCAACGGCGCCCGCTTCACCGCGCCCGAGATCCGCAAGATCACCTATGCCTGGCTGACCCCGGACATGCTGGCGGAAACCGTGCAACTGGACGAGACCGCGCTGCGCGACCTGTACCAGGCCCGCATCGCCGAATTCCAGCAGCCCGAGCGGCGGATGGTGGAACGGCTGGTATTCCAGGACGAGGCCGCCGCCCAGGCCGCCAAGGCGCGGCTGGATGCCGGGCAGGCGACATTCGAGCAGCTGGCCAACGAGCGCGGCCTGCAACTGGCCGACATCGACCTGGGCGAGACCACCGAGGCCGATCTGGGCGCCGCGGGACCGGCCGTCTTTGCCCTGACCCAGCCCGGCGTCGTCGGTCCCTTCGCCACCGATCTGGGCCCGGCGCTGTTTTCGATGAACGCGATCCTCGACCCGGTGAACATCCCGTTCGAGGAGGCGCAGGACGATCTGCGGGCCGAAGCCGCCGCGGACCGCGCCAAGCGGCTGATCGAGGAGCAGGCCCCGCAATTCGAGGACCTGCTGGCCGGGGGCGCCTCGCTGGAGGATCTCGCCAAGGACACCCCGATGGAGGTCGGCAGCATCGAGTTCTCCGCCGAGACGCCCTCGGACGGGATCGCCGCCTATCAGGCCTTCCGCGAACGCGCGGCGAGCCTGACCGACAAGGATTTCCCGCAGATCTACCAGCTGGATGACGGCGGCGTCTTTGCGCTGCGGCTGGACCAGGTGGTGCCGCCGGCGCTGATCCCCTTCGACAAGGTGCGCGAACTGGTGCTGACCGACTGGACCGCGGCCGAGACCCGCCGGCAGCTGAAGGCGCTGGCCGAGGAAGAAAAGATGCGGCTGGAATCGGACGCGACGGCGCAGCCCGCCGCTGACGCGACCACGGCAGCCCGGCCCACCGCTACCATCACCCTGGCGCCCGCCGCCGATGTCGAGCGCGACACCGGGATCGAGGGTGTGCCAGGCGATGTCACGGCGGCGGCCTTCCGGCTCAAGGCTCCGGGTGAGACCGCGGTCGTCGAGGCGGACGGCCGGGTCTTCCTGATCCGCCTGGACGCCACTCGCGCCGCCGACCTGACCGCCGACGAGGCGGTGCCGGTGGTCGAGGGCGTCACCCGGCGGCTGACCGATTCCGTGCGCTCGGACCTCTTCGAGGCCTATGTCCGCGCCCTGCAGGCCACCCACGGTGTCAGGCTGAACAGCGCCGCCATCGCCGCTGCCAACGCGCGCATCCAGTAATGGAACTGTCACCCGATTTCGCCGCCTTCGAGCGCGGCTGGGCCGAGGGCCGCAACCAGCTGGTGACGGTGCGACTGGCCGCCGACCTGGACACGCCGGTCAGCCTGATGCTGAAGCTGGCCGAGGCGCAGCCGCTGTCCTTCGTGCTGGAAAGCGTCACCGGCGGCGAGGTGCGGGGGCGCTATTCCATCGTCGGCATGAAGCCCGACCTGGTCTGGGACTGCCGCGACGGGCGGGCCCGGATCAACCGGCAGGCGCGCTATTCCGAGGTGTTCGAGGATGACCTGCGCCCTGCGCTGGACAGCCTGCGGGCGCTGATCGCGGAAAGCCGGATCGAGATGCCCGAGGGCATCCCGCCGGTCGCGGCGGGGCTGTTCGGCTATCTGGGCTACGACATGATCCGGCTGGTCGAACATCTGCCGGACGTAAATCCCGACCCGATCGAGGTGCCCGACGCGATGCTGATGCGGCCCTCGGTCGTGGCGGTGCTGGACGGGGTCAAGGGCGAGGTGACGCTGTGCGCCCCGGCCTGGCACGACGATGCCGTGCCCGCCCGCGCCGCCTATGCGCAGGCCGCTGAGCGGGTGATGGAGGCGCTGCGCGCGCTGGACCGCCAGCCCGCCGAGCCGCGGGCGCTGGGCGAGGGCGGCACGGTGGGCGAGCCGCGGTCCAACTTTACCCGCGAAGCCTATGTCGCGGCGGTGGAACGCGCCAAGGACTACATCCGCGCCGGGGATATCTTCCAGGTCGTGCCCTCGCAGCGCTGGACGCTGGATTTCCCGCTGCCGCCCTTTGCGCTGTATCGCTCGCTGCGGCGCACCAACCCGTCGCCCTTCATGTTCTTCCTGAACATGGGCGGTTTCCAGATCGTCGGTGCCAGCCCCGAGATCCTCGTCCGGGTCCGCGACGGCGAGGTGACCATCCGCCCCATCGCCGGCACGCGCCCCCGCGGCTCCACACCCGAGGAGGACCGCGCCAACGAGGCGAGCCTGCTCGCCGACGAAAAGGAGCTGGCCGAGCACCTGATGCTGCTCGACCTCGGCCGCAACGACGTGGGCCGGGTGGCTAGGATCGGGACGGTGCGCCCGACCGAGGAGTTCATCATCGAGCGCTACTCCCACGTCATGCACATCGTGTCGAACGTGGTGGGCGAGTTGCGCGAAGGCGAGGATTCGCTGTCGGCGTTGCTGGCCGGGCTGCCGGCGGGGACGGTCTCGGGCGCGCCGAAGGTCCGGGCGATGGAGATCATCGATGAACTCGAGCCCGAAAAGCGCGGCATCTATGGCGGCGCGATCGGCTATTTCGCGGCGAATGGCGAGATGGACATGTGCATCGCGCTGCGCACCGGGGTGGTCAAGGATGGCACGCTGTATGTGCAGGCCGGGGGCGGCGTGGTCTATGACAGCGACCCGGACAGCGAATACATGGAATGCGTTCACAAGTCGCGGGCGATGATCCGCGCGGCGGAAGGCGCGGCGCGGTTCGTGCGCGGCAACTGAGGCCGGAACCGGGGGCTTCGCGCCCCCGGACCCCCGCGGGATATTTGGGCAAAGAAGAAGCCGGGGTCAGTCCTTGCGTTGGTCGGCTTCGCGCTCGCGGCGGATGCGCTGGGCTTCCTCGACCCGGCGCTGCTGTTTCATCTTGCCGGCCTCCTCGTCGGTAGTGCCTTCGACGAGTTCGTAGCTGCGGATTTCCTTGGCCATCGGTGGTCTCCGTTGACGGGTGACGGGGAATCAACCGCAAGGCGGGGTGTCGGTTCCCGAG
>NZ_JRKS01000109.1 GCF_000763805.1 Paracoccus sphaerophysae | reverse complement strand
GATCCACATCCGCATTGCTCTCATGAACCGCTTCTCCGCCCTCGGCACCGCCGAGATCGTTCGCGTCAGCTGAGTTCAGCGGGGAAAGGGGCAGCTCACGCCGCTAGCTGAGTTGCGCAACAACGCCCCGGCGCGGGGAACATGTGGCCCGAGGCGCTCTATTACGCGACCTGCATCCTCGAGGAGATGCAGTGGATCCGCACCCGGCCTGTCCATGCGTCGGATTTCTTCCACGGCCCGCTCGAGCTGATCGAGCCGGGGGTGAGCCTTGTGCTGTTCCGCGGCGAGGATGCCTACGATCCGCTGGCCGAGCGTGTGGCGCAGTTCGCGCGTCAATATACCGACCGGCTGACGGTGATCTCGACCGCCGATTACTGCCCGCAGACCCTCTCGCCCGAGCTGCGCGCGCTGATCTCGCCCGCGGTGATGGCCACGCTGATGGAGCGTCTGAGCGCTCATCTCGAAGTGATGCGCGACCACCCGCTGGTCACGCGGCGCTACTACAAGCGCGTGGCCTACTGAGCCTCGCGCCTCCGGCGGCCCGAGGGCCGCCGGACCTTGAAATCGGCGCCGGATCTCCGCGGACCTTCGGCGAGGCGGCAGGACCGGCAGACGACAGAGACCGCGAAGGCCCTTGTGGGGCTTCGCGGTGCTCCGGCCGTCGCCGGGACGGTCAGGGATCAGGAGGCCGCTTCGCTGCGCTGCGCCGCGGGGCTTTCCAGCCGGCGATACTGGCGCAGGAGGGCCGGCCGGGGCTCGTCCTGATGCTGCCCGGCTGCACCCAGACGCCCGAGGATTTCGCGGCCGGCACCGGGATGAATGAAGCGGCCGAGCGGCACGGGCTGATCGTTCTCTATCCCCATCAGGGCCGCAGCCACAATGCGCAGGGCTGCTGGAACGGGTTCCGGCCCGGCGATCAGGAGGCCCATCGCGGCGAGCCCGCGCTTCTGGCCGAGCTCGTGCAGGCGGTGGCCGCCCGGCATGAGGTGGATGCGGCGCGGATCTTCGTCGCGGGCCTCTCGGCGGGCGGGGCGATGGCCGCGACGCTCGGGGCCACGCATCCCGGACTCTTCTCGGCCGTGGGGGTCCATTCCGGCCTGCCGCACCGGGCGGCGCATGACGTGATCTCGGCCTTCGCGGCCATGCGGGGCGAGGCGCGGACGGCGCGACCCGCGGCGAGCGCGGCGCCGCGCACCATCGTCTTCCACGGCACGGCGGATGCGACGGTGCATCCCGACAATGCGCAGCGGCTGATCGACGCGGCGCTTGGCGGGCGGCGGACGGCGGCGCACAGCGAGCAGGGGCGCAGCCCCGGCGGGCGGACATGGCGGCGCGAGACCCACGCGGCCGCCGACGGCACCGCGCTGGCCGAACTCTGGCGCGTCGAGGGGTCGGGCCATGCCTGGTCGGCGGACGGTCCGCCGGCTCCTACACCGATCCAGCCGGGCCCGATGCCTCGGCCGAGATGGTGCGCTTCTTCCTCGCCGGGGCCTGACGGGCTCCGGGGCGGCGCCCTGCCCTGCCGGTTCGGCAGGGCATCCCCTCTCGCCCGTCCGCGACGGCAGCCCCTGCCGCCCGCGGCAGGGCCATCGGCCCGGGCAGCGAGCGGGGCTTCCTCAGCCGAGGTCGCGCAGGATCTGGGCCGTGGCGGGCATCCGCGCGAGGCTCGCCTCGATCCGCTGGCGCCAGCGCGGGCCGCGGCCGAGCGCGTCGCGCCAGGCTTCGGCCAGATCGTCCGGCCGGTCGGCGGCCAGCAGCTCGATCAGGAAGGCCGCCTGCCCGCGATCCTTGCGCGCCTTGGCCCGCTCCGGGCCCTCGCGACGGCGGTCGGCCACGATCAGCTTGTGGATCGCGAAGCGTTCGGGCCGCGGGATCTGCACCAGCACGCCCGACCGGTAGAGCGCCACGGCGGGAATGGGCTCTGCGATCAGGAAGTTGAGATAGTTCAGCGCCTGCGCGCTGATGCCGAGCGCGGGCAGCGGCTTCACCCGCTCGTCGCCGAAGGCGGGCGTCAGGAATTCGACCATCGCCTGCCCGCGGCTCTGGCGCCATTTCCAGACCTGCCGGTCGGCCACCCCCGGCACCGGATCGAACTTCAGCGTCTGCAGGATGTCGCCCGGCTCCTCCTCGACCCGGTCGCCGAGCGCGACCGACAGCCGCTCGAAACTCGCGAAGTCGATGTCTCCGGTCTGGGACAGCTCCTCGGCATCGAACCGCACGCCGAGCTCGCCCTGATAGAGCGCATAGGCGGCCGTGCCCACCAGCGTGCCGCCCAGCCGGAACACGCCCGCCCGCGCGAAGGCCAGAAGCAGCGAGCCCGTCTCGCGGTCGGTGGCGGTGAAGCCTTCCGCGCGCAGCACCCGGGCGAGGCGCGCCATGGTCGCCCGGCGGTCCTGGGCCCCGGCCTTCAGCGCTGCCGCCCGCTCGAGCCGCGCGAAAAGCTCGGGCGTGCCCTCGCCGAGATACCGGCTCTTCATCTCGGTGCCGATGCGGAACTTGTCGTAGAGATAGATCCGCCCGTTGCGGGTGCGCTGCTCGACGCTGCCGATCAGCGCCGAGGCGCTCTCGTCGAGATGAAGCCGGAGGAGGTCCTGATAGGCGACCTGCGCGGCCCGGGAATGCGAGCGGATCGTCATGGCGGGCCCTCCGGGAGTGTGTGCATCAAATATCTTCCCGCTGCACATGGCGCAAGTGTGCAGCGGAAAGTTGTTTGATGCACACGGAGCACGGCGGCCCTGACGCCCCTCTAGCGGCCGTCCTTGCGCGGCACGACCGAGAGGCTGCCATCCTTCTCGAGCACCACGGACCGGGCGGCACCCGGGCTCTCGAGGCCGCTTTCGCGCAAGGCTGCGAGGATCTCCGCCCGCGTGACGCGCTGACGGCGCATGGCATCCTCACGAAAGCAGCCCCCGTGCAGGAGCAGCGTGGGCTCGCTCTTGACGATGCCCTCGACCGGGGTCCAGCGCACCGAGGTCCAGGTGATCGCATATTGCAGGCAGATCAGCAGGGCCAGCGCCAGCACCCCCTCGGCCAGCGGCACGCTCCGGTTCAGGATCACGGTGGCCAGCGTCGAGCCGAGGGCCACGGTCACGATCAGGTCGAAGGCGTTCATCTTGCTCAGCGTGCGCTTGCCCGAGACGCGCAGCATCGCTACCAGCGCGCCGTAGCCTATGGCGCCGGCGAACAGGATCCGCCCGAGGCCGGTCCAGCTGTCGAAGATCAGGGGGTCGCTCATCGGTCCTCCTTTCGAGTGCGGCGTCATGTCCGGGCAACCCTGCCCCGCGGGCTCTCGAGCGGCAGGTCGCGGGTCGCCTGGTGCAGGTTCCATGCGCCGGTCGCCTTGGGCGCCATGACCCGCGCCAGTTGCTCGGCGGTCAGCGAATAGACCGGACCATCGTCCAGCACCCCGGCCGCGTGGACGACGCCGCGCAGCGGGTGGCCAGCGGCGGCGATCTCTGCCAGCGAGGCAGCCACGGCATCTGCGTCGGCCACGTCGAGTGCGACTGCACGGGCATCCGCGCCCAAGGCGGCAAGCTCGGCAAGCTTGACGTCGGCGCCCGGGGTGTTCGCGCCCTGGCGTCCGGCAAGATAGAGGTGCCGGGCAAGATAGAGGTGCCGTGCGCCCTTCTCCGCCAACCAGCGGGCCGCCGCGCGCCGTCCTGCGGGATGGCCTGCAAGAGATCCAGCAGTTCCTGCGCCCATCTGGCCGGTGGGATCGTCGAGCCGGGGTGCAAGCGCGCGCAGATCGACGACATGCGCCGTGCCGGTTCGGCCCAGCAGCGCCGCTAGATCGTCCGCGTGGCCGCGGCGGATCACCCACTCGTCCTGCCCTTCGCGGAAGGCCAGGCCTTCGAACGCCCGCACGATCGGCATCGACCCCGCTGCCAGGGCGTCGGAAATCTGCGCGCCCGCCTCGCCGCCGCCTTGAATCAGCACCAGCCCGTCGCCCGCGGTGTCGGCGGCGAAGGACCGCTCGGCCGCGACCAGTTCGAACCGGCCCAACAGCGCGTCCACCGAAGCCTGCACGGTGTTGTCGTCGCTGGGGCCAAGGCTGCGCGCGGTGATCCCGCGCAATTCGACCAGCGGCCGGCCGGCATCGTCCACCAGGACGAGATCGGCGCGCATCCGCAGCGCGTCGCGTTCGCCCAGCTGTCCCACGCACCAGAAGACGTGCCCGGGGCGGACGTGGAAACGGATGTCGTCGATCCCGACCGGCACATAGGCGGCCCCACCCGCGTCATCGGGCAGGGCAGAGATCAGCGCTTGGAAACCCGCATCGAGCAGGGCCGGGTGCAGCATCTCGCCCTTGTCCGCCAACCCTTCCGGCGCGCGGACACGGGCGACGACGGCAGAATGGTCCGGGACGATTGCAATCTGGTCCAGCCCCTGGAACATCGGGCCGTAGTGTAGGCCCCGGGCGGTCATTCCGGCATAGTGATCCGCCTGGTCCAGCGGACGGCAGGCGCGGGCGCGCCATGCGTCGAGGTCCAGATCCGGCACAGCTGAAACGGCGGATCAAGGAGATCTGCGAGACGCGTGGACTAGGATGGGCGAGGCTAGGTTGACCAGGACGTGGCGTAGCAGGATCTGCCAGGTCGGCAGCCCCAGCGCGACGGCGGCCTCGATATAGGGCAGTTCGTGCAGCACCAGCGTCGAGCTGCGCACGATTCTTGCCAGGCGCGGCGCATAGGTGATGCCGAGCGCCAGGATCACGTTGAACAGCGAGGGCCCAGCGCCGCCACGAGGGCGAGGGCGAGGAGGATGTCGGGAAACGACATCATCGCGTCGAGAAGCCGCGATATCGGCGCGTCCAGCCGGCGGAAGTAGCCGGCAAGAAGACCGAGGAAGACGCCCAGCACCGTCGCGATGCAGACGACGCCAGGCCGACTAGAAGCGATACGAGCCCGGCGAAGACGGCGCGGGTGAAGATGTCGCGGCCGAATTCGTCCGTGCCGAAAAGATGCGCACCCGATGGCGGCTTAGGGCGGTTGGCGATCGACAGCTTGGCCGGTGAATAGGGCGTGATCAGCGGCGCCAGGAGCGAAGTCAGCACCACGACGGCCAGGATGATGATGCCGAAAAGGATCGCCCGGTTGCCGACAAGGCGCCGGAAGCCCTTGGCGAAAGGCGCAGACAGAGGCAGCATCATGTGCGCACCCGCGGGTCGACGGCGAGGTACAGCATGTCCACGGCGAAGTTGATGAGGACGTAGATGCCGGCGACGACCAGAAGCGCCCCCTGAATCACCGGATAGTCGCGGCGCAGGACGGCCTGTACGACCAGGTTGCCGACGCCCGGCAGGCCGAACACGGTCTCGGTCACCACGGCCCCGGCGACCAGCAACGCGATCGACAGGCCGATGACTGTGATGATCGGCATGGGCCAGATGCGGCTGAAGCCGCCGGTCGAAACGCTGGTGTTTCGCGGCGTGCTTCCGCCGGGGGCAGAGCTGACGGCCCTGCGCGAGGTGGTGGAGCTGCGCCTCGCGTTCGATCTGGCGCTCGCGGATCGGGTCGTCGAGTGCCGTCGCGGCCGCGACCGGCCGGCACTGGCGCAGCTTGTGCAGCAGATGCAGGACCATGCGGCGGCGGGCCGCAACTTTCTTCAGGAAGACCGCCGCTTTCACACCGAATTGCTGGCCCCCGTCGGCAACCAGCTGATGGAACAGCTGGGCACCGCATTCTGGGATATTCACTCGGCCGTGCTGCCCCGTCTGGGCCTCGCGCTTCCGGCCGACATCATGGGCACCACGCGGGCGCATGCCGACATGCTGGCGGCCGCCCCTTCGGGCGCTATCGAGGCCTATCGCGCGGCAACCGTAGAACATTACGATCCGCTGCTGCGCATGCTGTGCCGTGGCGCCGCGGCTGACGACGCCTGAGGGAGGCGGCGGGGTTCAGCGAACTGGTCCTGGACGAATTCGACCGACCAGCGGGCGTTCGCCATGGCTTCCGACACCAGCGGTGCCCGTTCTCCAACAGCACGCAAGGTTCGCGTTCCCGTTACAAAGCAAGCCTAAAACGACAGCCCGAACAGCAACGGGACATCGTGATGCTTGGCTCACCTGACAATGGAATCCCCGTCGCCCGGACCCCCGAGGCTCGCAGA
>NZ_JRKS01000108.1 GCF_000763805.1 Paracoccus sphaerophysae | reverse complement strand
GCCCCCGCCGCCGCAACCGGGGGGCGGAAAGCCCCCCGGTTGCGGCGGCGGGGTCCGGGAGGCGGAAAGCCCCCCGGCGGAGCGTCACTGGCGCGGCCCGACCACGGCGAACCAGGCGCCCTGCGGGTCGCTGCCGACGGCGATCCAGGCCGGGCCGGGGACCTCGATGGGACCGATCTGGACATGGCCGCCGGCGGCCCTGATCGTCTCGATGACCTCGGACACCGGGGCCTCGACGCCGAAATAGGGCAGCCAGTTCGGGTGCGGGGCATCGCCCAGCCCCATGATGGCGCCGATGTCCGCGCCCTTGTGGCGGATCATCTGATAGGTGCCGCCCGGCCCCTCGCTGGCATCCGGGCATTCGTCCATCGGCATGGCCTCGCCCTTGGTCCAGCCGAACAGCGCGGAATAGAACGCATAGCCGGCCTCCGGGTCGGTGCTCATCAACTCGTTCCAGTTGCCGTGCCCCGGCTTCTGCGGGTCAAAGGCGCCCTCGCCGCGTTCGGCCTTGGCGCGGTCGGCATCGGCCATCTGGCCCATGTCGGGCTGCAGGATGCCGAAGGCCGCGCCCTGCGGATCAGCCGCGACGGCATAGCGGCCGGTGCCGGGAATGTCGGCGGGTTCGCTGAGGATGCTGCCGCCCCGCCCGGCGACCTGCCGGGCCGTGGCATCGGCGTCGTCGGCGGCGAAATAGATCAGCCACATCGGCGGCCTCTGCGCCCCCTCGCCCGGAGGCTCCGTCAGCCCGGCGACCATGTCGCCGCCCGACGTGGCAAGGTGATAGGCGAAATCGGGCATGCCGGAATCCTGCACCGCCCAGCCGAGAACCCGGGCATAGAACTCCCCGGCCACCTTCAGATCGCCTTGGCTCGTGGTCAGCTCGTACCAGCAGGGATTGCCTTGAAAGCTCATGGTCGTATCCTTTCGGTCCATGGCGATCAGTCCGCCGCGCTGACCATCCAGTGGGTGCCAAAGCGGTCGCGGCACATGCCGAAGCCCTTGGCAAAGAAGGTCTCGCCGAAGGGCATCGTCACGGTGCCGCCTTCGGCCAGCCGGTCGAACAGCGCCCCCGCCGCCGCTGCGTCGGGGCGCGACACGGGGACCGACACGCCGGATTGCCTGTGCCCGTCCGGCTCGGTCGGGTCGGCGAATTGCGGCGGCGCGTCCGATCCCATCAGCACCCCGCCATCGAAGCTTTGCAGACGGGCATGCAGCAGCCAGTTCCTTTGTTCGGACGGCGGCTCCGGCGCCCCGGCGCCGGGCGGGATGTCGGAAAAGCGGCTGGTTTCCAGCTTGCCGCCGAAGATCTCGGCATAGGCGGCGAAGGCCTCGGCGGCGTGGCCAAGAAACTTCAGGTAGGCGACGAACATCAGCCGGCCCGCGCGCTGTCGAACAGGGTCGAGAACCCGCCCCAGGTCATGCGCTGCGTGTCGAAGGGCATCTCGGGCATTTCGCCGTCGGCCTCCATCATCGCCCTTGCCGCGGCGTCGCAGGTGGCGCGGTCGGGCCAGGCGGTCCAGGAAAAGACGATCACCTCACCGTCACGCGCGTCGACGGCGCGATAGAAGTCGGTGCGCTTGCCGCGCGGCACGTCCTCGCCCCAGTTCTCGAAGGTGCCGAGGCAGCCATTGGGGCGGAACATCTCCTCCCACGCGCCTTTCGCCACGTCGGCATAGGCTGCCTTGCTGCCGGCCGGCACCGGGATCACGAAGCCCTGATAATAGCCGGCGTCCCGGTCGGTGCCCTCGGCGACCAGCGTCGAGAAGCTGCCAAAGACCATGCGCGGACCGTCAAAGGGCATCTCGCCCATCTGCGCGCCGATATCGGGGTCGCTGCTCATCTCTTGCCAGGCCGTGTCGGCGGTCGCCTGGTCGGGCCATTCGATCCACGAAAACACCACGGTCTCGTCGTCCCTGGCCTCGACCGCCCGCAGCAGGTCGGTGTGCTTGCCGGGCTGCACGTCCTCGCCCCAGGTTTCCACCATGCGCACCGCGCCGCGGTCGCGGAACAGCGGCCAGGCGCGGCGGGCGTGGTCCAGATAGGCGTCCTTGTTGGCGGTCGGCACGGGGGCCAGCGATCCGGTATAGAAAGCCATGATGTCCTCCTCGGGCTGTGGGGCTGGCTTCACGGTGAGCTTATCGCTTGCAAAATGCAACTGAAAAGTTGTAACAAGAAACTGACAGGAGGCCCGATTGGCAGAAATCCGCAAATCCTATGGCGAAGGCTGCCTGGCCGCCCACGCGCTGGACGTGGTGGGCGACCGCTGGGCGCTGCTGGTGTTGCGTGAACTGATGCTGGGGCCGAAACGCTTTGGCGCGATTCGCGCCCGGTTGCCGGGAATCGCCACCAACATGCTGGCGCGCCGGCTTGCCGACCTCGAGGCCGCGGGCATGCTGGTCCACCGCGACCTGCCGCCCCCGGCCAGCGTGCCGGTCTATGAGCTGACCGCCGAGGGCCGCGCGTTCCATCCGGTGCTGGTCGCGCTCTGCCATTGGGCGGCGGGGTCGCCCGGGCACGATCCGCGCCTGCCGATCAGCCCGACGGCGCTGATGATCTCGATGCAATCCATGCTGCATGCCGACCCGGGCGCGGTCCACGAGGCGGGATTTTCGATGGACGACGAACGCTTTCTAATGACCGTCCGCGCGGGCCGTGCCGAGGTCCGCCGCACCGACGCCCCCGAGGGGGCCGTACATCTTGCCGCGCCGCCGAACGTCATGGCCCGCGTCGTCTATGGACCCGAACCGCTGGCCCGGACGATGGCCGCCGGGCTGGTGCGCGTCGATGGCGACGTGGCCTCTGGCCAGCCCTTCATCGACCTGTTCCGGCTGGAACGCCCCGCACCCGGATCCACCCAACCCTGAAAGGACTCGACATGGCCCGCATGATGCCCAGCCTCTGGTACGCGTCGGACGCCGAGGAAGCCGCCCGGTTCTATGTCGGGATCATCCCCGACAGCCGCATCGACCGGGTGTGGTCGATGCAGGCCGAATCACCCTCCGGCCCGCCCGGCAGCGTCAAGCTGGTGGAATTTACCATCGCCGCACCCCGGTCACGGCGATGCAGGCGGCCAACCCGCCCGGCCGGTTCGACGAATCGGTGTCGCTGACCGTCGAGGTTGCCGACCAGGCCGAGCTGGACCGGATCTGGGACGCGCTGCTGGACGGCGGCCAGGCGCAGGCCTGCGGCTGGCTGATCGACCGCTGGGGGCTGCGCTGGCAGATCGTGCCCCGGCAGCTGAACGACATGATGGCCGATCCCGACCGCGCGGCGGCAGCGCGGACCGCCGAGGCGATGATGGGCATGGTCAAGTTCGACATCGCCGCGCTGAAGGGCGCGCACGCCGGCACCGCCTAGGCTCATACCGCCCGGTCGAACTTGGTCGACAGGTGGACGAGGCTTTCCGACGACCGCACCCCGGTCAGGTTGCCGATCTGGTCCAGCACCTCGTCCAGCTCGACCGTCGAGGCGCAGGCGAGCTGCAGCAGCAGGTCCACCCGGCCGCTGGTGGAATGCACCCGCTCGACCGCCGGGATCGCCTTGAGCCGGCCGAGGATCGCCGGCTGGGCGCGCGGCTCGATGGTCAGCAGGCAGGTGGCGCGGATGCGGGTCAGCCGGGCCGCCTCGCCCAGGCGCAGCGTATAGCCGGCGATCGCGCCCGAGGTTTCGAGCCGTTCCAGCCGCGCCTGCACCGTCGACCGCGCCAGCTTGAGCCGCCGCGCCAGCACCGCGACCGACATGCGCGCATCCTGCCCCAGATGGGACAGGATGGCCCGGTCAATGTCATCCATGTCGTTACCCCCGTCGATAAGACGACGCTTCCGGTCACATTAACTGCAAGAACGCGACAATCTATAGTTTTCATCGCTGCAGATGCACCGCATAGCGCCCATCCTGCGTTGGCAGGCAGCTATTCGGGATCGGAAGGGGATCGCATGGGACTGACCGAAGGCCACGTGGCCAAGACCGTCTGGGAAAACCCGGCCGAGATCGTGCGGGCGCTGACCCCCGAGAACCCGGTGATCGTGTTCGCTCCGACGATCCTGCAGGACCGCGCGCGCCAGTTTCTCGAGGGGTTTCCGGGGCTGGTGACCTATGCCGTCAAGTCGAACCCGGACGAGGCGGTGATCTCGAACCTGGTGAATGCCGGGATCCGCGGCTTTGACGTCGCCTCGCCGTTCGAGATCGACCTGATCGGGCGGCTGGCCCCGATGGCCGCACGCCACTATCACAACCCGGTCCGGTCGCAGGCCGAGATCGCACATGCCGTCGCCGCCGGGATCAAGGCGTGGTCGGTGGACAGCCGGTCTGAACTCGACAAGCTGTTTGCCCGCGTGCCGGCCGGGGACTGCGAGATCTCGCCCCGCTTCAAGCTGCCGGTGCTGGGCGCGGCCTATGATTTCGGGTCCAAGTTCGGCGCCTCGCCGGAACTGGCGGCCGAACTGCTGAAAGCCGTGGCCGAACGCGGCTATGTCGCCTCGCTGACCTTCCACCCGGGCACCCAGTGCGTCGATCCGGCGGCGTGGGAGCACTATATCCGCACCGCGCGCGAGATCGCCGACATGGCCGGGGTCCGGCCGCGGCGGCTGAACGTCGGCGGCGGCTTCCCCTCGTGGCGGGTGCACGGCGTCGAACCCGACCTGCCGGCGATCTTCGAGCGGATCGGCGCCACCACCGCCGAGGTGTTCGGCGACGACGCCCCGCAGCTGGTCTGCGAACCCGGCCGCGGCCTGTGCGCCGACGCCTTCGCCATAATCGCCCGTGTCAAGGCAGTGCGCGACGGCGATGCAGTGTTCCTGAACGACGGCGTCTATGGCGGACTGACCGAATTGCCGATGATCGGCAACCTGGACCGCATCGAGGTGCTGACCCCGGAGGGCGTGGCGCGCACCGGCCACGCCGCCGGGCGGGTCGTCTTTGGCCCGACCTGCGATTCCGTCGATCGCCTGCCCGGCGAGCTGCAGCTGCCCGACGACATCGCCGAGGGCGATTACGTCGTGATCCACGGCGCCGGCGCCTATTCGGTGGTGACGAACACCCGCTTCAACGGCTTCGGAGAGCTGCGCCAGCTGACCGTGATGGGACTGGAGTAACGCCGCGCGCGGCGTCGCGCGGCCCGGCGTCAACCGAATCGCAATCTTCTGCGTTCATGGGTTGACCATGACCGACCGCGCGCCGATTCCGCATATCGTCCTGATGGACGGCACGCTCGCCACCCTCGGCGGGCCGCGATCGAGCCATATCGCCACCATCCGGCGGCTGGTGCGCAAGGCGGGGCCGGTGCGGGTACATTACGCGCGCGGGGTGCATTGGGACAGCTGGGGCGGTGTCCGTGCCGTAATCACCGGCCAGGGGATCGAGGATCGGATCGCCGAGGCCTACGGCTGGCTGGCCAGCAGCTGGCGGCCGGGCGACCCGATCTTTGTCTTCGGCTACTCCCGCGGGGCCTTCACTGCCCGCTCGCTGGCCGGGATGATCGGCCGCGTGGGGCTGCTGCAGCCCCGGCACGCGACGCAGCGCAACATCCGGCTCGCCTGGCGGCTGTATCAGCGGGAAACCACCGGCGCGGTGCTGGCCGGTTTCATGCGGCGCTGCCACGACCATGTCCCGATCGACATGCTGGGCGTCTTCGACACCGTCGCGGCGCTGGGGCTGCGCCTGCCGGTGATGTGGATGCTGACCGAAGGGCGGCACCGGTTTCACGATCACCACCTGGGCGGGCATGTCCGCTTTGGCGCGCAGGCGCTGGCGCTGGACGAAACCCGGGCGGTGTTCCAGCCGATCCTGTGGGACCGGGCCGAGGCTGCGCGGCTGGAACAGCGCTGGTTCCGCGGCTGCCACCCCGATATCGGCGGCCAGCTGAACGGGCGGCGAGGTGTCGCGGCCGCTGGCCAACATCCCGCTGGTCTGGATGCTCGGCCTGGCCGAGGCGCGCGGCCTGCCGCTGCCAGCGGGCTGGCGCGAACTGTTTCCCTGCGATGCGACGGCGCCGTCGGTGGGCAGCTGGACGGGATGGGGCCGGGCCTTCCTGCTCCGCGCGCCGCGCACGGTCGGCACCGCGGGCGACAGCCTGCACGACTCGGTGCCGCTGCCCTATCGCGGCCCGGCGCTGATGGCCGGCGCGTCGCGGCGGGGATTTGCGCGGGGGATCAGGG
>NZ_JRKS01000107.1 GCF_000763805.1 Paracoccus sphaerophysae | reverse complement strand
GCCCCAGGCCGATCACCACGGGCAGGGCAAATACGGAAAGCGCGCGGCGCATCAGTTGCTCCCCGTCGGCTGGTTGCTGGTGGTGGGCGCGGCCTGCGGCTGCGCGCCGGGCGCGGCGGGGCGCGGCCGGTCCAGCGGCCGATAGGGCACGGCGCCCGGCCCGCCCCCGGGCGGCGGGACCGGCCGCGCCCGGCCGCCGACCCCGGCCCCCGGGCGGCGGGGGAAAAGATCCGCATCTCGGGCGGGGGGCGGTGCAACTTCACCAACCTCGCCACCAGCCATGACCGCTTCCTGTCGGACACGCCACAATTCTGCGCTTCGGCGCTGGCGGGGTACACGCCCCAGGACTTCGTCGCGCTGGTCGACCGGGCCGGGATCGGCTGGCACGAAAAGACCCAGGGGCAGCTTTTCTGTGACGGCAGCACGCGGCAGATCGTCTCGATGCTGATCGACCGCGCCCAGGCCGAGCTGCGGCTGGGGGTGGGGGTCGAAGAGGTCACGCCGACGGCCGGGGGCCTCGTCGTCCGGACCACCGCCGGCCCGATCCTCGCGGGCCGGGTCGTCGTGGCGACCGGCGGCAAGTCGGTCCCGAAGATGGGCGCCAGCGGCATCGGCTACCGCATCGCCGAACAGACCGGCCACCGGATCGTGCCGACGCGGCCGGGCCTCGTGCCGCTGACCTTCGCCGAACAGGCGCTGCAGCGCACTGCGCCGCTGGCCGGCGTCTCGGTGGAAACCGAGGCCACCACCTGCCAGCCGCCGCGCAAGGGCCAGCGGCCGCCGCGGTTCCGCGATCAGCTGCTGTTCACCCATCGCGGCCTCTCGGGGCCGGCGATCCTGCAGATCTCGAGCTTCTGGCAGCCTGGAGAGGCGATCCGGCTGGACCTCGCCCCCGGTGCGGACGCCGCCGCCCGGCTGCGCGCGGCGCGCCAGCGCGGCGGCAAAGCGCAGTTGGGCACAGCGCTGGCGCAGATCCTGCCGGCCCGGCTCGCTGCGGCCATCGCGGCCGAGGAGGGGCTTGCCGAAGCGCGGCTGGCCGATCAGCCGGACACGGTGCTCGACCGGCTGGGGCGGCGGATCAACCAGTGGCAGATCTCGCCGGTAGGGTCGGAGGGCTATCGCACCGCCGAGGTCACCGTGGGCGGCGTCGACTGCCGCGACCTCGACGCGCGCACGATGCAATCGCGCCGGGTGCCGGGGCTCTATTTCATCGGCGAGGTCGTCGATGTGACCGGCTGGCTCGGCGGTTACAACTTCCAGTGGGCCTGGGCCTCGGGCCACGCGGCGGCCCGGGCGATCACCGCGGGCTAGACCCGCAGCGGATCGGCCTTGGCCAGCGCGTCAAAGCGCATCAGGCTGTCGATCAGCGCCGGCATCCGGTCCAGCGGGATCATGTTCGGCCCGTCCGAGGGCGCGGTGTCCGGCGTCTCGTGGGTCTCGATGAACACCCCCGCGATCCCCAGCGCCACCGCCGCCCGCGCCATCACCGGGGCGAATTCGCGCTGGCCGCCGGACGAGCCGCCCTGGCCGCCCGGCTGCTGCACCGAGTGGGTCGCGTCCATGATGACCGGCCAGCCGGTGCGCGCCATGATCGGCAGCGACCGCATGTCGGCGACCAGCGTGTTATAGCCGAAGCTCGCCCCGCGCTCGGTCAGCAGGATGCGATCATTGCCGGTCGAGGCGACCTTGTCGGCCACGTTGGGCATGTCCCAGGGCGCGAGGAACTGACCCTTCTTGATGTTCACCACCGCGCTGGTGCGGCCCGCGGCCAGCAGCAGATCGGTCTGGCGGCTGAGAAAGGCGGGGATCTGGACGATGTCCACGACCTCGGCTGCGCGCACGACCTGCTCGGCGTCGTGCACGTCGGTCAGGACGGGACAGCCCAGCCGGTCGCGCACCGCGGCCAGCATCGCCAGCCCCTCGTCGATCCCGACCCCGCGGCGGCCCGACAGCGAGGTGCGGTTGGCCTTGTCATAGCTCGCCTTGAACACGAAGCCCGCGCCCGCAGCCCGACAGGCGGCGGCCAGCGGCTCGGCGATGCGCAGCGCATGGTCCAGCGTTTCCAGCTGGCACGGCCCTGCGATCAGCACCAGCGGACGGTCGTTGCCGAAGGTGACGCCGCGCACGGCAACCTCGCGCTGCGCCACGCCAGCCGCGGGTGCGACGGTCCCCGGCGGCTCGGAGCCGTTGTCGCGGATCACGAGGACACCTGCTCGCGCAGGATCGAGGCGGTGAGCGACATCATCAGATAGATCCCCGCAAAGATCAGGAACGCCACGATCGTGTTCTGCAGCGCCTTCGGATAGGTGGCGGCGTCCGGCGGCACCGGGGCCACCGACAGCGACAGGTAACGGACCTGCTTGTTGGCCTCGATGCGGGCGGTTTCCATCTGCTCGGCCGCGGTGGCGAGCAGCTGCTGGCGGGTGACCAGGTCGCTGTCCGCGACCCGCAACTCGCCCGAGATGGCGGCCAGCGAGGCGCGGTTGCCGCTTTCCTCGGTCAGCTGCGACCGGACGTCGGCGATCATCTTTTCCAGCCGCGCGATGTCGCCCTGCACGCCCTGCACCCGGCTCTGGTTGGGGCGGGCGTTCGACTGCAGCTGGCCCAGCTCAAGCCGCTTTTCGGCAAGCTGGCCTTCCAGCGTGGCGATCTGGCCCATCACGACGCCGCCTTCGGCCGAGGGGTCCAGCACGCCCAGCTTTTCCTGCAGCTGCTGGACGCGCAGCTGCGCCTCCTGCACCTTCTTCTCGGCGTCGGCATAGACCGAGGCGGCGCCCTGCATCTGGTCCTCGCGCAGGCGCGCGGTCATCTGGTCGACCTGGCCTTCGGCATAGCGGATCAGCGCCAGCGAGAACTGTTCGGAGAGCTGCGGATCGGGGGCGATCACCTCCATGTTGATGACGCCCTCGGTAGGGTCATAGCCGATCTTCACCGAATCCTGGTACAGCGCATAGGCCTCTTCGCGCGTCGCGTCCTGCGGCAGGCGCAGCAGCTTGTCGATGGCCGGGTCCTGGAAGGCGCGGGTAAAGCCCAGCTCGTCATCCAGCCGGATCATCGCATCGCGCGAGGTCAGATAGGACTGCACCGCCACGTTGTCGGGGTTCATCATCGCGCCCGCGGTGATCGAGGCGCCGGCCACCCCCGGCACGCCCTCGGCCTGCTGGATCATGAACTGCGAGGTGGTCGCGTACAGCTTGGTCGCCTGGGTGAAGTAATACCAGCCCGCCACGATCGTCGGCAGTCCGACGAAGAACGCCAGCCGGACCAGCAGCAGCGCGAGGTTGCGGCGGCGGCGGCGGGCGATATCGCGCTGGATGCGATAGATTTCGGCCGCGCGGCGTTCCTCGGTGAGCGCCTCGCGCGACGGCAGCCCGGGTTGCCGGGCGGGACCGGGCACGGGGGCAGGCGCGATCGGGGTGATTTCCCGGCGATTGGCGCGCGAGGGCAGGCCGGGCTTGGACAGCAGCGCCGGCGCCTGGGGCGACGGCGCGGCCTGGGCCTGGTTGCCTGCATCCGACAGGATGCGGCCGACGGCGCCGCGGTGGAACGGGTCGATGTTGCGTTCGCGCAGCCGCAGCACGGCCTCGTATTCCGAGGCGACTTCGATGCCGTGCATCGCGGCGATCCGCGCGGCCATCCGCAACTGGCGCGAGGTCAGGTTCTCGGCCCGGATTGCAGCCAGCGCCTCGGCCTCTGACAGCGGTGCGGCAGCGGCAGCACGATCCCCGCCAGCGGGCGGTGCGGGGTCGCGGGCGACGGCGTCCTGCGCCGAGCGGCTTCCGGCGGGCTTCCCGGCGGGTTGCTCGGGCGGCTTTCCGGTCGGGCCTTCGGCGCCGGGAAAGCGCATGTTGCCGAACCCGTCATCGGCACTGGAAAACACGCTTTCGATCCCGCCCGCATCGCCAGCGGTCGGCGGCGCCGCGCCCGGCTGCTGGCGGACCGACTGATCGGCGGCCCCGGGGTCACCCGCGGCCGCGGCGCGCGCGCCGCGCTGCACCTCGACGCGGACGGCCGGGCGGGGGGGCTGCGCGTCGGCCGGCGCCTCGCCGGGCCGGTTCGCGGCACGCGCGGCGCCCACCGGCGATTCGGATGCGCTCAGGTGAAAGCGGCGGACCTTAGGCGGTGTAGTCATAATACTGTCTTGCCTCGTCCAGAGTATCGAACATGTAAAGCTTGCCATCGCGCAGCACGCCCGCGCGGCGGCAGAATTTTTCCAGCGTGCCGGCCTGGTGGGACACGATCACCACCGTCGCGGTCTTGAGCCGGTCATACAGCACCGACCCGGCCTTGCGGTTGAATTCTGCGTCGGTGGTCGACGGCATTCCCTCGTCGATCAGGTAGATGTCGAATTCCAGCGCCAGCAGCAGCGCAAAGGTCAGCCGCGATTTCATCCCGGAACTGTAGATCCCCACCGGCCGGTCGAAATATTCGCCGATGTCGCACAGCCAGCGGCAGAAGGCCGACACGTAGTCCGGGTCCAGCCCGTAGATGCGGGCGATATAGCGCGCGTTCTCGTTGGCCGACAGCTTGCCGATGATCCCGCCCATGAAGCCCAGCGGGAACGACACCCGGCAATGCGTCCGGATCTGCCCCTCGTCGGGCTTTTCCAGCCCGCACATCATGTTGATGAGCGTCGTCTTGCCGGTGCCGTTGGGCGCGAGGATGCCCAGCGACTCGCCCAGTTCGACCCGGAAGGACGCGCGGTCCAGGATCACCTTGCGCTGCGTGCCGGTCCAGAAGGACTTCGAGACGTTGTCGAATTCCAGCATGCGTGAGCTTCGGGCGGTTCCTGGGGACGGGGCAATCGGGGCCGGACGGCAGGCGCCAGCGCAGCGGGTTTCGGCGCGATACATAAGGCCGAAGCCCGCCCCTGTCCATCGGCGCGCCTCGTTTCGTGAAATTGCCCGGTGTTAAATGCGCGGCTGCGTGAATATCTGGGGCGGATGCAGGACCACAGCACGCCCCGTCCCGAACCCCGACGCGAACCCGCCGTCGCCACCGAACTGCGCAGCTGCCGCCTGTGCGCGGACCGTTTTGCCGCCACGGCGACAGCTCATGCGCCGCGCCCGGTGGTCTGGTTCGGCACCGGCGCGCGGGTGCTGCTGGCCAGCCAGGCGCCGGGGATGCGGGTCCATCATTCCGGGCGGCCCTTCACCGATGCCTCGGGCGAACGGCTGCGGCTGTGGATGGGGGTGGACGAGGCGACCTTCTATGACCGCTCGCGCATCGCCATCGTCCCGATGGCCTTCTGCTTTCCCGGCTATGACGCGAAGGGATCGGACCTGCCGCCGCCGCCGGTCTGCGCCGCCACCTGGCGCGACCGGATCATGGAGGAGCTGCGCCCCGAGGCGACGCTGCTGGTCGGCGGACACGCGATCCGCTGGCACCTGGGCCTGCGCGACGTGACCGCCGCGGTTGCCGGCTGGCGCGACCATGCGCCCCGGGTCTGGCCCTTGCCTCATCCGTCCTGGCGCAATACCGGGTGGCTGAAACGAAACCCGTGGTTTGAAACCGACCTGCTGCCCGCGCTAAGGGGAACGCTGTCCGGCCTGCTGTAAGCCCCGGAAAGGAGCACCGCTTGTGACCGAACTCGACCGCCTCTGCGCGTCCATCCCGTTCCACGATGCCGACCCGGCGCAGCGGGCGGCCGTCCTGCGGCGGCTGGCGGATAGCGAATTGCACGCCGCGCTGGCCGCCGATCCTGTGGATGACCGCGCCGATCTGCGCATGTTCGACCTGCCGGGCGGGACCGTGGCGCTGGCCACCGACGACGCCGCCGAGCTGGCCGACTTTCTGGGCGGCCCGGTCGCCCATGTCTCGCTGCCCGGCCGGGTGCTGGCGGCCGAACTCGCGCAGGCGGGGCAGGGGCTGCTTGTCAATCCCGGCCGCCCATCCGAGATGCTGCTGGACGCGGCGACGCTGGGCTGGCTGGTCGCGGCGCTGGCCCCGGCGCCCGACAGCGAAGACACCGCTCCGCAGCGCCTGTCCGCGCCGCGGCCCGAGGCGCTGGCGATCCTGGCCGAGCCGCTGGCCGCGCGGCTGGGCGACATGATCGGCCGCGTCGCCGGCGCAGCGCTGGTCGGCGCCGACTGGGCCGATGGGCGGCGGGGGCATCTGCTGGTCGTCGCCGGCGCCGCCGCCGACGACCGCCCGGCGCTGGCCAAGGCGCTGGCCGAGCTGATCGCCTTCCTGCCCGAAATCCCCGGCGGCGTGGACGTGACCTTCCAGGACC
>NZ_JRKS01000106.1 GCF_000763805.1 Paracoccus sphaerophysae | reverse complement strand
GCCCAGCGGCGCGCGGGACGCCGCCGCCGCGCTGGTGGCCGAGGCGTTCGCCCGCAAGCTGCGCGCGCCGCTGGGCCGCGGGACGCGGGCGCAGGCGTTTCTCGCGCGGGCGATCGACCCCGGCAAGGTGCTCAGCGCGGTCGCCCCGGATGGCCGGCTGCTGGGCGTCGCGGGCTACCAGATCGCGGGCGAGGGCGGGTTCGTCGGCGGCACCCTGTCGGACCTGGCCGCGATCTATGGCTGGCCCTCGGCGATCTGGCGCAGCGCGGTGTTCCTGGCGCTGTACCGGCCGGCGCCGGGCGGCTGTCTCAACGTCGAAACCATCTGCGTGGCGGCCGGGGCGCGGGGCCGGGGCGTCGGCACCGCGCTGCTGCGGGCGCTCGAGGCCGAGGCCGCGCAGCGGGGGCTTGGCGAATTGCGGCTCGAGGTGACCGACACCAACCCCCGCGCGCGGGCGCTGTATCAGCGGGCCGGGTTCCGGTCGGACCGGGTGACGCGGATGGGGCCGCTGGGGCCGATCTTCGGCTTTGCCCGGGTGATCGGGATGCGGCGGCCCGTTGGGGCTTCGGTCAGCCGAGTTCCAGCGCCATGAAAAGCGACCCCGGCAGCGGGTTGTCGTTATAGCGCGGCGTGTCGCGGAAGCCGAGGCTGCGATACAGCGCGACGGCGGGCACAAAGCTCGCCTGCGTGTCCAGCCGCATCCGCGGATAGCCGGCGGCGCGGGCGGCCTCGATGATCGCCACCGCCAGCGCCCGGCCGGCGCCGGTGCCGCGCGCGGCGGGGCGCAGATACATCCGCTTCATCTCGGCACTGCCGTCGGGCAGGGCGCGCATCGCGCCGATGCCGACCGGCGCGCCCGCCGCCTCGGCGATCAGCATCGCGCCCCGGGGCGGCGCATAGGCGCCGGGCAGCCCGGCCAGCTCGCCGTCCACGTCCTGAAAGCCCAGGTCCAGCTCGAGGCTGTCGATATATTCGACGACCAGGGCGCGGATCGCGGGCAGGTCGTCGGGGAAGCGGGCAGGGCGAACCGTGACGGTCATGCGCCCGGCACGTGGATCTTGCCCAGCAGCGGCAGGTCGTCGGCCGGGCTGACGCTGTGGCGCTCGATCATCCGGTGGACCACCGGGTCGCCCTCGCCCCGGTGCAGGGCGCGCAGCTGCACGGTGACCTCGGCGTCGGACTTGGTGCGGCGCAGGTTGTGGCGGACGTAATCGTCCCAGGTGGCGATGTGATAGGACTCGCTCCAGTGATCGGGGTTTTCCAGGTCGCGCAGCAGCGCCCAGTTACGCGCCCCGTCGCGGCGGCGGATCGCGCGGCGGCGGGCCATCAGGCGCAGGAACCGGGGCGTGTCGGCCAGGTCGATCACGTAGTCCACCATCACCATGATCGGCCCTGACCGACCGCGCAGGTCCAGCGCCAGCGCCGGTTCGCGAAAGGCGTTCGCCGGGTCGAGGTCGAGCTTGCCGAATTCCGGCTGAGTGAACCAGTGGCCGATCACCGCCCCCGCGACCAGCACCCCCGAGGCCCACAGCAGCGCCGTGTTCACGCTTTGCGCGCCGGCGATCGCGCCCCAGACCCAGCTGCCCGCGGCCATGCCGCCAAAGGTCGCGGTCTGATACAGCGCCAGCGCCCGCGCCACGACCCAGCGCGGGGTGGACAGCTGCACGGTGACGTTGAACAGCGACAGCGCCAGCACCCAGGACGCCCCGGCCGGCAGCAGCGCCAGCCCCTGCAGCCAGACATTGTCGGTTAGCGCCAGCACCAGGCAGGCCAGCGCAAAGCCCAGGAAGGCCAGCCGAACGACACGTTCGTTGTTCATCCGCTCGCGGATGCGCGGGTTCGCGGCCGCGCCCAGGATCGCGCCCAGCCCATAGCAGCCCAGCAGCATCCCCAGCATCAGCGATCCGCCCTCGGGGTGGGCCTTGGCGATCAGCGGCAGCAGCGCCAGCACCGCGACGGCCGAAAAGCCGAACAGCGCGCCCCGCGCCAGCACCCGCATCAGGTTCGGCGACAGCGCCACATAGCGCAGCCCGGCGGCGACGGCCGGCCCCAGCGGCTCGCGCGCGCCGACCCGCGGACGCGGCGGCGGACGCCAGCGCAGCATCGCCCAGATCAGCGGCATATAACTGGCCGCGTTGACCGCAAAGGCCGCCGCGGCGCCCCAGATGGCGATGATGAGGCCGCCAGCCGCGGGACCGACCGAGCGCATCAGGTTGAACCCGACCGAGTTCATCGTCACCGCCGCCGGCAGGTCGGCGCGGGGGACGAGATCGCCCATGCTCGCCTGCCAGGGCGGGTTGTAGAGCGCCTGCCCCATCCCGATCAGGAAGGTCAACGCCAGCAGGCTGTAGGGCGACAGCCACCCGGCCCAGGCCGCGACGCTCAGCAGCAGCGACATGCCGAACATGATCGCCAGCGCGCTCAGCAGCAGGGTGCGGCGCTCGAAGATGTCGGCCAGCGCCCCGGACAGCAGCGCGAACAGCATCACCGGCAGCGTGTTCGAGGCCTGCACCAGCGCCACCAGCGTGGCGCTGTCGGTCAGCTGCGTCATCATCCACGCCGCGCCCACCGCCTGCACCAGCCCGCCGAAATTCGACACCAGCGTCGCCGCCCACAGGGTGCGGAACGCCTTGTGACGGAACGGGGCGAGAGCGGAGGAGGCAGCCATGCGCGCGACTTTGGCGCGACTTGCCCGCAGGGGCAATCCGGGTCCGGCGCTTGACGGCGGCGGGCGCGGGACGATGCTTGGGGTTGGTTGACGGAGAGGACCACTATGCAAGCTGCCGCGCCTGCGCGACGCCACGCCCGCCTGCTGGCGCTGCGCGCGATCATGGACGGGCGCGAGGTGCCGGTGGTCGTGCTGCGGGGGGCGGCGGCAGTGGCGCACTACGCGGACCTGCCCGCGGCAGAGGGCGCGGTTCTGGTGGTGACGGCGGCCGACGCCGTGCTGCTGGAAGCGGAGGGGGGCGAGGGCGCCGAGCGGTTGCGGCACGAGCGCGTCTCGCCCGAGCGCCTGTGGGACAGGGTCGCCGCGCTGATCGGCCAGCGGCAGCCCGTCGGCCACGACGGCGAGGCGCCGCCGCTCGCTGGACCGCTGGTCGCGCTGGGCGATCTGATCGCGCGGCAGATGCGGCGGACATGAAAAAACCCCCGCCGCAAGCGACGGGGGTCTTTCCGAGAGCGGCGCGGATCAGGCGCGGTTGAACAGGCGCAGGATCAGCAGCAGGATCACGGCGCCGATGGTCGAGAAGACGATCGAGCCCAGGAAGTTGGTGCCCGCGACGGCGTTGCCGGCAGCCGGGCCGGCGCCCAGGTTCCAGCCCAGGGCCGGGAACAGGAAGTTGGCGATGACGGCGCCGAGCACACCGACGACGATGTTCATGAGCGTGCCTTGGCCATGGCCCTTGACGATCTGGCCAGCCAGCCAACCCGCGATCGCACCGATGATGATGGCGATGATGAATTCCATTGCATTCCCTTCCGAATTCGCACGCCGGGACGCGGCGGCGTCTGCATGGGGCTAAAACCGGCCTGCCCGCAGCCGGTTCCGCGGCCTTCTGCGAATGGCGCGCGCGGGGCCGAAATTGCGGCATTTGGGCAACAGATCACCGCAGATCAAAAAATCGGGTGCGCGGCATTTCTGCCACGTCGCCGCCCCGGTTCCGCCGCCTGCGCCCCCGGAATCTTGACGTTTCCCCCGCGGATGCGGCGTATGGAGCGCGTCCGATCTGCGATCGTCATCTGCTCGGGACGATTCGCCCGATCCCAAGTTGCCACCCACCGGCGCCCGTGATCCTGCATCGCGGCCTGCGCCGAAACCAAGGAATTACCCGCGATGCGTATCGCTTCTGCTGCCCTGCTGGCCGCTGCCCTGGGCCTTGCCGCCTGCGGCCCCGATCCCGTTGCCCAGGCCCAGGCCCAGGCCCCGGCCGCCGCCGCCCCGGTCCCCGGTGTCTACCAGGCCCGGACCGACATCGGCCCCAACGGCGAGCCGCTGGAAATCAAGGCGATCAAGCCCGCCTATCTGCGCGACCGCAACGTCCGCGCGCAGGTGCCCTATAACGGCCCTGACGCCCCCGGCACCATCGTCGTCGATCCCTATGCCCGCTTCCTGTATCTGGTCGAACCCGGCGGCACCGCGACCCGGGTCGGCGTTGCCGTCGGCAAGGCGGGTCTGGGCTTTGCCGGCACCGCGACGGTCGGCCGCAAGGCGAAATGGCCGTCCTGGACGCCGACCGCCAACATGGTCGCGACCGAGCCCGAGCTTTACTCCCAGTTCCGTGGCGGCGTTCCCGGTGGGCTGACCAACCCGCTGGGCTCGCGCGCGCTGTACCTGTACCAGGGCAGCCGCGACACGCTGTACCGGATCCACGGCACGATGGACCCCTCGTCGATCGGCAAGGCGACCTCGGCCGGCTGCATCCGGCTGTTCAACCAGGACATCATTGACCTGTTCGACCGCGTGCCGACCGGCACCCGCGTCAAGGTCCGCACGGCCGCGGAATCGCGCGCGCTGGAAGGCCCGCTGGTCGAGACGCCGGACGGCTACCTGGAGCCCGCCGGGGTTCCGGTCGTGCAGCCGGTCGCTGCCACCGGGGAGCCGGTCGTCACTAGCGCGCCGCTGGTCGAGAGCGCGGTTCCCGCCCGGCTGTGATCGCCCGGCACTGATCCTGGAAAGCCCGGTGCGAAAGCGCCGGGCGTTTTTCTTTGCGGATTTTTCGCCGGCCGCGGCTATCTGTCGGGAACCACCTTCAGAATCAGGCGTTTGCGCAGCGAAACCGTTGCCTTATACCCTCCCCGTGTCGCACCAGAGGATCCGCCCATCATGGCAAGAACCACGACGCCGCCCCGCAAACCCGCCATCGCGCGTGCCACCTCGGCCGGGGGCAAGGCAGCGGGGGAGAGAGCCGCAGGCGCCAAGTCCGGCGTGACCGGAGCCGCAGCGACGCAGGCGGCCGGTACGGGGTCCGACACCGCCAAGCTGATCGAGAAGTCGCGCCAGCCCGCGCTGAGCAAGCACGCCGACCGCACGCTGGGCACGCTGGTGCGCCAGTTGCAGGGCGCCAGCGATGCCGCCAAGGGCGGCGACGACGCGGCGCTGGCCAAGGACCTCGCCGCGGCCCTGCGCCGCGCCAAGGCCGAGACCCGCAAACGCAACTCGGCCGCCGACACGGCCGGAACCACCGACGCGCCCGCGGCGAAGGCCGCCGGCACCGGCGCGGCTCGCGGCGGCGCTGGTAAGGGGGGCGCTGGTAACGGCAGCGCTGGCAAGGGTGCTGCTGCCCGCGGTTACGCTGGCAAGGGTGACGTCCAAGCTGCCGCGGCTGCGCCGGCTTCGGAGTCCTCCAAGCCCGGCGCTGCGAAAGCCGGCGCATCCAAAACCGGCGCAGGGAAAGCCGGCGGACGTGCTGCCGCCACGCGGCCGACACGTGCGGCGGGTCAGGGTCGCGGCGGACGCGGCGCTGCCGCCCGCGCGGCCGATACGGCTGCGTCGCCGGTGCGTGCCATCCGGGCGCCGCGGATGACGCGCCCCGCGCCCGAGGAAACCTCCGAGGCTCTGCCGGCGGCCGGTGCCGCCTCGCGCACCGCGGGCGAGCGGCCCGACAACCGCTCCGTGTCCCCGTCGGCGACGGCGTCCAAGGGCGACGCCAAGGCGCAAAAGGCCGCCGACAAGGCCGCCAAGGCGGAACGCAAGGCCCTCAAGGAGGCCGAGAAAGCCGAACGCCAGCGCGTCCGGGACGCTGAAAAGGCCGAACGCAAGGCCGCCCGAAAGTCCAAGAAGCACGGCGCGGGGGGCAAGGGTAAGAAGGCCTGATCGTAGTGGCCGTTAAGCGCGCCGAGTGATCCGCGCGCGGCAGTCATACCGCGCGTTCCAGACGGCCATCTCCGTGGGGCTCGATTCCCAAAAGCCCGGCGCGCCAGGGCTGCCAGGCGCGGCTCGACCCTCAGTCCCGATCCACAGCGGTCTAACCCCGCCCAGTTCCCTGCCATCTGCGTCGGCGGCTTGCTGCCATCCGCACAATCCCGGCGCTCGCCGCCACGTCGGCCCGAGGGCTTCGGCGTTTTCATCCGACCGGCCCTCTGTTATGTCAGGGCCGGGGTTCGGATGAGGGTTCGTCGTGCGGTTGGTTCTGGGAATTGCGTTTTCGCTGTTGAGCCTCGCGCCGGCGCTGGCGCAATCGACGCCCGACCCGGCCACCGCCCCGCAGCCCGTCCCGGCGCCTGCACCGGCCGGCCTTGCCGCCCCCGACGCCGCCATCCCCGCACCG
>NZ_JRKS01000105.1 GCF_000763805.1 Paracoccus sphaerophysae | reverse complement strand
GCCGCTTCGCCTCCGACACCGTCATCCCGCCATACTTCGCCTTCCAAGCGTAAAATGTGCCTTCCGACATGCCGTGCTTGCGGCACAGATCTGCGCACTTCGCGCCGGCATCATGCTCCTGAAGGATACCGATAATCTGTTCCTCGGTCCGTCGTGCCTTCTTCATCTTCGTCCGTCCTCTCGTTGGGCCGGACTCTAGTCACAGATGGAGGAAAAAGCCCGTGGCAGGTCAGAAAACTTGTTCGTCGTCTTGCTCATGATGCTCCATCCTACTCAAGAGCTGGAGCCTCCGGCAAACCCGGCGCGGTTCAACCCGCTTCGGCGGCCTCAAGTTTTACGCCGCCGACGATTGAGTTTAGTGGTCTTGAGGCCGCACACCGGAAACCAGATCCTCGATGAAGATTGCCACGGGCTCGGACGGCTCCATCGCTTGCCTGGTGATGACCTCGTAAGGCTCGCTTCGAGACTGCAGATGCATCGGCAGCGTGCGCGCCATGCTGAAATTGGTGAAGAATGCCGCCACGTCGCTGGACAGAAGCGCGATGGTATTGGCGTTGGCTTGAATCAGGGCCATCGTCGTTAGGGCCGAACGCGTCTCCAGCAGGTTGCGGGGGAACGCGAGGCCTGCACGGCGATATTCTTGTTCGAGCGACAGGCGCATCGGCATAGCCGCCGCATAGACGATCCAGCGCGAATCCGACAAATCCTGCAGGGTGACCCGTTTGCGCCCGACCAGCGGATGCAGAGGGTTCGCGACGACGGAGAGCAACTCGTCGTGAAATGCCTGTACGTTATACAGATGAGGATTAGGGCTGACCGAACTGCGTCCGATCATTAGGTCAAGCTGACCCCGATCCAGCATGCGCAGCATGTCAGCGCTGGTATCCTCGATGATCTCCACTGAGGTGTGGGGGAAACGCTGCAGAAAAATGGTAATAATTTCAGAGATATAGGGCACTGCTCCCATGATGGTGCCGATCCGCAACCGCTGGAACTCTGCACCCGACAGGCTATGGATTTCCCGCTCCATCGCGTCCAGCTGAGCCAGCATCACCCGTGCATGACGGATTGCGCAGTCGCCGGCCGCGTTTGGGAAAAGGCCACGGTTAGTGCGGTTGAACAGCGTGCAGCCCAGCAGATGCTCGACCTCGCGCAGCGACTTGGTGGCGCGGGGCTGGCTCATCTCGATCGCCTCGGACGCGCGCTTGAGCGATCCATTCTCAGCGATTGCGGTCATCAGTTGCATCTGGCGAAGCGTCATTCGGCTCAGATGTTCGCGACGAGGTCGGGGCATGGTTATATCCAATGGCTATACCTACTATGCAAACAACACAGATTTACACGTCAACGCCCAGCTTTATCTTCGTGCCAAGAAGTCCGGCTGCACGAGGGGGAGGCAATCACAGTCTCAAGAATAGCAGTCTGGAAGATCTGACGCAGCAGAGATCGGCCTCACAATCATTGCGACCGGATCGGCTTGCTCAGAATGCAACGGCGCCGCAAGATGGTACGCCCTGCTGCTCGGTGCCGGCGAAAGCCGAAGGAAGACCGAAAGGCTGCCCCGAACTGGTGCCGCCCTTCGCAGCTTGGGCGGCGGGGCGGCGCTAAGAAATTTGACAAGCAGGGAGGAAACCGCATGTCTGATATCTACATCCGTAAGATCAGCGTTCTGGTGGGGCTTGCGCCCTTAGCTATGGCCTGCGGTATGTCCGCGGCCGCGGCACAGACGGTGTTAACCGTCACGCATTCCTCGCCGGCCGATAGCCATTTCGGCGATGCCGCGGTTGCGTTCAAGGATGTTCTTGAAGGAGGTACCGACGGCTCGGTCAGCGTGGTCATCCAGCGTCTGGACAACGAGCGCGAGGCGCTGGAAAGCGTTCAGCTTGGCTCGCAGGAATGCGCAATCGGTTCAACAGGACCGCTCGGCAATTTTGTTCCGGAAACGCGGGTACTGGATGTACCCTTCCTGTTCAACGACTACGCCCATGCGCGAGGGGTCTTGGATGGGGAAATCGGCCAAAATCTGCTTGCGGCCTTATCGAATTACGGGCTGGAAGGCGTCGCATGGCTCGAGAACGGATTTCGCAGCCTGACCACCGGGTCGCGCCTTGTGGAGTCGCCCGAGGATCTTCGCGGCATGAAAATCCGCACAATGGAGAACCCCATCCACATGCAGGCTTGGGAGGCTGCAGGCGTTCTGCCGACGCCGATGGCGTTCTCTGAGCTGCCCTCGGCGCTGCAGCAAGGCACTGTGGATGGCCAAGAGAACCCGATCCCCGTGATCCTTTCGAACAATCTCGACATGATGCAGCAGCATCTCTACCTGACGCGACATGTCTATTCGCCCGGCATTCTGGTCTGCAATCCGGATTTTGTTGCCTCGCTGGATGACACGCAGCGCGCGGCGCTGACCCAGGCAGGAGCCGCGGCGGCCGCTGCAAACCGCGCCCGAGTCGAAAAGGACGAAACTGCCGGCATCGAAACCCTGCGCAAGCGTGGGATCGACGTGCGCGAGGTAGAGAACCGCGACGCCTATCGCGAGGCCATGGCCGGCGCCAATGCCGGCTTCGAATCCGAATTCGGCGCCGAGACGCTTCAACGCATCCGCAACTGGAGCCCTGAATGAGCACTCCTGCAGGGGTTATCCGGCGTCTTGACGGCGGGATTGCGATGGGGGTGGCAATAGCCGCCTCCCTTGCCCTCGTGGTGGCGGTCGGAGCGAGCTTCTGGCAAGTGCTGGGCCGCTTCGTTTTTCAGGCGCCCTCTGTTTGGTCCGAGGCACTGACCCGGCTTTCGCTGATCTGGATGGTCCTTCTTGGCAGCTCGGTCGCGCTACGGCACGGGGCGTTCGTCGCGATCGACTTGGCGCAGGACCTGACGCGCGGCCGCGTGAGGCGGGCGATCGAGGCGGTCACGCTGATGGCCTGCCTGTCGATGTTCGCGATGCTGTTTTGGTACGGCTGGTCCATGGCCGTCCGGGTCCGCATGCAGGAAATGGCCGGCCTCGAGATCTCGATGAGCTGGGCCTATGCCGCCATCCCTGTCGGATCGGTTTTCGCAATCTTGGGCGCAATCGTCCACTTCCTTGACCGGGGCCGCGGCAGGGAGATCGTCGCATGACTGCCGCCATCATAACGGCAATGCTGATTTTCTTTGCCATCTCAGTGCCAATCGCAATCGCCATTGCGCTTGCCTCGGTCATTGGGCTGGTGGGTTTCACCACGCTGCCACCAATCGTCATCTCCCAGCAGTTTTTGATCGCGCTAGACAAGTTCCCCCTTGCTGCGATCCCGTTCTTCATTCTAGCGGGCAACCTGATGGAGGTTGGCGGCCTCTCGCGGCGCCTTGTCGAGTTTGCCCGCGCCTTCGTCGGCCAGCTGCAGGGCGGTCTGGCCGCGACCTGCGTGCTGACCTGCATGCTGTTCTCGGCTATCTCGGGATCGAGCGTGGCGACGACCTTCGCGATCGGGGCCGTGCTGATCCCCGCAATGCGGCAATTCGGCTATCCAGTCGGCTTTGCCGCAGCACTCATGGCCGTTTCGGCCGAGCTGGGGGTGATTTTTCCGCCGTCGATCCCGATGATCCTTTACGGCGTCGCGACGCAAACCTCGATCCCCGCTCTGTTCCTTGCAGGCGTTCTGCCGGGCTTCCTGATCGCCGGAGCCCTGCTGGTCACAGTCCTCGTCTGGTGTCGGATCAAGGGATGGGGCAACCGCGACGGAGAGGGCAGGCTGCCCAGAGGAACAGCCACCATCCAGGCTTTCTGGGCGCTGTTGATGCCGCTCGTGATCATGGGCGGCATCTATGGCGGTGTCACGACGCCGACGGAAGCGGCCGTGATCGCGGTCATCTACGCGCTGATCGTGGGGCTGTTCCTTCACCGTGAATTGACGCTGAGGGACGTCTTCGTCGCACTGCGCAAGTCGGTCGTCTCCTCGGCGGTGATCATGTTCATCATCGCCGCCGCCAGCCTGATGGGCTACCTGTTGAACCGTCAGGGCGTTCCTGATGCGGCGGCGTTGTGGCTAACCTCAACCTTTGACGGTGCAACGTCGCTTCTGATCGCAGTCAACGCCCTGCTGTTTGTTGTCGGGATGTTCATCGAGACGGGCGCAAGCATCATCGTGTTGGCTCCAATCCTACAGGATGCCGCGCTGCGCGTCGGGATCGAGCCGGTCCATTTCGGCACTATCATGGTGGTGAACCTTGCGCTCGGGATGATCACGCCGCCGATGGGAGTCAACCTGTTCGCGGCGGCCCAGATTGCGGGTTGTTCCGTCACTCAGATGCTCAGACCGTTGATGGTGTTCATCGGCGTCCTGCTGGCCTGCTTGATTGTCATCACTTTCGTGCCCCAGATCTCGACCTTTCTGCCCAGTACGATGACGCGCTGAACAACCGCGCCCGACCGCCATCAAGCGGTCGGGCAGCACGTTCCGGCACGGGCGCTCACAAGAACTTCTGAATGGTTTGATACTATGTCCGCTTCACTTACCTCTTGGATGGTCGAAATCGTCGGCAGACGCCATGGCCATGTCGGCACCCGTGTTACCCGTCACTTCCGCAAAGGATATCGATACGGCGACGGCGAGGTCGCAGTGGCGGTCTCTTTTCGAGCAGTGGCGCGTCCTGCAGGCCTGTGTCGTAGCGGATGTCGCCATTATCATGCAGGCGGCCAATACCGGTCTGACCGGGGGCTCGACCGTTCGGCTGGGGTAACGGGCGGCCCATCGTGATCATCAATGCCATGCGCATCAGCCGGGTATGGTCGCTCTGCATCATCGGTGTGCTCGTCTGGATCATGAACGCCAACGACTACCCGGCCGGCCCCTTTGTTCTCGGCGTCGTTCTGGGTGCTATCGTCGAGCAGAACTTCATAGCGTCAATCCTCATGAGCGACGGCGATCTCTCGGCGTTCTTCACGCGCCCCATCGCCGGTGTGCTTGGCGTCGTCACATTGACCGTCTGGCTGCTGCCGGCGGCAATCTCGCTTTGGCGTCTTGCCCTGGACGGGCGGGCAGGTACGCCCCCGGGCGAGCCGCGCTCGGCACCTGATCAATTGGTTTTCAAGAAAGGGTCATGACCAATGGCACGCATCACGTATCTCACTCGCATCGAATTCGGAGAAGGCGAGGTTTCCCGTCTTCGCGAGTTCCTCGATGAGCTGGGCATCAAGCGCCCCCTGATCTGCACTGACAAGGGGTTAATCGGGACGGGCCTCGTGGCGAAGATCGCAGCACTCCTTTCCGATCCGGTCATCTTCGACGGAACGCCCGCCAATCCCACTGAGGCAGCCGTCATGAAGGCGCTCGAGATGTATCGCGCCCATGACTGCGACGGGATTGTCGGCCTTGGCGGCGGCTCGTCGATCGACTTGGCCAAGGCAGTCCGGGTGCTGACCGGTCATCAGCCGCCGCTGGATCAATACGCGGCCGTCAATGGCGGCGTGGCGAAGATCCACGGGAACATCGCGCCGATGATTGCGATCCCGACCACATCGGGCACCGGCTCGGAGGTGGGGCGCGCGGCGGTCATCAACATGGACAGCGGGCGCAAGCTTGGCATCCTGTCGCCTCACAACCTGCCCACAATCGCCCTGTGCGACCCCGAGCTGACTTATGGTCTGCCACCCGGGCTGACTGCAGCTACGGGAATGGACGCTCTCTCGCACTGCCTTGAGACGTTCATGGCGCCGTCATTCAATCCTCCCGCCGATGCAATCGCGCTGCACGGATTGGATGCGGGCCTGCGGTCCATCGAGAAGGCCGTGGCGGATGGTGCGGATACCGAGGCGCGGCGCGACATGATGGTCTGTGCCCTTGAAGGCGCGATGGCCTTCCAGAAGGGTCTGGGCGCTGTCCATGCGCTGACCCATCCTCTTGGCGCGATCCATGAGCTCAACCTGCATCACGGCACGCTGAATGCGGTGCTGACGCCTGCCGTGCTGCGCTTCAACCGCGAAAGCATCGGACCGAAATGGGACGTCCTGGCCGATCGCATGGGCGCTGCCCCTGATCGCTACATCGCCGACCTGAATGACCGCATCGGCATGCCTGCGGGTCTCGCCGCGATGGGCGTGACGCCCGAGATGATGGAAGCCGTCGCCGGTGAGGCGCTGAAAGATCATTGCCACGCCACCAATCCCAAGATTGCCACTCGCGAGGAGTATCTGGCAATTATGAAGGACAGCGCTTGATCTGGGCGTGAAGCTCGAAGCTGGCCTGCCTGTCACGCGGCAGGTCGGCTGACCGGGGCCCTATCTCTGCCGAAGGCGGCAAAGTCGCGTGCCTTGCGGAACGTCTCGGGTGGCGGCGCCAGAACAGCGATGGCCGTGGCAATCAGCGGCCCGATGCCCGGCACCGTCATCAGTCGCCGGGCGACGTCATTCTCCTTGGC
>NZ_JRKS01000104.1 GCF_000763805.1 Paracoccus sphaerophysae | reverse complement strand
CCGGAGGGAGGGCGGGGGCCGGGTTTGCCAGGAGCGGGGGGAGGTAAAGGAAAAGGGCCCGCGGCGGCCGGCCGGGCCGCCCCGACGGGAAGGCCCGCCGGGCCGCCCCCCGCCGCGCCGCCGGGGCCCGGCGACGGCGGGGCCCCCGCCAGGCCCCCGCCGTCGCCATTGCAGCACCGCCCTTGCCTTCCTAAATTGCATCCAGGCAGGACCGGCCCGCGCCCGCCATATTGGGGGCCGTCCCGGTCCGGGCATGAAAGGACGACTGATGAACGATCAAACCCAAACCACCTATCCGGTGCTGCCGCTGCGCGACATCGTGGTGTTTCCCCACATGATCGTGCCGCTGTTCGTGGGCCGTGACAAATCGGTCCGTGCGCTGGAGGCGGTGATGGAACAGGATCGGCCGATCCTGCTGGCGGCCCAGAAGGATGCCGCCGTGGACGAGCCGGAAGCCGACGGCATCTTCGAGGTGGGTGTTCTGGCCAACGTGCTGCAGCTGCTGAAACTGCCGGACGGCACCGTCAAGGTGCTGGTCGAGGGGCAGTCCCGCGTCCGCATCACCGGCTTTGCCGAGAACGACCAGTATTTCGAGGCCTCGGCCGAGCCGCTGGCGGAAACCGAGGGTGACGCCGAAAGCGCCGCCGCGATGGTCCGCGCCGTGGCCGAGGAATTCGAGAAATACGTCAAGGTCCGCAAGAACATCCCCGAGGAAGCGGTGTCCTCGGTCGCGGACGCGCGCGACCCGCACAAGCTGGCCGACCTCGTGTCCGGTCATCTGGGAATCGAGATCGCCCGCAAGCAGGACCTGCTCGAGACGCTGGACGTCGCCCAGCGGCTGGAAAAGGTCTATGGCCTGATGCAGGGCGAGATGTCGGTCCTGCAGGTCGAGAAGAAGATCAAGAGCCGCGTCAAGAACCAGATGGAGAAGACGCAGCGCGAATATTACCTCAACGAGCAGATGAAGGCGATCCAGCGCGAGCTGGGCGATGGCGACGAGGGCCAGACCGAGATCGCCGAGCTGGAAGAGAAGATCGCCAAGACTCAGTTCAGCAAGGAGGCCCGCGAGAAGGCGCTGTCCGAGCTGAAGAAGCTCAAGTCGATGTCGCCGATGTCGGCCGAGGCGACGGTCAGCCGCAACTATCTCGACTGGCTGCTGTCGCTGCCGTGGGGCGTCAAGTCGCGCACCCGGCGTGACCTGGCCGTGGCCGAGCAGGTGCTGGACGCGGACCATTACGGGCTGGAAAAGGTCAAGGAGCGGATCGTCGAGTATCTCGCCGTGCAGAACCGTTCGGCCAAGCTGAAGGGGCCGATCCTGTGCCTCGTCGGCCCTCCGGGCGTCGGCAAGACCTCGCTGGGACGGTCGGTGGCCAAGGCCACGGGGCGCGAGTTCATCCGCATCTCGCTGGGCGGGGTGCGCGACGAATCCGAGATCCGCGGGCACCGGCGGACCTATATCGGGTCCATGCCCGGCAAGATCATCCAGGCGCTGAAGAAGGCCAAGACCACCAACCCGCTGATCCTGCTGGATGAAATCGACAAGATGGGGCAGGATTTCCGGGGCGACCCGGCTTCGGCGATGCTCGAGGTGCTGGACCCGGAACAGAACGCGACCTTCGTGGACCACTATCTCGAGGTGGAATACGACCTGTCCAACGTCATGTTCCTGACCACCGCCAACAGCTACAACATGCCGGGCCCGCTGCTGGACCGGATGGAGATCATCTCTCTCGCCGGCTACACCGAGGACGAGAAGCGCGAGATCGCGCGCCAGCACCTGCTGCCCAAGCAGATCAAGGCGAACGGCCTGCGCAAGGGCGAGTTCTCGGTCACCGACGAGGCGCTGACCCATGTGATCCGCTACTACACGCGGGAAGCCGGGGTGCGGAACCTGGAACGCGAGATCGCCAAGCTGGCCCGCAAGGCGGTGACCGAGATCCTCAAGGGCAAGGTCAAGTCGGTCGAGGTCACGCCCGAGAAGGCCGAGGAGTATCTCGGCGTTCGCCGGCACCGCTATGGCCTGGCCGAAAAGGACGACCAGGTCGGAGTAGTGACGGGTCTCGCCTGGACGCAGGTCGGCGGCGATCTGCTGCAGATCGAGGCCCTGAAGCTGCCCGGCAAGGGCGTGATGAAGACGACCGGGAAACTGGGCGACGTGATGAAGGAATCGATCGACGCGGCGGCAAGCTTCGTGCGGTCGGTGGCGCCGGAACTGGGGATCGAGCCGCCCCAGTTCACCAAGCGTGACATCCACGTCCACGTTCCGGAAGGCGCGACGCCCAAGGACGGCCCCTCGGCGGGTCTGGCAATGGTCACCTCGGTGGTCAGCGTGATGACGGGCATCCCGGTCCGCAAGGACGTGGCGATGACCGGCGAGGTCACCCTGCGCGGCAACGCGCTGGCGATCGGCGGACTCAAGGAGAAGCTGCTCGCGGCCCTGCGCGGCGGCATCCGCACGGTGCTGATCCCGCAGGAAAACGAGAAGGACCTCGCCGACATCCCCGCCAACGTGAAGGAGGGGCTGACGATCATCCCGGTGTCCAACGTCCGCGAGGTGCTGAAGCATGCCCTGGTCCGGATGCCCGAGCCGATGGAGTGGGACGAGGCCGCGTGGGAGATCGCCGAGGCCAAGCGCCTCGCCGCGCTGCGCGACGGCACCGCGACGGCCGCCACCGCGCACTGAGCCGGATGTAAGCCAACGACGCGCGCCCCAGTGGCGCGCGTCGCCCTTTTCAGGGCATTGTGGTCGAGCGGGCCGTACGCGGACGGCCGGACCCGGCAAAGAAGGACAGGACGGTCATGGCGGACGATCAGGATCCGGGCGACGAGACCCCGGCACCGCGCGGGCGCGACAGCCACGGCACCGGGCGCGGCCGGTCAAATCGCCCGGCCGGCGCGGCCGGGCGCGCGGAAAGCGGCAAGCGGCGCGGAAAACAGGCCGGTTTGCCTGCCGGTCCCGTCGGGGCTGCCGAGTCCCGGCCCGACGCGGCAGGGCGCGCCAGTCCGTCGCCCGCGACCGTCCTGCACAAGCGCGACTTCATCGGCCGGGTGGGGACCTCGTGCGACCTGCCCCACGCGCAGCTGCGCCGCGCGGTCGAGGCGACGCTGGCCGAACTCGGCCGTGCCATCGCCGCAGGCGAGACGCTGGCCCTGCCCCCCTTCGGCAAGGCGCGGGTCAGCCGGCAGAAGACGGTGAAGGGCAGCGAGGTCCTGGTCCTGCGGCTGCGCCGCCCGGGACCCGGCGCGGGGACCCCCGACACGCACCCCGACGTCGCCCCTGACGACGAGTATTGACGATTGCCACCGCGAAGGGACTTGCCGCCCGCCCCGACAGGCGCTATGCAGCGCGCCACCGGGCGATTAGCTCAGCGGTAGAGCGCTTCGTTCACATCGAAGATGTCAGCGGTTCAAATCCGTTATCGCCCACCATCATTCCAGGGCCGTCAGGACAGGTTTCACGACCTCCTGGCGGCCTTTTTCTTCCTCCTGACGCTGCCGCCTCGATCGCGCCTGCCGCCTCGCGGCGCGCGCGCGCAAGGCGTCCCTCGCCGTGGGCCGCGCGACCCCCCTGGATGACGGACGCGGATTTCCCGCGCTCGGCCGGCGCGGGTGGCGAAAAGGTGCGTTGACAGCTTCGGAGAACCGGGTCACGGGACCGGCGGGGGCTTGGACCCCATCGTCAAAAGGAATGCATCGGAATCGCGATGGCGTTCAGCCTGTCGATCGTCGCCGCGGCCTATGGGCTTGGCGCGATCTCGGGCGCGCAGCTCACCCCGGCGGTGTCGATGGGATTTCTGGCCGCCGGCCGCATGACGGTCGTTGACTTCGTCACCTACGTGATCGCCCAGATCATCGGCGCCATTCTGGCCGCGCTGGTCATCACGCTGATTGCGCAAGGGCACGAGGGCTATTCGGTCGCGGCGAACGGTCTGGGCCAGAACGGCTTCGGCGCCGGCTACAACGGGGCGGCTTCGTGCTGGCGGTCGGCGTTGCGCTGGTGATCCTCGACATCGCGATCAGCGCCATCATCGCCGGGCGCAGGCCGCGCAACCCTTGGGGGGCGGGCACGCTGGAATGGGCCACCGCCATGCCCTCGCCATCCTACAACATCGCCTCGATCCCGGTGATCGCGCATCGCTATCCGCTGCACGACGATCCGACCTGCCGGTCCGGATCGCCCGCGGCGAGGGCTTCCTGGGCGACCCGATCCGGGGCCGGCGCGAGACGCTGTCGGTCCGCACCGCGGACGGCGCGCCGGACTATATCGTCGTCTTCGCAAGGAATACGGTGCTGCCGTTCCTGATGGCGGTGGTGACCAGCCTCGGGTTCCTGCTGCCGGTCTTCAAGCTGTGGACCGCGTCGATGGTGGCGCTGGCCATCGTCGCCGTCATGTCGATGCGGTGGGCCTGGGTCCCGGGCGAGCGCGAGGATCGCGGCCCGCTGGACGCCGGCCGCGGGGTCGCGCTGCTGGCGGCGGCCGAGGTGGCGGACCCGCCCGGCTGGTGGGGGACGCTGTTCCTGCTGCTGGCGGCGGACGCGGTGCTGTTCGGGTCGCTGCTGTTCGGCTATGCGTTCCTGTGGACGGTCGCGCCCGACTGGCCGCCGCGCGCCTACCTCGAGCCGACCCTCGCCGGCCCGGCGCTGGCCGGGCTGGGCGCGGCGCTGGCGGTGGCCGGACCCCGGCTGGCGGAACGCGGGCTGCGGGGGGGCGGCTCGCCCTGGCCGGGGCTGGTCGCCACCGGGTTCGGGCTGCTGGCCTGGATCGGCGCTAGCCTCGTGGTGATCGACGGCGTGGGCGCGCCCGATTCCCACGCCTATGATGCGACGGTCTGGGTCATCGCCGGCTCCCTGTCGTCCCGGCGGTTCGGAGAGCTGCGGATCCTGCGGCTATGGGCCGACTATGCCGCGCTGGCCGGGCTGGTCAGGCTGGCCGCGGCATGGCTGCCGCGGGTCTTCGCATGAGGGACATCCTGCGGACCGCCGCCCCCTTCACCCTGTGGATCGCCGCCTTCAGCGCGGTCTACGGGCTCGAGGGGATGGTCTGTTCCCGCCACGGCCTCGCCCTGGCCCCGGCCCAGGGCAGGCTGCTGCTGGTGACGTGATCGCGTTGCAGGCGGGCCTGTTGTGGACGCTGTGGTCGGGCCCCTATGGCTCGCCCACCCGGTTCGGGCGGCTGGTCAGCCGGACGCTCGGCCTGTCGGCACTGGCGGCGACGGTCTGGACCCCGGCCCCGGTCGCCACGCTGCCGGTGTGCCACGCCGGCGCCTAGCGTGGACGGCGACCCGATTCCCCGAACCGCTGCGCCGGACCCGAGGCGAGCGTGGCCGGCGGGTGTCCTTGGAACACGCGCGCTCGCGTGCCGTCCGCAAGCGCCCGCCCGCAAAGCCGCACGGCGCGGGGGCCACGGCGATTGACTCATCCCCCGGCGTTGCTAGAACATAACAAGAACATCGTTACGCCGACTCATGCATGTCCTCGCTTGCCCCCCTCTCTCCTCAACCTCTGCCCGCGTCCTGCGGCGAGGTGTTCGCCACCCCGGACGGGGCGGCGGCGGGCTTCGTCCGGGCGCAGTTGCAGGGACCGACGCTGTGGGTGCAGGACCGGCTCAGCATGGTCGATGCCGGCCGGCCCTGGTTTGCCGGCTGGGGCGGGACGGTCTGGACGCTGCGGCTTTCCCATCCCCGCGATGCCCTGATCGCCGCCGAGGAGGCGCTGCCTTGCCGCGCCCTGTCGGCGGTGGTGGTGGAACTGCACGGCAATCCCGCGGCGCTGAGCTTTACCGCGACCCGGCGGCTGGCGGTCCGGGCCGAGGCGTCAGGCGTGCGGCTGTGGCTGATCCGCCATGCCGCGCAGCCCGATTCCAGCGCCCTGCGCGACCGCTGGCGGGTCTCGTCCCTGCCCTCGATGCCCCATGCCGACGACCCCGCCGCGCCGGGCGATCCGCATTGGCGGGCCGAGCTGTTCCGGTCGCGCGACAAGCGCCCCGGGGTCTGGGCGGTGCGCCATGACGCGGCGGATCGCCTGCATTTCACTGCCCTTCCTGCCGCTGGAACGGTGGCGGCGCCGGCAGGCGCGGACGGGCTGTCCGCCGCCCGATGACCAGCCCTTTGCGCTGTGGACCGAGGGCGGGCACGGTCCCGTCATCCACGCCGCCAACGCCGCGGCGGTGCAGGCCGGGGTGCGGGCGGGCGCGAGGCTCGCCGATACGCGGACGGTCTGCCCCGGCCTGCATGCCGAGCCGGCCGACCCGCAGGGGGATGCGGCGGCGCTGGACCGGCTGGCGCTGTGGGCGCGGCGGTTCTGTCTGGGCACGGCGGCCGACCGTTCCGGCCCCGACGCCGCCCTGGGCGGGGGGGCCGGGCTGGTCTTGGACACCACCGGCGCCGATCACCTGTGGGGCGGCGAGGCCGGGATGCTGGCCGCCATCGAGGGCGACCTGGCCGTGCGCGGCCTGACCGCGCGCGTCGCGGTCGCGCCCACATGGGGCGCGGCCTGGGGGCTGGCGCGGTTCGGCGCGCTGCGGGCCGAGGCGCAGGACGTCTCGGCGCTGCTGCCGCTGCCGGTCGCGGCGCTGCGACTGGCGCCTGACACGGTGCTGCTGCTGCGCCGTCTGGGGCTGCGGACGGTGGGCGATCTCGCGTCGATCCCGCGGCTGTCGCTGGCTCGCCGGTTCCGCCGCCTGCCGCCGGCCGACAACCCCTTGATCCGGCTGGATCAGGCTTCGGGCAAGCTGGCTGAGCCTCTGGAC
>NZ_JRKS01000103.1 GCF_000763805.1 Paracoccus sphaerophysae | reverse complement strand
CGCATGACCGGCATGCCGCCCCGGCAAGGGCTTTCCATCCCGCCCTGGCGCGCCCATATTTGGCCGGCAACGGAGGATTCGACGCCCCTGCCCCATTTCCTGCTGACGGTTCTCGCGGTCATCATCGCCGCGGGCGTTTCGCTGGTGCTGGCCCTCGCCGCAGGCATCCCGCTGTCGGCGCTGGCGCTGCTGGCCGCGGTCGCGGCGGGCGTGGGCCCCATGGCGCGCGGGGCGCGGGCCCGGGCGGGGGCGGGCAGTGCGGGAACCACCGCCCGCAGGCTGGGCGCCTGCCCGCAGAACCCGCCGACATAGCCGCCCAGGGCCAGCGCCGAGGCCGAGATCAGCGGCACCCCGGCGCCCATGCAGGCGTCCGACAGCGTGTAGCTGACGGCGAAATTGTCAGCGCAGTCCAGCACCAGCTGCGCCTCGGCGACCAGAGCCGCGGCGTTGGCCGGCGTCAGCCGCTCGGCCAGCGGCGTGACCTCGACGGCCGGGTCCAGCGCGGCGACGAAGGCCGCGGCCGACTCGGCCTTGCCCCCGCCGACCCGGCCGGCATGGATGGGCTGGCGGTGCAGGTTCGACGCCTCGACCACGTCGGGATCGACCACGGTCAGCGAGCCGACACCGGCGCCGGCCAGATACATGATCGCGGGCGACCCCAGCCCCCCCGCGCCCACCACCAGCACATGGGCGCGGGCCAGCCGCGCCTGCCCCTCGGCGCCGACCTCGGGCAGGACGATCTGCCGTGCGTGCCGCTCGCTCATCGCTCGGCCCCTTCTTCTTTGTCCAAATATCCCGCGGGGGTGCGGGGGCGCGAAGCCCCCGCGGCTGCGGTCGCCGCCAGCCATTCGCGCATCCGCCTTTCGGGGTCCGGGTTCAGGGTGATGTCGGTGACGGCCGAGACCACGTCCGCCCCGGCCTCCAGCGCCGCCCGGCCGCGCTCGGGCGTCAGCCCGCCGATGGCGACCAGCGGCACGGTGCCGACCCGGCGCTTCCAGTCTGCGACCCGGTCCAGCCCTTGCGGCGCCCATTTCATCTGCTTGAGGATAGTCGGCCAGACCGGCCCCAGCGCGACATAATCCGGGCCGACCGCCAGCGCCCGGTCCAACTCGGCCTCGTCATGGGTCGAGACCCCCAGCCGCAGCCCGGCCACCCGGATCGCGGCGAGGTCGGCGTCGTCCAGATCCCCCTGCCCCAGATGCAGCCAGTCGCAGCCCAGCTCGATCGCCAGCCGCCAGTGGTCATTGACCACCAGCGCGGCGCCGTGGGCGCGGGCCAGATCGCGGGCGCGGGTGATCTCGGCGCGAAGGATGTCCTCGGGGGCGTCCTTGATCCGCAGCTGGATCAGCCGCGCCCCGCAGGCCAGCGCGCGGGCGACCCAGTCGGCGCTGTCGAAGATCGGGTAGAAGCGCGGCAGCGCCGGCCGGGGCTCTGCCCCGGACCCCGGGATATTTGGGCACGAAAGACGGGTCATGCGAGGAACGCCTTGCCGATGACAGGGGTCGAGGGGGTGGCCATGTCGCGCGGCTCGATCGGGTCGGCGGCGCAGGCGGCGCGGCCGGACTCGATGGCGCCGGCCATGGCGCGGGCCATCGCCACCGGGTCACCGGCCTTGGCGACCGCGGTGTTCAGCAGCACGGCGTCATAGCCCATCTCCATCGCCTGCGCGGCGTGGCTGGGCAGGCCGATGCCCGCGTCCACCACCAGAGGCACGTCCGGAAACGCCGCCCGCAGCGCTCTCAGACCGTGCGGGTTGGCAAGCCCCAGCCCCGAGCCGATGGGCGCCCCCCACGGCATCAGCACCTCGCAGCCCGCGGCCAGCAGCCGGTCGCAGACCGACAGGTCCTCGGTGCAGTAGGGAAAGACCCTGAACCCCTGCGCGGTCAGTTCGCGGGCGGCCTCGACCAGTTGGAACACGTCGGGCGACAGCAGGTCGGTGTGGCCGATCACCTCGAGCTTGATCCAGTCCGTCCCCAGCAGCTCGCGCGCCATCTGGGCGGTGGTGATCGCCTCGCGCGCGGAATGGCAGCCGGCGGTGTTGGGCAGGATGGGCACGCCCAGCCCCTCGATCAGGCGCAGGAAATCCTGCCCGCCCCCGGCCTCGCGGCGCAGGCTGACCGTGGCGATGCCGGCGCCCGAGGCGCGGAACGCCGCGGCGAGGATCGCGGGCGAGGGATATTGTGCGGTTCCCAGCATCAGGGGCGAGGCGACCTCGGTGCCGTAAAAGACCGGCATCTCAGCCCCCCTGCATCGGCGCGACGACTTCCAGCGCGTCGCCCGGCGACAGCACGGTGGTCGCCCGCAGCGCCGCCGGGACGAAGTCGCCGTTCAGCGCCGTCGCCACCCGCGCCTCGCCCAGGCCCTCGGCCGCCAGCGCCTCGGCGACGGTGGTCGCCGCCAGCTCGCGCGGCTCACCGTTGATGGTCAGTTTCATGCCAGAACTCCGGTTTCGCTCCAGTGTCGATGTGATCGGCCAGCTGCATGGCCACCGCCGGGGCCAGCAGATAGCCGTGCCGGTAAAGCCCGTTGGCGTAGAGCCGCCAGCCCGCCTGCCCGATCCGCGGCAGGTTGTCGGGAAAGGCCGGGCGCGCGTCGGCGCCCAGCTCGACGATCTCGGCCTCGCCGAAGCCGGGGTGCAGCGCATAGGCGGCGCTGAGCAGTTCCAGCACCGAGCGCGCCGTGACCACCCCGCGCCGGTCGCTTTCGATCATCGTCGCGCCCAGCATGTAGATCCCCTCGCCGCGCGGGACGAGGTAGATCGGCACCCGCGGATGCAGCAGGCGGATGGGGCGCGACAGCGCCACCCCGGGGCAGCGCAGCACCAGCATCTCGCCCCGCACGCCGCGCAGGTCGGTCAGGATGTCGCGGGCGGCGAGGCCGCGACAGTCGATGATCCGGCCCGGATCGGGCGGCAGGACGGCGGCCAAGGTCACGCCGCGAGTGGCAAGCCCCGCCTGCAGCGCGGCCACCGCGGTGCGCGGGTCCAGATGCGCCTCGTCGGGGAAGAACAGCGCCCGGTGGAAGCGGCCGGAAAGGTCGGGTTCCAGTTCGGCCAGCCGGTCGGAGCCGATGGGCTCGAACCCTTCGGTGCGGCGCGCGAAGCGGTCAAGCTCTTGCCGGTCGCGGCCCAGCGTCACCACCAGCGTACCCGCGTGCGTGACACCGCCGGCATGGCGGTCCCACCAGTCGATCGCGGTCCGGCCGTGGCGCAGCACGGGTTCCTCGGCGTTCTCGAACTCGCACCACGGCGCCAGCATCCCGCCGGCCCACCACGAACAGCCCTGCGTTCCGGGACCGAGCGCCGGGTCGACCACCCGCACGGTGTGCCCGCGCGCGGCAAGCTCGGTCGCGGTGGCAAGCCCCATGACCCCCGCCCCCAGGATGGTGACGCCGTCCGCCGAGACACCCCCGCTCACGCCGGCCACCAGCGGTGGAAGTGATGCACCGGCCCGTGCCCCGAGCCGACGCCCAGCCCGTCGGCCGCGAGGATCGCGCCGTGCAGCCACTGATGCGCGGCCGCGGTCGCTGCGGGCACGTCCAGCCCCAGCGCGAGCCCCGCGGCGATGGCCGAGGACAGCGAGCAGCCGGTGCCGTGGGTGTTGCGGGTCGCGATCCGCGGCGCGGTGAAGTCGTGCCGCTCCGGCCCGATCAGCCGGTCGGTGCAGACGGCGTCCTCGGCATGCCCTCCCTTCATCAGCACCCAACGCGGTCCCATCGCCCGCAGCGTCTCGCCCTGCGCCACCACTTGCGCCGCGTCCGAGGCGACCGGCCGGGCGGCAAGGCGCGCGGCCTCGGGCAGGTTCGGGGTCAGCACCAGGGCGCGGGGCATGAGGGTTTCGCGCAGGACGGCGATGGCCTCGTCGTCGATCAGCGGATCGCCCGACTTGGCGATCATCACCGGATCGAGCACGATCGGCGCCGCGCATCCCGCAAGCGCCTCGGCCACCGCCCGCGTCGCGGCCGCCGAGCCCAGCATCCCGATCTTGACCGCCCGGACGTCGAGATCCTCCAGCACCGTCTCGATCTGGGCGCGGATCATGTCGGGCGAGACGCCCTCGACCCGGGTGACGGCGCAGGTGTTCTGGGCGGTGATCGCGGTCAGCGCGCTGGCGCCATAAACGCCGAGCGCCGAGAACGTCTTGAGATCGGCCTGGATCCCAGCCCCCCCGCCGCTGTCGGACCCCGCGATGGTCAGCGCTATCGCCATTGTCCCCCCCCCCTCGACATCAGGGGCCATGCGCGCACGGAGGAAGGGATGGCCGCATCGGATCGCGGCATGGCCCGTTCCCTTCGCCGGCATGACCCGGATCAGGTTCGATGGGTGCTGTGCCTGGCACATCTCAGCCCCGACCGGGGCGCCCCAACGAGCATTCGAGGGAGAATGTAAGGCTTATCGCGGGGGATGCAAGCGGTGCGGCGGGCGCGGCGGTTCACGGGATCACGCCGGAGGGCACCCAGTCCGCGATGGGCGGTTGAGAAAACCCCGCATGGCTGTCTCATCCGGCCTTGGACACCCCGACGGCCCTTCCTTGCTTGCGGTATGCCGCCGGCGGGCAGCCGGTCGCTCTGGCAAAGGCGCGGGTGAACGCCGCTTCGGAGGAATAGCCGGCGTCGAGCGCCAGTTCCACGATCGGGGCGTTGCCATCGATCAGCCGCTCGCGCGGCAGAAGCAGGCGCTGGTCGCGCAGATACGCGATCGGGGTCGTGCCGAGCCGCGCGGCAAAGCGTGCGGCGATGACGCTGCGCGAGGCCCCGGCTTGGCGCGCCAGGCTCTGCAGCGTCCAGGGTTGCGCAGGATCGCCGTGCAGCAGGCCAAGGCAGCGCCTCAGGATCGGGTCGCGGATCGCTGCCAGCCAGCCGGTCGTCCCGCGGGGCTCGCCCAGCAACTGTCGGCGCAGCACCTCGACCAGCGCAAGTTCGGTGAGTCGTTCCAGGATCGCCTTGCCACCGTCCTGCGGGGCAATCGACCTCGGCGACGATCTGGGCGACGATTCCGGCCAGCCAGTCGCCACCGCTTGCCGCGTTTACCAGGTTGCAGGCCGGCAGCGCCTGGCGGGACGGCGCGAAGGTCAGCGCCTCGCAGCGGACATCGCCGCACAGGATCCGCACCACCCGTTCGCTTTCGCCAAAGCGCAGGACCGGGGTTTCCGCCCACCGTGCGGGCGGCAATGCCCGTTAGGGTCGATCCCGGGCCTGCCCTCGCCGGCGCCGATGCGGTGCGGCGTGCCGAAGGGGAAGGCGGCGATGTCACCCTCGTGCAGGGTGGTGCGCTGCCCGTCGAAGTCAAGCCAGCAGCTGCCGCCGGCGAGGATGTGCAAGCTGACGGCGTCCTTCGGCTTGTAGGCGGCGGGCGTGGCATCCGTCTGCCAGTCGCCGGCAGGCATGTAGCAGTACTGCATCGAATCCGTGATCCGCACCCGGCGCAGCGCCGTGGCCAACAGGGCGGCGACGTGTCGGGCGGGGCGATCAGGATTCCCGATCAGGTTTTCCGGTCGCAGGGGCAAAGCCGCAGCCTCGGACAAAGCGCATGCTGCATTCACGATCATGCCAACCCGGGGAAGCTATCATGAAAGAGGATACCCAGGAACTGGTGATCGTGATGACCAGGGGGATCGATTCCGAACTGTCGTCCGTTGCCTTCACCCTGGCCAATGGCGCCATCACCGCGGGGATGCAGGTCCGGGTCTTTCTGACCAGCGCGGCTGTGAATGTTGTCCGGCGCAAGGGCCATGACATGACCCATGTGCCGCCGCTCGACCCGCTGGCGCGGCTGATCGCCGACTTCCAGGGCCGCGGCGGCACGATCTGGGCCTGCCCCCCCTGCGTCGCGGCGCGGGGTTACGAGGCCGACGACCTGATCGACGGCGTCGGGATCAGAGGTGCCAGTGCGATGTTCGAGCAGGTTCGCGCGGGCGCGGCCACGCTGTCCTTCTGACCCCTGACCGGAGGAATCGACCATGTCGACAGCAGGGCTCCCGTCGTTCGCGGCAGCCCTGGCCGCTTTCTCGTTGGCAGTTCTCGCCGGTCCAGGCAGCGGGCCGGCTCAGGCCGAGAAGATCGTAGCGCGGCCGGTCAGCCATGTCTCGAAGGACTCGCTGAAGCAAAGCTGCGCCAGCGCCGGGGGAGAATACGGCGAATTCGGCGAGGATTACTGGGGCCAGAAAGGAAACGACGTGGTCGCCTGCAACCAGCGGAAATGCACGGGAACGAGCACCGCTGATGCGCGCCCGCCAGCACGGCCTTGGACGTCGCCCGCCGACGTCCAGCGGCTTCCGTCACTGCGGGAAGAGGTCGAATGATGTCGCGGACCTCTCGCAAGGGCATTGTTGCAGAATGGCGGCTTGAGGCTTGAATGCCCCCTTCCCCTTCAAGCTCAGGCCGCGCGGACGATCTCGGCGGAGCCGAGGGCATTGAAGCGGTTGATGAGTGCGACGCGGATGTGGATTTCGGCGGTCTGGCGGTCGGGGTCTCTCGCGGCGATGCGCTCGCCGAAGGACTTGAGGCAGCGCATCTTGGCCTCGGCGCGGCTGCGGGCGTGGTATCCTGCCCAGCGTTTCCAGAACGCCCGGCCGTAGTGACGTGTGGCGCGCAGGGTTTCGTTGCGGGCCCGGGCGGCTGGACAGTCCTCCTTCCACGGGCGACCGTTCTTGCGGATCGGGATGATAGCCGTGCCACCGCGTGCGATGATGGCGCTGTGTTCGGCCTCGAAGGCCTCTACATCCTCGAGCCGGTAGATCACCCGGCCGCCGAGCTTGATGAATTTCGGGCCTTCGCCCGTCCACCGCCAGCGCTCCAGCGTGCGGTGCGAGATGTTCCAGCGAGCCGCCAGTTCGATCTGGGAAAGGTGCTTGGTCGCCATGTGAACCTCCTTGGGATTTCTGCGAACACTTGCGGGTTCAACATGGCGGAGGGGGTGGGAGGCGCTGGGGAGGCAGCCGGGAGGCAAACTGGGAGCTCAAAAAGATCTTCGCGCCGAAATCAAAAAAGGCCGCCCAAAAGGACGGCCTCTTTCAACGATCATGCAGGCGCGGCGTCGGCGTTGTTGCGCAACTCAGCTAGCGGCGTGAGCTGCCCCTTTCCCCGCTGAACTCAGCTGACGCGAACGATCTCGGCGGTGCCGAGGGCGGAGAAGCGGTTCATGAGAGCAATGCGGATGTGGATC
>NZ_JRKS01000102.1 GCF_000763805.1 Paracoccus sphaerophysae | reverse complement strand
GGGCGGGGTCGGCATGGGTTGCGGCGGCGGATCGGCTGTCAGAGGATGAGCGGGCAGTATTTCACGCTCGGCCGGCCGCGGCCAGAGCGGGCGGGGGGAAAGCGCATGGCGGATCTGATCGGCAAGGCGGCGCAGACCGTGGGCAACGTCATGGTGGCGCTGCGCAAGGGGCGCACGCCGGACACTCCGGCCGTGGGCGTGGCGCCGGCGATCCCGCAGGCCCGGCCGCAGCGGGTGATGACGCTCAAGATGCCCACTGCCGCCGGCTGGGCCGCGGGCCAGACGCCGCGGGCAGCACCGGGGCTGGCGGTCACCGCCTATGCCTCGGGGCTGGACCATCCGCGCTGGATCGAGGTGCTGCCCAACGGCGACGTGCTGGTCGCCGAATCGCGCGAGCGTGAGGGCGAGGCCGAGACGCTGTTCGACCGCGCCAGGCACGCCACCATGCGCCGCGCCCGCGCCATCGGCCCCAGCGCCAACCGCATCACCCTGTGGCGCGACGCCGATGGCGACGGGGTGGCCGAACAGCGCCACGTCTTTCGCGAGGGTCTGAACCAGCCCTTCGGCATGGCGCTGGTCGACGGGCGGTTCTATATCGGCAACACAGATGGGATCGTGGCCTTCGATTACCGCGACGGCGCCACGCGGCTCGAGGGTCAGCCCGAGACGCTGGTGCGCTTCAAGCCGCACGGGCACTGGACGCGCAGCCTGATCGCCTCGGCCGACGGCGCCCGGCTCTATGCCGGGGTCGGCTCGCTGACCAATATCGGCGACGAAGGGATGGCGGCCGAGGAAGGCCGCGCCTCGATCTGGGAACTGGACCTGGGCACCGGCCGTGCCCGCGAATTCGCCACCGGCCTGCGCAACCCCGTGGGGCTGGCGTGGCAGCCCGAGACGGGCGCGCTGTGGACGGTGGTAAACGAACGCGACGGGCTGGGCGACGAGACGCCGCCCGACTATCTGACTTCGGTGCGCGACGGCGGCTTCTACGGCTGGCCGTGGAGCTATTGGGACCGGGTGGTGGACGACCGCGTGCCGCCGAACCCGGACGCCGTGGCCCGCGCGATCACCCCGGATTATGCGCTGGGCGGGCACACCGCCTCGCTGGGGCTGTGCTGGATGCCCGAGGGGACGCTGCCGGGCTACGGCGCCGGCATGGTGATCGGCCAGCACGGGTCGTGGAACCGGGCGAAGCTGTCGGGCTATCGGGTGATCTTCGTGCCGTTCCAGGCGGGGCGCCCGACGGGGCCGCCGCGCGATCTGCTGGACGGCTTCCTGTCGCCCGACGAACGCCGGGCCTGGGGCCGCCCGGTCGGCGTGGCGGTCGGCCTGGACCGCCGGTCGCTGCTGGTCGCCGACGACGTGGGCAACGTGGTCTGGCGGCTGAGCGGGAAGTGAAGGCGCGGGGGCGGCCCGCGCCAGGGTTGCCTCAGCGCCCCGTCCCGTGCGTCCCGTGCCACAAGGGCGCGTGGCGGTTCACGTCCTTGTAGAGCAGATAGCGGAACTGCCCGGGCCCGCCGGCATAGCAGGCCTGCGGGCAGAAGGCGCGCAGCCACATGAAGTCGCCCGGCCCCACCTCGACCCAGTCGCGGTTCAGGCGATAGACGGCCTTGCCTTCCAGCACGAACAGCCCGTGTTCCATCACATGCGTCTCGGCGAAGGGGATCGAGCCGCCGGGCTGGAACGTCACCACCGTCACGTGCATGTCGTGACGCAGGTCGGCCGGATCGACGAAGCGGGTGGTCGCCCAGGCACCCTCGGTATCGGGCATCGGGCTGGGGGCGATGTCGGCTTCGTTGGTGACGATCGGGTCGGGGCGGTCCACCCCGGCGGCCGGCTGCCAGCGCTTGCGGATCCAGTGAAAGCCGCAGTTCCCCGCAGTTGCGTTGTGCACCGCCCAGGCAATGCCCGGCGGGACATAGGCGAAGCCGCCGGGGGTCATGCGGTGGGTGGTGCCGTCGATGGTGATGTCCATCTCGCCGCCGGTGACGAAGATCGCCGACTGGATCTCGGGGTCGTCCTCGGGCGCGTCGCAGCCGCCGCCCTCGGCGAGTTCGACGATGTACTGGCTGAAGGTCTCGGCAAAGCCGGACAGCGGGCGGGCGATGATCCACATCCGCATCCCGGTCCAGCCCGGCAGAAAGCTGGTCACGATGTCCCGCATCACGCTGCGCGGGATGACCGCATAGGCGTCGGTCAGGACGGCGGTGTCGGTGGTCAGCCCGGGCAGCGGCGGCGGCCCGGCGACGAGGCCGGCATAGCTCGGTCCGGGCGGCACAGGCGCGAGGGCGGGCGCGGCCTCGCCGGGGATGGGGGCGATGTTGCCGGTCGGGGTGGTGTCGTCGATCATCTCCGCCTCTCTCTGTCTCTCGTCCTGCCGCTGGGGGTGCCTGCCCCCCGCGCTCGCCCTGCCGCGCCCGTCTTCCGATCCGGGGCGGCAGGGCGGTGATCTTCTGTCCCCAAATATCCCGGGGGAGGCCGCGTCAGCGGCCGGGGGCAGCGCCCCCCTGCCCCAGCGCCGCCTGCAGCCGCAGCTCGCCGATCCGCATGACCTGCCGCTCTGCCTCAGCGCGTTCGGTGGCGGTGTCGTTGTCGATGCGGCGCTGCATGGCGGCCATGATGCCGGGCTTGTCGTGGTCGCGCACGGCGATGATGAAGGGGAACCCGTGGCGCGAGACATAGGCCTCGTTCAGCCGGGTGAAGGTCGCGCGTTCCTCGTCGGTCAGGCTGTCGAGCCCGGCGCTGGCCTGCTCGGCGGTGCTGTCGGCGGTCAGCCGCTTCGCCGCGGCGAGCTTGCCGGCGAGGTCCGGGTGCGCGTTCAGCACCCCCAGCCGCTCGGCGTCCGAGGCTTGCCGGAACACCTGCGCCATCCGCGCCGCCAACCCCCCGGCGCTGTCATGGACGGCACCCATCTCGCCGTCCCAGACCCGCTCGGCGACCCAGGGCGAGTGTTCGTAGATCGACCCGAAGCGTTCGACGAAGGCCGCGCGGTCCATCTGCGAGGGCGCCTGCCGCGGCTGGTAGGGATGTTCCCTGGCCCAGTGCCGCGCGATGTCGAGACGCGAGGCGAACCACACCCCCTCATGCCCTCGCGCGTGATCCAGGAACCGCTGCACCGCCGCCGCCCGCCCGGGACGCCCGGCGAGCCGGCAATGCAGCCCGACCGACATCATCTTGGGCGCGCCCGCCTGCCCTTCGGCATACAGCACGTCGAAGCTGTCGCGCAGATAGTCGAAGAAGTCGGTGCCGGTCCCGAAGCCCTGCCCCGACGAGAACCGCATGTCGTTGGCGTCCATCGTGTAGGGCACCATCAGCTGCGGCTTGCCCTTGTGGAGATGCCAATAGGGCAGGTCGTCGGCGATGCTGTCGGCGAGATAGGCGAACCCGCCCTCCTCGCAGCCCAGCGCCACCGTGTTCATCGAGGTGCGGCCCTGGTAGAAGCCATAGGGCCGCTCGCCGGTGACAGCGGTGTGCAGGCGGATCGCCTCGGCGATATGGGCGGCCTCTACCTCGGCCGGGATGTTGCGATAGTCGATCCACTTCAGCCCGTGGGTGGCGATCTCCCACCCCGCGGCCTGCATCGCGGCGACCTGCTCGGGGGCACGCTCCAGCGCGGTCGCCACGCCATAGACGGTGACGGGGATGTCCTTCAGCAGCCGGTGCAGCCGCCAGAAGCCGGCGCGGGCGCCGTAGTCATAGATCGATTCCATGTTCCAGTGGCGCTGGCCCGGCCAGGGCTGGGCGCCGATGATCTCGGACAGGAACGCCTCGGACGCGGCATCGCCGTGCTCGATGCTGTTCTCGCCGCCTTCCTCGTAGTTCACGACGATCTGGACCGCGATCCTGGCGCCGCCCGGCCAGCGGGGATCGGGGGTGGTTTCCCCGTAACCTCTCATGTCGCGGCTATAGCGCATCAGCGTCCCCCCTTGTCCGGTCATTCCGGCGGCAGGGTCACGCGCGCGGCCGCGCTTGTCCAGCGGCGGCGGCGGCGATTTCCGGCAGGCGGCAAGACCGCCTAGCGGGCCGGGACCAGCTCGCGCTGGCGCGGCAGCAGCGCGGTCAGCAGCCCCAGCAGCGGCAGGAAGGAACACAGCAGGAAGACGAAGCGGATCCCCCGCGCATCCGCCACCCAGCCCAGCACCGCCGCCGCGATCCCGCCCATGCCGAAGGCAAAGCCAAAGAACAGCCCGGCGATCAGCCCGGTTCGTCCGGGCACCAGCTCTTGCGCATAGACCACGATGGCGGGCGCGGCCGAGGCGATGATGAGGCCGATCAGCACCGTCAGCGCTCCGGTCGCGACCAGCCCGACATGGGGCAGCATCAGGGTGAAGGGCAGCACGCCGAGGATGGAAAACCAGATCACCTTCAGCGTGCCCACCCGGTCGCCGACGATTCCGCCGAGCATCACGCCGGCGGCCGATCCGAACAGCAGAAGGAACAGCATGATCTGCGAGGTCTGGGTCGACACCCCGAACTTGTCGATCAGGAAGAAGGTGTAATAGCTGGTCAGGCTGGCCATGTAGAAGGCCTTGGTCATCGACAACAGCGCCAGCACCCCGATCGCGCCCAGCACCCGCCCGCGGTCGAGGTTGGGCGCGGCCGCGCTGCGCAGCGCGCCGGCCTTGCGGCGGCCCTCGGCCCAGGCGCCGACGCGCCACAGCACGGCGACTCCGCCCAGCGCGATCAGCGCCAGCCAGCCCAGCACCGGCCGCCCGAACGGCACCACGAGGAACGCCGCCAGCAGCGGCCCCAGCGCCTGCCCGCCATTGCCGCCCAGCTGGAACAGCGACTGCGCCGTGCCGAACCGCCCGCCCGAGGCGGTGCGCGCCACCCGCGAGCTTTCGGGGTGGAACACCGACGATCCCAGCCCGATCAGCATCGCGCCGGCCAGCAGCATCGGATAGCTTTCGGCCTGCGCCAGCGTCAGCACCCCGGCAAAGCTGGAGAGCATCCCCACCGCCAGCGATTTCGGCATCGGCCTGCGGTCGGTGACGACGCCCACCACCGGCTGCAGCAGCGAGGCGGTGACCTGGAAGGCAAAGGTCATCCAGCCGATCTGAGCGTAGCTCAGGGTGAACTCGTCGCGCAGCAGCGGATAGATCGCCGACAGCAGCGATTGCAGGATGTCGTTGACCATGTGGCAGGCGCTGATCGCGATCAGGACCGGCCAGACCGGCCCGGTCGAGCCGCGCGCCGGGCTTGCGCCGCTGTCCGGGTTCGTGCTGTCGCCTGCCGTCATCCCTGCCCCCCTGCCCGCCCCGGGCCGTCAACCGCCGGAACTGCGTCACGGGGCGGCGGAAAGATCAACCCCATGCGGGGGACCGCGACGGCGGCAAGGTCGATTCGGACTGACCCATGTCAATCCTATATCTTGTTAATTCGACGCAGCGTCATTTACCCTGTTTCAAGCTAATTTGGGACAAAACCAGCCTGAAAAGCCACGTTCCCATAATATCCGCGGTCTCTATTGTCTCGGCGGAACGATGCGAATCAGATTATGCCGCCCAGCGACGCCAGACCCATCCCGAATCAGGAAACCGCGACGGCGCGGGGGCGGTCCAGCTGGACCGATCTGCGCGCCGAGATCCTGCGCCGCATCTCGGACGGCACCTACGCGCCCGGCACGCTGATCCCGACCGAGCAGGAGCTGGCGGCTGAGTTCGGCTGCGCCCGGGCGACGGTGAACCGGGCGCTCAGCTCGCTGGCGGGACGCGGGGTGCTGCAGCGCCGCCGGCGGATCGGGACGCGGGTCGCGCTGAATGCCCTCGGCGCCAGCAGCAAGCGGGCGCTGCCGGTCTTCCGCGAGGCCATCGAAAGCAGCGGCCGCAGGTTCGACAGCAGCTATCGCGGCCGCCATCGCGCCCCCCCTCCGGCCGACGTGCTGGCGGTGCTGTTCCACAGCGACCCCGGCAGGATCGTCGAGACGCGGACCCTGTTCTACGCAGACGGCAACCTGTTGTGCGCCGAGCGGCGCTGGCACGACAGCGCGGCGCTGCCGGGGCTGGACATCGAACTGCCCGCCTCGACGACGATCAACGAATGGATCGCGACCAACGTGCCGATCTCGCTGATAGAACAGAATGTCAGCGCCCGCACCGCCGGCGACATGCAGGTCGAGACGCTGCTGGGCTGCGAGCCGGGGGCGCCGGTGCTGGTCTATGAAACCTGCTTCTGGGCCGGCACCCAGCCGGTGAGCCTCGCCCGACACGCCTTCCTGCCGGGCGAGACGCTGTTCACGAGCATCGCCTGAGCTAGTTCCGGCGCAGCGCGGCAAAGTCGGGACTGCGCTTGCCGAGGAAGGCGGCGATCCCCTCGGCCGCCTCGGGCGCGGCCAGCGCTGCGGCCATCGGGGTGATCTCGGCCTCGAGCTGGCGGTCCATCAGCACCCGGCGGGCATTGACGATCAGCCCCTTGATCGCGGCCTGTGCCACGGCCGGGCCGCTGGCCAGCCGCGCGGCGATGTCCTCGGCCGCGGCCAGCGCCTGGCCCGAGGGCACCACCGCGTTGATCGCGCCCAGCGTGTGCAGCCGCGCCGCCGCGACCGGGCGACCGGACAGGCACAGCTCGGCCGCCAGCGCCGGGGGCAGCGCGCCCATCAGGCTGCCGGTCAGCCCCCCGTCGGGCACCAGCCCGGCGTTGATGTAGGACGCGGTAAAGCCCGCATCCTCGGCCGCCACGATCAGGTCGCAGGCCATTGCCAGCGAGAAGCCTGCCCCGGCCGCTCCGCCCTCGACCGCGGCGATGACCGGGCGCGGACAGTCGAGGATCGCGCCGACCAGCGCCGCCAGGTCGGCGATGTGGTGGCGGCGTTCCGATTCCGCCATGCGGGGGGCGTTCATCAGCATGGTCAGGTCGCCGCCGGCGCAGAAGAAGCCCTCGGCCCCGGTCAGCACCACGGCGCCGATCCGCGGCTCTGCCGCCGCCTGCGCCAGCGCTGCCCGCAGCCCGGCATAGAAACCCGAGGTCAGCGCGTTGCGGCGCGCGGGGTTGGTGTTCACGACCACCAGATGGGTGTCGCGGTCGATGATCTCGCAGTTGTCCATGTGCTCCCCCGTGATTTCGCTCCAGCTTGGCCGTGCCCGGGCCGCCGGCGCAAGGGCCGCGCCCCCGCCGGAACGCAAGGTCACCGGGCCGAAGGCCCCGCGGTCAAGATATCTTGAATCGCAGAGCCTTGGCAGGAACCGGGCGAAGCTGCGAGAGCTTGTTCCCCAAGGTCACGTCAAGGAGCCCGCCCCTCATGTCGCCTGTG
>NZ_JRKS01000101.1 GCF_000763805.1 Paracoccus sphaerophysae | reverse complement strand
GTGCAGGAGGTGGGGGCGGGGTGTCGGGCATGTCAGGCTGATCCACGATTCTGCGATCACCCGGCAGCACGGGGCGGATTGCAAGTGCTTTTCCGTCCACGGATTCTGTGGATAACCCTGTGGACCCGCTGCGGGTTGTTGCGCGGGACCCCAAGGACATCGGGCCCGATCCTTAATTGCACAAATATCAGGCAGTATCGCAAGGCATTGATTTCCCGTACGATTTTACATGGATGCAACAAGCTACTGATTCCGAATAAAGATTTGTGAACAGCCTGTGACAGCCAGCCGGTCAGTGGACAAAACGACGCATCCGCGCCGGCCGCGCTGCCCTCAGTCGCCGAGGATATCCGGTGTCCGCCAGGCCAGGTGCTGGCCGCCGTCCACGCAGATGAGCTGTCCCGTGATCGCCCGGGCATCCAGCAAATACAGCAGCGCCGCCACGATATCGTCCGCGTCGGCGCCGCGTTCAAGGATGGTGGCGGCGCGCTGGCGGGCAAAATGTTCGGCGCTTTGCCGGGCGCCCTGCATGGTCGGGCCCGGACCGATGGCGTTGACGCGGATCCGCGGCGCCAGCGCCTGCGCCGAGGTGCGGGTCAGCGCCCACAGCCCCGCCTTGGCCAGCGAATAGGTCATGAAACCCGGCGTCGGCTTCAGCACCCGCTGGTCGATCATGTTGACGATCAGGCCGTGCGCCTCGGGTTCGCCCAGCGTCGCGGCGGCGGGAGGCAACTGGCGGGCAAAGCCCTGGGTCAGCAGGAACGGCGCGCGCAGGTTCGACCCGAGATGCCGGTCCCAGCTTTCGCGCGTCGCAGTTTCCAGCGTGTCGAATTCGAAGATCGAGGCGTTGTTGACCAGCACCCCGACCGGCCCGAGGCGGTCCGCGACCGCCGGGATCAGCGCCGCGGTCGCCGCCTCGTCCAGCAGGTCGGCGGCGAAGGTCTCGGCCCGGACGCCCAGGCCGCGGGCCTCGGCAGCGGTCGCCTCGGCCTCGTCGGCCGAGCGGTCATAGTGGATCGCCACGTCGAAGCCGCGCCCGGCCAGGGCCAGCGCCATCGCGCGGCCCAGCCGGCGGGCGCCGCCGGTGACCAGGGCTGCGCCCTCAACGGCCACGGCGCAGCCCCAGCAGGCGCGCCATCGCGCGGCGAAAGCCCGGGCCGAAGGCCAGCGCCAACGCCACCATGATCAGCAGGAACAGGACAACCGTCTTGAGCATCCGCTCAGCCCCCTGGCGCCAGACGCGAGAACGCCGCCCGCTGCGCCGCCGCGTCGAGGAAATCATCGGCCGAGATGCCGAAGCGGCGCAGGAACGGCACCCGCTGGCTATAGGTGCGGAACTCGGCCTTGTCCCCGAACAGGCCGCGCATGGTCGGTTCCAGGTGGCCGATGCCGTCGGCCAGCCCCAGCTCGACGGCCTGGCGGCCGACCCACACCTCGCCGGTGAACAGGTCGCGGCCCTCGGGCAGGCGGTCGCCGCGGCGGGCGCGGACCTGGGCCTTGAAGGACTCGTGGATCGGTTCCAGCAGGCGATGCAGGCGAGCCACGTCCTCGGGCGATTCGGGGCGGAACGGGTCCAGCCACGATTTCGAGGTTCCGGCGGTGTGGACCCGCCGCTCGATCCCGTGACGCTGGATCAGCTCGGCGAAGCCGAAGCTGGCCGAGATCACCCCGATCGACCCCAGCACCGACGATTCGTCGGCCCAGATCGTGTCCCCCGCCGTGGCCAGCCAATAGCCGCCCGAGGCGGCGACGTCCTCGACGAAGACATGGACCGGCACGTGGGTTTCCTGCGCCAGCCGCCGGATGCGCGCCGCGATCAGCGACGACTGCACCGGAGAGCCGCCGGGAGAGTTCAGCGCGATGGCCACCGCGGCGGGCTTGCCGCGGCGGAACGCGCGGTCCAGCAGCGGCGCCAGTCCCGCGTCGGACAGGCCGGCCGCGCCGTGGCGGGCGGGGATGCCGATTGCGCCCTGCAGGCGCACGACCGAGATCGTCGGGCGCGGAGAGATCAGGCGGGGGACGAAGGGAATACGCATGACTGGCAGATAGGCGCCCGGGGCCAAAGCGGCAAGCCGCCAGTGGCGCAGGCCCCCGCCCCAAAAGGAAACCGCGCCCCGAGGGACGCGGTTTCGGTATCGCGGCAAGGGCGGTGTCAGCGGCCGTCGCCGATCACGTCCTCGCGGTGCTTGAGCGGCCACCAGATGCGCTTGTTGGTCAGATACAGCAGCGCCGACAGCACGATCAGGAATAGCACCGACACCAGGCCGGCCTTCTTGCGGGCCATCATCTTGGGCTCGGCGGTCCACATCAGGAACGCCGCGACGTCCTTGGAGGCGCTGTGCAGGTCGGCGGGCGAGCCGTCCTCGAACGTCACCTGGTCGTCCGACAGCGGCGGCGGCATCGAGATCCAGCCGCCGGGAAAGGCGGTGTTCTCGTAGAAGGTGGTGCCGGCCTGCTCTTTCGTCTCGCCGGTATAGCCGGTGAGGATCGAATAGATGTATTCCGGCCCGCCGATGCCGTTGAACAGCTGGCTGATTCCGGTGCCGTAGGGCCCGTGGAAGCCGGCGCGCGCCTTGGCCATCAGCGACAGGTCCGGCCCCATGCCGTCGCCGGTCACGGTCGGGAACATGTCGGTGGGTTCGCGCGGACGCTCTTCGCCGGTTTCAGGATCGACGATCGTCAGCGCACCGGCATAGGCGCGCATCTGATCCTCGGGCAGGCCGGGGCCGCCGTCGTCGTGCAGCGTGCGGATCGGCACGAACTTCATGCCGTGGCAGCCGGCGCAGACCTCGGTATAGACCTGCAGGCCGCGCTGCAGCTGGAACTGGTCGTACTTGCCGAACGGGCCTTCGAAGCTGAAGGCGACGTCGCGGATTTCCTGATGGGTCGCATGCGCCTCGGCCGCGCCCTCCTCACCGGGGGCATGCGCCGCGTCCGCGTCCGGTTCGGTGCCGGCGCCGGCATCTGCGGTGGCGGGGTCGGCAGCCGGCGCGGTTTCGTCCGACACGGCGGCCGGCGGTTCCCCGGCCGGGGCGGCATCGGCGGGCACAACGGTGGCATCAGGCGCGGTCGCGCCGTCGGCCGGCTGCATCGGCGCCTCGCCTTCCGGTGCTTCGGCGGGGGCTTCCACCGCGGTCGGCGCCGGCTCGGTCGCGGCGGGGGCGGCATCGGTTGCGGCCGGGTCGGGCTGGCCCGTCGCCGGGACCGGCGCCTGGACCTGCGCCTCGGTGGCGCTGCTGGGCAGGCCCTGCTGGGGCGCGGCCGGCGGTTCGCCGGCGCTGTCGGTCGGCGTCGGCGCGGTGACGTCCATGCCCTGCGCCGCGGTGCCGGTTTCGGCATCGGCGGCAGACTCGGCCATCGGCGCGGCCGGGGCCGGGGTTTCCGGCGTGGCCGTGGTGGTCGTCGCATCGGCGGCTGGGGCCGTCGTCGCGGTGGCCGCCGCATCGGCCGCCGGAGTCGCCGCCGGTTCGACGGTCGCCGCCGGCGCGCCGCCGGTGGTTTCCACCCGCTGCTGGCCGTCGATGACGGTGACCGTGGTGCCGGCGCCGGTGGGCGCCGGCGCCGCGGTGCCCGGCTCGGACATCGGGACAGTGATCGTGGTCGTCTGGGCGTTCGCCGCCATCCCGAGGGACAGGGCCGCGACCGCCGTGAGCGTAACGTTTCTCAGGGACATTCGCGCCTCTCCTTACTCGGCGGGATGGGTGACGGGACGGACCAGGGTCCGGCCGTTGCCGTGGCCGACGCCGTAATGGGCGTCGAAGTCTTCCTCGATGGTCGAGGGCATCGGGTCGGGCCGTTCGATCACGCCAAGCAGCGGCAGGATCACCAGAAAATAGGCGAACCAGTAGGCCGCGCCGGCCAGCGCGATATAGGGATAGATCCCCTCGGCCGGCTGCGCCCCAACCCAGGTCAGGACGACGAAGTCGATGGCAAGCAGCCAGAACCACCACTTGAACTGCGGGCGGTAGCGGCCCGAGCGCACGCGCGAGGTGTCAAGCCACGGCACCAGCGCCAGCACGATGATGGCGCCGAACATCGCCAGCACGCCGAAGAACTTGGCGTCGATGATCCCGAAGGACAGGAAGTTGACCGCTTGCACGACCCAGACATCGGCGGTGAAGGCCCGCAGGATCGCGTAGAACGGCAGGAAGTACCACTCCGGCACGATATGCGCGGGGGTCGCCAGCGGGTTCGCCTCGACATAGTTGTCGGGGTGGCCGAGGTAGTTCGGCATGAAGCCCACGACGGCGAAGAACACCACCAGGATCACGGCCAGGGCCAGCAGGTCCTTGATGACGAAATAGGGCCAGAACGGGACGGTGTCGCGATCAGCTTCCTCGCGCGAGGTGCGGCGCACCTCGACCCCGGTGGGGTTGTTGTTGCCGGTGGTGTGGAAGGCCCAGAAGTGGACGACGACCAGCGCCGCGATCACGAAAGGCAGCAGGTAGTGCAGCGAGAAGAAGCGGTTCAGCGTGGCGTTGTCCACCGCCGGGCCGCCCAGCAGCCATTCCTGGATCGCCGGACCGACGCCCGGGATCGCGCCGAACAGGCCGGTGATGACCGTGGCGCCCCAGAACGACATCTGCCCCCAAGGCAGCACATAGCCCATGAACGCGGTGGCCATCATGGCGAGATAGATCAGCATCCCCACGATCCACGTCACCTCGCGCGGCGCCTTGTAGCTGCCGTAATAGAGGTTGCGAAAGATGTGGATATAGACGGCGAGGAAGAACAGCGAGGCGCCGTTGGCGTGCAGATAGCGCAGGAAATGCCCGCCATTCACGTCGCGCATGATGTGTTCGACCGACCGGAAGGCCAGCGAGACATGCGGGGTGTAATGCATTGCCAGCACGATGCCGGTGACGATCTGCAGCACCAGGCAGAAGGTCAGCACGATGCCCCAGATCCACCACCAGTTGAGGTTCTTGGGGGTGGGCAGGGTGACGAAATCGACGATCAGGCCGACGATCGGCAGGCGGCGGTGCAGCCAGCGCTCGGCCCCGGTCTTGGGCTCGTAGTGGTCAGAGGGGATACCAGCAGACATCTTCGCGTTTCTCCTCAGCCCAGCTTGACGGTGGCGTCGTCGAGGAACGCCGCGACGGGGATATGCATGTTTTCGGGCGCGGGACCGCGGCGGATGCGCCCGGCGGCGTCGTAATGCGAGCCGTGGCAGGGGCAGAACCAGCCGCCGAAGTCGCCCGCGCCGTCACCGATCGGCACGCAGCCCAGATGGGTGCAGACGCCGATCATGACCAGCCACTTCTCGGCCTCGTCCAGCGTGCGGTTGGCGTCGGTGGCGGGCTCGGTGCCGTCCAGGTTGGCGTTGCGCGCCAGCGGGTCGATCAGCGCGGCGCCGTCATCGGCCTTGGCGCGTTCGATTTCCTCGGCGGTGCGGTGGCGGATGAACACCGGCTTGCCCAGCCACTTGACGGTCAGCTGCGTGCCCTCTTCGACCCCGCTGACATCGACCTGGATCGAGGCCAGGGCCTGCACGTCGGCCGAAGGGTTCATCTGGTTGATGAGGGTCCAGGCCGCCGCGCCCGCCCCGACTGCGGCGGTGCCGGCAGTCGCGTAATAGAGGAAGTCCCTCCGGGTGGCGCCGTGGTCTCCTGCGGGATGGTCTGCGTGGGACACGGGTGTTCTCCAATTCCGGGCCCGGCGCGGGGTCAGGCCGATACGACAGCGGGGCCGTCCGGGGGACAGCTTGCAAAGGCGCTTCTAGCGATCAAGATTGTGTCAGTCCAGCGGCCTGCGGGGATTAACGTGCCGCATTTGGCCGCAGGTGTGGGATTTCGGACGCGGGCCCGAAGGCCGCGCTTACAGGCGCCCAAGCCACTCGTCGGGCAGCCGCCGCGGCTCGTCGCGCGACTGCAGCCACGGCAACGTGCGGTTGAAGCGTTCGTAATAGCGCTGCATCCGCGCCGCAAAGGCCTGGCGGTCGGCCAGGGTCAGGTCGGGGTGGTCGGACCGGTCCAGCCGCCCCTGCACCCGCGCCATCTGCCGCAGCCGGTTGTCCCAGTTGCCGATGCGGTGGTCGCTGCCGGCGCCGTTGTAGCTGTCGAGCTGCCGGATCCGCGACCGGCCGGTCCGGGTGCCGAAGCCCTGGTCGGCAAAGCGCATGTGGATCAGCGCGATCATCGGGTCGATCTGCCACGGCTCGCCGATCAGCGCGTGCTGGTTGCCGCCGGCGCGCGGCGCGGCGCGGAAGATGCAGGGCTTGGAATATTCGCCGTGCAGATAGCCATAGCGGCGCTGGTCGAGGATCGGGCGGGTGAAGTCCAGCGGCGCGGGTTCCGACACCGGGCGCTGAGTCAGGTCGAACCCGGCCGGCGACAGCGCCACGCCCCGGAAGGCGACCGAATCGAGATGGTCGGCCAGCGGCGTAGCCAGTTCGGGGGCGGGCACCAGCATCTCGTCGCAGTCCAGCACCACGACGTGGCGGTAATAGCCCAGCAGGCCGCCGACCAGCCCGTGCAGCAGTGCGACCCGGCGCGGCTCGAACCCCGCGCCGGTCGAATCGTGCGGCACCACCAGCCGCGAACAGCCCCGGGCCAGCCGGTCGTGGCGCGGATCGGCGCCATGCGAGATAACGACGAGATGGTCGCGCGATCCGGCAAGCGCCTCGTGATGGCGGACCCACAGGTCCAGCATCGGGTAATCGCCGCGCACCATGGTGACGAAGACCAGCGGCTGCCGGCTGTCGTCGACGGGTGGCAGAGAGGCGGCCTCGGTCATGCGGCGACCGCGCCGAGGCGCGCAACGACATTCACGCGGCCGACGGGCGGGTCGGATTGCAGCGCCATTGCCCTATCCCCGGGGGTCGGCTTCGCGCGGAACGGCACCGCCGGGCAGCGCGGGCGGCGCGGCGGCGGGCGGCGGGAGCGCAGCATCGGCCGGCGCGGCGTCGCCGCCAGCGCCGATAGGCGAGTCGGCGGCGGGATCCGAGGACCCGGCATCCCCGCCGGGCGCCGGCGGCGCCGCGGCGGGATCGGCGGCTGGGTCGGCGGCATCGGCGGATGGCGCGGCGTCGGGGGGCGCTGCGTCCCCGGCGGGGGAAGCCTCGGTGCTTTCGGTGGCGGTGGCGCCGGGGGGCGCATCACCAGCGGGCGCGACGTCAGCGGGCGGGGCGGCGGTGGGCGCATCGCCTTCCGGCGCATCGTTGGCCTGTGCGGCGTCGGGGCCTTCGGCGGCAGGCGACGCCTCGCCCTCCGGCCCGTCGGGATCGGCGGCCGGGGCCGGCGTCGCCGCCCCCTCGCCCCCGGAC
>NZ_JRKS01000100.1 GCF_000763805.1 Paracoccus sphaerophysae | reverse complement strand
GGCTCGGGCGTCGCCACGACTGCGGCGACCGGATCGGCGTCGTTGGCCACCGGCGCGGCGCTGGCCGCAGCCAGCCGGCGCGGACGGGGCAGCGGCCGGGTGGTGGTCGAGACGGCGGGCACGGCGCCTGCCTCGGCCAGGGCGGCGGTGATGGCGGTGTCCTGCACCGGATGCCCGGCGGTATCCGTGACCACGTTCGTCACCGCATCGGCGGGGGCCACGGCCGCGACTTCAACACCGGCGGTTTCGACGGCGGCGGGGTCCTCGGCCAGGCGCGCGGCCTCGGCGTCGGTCAGGGCGACGGTCGCGGGCAGATCGGCGGCGACGGGCTCGTCGCTGGCCACGGTCGGCGTCTGCGCGGTGGCGCCAAGCTGGCCCATCGCCACGTCCTGCCCGTCCAGCGCGGTCGTCGCAGGCGCGATCGCCACCTGCTGGACCGGAGCCGGGGCGGTGCCGGCGGCGACGTCGTTGACGGCCAGGCCGGTGCGGTCGGTCAGCTCTCCGCCCGGCTCGTCGGGCGCGATGCGGGCCTCGCCCTCGACCGCGCGGATCACCGGCACGCCCGAGACGTCGCGCACGACCAGCTGATAGCCCCAGACCGCGAGCCCGCCCATCAGGCCGACCGACATGATCGCGCCCAGGTAATGCGTCAGCCGCGCCACGCGGCCCAGGACGCTGTCACGGTCGGTCAGGCGCTCGGCCGACGGGTCGGTGGCAAAGCGCGCCTCGTCCCAGTCGTCGCCGGCCTGCCAGTCGTGGCCCTGCCAGCCCTGCGATTCCCAGTGGGGGGCGGGCGCAGAGGACCGGTCGCCGGCCGCATAGCCGTCGGGCGTGTCCGCATAGCCGCCAGAACGAAAGTCCAGCACCGTCATGTGATCGTTCCTGCCTGTCCGCCGGGTTGTCCCGGTTGTCGTCAACTGCTCGTCACCCCGGCAGGCTGCGCCTTATTCAGCGCATTTCCACAGCCGGCGTGACGCCCAAGATACCCAAACCGGCCGAAATGACAACGCCGGCGGCACGGGCCAGCGCAATTTTCGCCGCTGTTGCAGACGGGTCACCATCCGACACGAAGCGCAGCGCAGGTTCGTCATTGCCGCGATTCCACAGCGCGTGCAGGTCCGACGCGAGTTCATACAGGAAGAAGGCGATCCGGTGCGGCTCATGCGCGCGGGCCGCGATCTCGACCGTGCGGGGCCATTCGGCGATCTTCTTCATCAGCGTGATCTGCGCCGGGTGGTCCAGGATCGACAGGTCGGCCCGGGCCAGCGCGGCGTCCGAGACGTCCACGCCCATCTCCTCGGCCCGGCGCAGGACGGAATTGATCCGGGCGCTGCCATACTGGACGTACCAGACCGGGTTGTCCTTGGACTGTTCCAGCACGCGGGCGAAATCGAAATCCAGCGCGGCGTCGTTCTTGCGGGTCAGCATGTGGAACCGGGTCACGTCGCGGCCCGCCTGTTCGACCACGTCGCGCAGGGTGACGAAGGTGCCGGCGCGCTTGGACATCTTGAAGGGCTCGCCGTTCTTCCACAGCTTGACCAGCTGGATCAGCTTGATGTCCAGTGGCACTTTGCCGTTCGACAGCGCGCGGACCGCCGCCTGCATCCGCTTGACGTAGCCGCCGTGATCGGCGCCGAAGATGTCGATCAGCGCGTCGAAGCCGCGGTCGATCTTGTCCCAGTGATAGGCGATGTCGGGGGCGAAATAGGTCCAGCTGCCGTCCGACTTGCGCACCGGCCGGTCCACGTCGTCGCCGTGATCGGTCGAGCGGAACAGCGTCTGCTGGCGCGGCTCCCAATCCTCGGGCAGCTTGCCCTTGGGGGGCTCCAGCGTGCCCTCATAGATCAGGCCGGCCTGTTCCAGCCGGGCGATCGCGGCCTCGATCCGGCCAGTGCCGTACAGCGCCTTTTCCGAGGAATAGACGTCCATCTCGACCCCCAGGAGCGCCAGGTCGTCGCGGATGGTGGCCATCATCGCCTCGGTCGCGACGTCGCGGATCTGGGCCAGCCATTCCGATTCCGGCTTGTCCAGCAGCGAATCGCCGAACCGCGCCTTCAGCGCCTCGCCGACCGGGATCAGGTAGTCGCCGGGATACAGCCCCTCGGAGATCGCGGGCTCCAGCCCGTGCGCCTCGCGGTAGCGTTCATAGGCCGACCGGGCCAGCACGTCGACCTGCGCGCCGCCGTCGTTGATGTAGTATTCGCGCGTCACCTCGTGGCCGGCGAAGGCCAGCAGGCTGGCCAGCGCGTCGCCAAAGACCGCGCCGCGCATGTGGCCCACATGCATGGGGCCGGTGGGGTTGGCGCTGACGAATTCGATGTTGATCCGCTCGCCCTGCCCGGCCGGCACCCGGCCATAGTCGCCGCCCTCGGCCAGCGCCGCCGAGACCACCTCGCGCCACTGACCGGGCGCAAGCCGCAGGTTCAGGAAGCCGGGGCCCGCCACCTCGGCCGAGGTCACGCGCGGGTCGGCGGCCAGTTCGGCGGCCAGCGCCTCGGCGATGTCGCGCGGCTTCATACCGGCGGGCTTGGCCAGCACCATCGCCGCGTTCGTGGCCATGTCGCCATGCGCCGGGTCGCGGGGCGGCTCGACCGCGACGGCGGCAAGGTCCAGCCCGGCCGGCAGGCGGCCCAGATCGGTCAGGGCGGTCAGCGCATCGATCACGAGCGAGCGGATATCGGCGAACAGGTTCATGGGTCTCTCGGGGTCCTGGCGGGCTGCGACGCGGGGCCCGCGACCGGGCGCCTGCGATCCCGGCCTGCGATAGCGAAGCCGCGCGCCCCCCGCAACCGGCGCGACGCGTTGGCCCTAGCCGCCGGCCAGCGAATCGGCGTTGGCCCGTGCCGCGCGCTGTAGCCTGGCGTCCGTGCCTTCCTCGCGGATCCGGGCGGCGAGTTCGGGCGGGATCAGCGACACGATCCGCCGCCCGGCACGGTCGGTCAGATCCTCGGCCCGGCGCAGAAAGCGGATATCTCCGCCGTCCAGTGTCGCCAGCGGCACGGCGCCGGGGCGGGCCTCGCGCCAATTCTCCAGCGTGTATTCCTCTGTCAGCCGGGTGGTGCGGAACACCCAGCCGTCGGCGATCATCCCGTTCAGCTGCGCCAGCGTCCGCCCCTCGGCAAAGCCTTGGCCGCCCAGCTGGTTGGGCAGGCTGTGGCGCGGCCGGTCGTCCTTTTCCCGCGCCACCTGCCAGATCGCGTCGCGCCCGAAATCCGGCGCGATGTCTGTGGCGACGAGCGTGTTGTAGGCGTCGTTGTCGGAGGCCGCGAGGATATAGCGATAGGCGAGGAACTCGACATTGCTTTCCGCCGCCTCGCCCAGCACGTCGCCGTAATAAGTGGGGACGCCTGCCGCGCGGGCGCTGCGCAGGTGGTCGCGGTTGGGATCGGTGACCAGCACCTCGACCTCGACCTTCTGCAGCGCTTGCGCGAGGCCGGTGGCAAAGGGCGACCCGCCGATGATCATCACCCCGGGCGTGTCGCCCGAGGTCAGGCCCAGCCGCCGGGCCAGCGGCGCGAGCGTGAAGCCGTGCAGCAGCACCGTCGCCAGCACCAGCACGAAGGCCAAAGGCGCGATCAGCGCCCCGTCAGGGACGCCCTCGGCCACCAGCCGCTCGGCAAAGATGCCCGACACGGCGACCAGGACGACGCCGCGCGGGCCGGTCAGGGCGATCAGCAGCCGCTCTTTCATTGGCAGGTTGGTGCCCCAAAGGGACAGCATTACGGTGGCGGGCCGGACGATCAGGATGATCGCGGCGATCAGCAGCGCGGCGCGAAGCGACAGGTTCGACAGCTGCGCAACGTCGATACCGGCGGCAAGGATGATGAACACGCCCGACACAAGCAGGATCGTCGCGTGCTCCTTGAAGCGGTAGAGTTCCGTGTAGGACGCCAGGTTGGCGTTCGCGACGATCAGCCCCATTACCGTCACCGCCAGCAGGCCCGATTCGTGCAGGATGGAATCGGACAGCGCAAAGGCCCCCAGCACGGTGACGAACAGCACCGGCACCTTCATGTATTCTGGCACCAGGTGGCGGCGGAACGCCTGCACGATGCCCCAGCCGACCAGCGCCCCGATCACCAGCGCGGCCAAGACCCCCGGCACCACCCGCGCCAGCGCCTGGCCCCAGAACAGCCCGGCATTCGCCACCACCACGATCTGCAGCGCCAGCGCCGCCGCCAGCGCGCCGATCGGGTCGTTCACGATCCCTTCCCATTGCAGCACCTGCGCCGGCCGGGTGACCAGCCGCGCCTGCCGCAGCAGCGGCGCGATGACGGTCGGGCCGGTGACGATCATGATCCCGCCAAAGACCAGCGAGGCCTGCCACGACATGCCGCCGATCCACATCAGCGCGAGGGTGGACAGCAGCCAGCCCAGCGGCGCGCCGACATAGACCAGCCGCCGGACCGCGGGCCGGGCATCGGCCAGCTGGTGGAAGTTCAGCGTCAGCCCGCCCTCGAACAGGATCACCGACACCGCCAGCGACACCATCGGCCCGACCAGCGCGCCGATGTCGCGGGCGGGGACGAGGATCCCCGTCGCCGGTCCCAGGATCAGCCCCGCCGCCAGCATCAGCACGATCGCCGGCAGCCGCAGCCGCCAGGCCAGCCACTGCGCCCCGACCCCGGCGACGCCGATCACGGCGAATGCCTCCATCGGGGTCAGCCCCCCGCCACCTGCCGCTGCCATCTGCCGTCCTTCCTCGCTGTCCCGTGAGGGCGAAATGCCTGCGCCCCCAGCGGGTTTCCCCGTGGCCCGCCCTTCCGTCACGGCGGCGGTATCCGAATTGACCTTGTGGCGGTTTTGGGCTAGGGGCCGCAAGCCCGCATCCGGCGGGCGAGCCGAGGGGCGCCAGGATCAACCGCGTCCCGTAACCGCGCCCTTATGGCGCGTCGGACCGCGACGTTTCCTGAACCGAAAGACCCCCATGACGAAATTCTCCGATCTCAAGCTCGACCCCAAGGTGCTCAAGGCGATTGCCGAGGCGGGCTATGAGACCCCCACCCCGATCCAGGCCGGTGCCATCCCGCCCGCGCTGGAAGGCCGCGACGTGCTGGGCATCGCCCAGACCGGGACCGGCAAGACCGCCAGCTTCACCCTGCCGATGATCACCCTGCTGGGCCGCGGCCGGGCGCGGGCGCGGATGCCGCGGTCGCTGGTGCTGTGCCCGACCCGCGAGCTCGCCGCCCAGGTGGCCGAGAACTTCGAGACCTATGCCAAGCACACCCGCCTGACCAAGGCGCTGCTGATCGGCGGGGTGTCGTTCAACGAACAGGACAAGCTGATCGACCGCGGCGTCGACGTGCTGATCGCCACCCCCGGCCGGCTGCTGGACCATTTCGAACGCGGCAAGCTGCTGCTGACCGGCGTGCAGATCATGGTCGTGGACGAGGCCGACCGGATGCTGGACATGGGCTTCATCCCGGATATCGAGCGGATCTTCCAGCTGACCCCCTTCACCCGGCAGACGCTGTTCTTCTCGGCCACCATGGCGCCCGAGATCGAGCGGATCACCAACACCTTCCTGCACGCCCCCGAACGGATCGAGGTCGCCCGCCAGGCCACCACCAGCGAGACGATCACCCAGAAGCTGGTCGAGCTGACCCCCACCCGCAAGGACCAGACCGCCAAGCAGAAGCGCGAGCTGCTGCGGGCGCTGATCGACGCCGAGGGCCCGGCCACCGACGAGGGCGGGCTGAAGAACGCAATCATCTTCTGCAACCGCAAGACCGAGGTCGACATCGTGGCCAAGTCGCTGAAGGCGCATGGCTATGACGCGGCCCCGATCCACGGCGACCTGGACCAGCGGGTGCGGATGGCGACGCTGGACGGGTTCCGCGACGGCTCGCTGCGGTTCCTCATCGCCTCGGACGTGGCGGCGCGGGGGCTGGACATCCCGGCGGTGAGCCACGTGTTCAACTTCGACCTGCCCAGCCATGCCGAGGACTATGTCCACCGCATCGGCCGCACCGGCCGGGCCGGGCGCCAGGGGACCGCGATCTCGATCGCGACGCCCTCGGATGAGAAATACCTGTCGGCGATCGAGAACCTGGTGAAGCAGACCCTGCCCCGCGCCGCCCTGCCGCAGGATTTCAGCCTGTCGGACGCCGCGCAGTCCGCCCCGCGTCCGCAAGGCGACCGCGGCGGCCGCAGCAGCACCTCCAGCCGCACCCGCTCGCGCCGCAGCAGCCGCAGCGAGGACCGCCGCGACGAGCCGCGCCGCGACGAGGCCGCGCCGGTCGAGGTGGGGGCGCCCGTTGAGGCGGCGCGCCCGCAGACCGACCGCCGCGATACCCCGCGCCCGGCCGCCGAGCGTGAAACCGCGCGCGACGCCGAGCGGCGCTCGTCGGACAGCCGCTCGTCGGACAGCCGTCGCTCGGACGGGCGCTCGTGGGACAACCGCGACGACTCGCGCGGCGACCGCAACGGGGATCGCCACGAGAGCCGGGGCGACGGCCGCCGCGACGACCGGCGCGATGACCGGGTGAGCGACCGTAGCGGGGACCGCAACGGGGATCGCCGCTATCGCGACCGCGATCGCGGGCCGTCGGTGCTGGGCATGGGCGATCATGTCCCGGACTTCCTGACCACCAGCTTCGCCGAGGCCATCGCGGTGACCGATGCCCGCATCGCGGCCTCGGCCGCGCGGGCTGCCCAGGCGCCCGAGGCGCATGTCGACGCACCTGAGGCCGCTCTGGCCCCCGCCAGCGAGACGGCCGAGGCGCCGACCACGCGCCGCAGCCGGTCCCGCAAGAGCCGGGCCAAGACGCCCGAGGCCGACACGGTTTCCGCCACCGAAGCCGATCAGGCGCAGGCGCCTGAACCCGTCGCCGCTTCCGCGGACGAGCCCCCCGCCGAGACGCCCAAGCCGCGCCGGACCCGAAGCCGCCGCAAGCCCGCTGCAGCCGACGAGGCCGCCGCATCCGAAGCCCCGGCGCAACTGTCCGAGGAACGGGACGCCGAGCAGGAAGCCGCACTCGCCCCGCCCCCGGCGGTCGAGCCCGCGGTGCCGACCGAGGCGCTGCCCGGCGACGCCCTGCCCGAAGAACGCGCCGCGGCCGAAGCCGTCGCCGATGGCAGCGTCAACGCGGCCCCGGTCGGCGAGGATACCGCCGACGAGCCGCGCAAGCGCCGCCGCAGCACGCGCCGCTCGACCAAGGCGGCCGCCCCCCCGGCCGAGAGCGCCGAGGATACGGGTGCCGCGGCCGCAGCCGATCCGGTCTGACGCGGCGGGCCTCGCAGGGCCGATGAGGGGCCCCGCCGGCATGACCCCGGACCACCCTGCCC
>NZ_JRKS01000099.1 GCF_000763805.1 Paracoccus sphaerophysae | reverse complement strand
CCCGCCGCCCCTCGCTGAGGCACGAGAAATCCTGCTGGGCCGAGGGTGCCACGCTGGTCTGCGGGGTGGACGAGGTCGGGCGCGGCCCGCTCGCCGGGCCGGTCACGGCGGCGGCGGTGATCCTGCCCGCCCGCGGCATCCCGCGCGGCCTCGACGATTCCAAGAAGCTGAGCGCGGCCGAACGCGAACGCCTCGCCGCCCGGATCGAGGCCTGCGCCGTCTGGGCCGTCGCCCATGCCAGCGTCGAGGAGATCGCCACGCTCAACATCTATCACGCCGCTCATCTGGCGATGTGCCGGGCGGTGGCGGCGCTGACGCAGGTTCCCTGCGTGGTGCTGGTGGACGGCAACCGCATCCCGCGCGATCTCGACCGCCCGGCCCGCGCCATCATCGGCGGCGACGCGCTGAGCCTGTCGATCGCGGCGGCCTCGATCCTCGCCAAGGTGGCGCGTGACCGGATCATGGTGGATTTGGCGCAACAGCATCCGGGCTATGGCTGGGACGAAAACATGGGCTATCCGACCCCGGCCCATCGCCGGGCGCTGGCCGATCTGGGGCCGACCCCATTCCATAGGCTCGGGTTTCCCGCCGTCAACAAGATATTGTGTCCAGAGCTAACACTAAGCCTCTGATTCAAAATACTATTTGACGCCGAATCGGCGGTGACTCATCTTATCCACAAGGAACGAGCGGCCCTGGATGCCGCCAGACTTTGAGGGCAGAGATGACCAGGACCGCCGAGGCCACGCGCAATTCGCGCGCCGAAACCGACTTGCCGCTGAACCGCATCCTTGCGGGCGACTGCATCGAGGTGATGAATTCGCTGCCCGAGGGCTCGGTCGACCTGATCTTCGCCGACCCGCCCTATAACCTGCAATTGCGCGGCGATCTGCACCGGCCCGACAATTCGCGCGTCGATGCGGTGGACGATCACTGGGACCAGTTCGGCAGCTTTGCCCACTATGACCGCTTCACCCGGGACTGGCTGGCGGCGGCGCGCCGGCTGCTGAAGCCGGACGGGGCGATCTGGGTGATCGGCAGCTATCACAACATCTTCCGCGTCGGCGCCGAGCTGCAGAACCAGGGCTTCTGGCTGCTGAACGACGTGGTCTGGCGCAAGTCGAACCCGATGCCGAACTTCCGCGGCAAGCGGCTGACCAACGCGCACGAGACGCTGATCTGGGCCTCGAAATCCGAGGGGGCGAAATACACCTTCAACTACGAGGCGCTGAAAAGCCTCAACGAGGGCATTCAGATGCGCTCGGACTGGACGCTGCCGATCTGCACCGGGGGCGAGCGGATCAAGGGCGAGGACGGGGCCAAGGCGCATCCGACGCAGAAACCCGAAAGCCTGCTGCACCGAGTGCTGGTCGGGACCACCAACCCCGGCGGCGTGGTGCTGGACCCGTTCTTCGGCACCGGCACCACGGGCGCGGTCGCCAAGATGCTGGGCCGCGACTTCATCGGGATCGAGCGGGAAGCCGCCTATCGCGCCGTCGCCGAACGCCGGCTGAGCCGGGTGCGCCGGCTGGACGCGAGCGCGCTGGCCACCACCACCGGCAAGCGGGCCGAGCCGCGGGTGCCCTTTGGCCAGGTGGTCGAGCGCGCCATGCTGCGCCCGGGCGAGGAGCTGGTGTCGATCAACGGTCGCCACACCGCGCGGGTGCGCGCGGACGGGTCGCTGATCGGGCGCGACGTCAAGGGCTCGATCCACCAGGTCGGTGCTGCGCTGGAAGGCGCTCCCTCGTGCAACGGGTGGACATATTGGCATTTTCGCCGCGACGGCCAGATGATACCGATCGATATCCTGCGTCAGCAGATTCGGTCGGAACTGGCCGCTGACGGCTGACACAGGTTCGCCGGTGTCTCGGGCCGGACGGGGAGTCCTCCCCGCGAGGCTGCGGGACGAACTTGCCCCGCCAGGGTGACCTGGCGGGGTTTTTTTGCCCGGAAAGCGCCTACAACGCCCCCCGCGGCATCGGGTTTTCGCCCCGCGTATAGGGCCCCCAGTCGGCGATATCGGGATAGAACTGCCGCCGCCACGCCCGCACGCGCGGGTTCATCCGCCGTCGCCACCAGGGCGGGACCATCGCCACGAAGGTCATCGCCGGATAGCCGAAGGGCAGCTGCGGCGCCTCGTCGGTGCCGTAGGTCTGCAGCAGCGGAAAGCGCCGGTCGGGCTTGTAGTGGTGGTCGGAGTGCCGCTGCAGGTTGATCAGCAGCCAGTTCGAGGCGGTGTGGCTCGCGTTCCAGCTGTGGCGGGGCAGGACGTGCTCGTACCGGCCCTCACCCAGATGGCGGCGGGTCAGGCCGTAATGCTCGACATAGTTGGTCAGCTCGAGCTGCCAGATCGCCACGAAGGCCTGCCAGACGAACAGCGCCAGCCCCTGCCAGCCGCCGAGGGCGAGCGCCAGCGCCAGCATCCCCAGCTGCAGCGCGGCGTAGCGCCAGAACGGGTTGCGCCGGTCCCAAACCGGCCGACGCGCGCGGGCCAGCAGCCGCGTCTCGGCCGCCCAGGCAGAGCGTGGACAGTCCCGCAGCACGCGCAGGAAATAGCGGAAGAACCCCTCGTTATAGCGCGCCGAGACGGCATCGCGCGGCGTCGCCACCCAGGCGTGGTGAACCAGCAGATGCTCGGTGCGGAAATGCGAATACAGGTTTGCGGCAAGGATCAGATCGCCCAGCCAGCGCTCATGCCCCGGCTTCTGGTGCAGCAGTTCGTGGGCATAGACCATGCCGATGGTGCCCGACATGACCCCGATGCCGAAGAACAGCCCCAGCTTTTCCCAGCCCGACAGGTGCCCGGCATGGGTCGCATACCAGATCGCGCCGAAAACCACGGCGGCCTGGATCGGGAACCAGATCACGGTGATGGCGCGGTACCAGAACAGCCGCTCGGTCGGGGTCTCGGTATCGGGGTTGTCGCTGTTCAGCCCCAGCACGGCGTCGAGCCCGGTGACAAGATACCACGCATAGGCCGGCATCAGCGCCCACCACCAGCCGCCCCGCACCGCCGCGAGCACCGCCAGCGGCACCAGCGCCAGCGACATCCAGAACGGCAGGGCGGATCGCAGATCGGCTTTCATGGCGGCGCTTTTACGCCCTGATCCCGCCCGGCGCCACCGGCCAGCGCGTCGCAGAAGGCCAATGGTCGCAGGAGGCTTGCGGGAAACCCGCCCGGCGCTTAGGCACGATCCGCAGGCGGGCGTGGCGGAATGGTAGACGCATGGGACTTAAACTCCCTGGGCCGCAAGGCCGTGCGGGTTCAAGTCCCGCCGCCCGCACCATCCTCAAGGTTCTTCTTTGCCCAAATATCCCGGGGATGAACGCATACGTTCATGGGCGGAGCCCGCCTGGGCCGCGCCGAATATCCCGTCCAGAGCCGCGTCCAGCACCGCCGCGTCGTCCAGCCGCAGCCGCACCGGCAGGGTCAGCACCTTGGGCCGGAACCGCGCCGGCAGGCGGGCCGCGTCCTTTTCGGTCGTGACCATCTGCGCCCCCAGCATCCGCGATTCGGTCTCCAGCCGGGTCAGCATCTGCGGCGAGAAGGGCTGGTGATCGACCAGCGGCTCGGCGCGGACCACCTCGGCCCCCAGCGCCCGCAGGCTGGCGAAGAACTTCTCGGGGTGGCCGATCCCGGCGAAGGCCAGCGCGCGCAGCCCCTGCCAGTCCATGCCGGTCTGCAGCGGCTCCAGCCGCCCGGTCAGCCGCGGCACCGGCAGGGCGGGCCAGCGGGCCGAGAACGACGCCTGCGCGCCGGCGTCCCCGATCGTCAGCACCAGATCGGCACGGGAAAGCCCGGTGGCGACCGGCTCGCGCAAGGGACCCGCGGGCAGGCACAGCCCGTTGCCCCACCCCTTCGCGGCATCGACGACGACCAGCGAAAGGTCATGGGCCAGGGCCGGATCCTGGAACCCGTCATCCAGCAGGATCGCCTGCGCCCCCGCCGCGACCGCCGCCCGGGCGCCTGCAACGCGGTCGCGGGCGACCCAGACCGGGGCGAAGGCCGCCAGCAGCAGCGGCTCGTCGCCGACCTGCGCGGCGCTGTGGCGGCGCTCCTCGACCCGCAGCGGGCCGGTCTCGGTCCCGCCATGCCCGCGGCTGACGACATGGGCGGCGATGCCGCGCGCGGCCAGACGCTCGATCAGCGCGATCACGCTGGGGGTCTTGCCGGTCCCCCCGGCATTGAGGTTGCCGACGCAGATCACCGGCACGCCGACCCGCTGCCGCCCCCCCTGAGCCAACCGCCGCGCGGTGCCCGCAGCATACAGCGCGCCCAGCGGCGCCAGGGCCCGGGCGGCAAGCCCCGCCGGTCGGTGCCAGAAGCGTGGGGCGGTCAGGCTCACGGTCCGTCCTCGGGCAGGTCGGACAGCACCGCCTCGGCGATGCGCCGGTCGATCTCGGCCCCCGCCGTGGCCTGCCGCCAGGCGGCGAGCGCCATGCGGGCGGCGGCGTCGGGGGCGCCCAGCTCCTCGATCGCGGCGCCCAGCTGGACCGCGCCGCGCACCAGCCGGGCGGCGCCGGCCCGGTCCAGCATGCTCCAGACATCGGCATGGACGGGCAGGTGCTGGCCGTGCAGGATCGCCGATCCCAGCGCCGCCGGCTCGAAGGGATGGCGGGGGGCGCTGTCGGCCACGATCAGCGTCCCGCCCATGAAGCTGATCGGCGCCAGCCGGTACCACAGCCCCAGTTCGTGGCTGTCCTCGGCCAGCAGCAGCTGGATGTCGGCGGTCAACTCGTCATCCTCGTCGCGGCGGGCGACGGCCAGCCCCTCGGCCTCGGCTGCGGCGGCGATCGGCGGCGCGTCCTCGGGCCGGGCCGGCGCGACGATCAGCAGCGCCCGGTGATGGGCCGAGATCACCGCCCGATGCGCGGCGAGGATCGCCGGCGCCTCGGCCGCGGGCAGGGCGGCGGCGAGCCACACCAGCCGGTGGGCCAGCAGCGGACGCAGCGCGGCATGTTCGCGCATGTTGCAGGACAGCGCCGGCAGTACCGGCGGCGCCGAGCCGGTGACGTCGATGCGCTGCGGCGCGATGCCGGCGCGCAGCGCGGCTTCCTCGGCGGCGGTGTCGGGGACGATCACCCGCGACACCCGCATCAGCGGCCCGCGCCGCATCCCCCGCCAGGCGGTGCGGGCGGCGGCGGCGGCGATCTGGTGGCGGTCGGCGATGAGCGTGACCGGCAGCTCGGCTTCGTCCGCGGCGGCGACCAGCGCGGCCGGGATGGTGCCGTCGGTCAGCACGATGGCGGCCGGCGCCAGCTGCTGGACCAGCGCCCGCGCGGCGGCCGGATCGGCGGGGGGGGCTGCCATGACCTGCGGGATCGGCCGCTCGCCCCGCGCCGTCACCACCGGACCCAGCGCGCCCAGCCGCAGCCCCCGGCGCCGGCGCCGCAGCGCCTGCACGATGCCGGCGCCGGTGCCCGCCCCGGTGCCGCAGACCAGCACCAGCGGCCCGTCGCCCGGCGGCACCACCGCCTCGGCCGGCAGCGCGCCGTTGCGGCTGCCGCGCAGGTTCAGCCACGAGGCCAGATCGCCGATCCCGGCCACGGGCCTGGCTCAGTCCGGTCGGGCGCCGGCGGCTTGCGGGTCATGCAGCCGGTGCAGGTGGGCGATGAAATAACGCGTCTGCGCCTGGTCCACGGTCTTCTGCGCATGCGCCTTCCAGGCGGAATAGGCCGAGGCATAGTTCGGGAAGATTCCCACGACATGGATCGCGGCAGGATCGCGGAACTCGGTCGAGTCGCTCGAGACGAGCTCTCCGCCATAGACGAGATGCAGCAATTGGCTCACGGCGCTGTCCTTTCGGCTTCTCCCAGCGGGATAGCCCCTGCCGGGGCCAAGACCAAGAGCCGGCGGCCGAGATCGCTCAAATGCGCGATGTTCTCTGTTTGCCCCGAATCGTGGGTTGTGGCACACAGGCTGCACGGCCAGAAAGGCCGGGACAAGTTTCGGTTTCGCGTGTGGTGGCTTGGGGCACGCGGGGGGCGAAGGGTTCCGGTCGGGGGGCCGGAACCCTTCGTTATTTGCGGGGGATGGTCGCGCTGGCGGGGCGTCGCGGGTTTGACTTGGGGCGCGCCGGGACGGCGCGCGTCAACGGACTGCGGCGGCGGTGTGACATTGGGCGCGGGAGGATCTGCGCGAAGAGGGAAAAGTCGTGGCGCACCTTGCGGGCGGGACGTGACACGCCGCCCTTTCGCAGCCGCGCGGAGATACGTCAGTTCGATGCCTGCCCGCGGGCCGTCCCCGCGGGGAAGGCACTTCGCAAGCCTGGCGAAGAAAAGGGGACCGCCTCGGCGGACGGTCCCTCGCTGGCAGCCGCCGGCGGGCAGCCCTTGGGGGCAGCCGCCGGGATTGCCTCAGTTCGATGCCGGGGCGGCCGGGGCGGTGCCTGCGGGCGCGGTGCCTGCGGGGGCGGTCCCCGTGGCGGGCGTCGCCGGAGCGGGCGCGGCCGGGGTTGCAACCGGAGCGGTGGCAGGAGCCGCCGCAGCCGGAGCACCTGCCGCCGGAGCCGCGGCCAGCTTTTCGTCGATCTTGGCCTTCAGCTCTTCCCACGGGCCGTTGCGGACCGTCTCGCCGTTGATGATGAAGGTCGGCGTGCCTTCGATCTTGTCGGCGACGGCGTTCTTCTGGAACGTCGCCACCAGGCTCTCGACCGCCTTCTGGTCGGTCCAGCAGGCCTCCATCTGGGCGTCGGTCATGCCGGCCTTGGCGCCGATCTTGCGCAGGTTGGCTGCCAGCTCGTCGCCGGTCTTGGCGTTCAGCCAGGTGCCCTGCTCATCCATCAGCATGCTGCCGACCGCGTAATACTTGTCGTCGCCGCCGCAGCGGGCGAGGATGCCGGCCCACAGCCCCGGCTCGTCGAAATAGACGTCGCGCTGGGCAAAGCGCACCTTGCCGGTGTCGATGTATTCCGCTTTGAGCTTGGGGAACACGTCCTTGTGGAACGCCGCGCAGTGGCTGCAGGTGAAGCTTGCATATTCCAGCATCGTCACCGGCGCGGTCTCGGCGCCCATGAACAGGTCCGGCAGGATCGCGGGTTCCGTCGCCGGGGTCGCGGCAGATTGGGCACCGGCCGGCTGTTCGGTCGCGGGCTGGGCCGGCGCGGCAGTCTGCGCGGCGGCGGGCAGGGCAAGGCCGGCCAGCGCGGCCAGCGTGGCGGCTGAAACGAGGCTGCGGAGTGTCAGGGTCATCTAGGGGCCTTTCGGTCGGGAAAACTCGGGGAAAGCGGAAACGGCAGGGGAAGGCCGCCGCTGGTCGCGGGCGGCGCGGTTGATGGTCAGGGCGTGCATGGCCTCGGCCAGCGCCGGGTCCTCGAACCGCGCGGCGACCTGGCCGGCGGCGGCGACGGTTTCGGGGGCGGGGGCGGGGGCCACGCG
>NZ_JRKS01000098.1 GCF_000763805.1 Paracoccus sphaerophysae | reverse complement strand
GGCTGGGGGCGGGGCATGGTCAGTCCTGGCCGTCGGTCACGGGCGCTGCGATGCAGTCTATCAGAACCACGCTGACATTGTCGCGGGCGCCGTCGCGCAGGGTCTGTTCGACCAGGCCGCGGGCGATCCGTTCGACGGAACCGGGACCGGCCAGGGCCACGGCGATCTCGGCGTCGGAAAGATGCTCGGTCAGCCCGTCCGAACAGACCAGGAAGCGGTCGCCGCCCTCGGCCCGGCCGGTCGCCTGCTCGGGCTCGACGGCCGCGGCGATGCCCACGGCGCGGGTGATGACGTTGCGCAGCGGCGAGACGCGGGCCTCCTCCTCGGACATCGCGCCGGCGGCGACCAGGGCCGCGACCTCGGAGTGATCGCGGCTCAGCAGGGTGAGCCGGCCGCCGCGCAGCCGATAGACGCGGCTGTCCCCGACCCAGACGCAGGTTGCGTGCGCGCCGTGGATCAGCAGCGCGGCGACGGTCGATCCGACAGTGTCGAGCCCCTGGGCGCGGGCAAACGCGAGGATGCGGGCATTGGCGCGGTCAAGCCCGTCGCGGAACCTGGCGCGCTGATCGGCGGCGGTGGCGGCGGAGCCCAGCGCCGACAGTTCGTCGATGATAAGGGCGCTTGCGGTGGCGCCGGCGGCGTGGCCGCCCATCCCGTCGGCCACGACCCACAGGCCCTGTTCGGGCAGGGCCGCGACGCGGTCCTCGTTATGGGCCCGGACGCGCCCGCGGTGGGTCAGTGCGAAGCTGTGAAAGATCAGCGGAGGGTGAATGGCTGTCATGAAATATCCGTCGTCAGAATTCTTCGGCTTTCGTCCGAAGCCGGGCAAATGGCCGCTCCGGTCCGCCTGAAATCGGCCCGCCCCGTCAGAACTGCCAGCGCAACTGGCCGGTGACGCCGACGCTGTCCACGCTGTCCCCGAACCGCGCGTCGATCCGCGCGCTGGTGCTGAACTGGCGCGGCCGGCCGGGGCCGCCCGGGTCCAGCACCTTGACGTAATTGGCGCCGATGCTGACCTCGCCATAGGATTCGAGGTTGTCCGACAGCAGCCGCTGGCTTTGGAAATCGGGGTTTGCGCTGTTCACCAGCCACGAGACGGCCGGATCGGCGAAATCCTTGTAATAGGTCGCCGTGGCGAAGCTCTGCAGGGCCGAATTGCTGGCCTGCTGCACGAAGGTCCTGCTGAGCGTGGCGCCCAGAAAGCCGATCCGGCGCTCGCCATCATCGAATTCCAGCCGGTAGCCCTCGTCGAAGACGACGTCGTCGGTCGAGAATTTCGACCACGCAAAGCCCGCCGTCGGGGTCAGGTTCCAGCCGGTCTTGCCGAGCGGGATCGTGTAGCTGGTCGAGCCGCTGAGCGTGAAGCCGGTGCTGGTGAAATCCGGGTCGGTGATCCCCAGGCCCACGCCCTCGACGGGCTTGTTCTTCACCTGGAACGCGGTCCGTTCGACCCGCAGCTGCAGATCGCCCTGCAGCCGGTCGCGGGTCGCGGTGGCGTAGACGCCGGCGTAGCTCTGCTGGAAATGGGTGGTGGTGATGCTGGCCAGGACCCGCCGCGCATCGATCCCGGCCTGGGTGGTGAAGATCGGCTGCACCGTGTCGCCGACGTTCACCCCGGCGATGGCGCCCAGGGCCAGGTTCCACCCGCCGGGGCTGTTGTCGAAACAGGCGAAGTCGGCGCCGCCCTGCAGGCCGTAGTAATCCAGCGAAACCGTGTTCTGTTCGACCTGCACGCCGTTGTCGGTGGTGCCGTCGACGCGGGCGTGACCGCCGGTGGCGCGGCTCCACCCGCCGCTGCCGCAAGGCTGGCCGGCGCTGTCGGTGGCCAGCCCCGAGACATAGGGGCTGGTCGGGCGGTTGACGAGCGAGCCGATCAGCGACTGCACAAGGGTGACGTTTGCGAAGGTCGCGCCGATCGCCGGGTTGACCTGGCTTTGCATGACCACGTCGCCGGTGGCGCCGTCGCGCAGGATCGAATAGACGATCTTCTCGGACGCCGACGGCACGCCCTCATGGGTAAAGCCGAAGCTGTTGCGCGCGCCCTGCGTGCCGTCCACGTCCAGCAGCGTGACCCTTTGGCCGACGCGGTTCACGGTGCGGTCGGACAGCGAATTGAAGCTGAAATGGAACTGCCCGGTGGTGGCGCCGCCCGAGACGCGGATGGTGTCCGCCGTCATGTTGGCCGAGTTGATGTCATAGACCAGCCGGCCGGTACCGCCCAGGCTGGTGACGGTCAGCACGTCCCCAACCGCGCCGTTTTCCAGCGTCAGGGTGCCGTCGTTGGTGACGTCGCCGACGATCTCGGACTCCGCCCCCGATCCGCGCAGGGTGCCCTGGTTGACGACGTCGCCATAAAGCCGGCCCGGCAGGTCCAGCTGGCCGCGGGCGCCGATCCGGGTGCCGCCCTCGACCGCGACGAAGCGCCCCGAGACGGTGGTGGTCCCGCCCTCGATCGCCAGCGTGCCGCCGACGCTCAGATCGCCGCGGGCGACCAGCGTGCCGGCGCGCTGCAGGATGTCTCCGGTCACGCGGGGGCGGGGCGCGCCGGTGGGCTCTCCGCCCAGCTCGGCCGTGCCCCAGCTCTCCAGCGTGCCGCGCAGAAGCCCGGTCTGCAGATAGCTGCCCGCGTTGCCGACGTCGCCGTTCAGGGTGCCCGCGACGACCGCGCCGGTGCCGGCGGTGACGCTCAGCCCGCCCCCGGTGGTGACGGTGCTGCCGGTGCCGACGACGAAGCTGGGGGGAAGCGCGGCCCGTGGCGCGGCCATCTGCGGGCGCGCGACCGGCCCGGTTACGATGCGGCCGTCGACGACCAGGTTCGTGCCGGTATAGGCGCCGCCCTGCGCGTACAGATTGCCGGTGATGCGGCCGTCGCCGCCGATGGTGCCGGCATTGGTGACCGAGCCGCGCACCGTCGCCAGCGGACCATCGGCCCCGACCGGGCTGAGGTTGGTCGTCGCCCCGAAGCGGTTGTCGAGCGAACCCGCCAGGATTCCCGCCAGGTCGAACCGCCCCTCGTTCACCACCCGGTTGTCCGCGATCAGCGTCTCGCCTGCGGCAACGCTCAGCGTCGCGCCGGCGAGGTTGCGCAGCGCGCCGACGCGGCCCTCGCCCGCCAGCGCCCCGGAGTTCGTGACCATTCCAGTGACCTGCCCCCCCGAAAGGACCGCGGTGCCGCGGTTGTCCAGCGCGCCATCCAGCATGCCGGAGACGGTGATCTCGCCGTCATTGTCGACATTGCTGGCCAGAACGCCGCCGGTCGCAATGGACAGCTCGCCCCCGTTCGCGACCCCGCCGGTCGCCGCCAGGCGCTGGCCAGCGGCGACGGCGATCTCGCCCTGGTTTCCCAGCTGGCCGGTGATGCGGCCGCTGCCCGAAAGCGTTCCACCGTTCGTCACCGCTCCGGTGATCAGCCCGCCGGCGAGCGTGGTCGTGGTCCCGCGCGCGGTGGTGGCCGCGCCATGCAGGGTGCCGGCGACCGCCAGCGATCCGCCGAGAAGGCGCACCGGCTCTTGGGTCGAGGTCAGCTGATGACCGGCGCCGATGGTCACGCTGCCACCGCGGCTGGTCAGCCGGTCCACCGTCAGATCGCCGCCGGTTTCCAGGTCGCCCGCGTTGCTCACCAGCGCGACACGCCCGGCCAGCGTGGCCGATCCCGAGTTGACCAGCCGGCCCGACAGCTGCGCGCTGCCCGTGACCGTGCCGCCCAGCTGGTTGACCAGCGTCCCCTCGACCTGCGACCCCGCGCGCAGCGACGTGGTCGCGCCGGCGGTGTTGGTGAGCCCGCCGGTCAGCCGGCCCGCGATGTTCGCCGTGCCCGCGTTCACCGTCCCGGCCGCGCCGGTGGTCGCCAGGACATGGCCCGCATCGACGTTCAGCGTCCCGCCGGCGCGGTTGAGGACCGAGACCGCCGACAGGTTGCCGGCGGTGCCGAAAACGCCCCGGTTGTCCACCGTGGCCAGCGTGCCGGCCAGATCGGCGCGGTTGGTGTTGACCAGCGCGCCTTCGATCCGGCCCCGGCCAACCAGCGTCCCGTCATTGCTGACCGCGCGGGTGATGGTTCCGTCGCGCAGGAACAGGGTGGCCTCGGCCCGGTTGCTGACTCCGCCGTTGACCCTCCCGAAGACATGCAGCAGGCCGCCGTTGCCGATGGTGTCGGTCGAGGTGAGCGCGCCCCGGGTCTCGATCGTGGTGCGGCTGTCGGCCCGGGTCTGCACCCCCGAGGTCGCCAGCACGCCGGTCACGATCAGACCCGCGCCGCGCTCGTTGGTGATCCGGCCGTTGACCGCCCCGGCAAGGACCGCGCGGCCGAAGTTCTGCAGATCCCCCTGGATCGTCCCGCTGCCGTCGACGGCGCCGCGGTTGACCAGCGTTCCGGTCAGCCGGCCGCCGGCCAGGCCCAGCGTCGCGCCCGCCGCATTCTCGACCGATGCCGCATCCAGCGTCCCTTCGACCGCGATCGCGCCGCGGTTGTCGATCTGGTCGGAGCGCAGCGCGTGCCCGCTGCCCACGGTGACGCTGCCAGCCGCGCGGTTGACGAGGCTGTCGATGGCCAGGTTGCCCGCCGTCTCGATCCGGCCGCCGTTTTCCACCGTCCCCGACACCGCACCGGTGCCGGAAATCCGCCCCCGGTTGGTGACATCGCCGGCGAGGGTGCCGCCGGTCAGCGCGATCGTCCCGCCGGCCGCGTTGGTGGTCCCCAGCGTGACCGCCAGCGTCCGGCCCTCGCCGATCGAGGTGGTGCCCTGGTTGACCAGCGCCCCGGTGACGCGGCCCGCGCCCCGCAGCGTGCCGTCATTGACCAGCCGGCCGACGACCTCGCCGCGCAGCGCGAAATCGCCGGCCGCCTCGTTGGTCATGTCGCCCTCCAGCCGGCCGCTGAAGCCGACCGTGCCGCTGTTGCGGATCTGCCCGGTGACCTGCAGCGTCAGGCCGCTGCCAAACACCGCCGCGATGTCGCTGTCCGAGGCGCTGTTCGTCAGGTCGCCGTCGATGACCCCGTAGCCGCGCAGCATCCCGTTGTTGGCCAGGCTGCCGTCGATGCGCCCGCCGGTCAGCGAGACCGTCGCGCCGGCCTGGTTCGCGACCGCACTGTCCATCGTGCCGGCGATCTGCAGGCCGCCGCCGTTGGTCGTCCCCCCGGTCACGACCAGCGTTTCGCCCGCGCCGACCACCGTGCCCGCGGCCTGATTGGCCAGCGTGCCGTCAATGGTCCCGCTGCCGGACAGCGTGCCGCGGTTGGCGAGCGATCCGCTGAGCGTTCCGCCCTGCAGCGTGACCGACCCGCCGGCCTCGTTGGCGAGCCGCGCCTGCAGGGTGCCGGCAAGGGTGATCGCGCCGGTGCTGGTGGTGACGAAATCGTCCGCCGCGGTCCCGGTGACATGCAGCCTGTCGCCGGCGGCGACGGCGATCGCGCCGCTGTTGTCGAGGCTGCCCTCGATGGCGCCGTTGCCCGTGATCGTCCCGGCGTTGCGCGTGTTCCCGATGATCCGGCCGCCCGCGAGCGTGGTGGTGGCGCCGCCCTGGTTGTCCAGCGCAGTGGTCAGGCTGCCGGCCACGTCCAGCGTCCCGCCGGCGCGGTTGGTCGTCGTCCCGGCCTCGGCCGAACTGCCTGCCGCGACCGAGACGGCGCCGGCGTTGTCCAGCTGGCCCACCCCGCTGACCGTCCCCGCATCGGTCGCATTGCCGACGATCAGCGCCCCGTCCGGCTGCACGACCACGTCATGGGCGTCCCCGATCAGCGTGCCGCGGACGTCGACGGTCTCGGCCGCGATGCTGCGGTCGGCGGTCAGCGTGACCTCGCCGGTGATGATCTCGGCCTGGGCAGGCCGGCCGGCCAGGACGGCAGGGGCCAGCGTGGTCAGCGCGGTGGTCAGGAACAGCCAACGCAGGGCGGTCGGGCGCGCTGCGCGATCGGGTCTGGCGGTCATCAGGATTTCCGGGGGTTGTTCCAATTGGACATATGCAATCTTCGCGAGAAATACCGATTCGACGGGGCCGAAGGCAAGAGCCGCGTGGGGGTCTTGCTGCGAAGACCCAGCCGCCGCTGGAAGGCTGTCGTGCGACCTGCGCGCTAGCGGAAAACCCCCGATCCCATGAGATTCGGGTCGATGCGCGGGGCGGCGTTTCGGCCCGCTCCTTGGCCGGCGGGGGCAGGGGTTGCACCACGGGCCGGGCCGCGCGGAGCCGCCGCCGCGGGCTGGCGCGCCGATGGGGTCCGAGCCGTCGTGGCGGTGCCGCGCGCGGGCGCGCTGCGCGTCGGGGCGGCGCTTCGCCCGGGTGTCTCGCCCCGCGGGGTCGCGTCCCGCGCCGTCCCGGCAGCCGCCTGCGGCGCAACCGTGGCGCGGGCCGGGGTCGTGACCGTGCGCAGATCGGGGCACCGGATCGCCGGCGCCGCCGCGACTTCGCGAAACAGCGCCGGCCCGGGCCGCGCCGCAGTCTGCGCCTGGCCTGCGGCGGTCAGGAAACGGGCCAGCGCGGCGACCGACCCCTGGCCCCAGTTGCCGTCGATGCTGCCGGTATAGCAGTTGACCGCGGCAAGCTCGGTCTGGATCGCCGCGGCATAATCGCCGCCGGCGGGGTCGAACCGACCCTCGGCCAGCAGCGCCTGGAACCGCGCGGCGTCGAGGTCCCGGATGCGCTCGCGGACCGGGCGCGGAACCCCCATCGGGCCGCGCTGGTCGGCCCCCAGCAGGGCCGCGAGTTCGCCAAGGATGATCGACGGCTGCGGCAGGTCCGCGCGCCGCTGCGGCAGGGGGGGATAGCTGGCGACCGGCGCCAGGGGGCCGCCGGCGACATGGATCGGCGCGGGCTCGGTCGCGACGATCACGTCGGTCGGCGGCAGCGCGGTGATGACCAGTCCGCCGGTCGGCGGGGTGTCCGGGGGACGCGCCTTCTCGGTTCCGGCTGACCCGGCCGCGGGCGATGCCGGGGCCGGCACCCGCGTCACGGCGCCGGCCAGCGCCGCCTCGCGCTGTGCCTCGGGCAGCGCGGCGGCCTGCCGGAACAGGTCGGCGGCGTGGGTGCCGCAGGCGCCGGCGGCGGGCTGAACGACGCGGACTGGCGTTTCTGCCAGCCGCGACCACAGCGCTGCCATCCCGGCGGCAGGATCGGCCCAGCCGCAACTGTCAACGACGACCAGCGCGGGAAGGTCCTGGGGGCCGGGCGGCGCGGTCCCGCCGCCCGGTCCCGCGCGGGGCGGATCGGGGATCAGCATCAGCCGCGCCTGTCCGCCCGCCAGCGCACCCATTGCCGAATCCAGCGCCCCGCTTTGCACCGGCTCGGCTGCGCCGGGGCCCACCCACAACACCTCGCCCGCCGCGGCGGCATCGGCCCGGACGGCAGCAAGGACGGCAACGAGGGTCAGCGCGCTGATGAAGGGGGCGGCGAACCGCATGGCAAGCTCCGACAAACGCAGAGGTTGTATCAGACCCGCCGTCCCCGTCCAATGCTTCGGCGCGCGAACCGCAGATGCCTCGGCACCGGCAGGACGATTTTGGGGGGCGAAACCGGCGATGAGGAGTGCTAAGGGGGCAGGGGGGTGCCAACGCCGACAAGAGAGACCAATGAGATTTCGCCACTTTGCCCGCATCGCGGCGCTGACGACCCTGCCCGCCACGGCGCTCGCCCAGCAGCCCGCGCTCCCGGCCCCCGCCACGGCGGCCT
>NZ_JRKS01000097.1 GCF_000763805.1 Paracoccus sphaerophysae | reverse complement strand
GGGCAGGGGCCTGGGCGGTGCGGGGGGCGGCGCCGGCGCCCTGGCCGGCGCGGGCCACGTCGTCCTTCATCACCCGGCCGTCGCGGCCGGTGCCCTGGACCTGATCGCGCGAGACGCCGGCCTCGGCCATCGCCTTCTTCGCGGACGGCGCGTCCTCGACATCAGAGCGCCCGGCCGAGGGCTGGTCCGCGCCCTCGCGCGGCGTCATCTGTTCGGGGCCGGCACCGGGCGAGCCGACGTCGCCCGCGGTCACCCCGTCCTCGCCGCCCGAGGCGGGGCCGACAGGGGCGGCCTTGGCGCCAGCGCCACCCGCCGAGGCCGCCCCCGTGGCGCCTTCGGTGATGATCGCCAGCTTGGCCTTGGCATCGACGGTCGCCCCTTCGGGCGCGAGGATTTCCGCCAGCACGCCCGAGGCCGGGGCCGGGACCTCGACCGAGACCTTGTCGGTTTCCAGCTCGCACAGCATCTCGTCCTGCTGGACGGCATCGCCGGGCTGCTTGAACCAGGTGGCGACCGTCGCCTCGGTCACGCTTTCGCCCAGCGTGGGCACCATCACGTCGATGTTCTTTCCGGCCATCTTGGGCTGTTCCTCGTCTGCGGCCGGCTGTCCGGCGGGTTCCTTGGTGGCGGCAGGGGCGGCGTCGCCCGCGCCTGCGCCGGTTGTGTCGATCTGCGCCAGCAGGGCGTTCGGCGCGACCGTCTCGCCCTCGGGCGCGATGATCTCGGCCAGGACGCCGGCGACGGGCGAGGGGACCTCGACCGTCACCTTGTCGGTTTCCAGCTCGCACAGCATCTCGTCAACGGCGACGGCGTCGCCGGGTTTCTTGAACCAGGTGGCGACGGTCGCCTCGCTGACGCTTTCGCCCAGGGCGGGCACGCGGACCTCGGTGCTCATCTCACCGGGCCCCGATCCCCAGCGCCTCGGCGACCAGCGTGTCCTGTTCCAGCTTGTGACGCGAGGCGAGGCCGGTCGCCACCGACGCCGCCGCGGCGCGGCCGGCATAGGCCGGGCGGCCATGTTTCGCGCCGATCCGGTTCAGCACCCATTCGATGTTCGGTTCGACGAAGGTCCAGCCGCCCTGGTTCTTGGGCTCTTCCTGGCACCAGATCACCTCGGCGTCCTTGAACCGCGCCAGCTCCTTGCTGAGCGACTGGGCCGGGAACGGATAGAACTGTTCCAGCCGCAGGATGTAGACATCCTTCAGCCCTTCTTCGTTCCGCTTGGCCAGCAGGTCATAATAGACCTTGCCCGAACAGATCACCACGCGGCGGATCTGGTCGTCGGCCGCCAGGCTGAAGTCCGAATTGCCGCGATCGGCGTCGTCGCCCAGAACCCGGTGGAAGGTCGAGCCGGTCTGGAAATCCTCGGCGCGCGAGACCGCCAAGGGATGCCGCAGCAGCGATTTCGGCGTCATCAGGATCAGCGGCTTGCGGAACGGCCGGTGGATCTGCCGGCGCAGAATGTGGAAATAGTTGGCCGGAGTCGTCAGGTTGGCGACGATCCAGTTGTCCTCGGCCGACATCTGCAGCCAGCGTTCCAGCCGCGCAGAGGAGTGTTCCGGCCCCTGGCCCTCGAAGCCGTGCGGCATCAGCACGGTCAGGCCGGACATCCGCAGCCATTTCTTTTCGCCCGACGAGATGAACTGGTCGAACATGATCTGGGCGCCGTTGGCAAAGTCGCCGAACTGCGCCTCCCACAGCGTGAGCGCGTTCGGTTCGGCCAGCGAATAGCCGTATTCGAAGCCCAGCACCGCGTATTCCGACAGCATCGAGTCGATGACTTCGTAGCGCGCCTGCCCGCCGCGGATGTGGTTCAGCGGATAGTGCCGTTCCTCGGTGGTCTGGTCGATGAAGGCAGAGTGTCGCTGGCTGAAGGTGCCGCGGGTGCTGTCCTGGCCGGAAAGCCGCACCGGGTGGCCCTCGATCAGCAGCGACCCGAACGCCAGCGCCTCGCCGGTCGCCCAGTCAAAGCCGGTGCCGGATTCGAACATCGCCTTCTTAGCCTCGATCAGGCGGCCGACGGTCTTGTGGATGTCGAAGCCGTCGGGGGCGCGGGTCAGCGCCTGGCCGATCTCGGCCATCGTCTCGGCCGAGATGCCGGTCTTGCCGGGGGTGTATTCCTCGCCCTCGGGCGACAGGCCCGACCACTTGCCGTCCAGCCAGTCGGCCTTGTTCGGCTTGAAGTTCTTGCCGACCTCGAATTCCTCGTTGAGGTGTGCCTGGAAGGCGGCCTTCATGTCCTCGATCTCGCCCTCGGGGATCAGGCCGTCCTTGACGAGCCGTTCGGTGTACAGCTGCAGGGTCGTCTTGTGGCCCTTGATCTGCTTGTACATCGCCGGGTTGGTGAACATGGGCTCGTCGCCCTCATTGTGACCGAAGCGGCGGTAGCAGAAGATGTCGATCACCACGTCCTTGTGGAACTTCTGCCGGAACTCGGTCGCGACCTTGGCGGCGTGGACCACGGCCTCGGGGTCGTCGCCGTTGACGTGGAAGATCGGCGCCTCGACCATCAGCGCGATGTCGGTCGGATAGGGCGAGGTGCGGCTGAAATGCGGCGCCGTGGTGAAGCCGATCTGGTTGTTCACGATGATGTGGATCGTGCCGCCGGTGCGGTGGCCGCGGATGCCCGACAGCTGGAGGCATTCCGCCACCACGCCCTGGCCCGCAAAGGCCGCGTCGCCGTGCAGCAGCACCGGGATGACCGAGATGCGGTCCTGGGTGTCGGACAGCTGGTCCTGCTTGGCGCGGACCTTGCCCAGCACCACCGGGTTGACGGCTTCCAGGTGCGAGGGGTTGGCGGTCAGCGACAGGTGCACGCTGTTGCCGTCGAAGTCGCGGTCCGACGAGGCGCCGAGGTGGTATTTCACGTCGCCCGAGCCGTCCACGTCCTCGGGCTTGTAGCTGCCGCCCTGGAATTCATGGAAGATCGCGCGGTAGGGCTTGCCCATCACGTTGGCCAGAACCGACAGGCGGCCGCGATGCGGCATCCCGATCACCACGTCGCGGGCCCCCAGCGCGCCGCCGCGCTTGATGATCTGTTCCATCGCCGGGATCAGCGCCTCGCCGCCGTCCAGCCCAAAGCGCTTGGTGCCCATGTACTTGACATGCAGGAACTTTTCAAAGCCCTCGGCCTCGACCAGCTTGTTCAGTATCGCCCGCCGCCCCTCGCGGGTAAAGGCGATCTCCTTGCCGTAGCCCTCGATGCGCTCTTTCAGCCAGGCGGCCTGTTCGGGGTCCGAGATGTGCATGAACTGCAGCGCGAAGGTGCCGCAATAGGTGCGTTTCATGATCTCGACGATCTGTCGCATCGACGCGACCTGCAGGCCGAGCATGTTGTCGATGAAGATCGGCCGGTCCATGTCCGACGCGGTAAAGCCGTAGGTCGCCGGGTCCAGCTCGCCCAAGGGCGGCATCTCGCGCATCCCCAGCGGGTCCAGATCGGCATGCAGGTGGCCGCGGATGCGATAGGCGCGGATCAGCTGGACGGCGCGCACGCTGTCCAGAACGGCGCGCTGCAGCTGCTCGTCGGTCAGGGTCACGCCCTTTTCGCCGGCCTTTTCCGTCACCGCCTTGATCGCTGCCTTGGCCGTCGCCTCGGAGGCCATCGGCCATTCCCCGGTGAGCGCCGCGGTGTTTTCGTCCGCGGGCATCGGCGGCCAGTCGGCACGGCGCCAGCTGGCGCCCTTGGCCTCGCGGGTGACGGTCTGTTCGCTGTCGCCGAGGCCGCGGAAATACTCGTCCCACGCCTCGTCGACTGCAGACGGATCGTTCGCCCACTGGCCGTAAAGCTGCTCGACATAGGCCGCGTTGGCGCCCTGCAGGAAAGAGCTGTCGCGGAAGGCGTCGTTCGGGGATTGGTCGTTCATGGGGTGCACCTCACGGGTGAAGAACAGAAGCGGCGCGGATCACGCCGCACAACGGACAACGAAATCTGGACCCCCGGCATGTCGTCCCGGGGTTCCGGGGTCCTGGCCTGGGACGAGACGACGCCCTTCATGCCAGGACATCCAGCGGATCGGGCCCGAAACGGTTGGGGCCGGGCCGAGAGGGCGCTGCCAGCAGTGCCGTCACCGCCAGGGCCGGCAGGCATGCGAGCAGAAGGAGCATCGGGAGGGACGGCATCACCCCCATGCCGGCGCCCAGAACACCGGCCACCAGCAGCAGGACGGGGGAGGCCGGCACGAGCGCCAGCCACATCCCGCGGCGATCGGTATCATGAAGCCGCCGGACGGCAGCCGACAGCAACGGCAGCGCCCAGAGCGGAAGCGTCGCGGCGGACAGCGGCTCGCGGATCGAGGCGAAGAACGTCGTGCGCGGAATCTCGACCGAGACCACGGCGAGCCGTGGCAGCCCGAGGGCGCGTTCGATCATCCCGCAAACGGTCAACGCCGCCACGAAGATCAGGGCAAACTTCCACAATTCCGCACGGGGCGCGCGGCCGGAAAAGGTCAGGAATTTCCGCAGGCAGCGGCGCACCGCGTCGGCCACGCCGATCCGCGGGGGCACTCGATAGGGCTGTGGCCCTGTCTCGCTCATCTGCGCCCTGATCCTCCTGCCATGCACCGCCCCAACCTAGGCGGGGGCGGTGCTTAGTCCAATAGTCTGAAGCGACGGTTACCGGTCCATCGCCTTCATCACCGCCTCGCCCAGACCGGCGGGGCTGTCGGCGACCACGATCCCCGCCTCTTTCATGGCGTTGATCTTGGATTCCGCGTCGCCCTTGCCGCCCGAGACGATGGCGCCGGCATGGCCCATCCGGCGGCCGGGGGGCGCGGTGCGGCCCGCGATGAAGCCCGCGGTCGGCTTCCAGCGGCCGCGCTTCTTCTCGTCGGCCAGGAACTGCGCCGCGTCCTCTTCGGCCGCGCCGCCGATTTCGCCGATCATGATGATGGCGTCGGTCTCGTCGTCGGCCAGGAACATTTCCAGCACGTCGATATGCTCCATCCCCTTGATCGGATCGCCGCCGATGCCGACCGCCGAGGACTGGCCGAGGCCGACGTCCGAGGTCTGCTTGACCGCCTCATAGGTCAGCGTGCCCGAGCGCGAGACGACGCCCACGCGACCGCGCTGGAAGATCGATCCGGGCATGATGCCGATCTTGCATTCGTCCGGCGTCATGATGCCGGGGCAGTTCGGCCCGATCAGTCGCGACTGCGACCCCTCGAGGGCGCGCTTCACCTTCATCATGTCGAGGACCGGGATGCCCTCGGTGATGCAGACGATCAGCGGGATCTCGGCGTCGATGGCCTCGAGGATCGAGTCGGCCGCGAAGGGCGGCGGGACATAGATCACGCTGGCGTTGGCGCCGGTCTTTTCGACGGCCTCGTGGACCGAGTTGAAGACCGGCAGGTTCAGGTGCGTCGTGCCGCCCTTGCCGGGGGTCACGCCGCCGACCATCTGCGTGCCATAGGCGATCGCCTGTTCGGTGTGGAAGGTCCCCTGCGAGCCGGTGATGCCCTGGCAGATGACCTTGGTGGTCTTGTCGACGAGAATGGCCATAAGGGCCTCCTTAATCATGCGTCGGATGCGTTTTCAGCATCTATTTCAGTTCCGCGGGGGTCCGATCTGCGTCAGCCAGGCGATGATGCCCGTTACCACAACGCCGACGATAAGGACGAGGAAGGCGAACGCGGATTCGAATGCAACCGTGTTTCCGTCTTCGCCCTTGCTCGCGTCGGGTAGGAGCTTTCCGCCCAGAACAATGATCGCGACACCCGCCCCAATTTGTGCAAGAATGATCCGGCCCTGACGTTCAGGCGTTGAAACGAGAACGCCAATCGCCCCCGCCAACATTGCCACAAAAGTCAGGCCGAGGATCATCTTAGCCCTTCACCGCCTTGACGATCTTCTGCGCGGCATCGCTCAGATCATCGGCGGCGATCACGTCCAGACCGCTTTCGTTGATGATCTTCTTGCCCAGATCGACGTTGGTGCCTTCCAGGCGCACGACCAGCGGCACCTTGAGGCCCACTTCCTTCACCGCGGCGATGATGCCCTCGGCGATGATGTCGCAGCGCATGATGCCGCCGAAGATGTTGACCAGGATGCCTTTGACGTTCGGGTCCGAGGTGATGATCTTGAACGCCTCGGTGACCTTTTCCTTTGTCGCCCCGCCGCCGACGTCGAGGAAGTTCGCGGGCTCGGCGCCATACAGCTTGATGATGTCCATCGTGGCCATGGCAAGGCCCGCGCCGTTCACCATGCAGCCGATCTCGCCGTCGAGCGCGATGTAGTTCAGGTCAAACTTCGAGGCCGCGAGTTCCTTGGGGTCTTCCTCGGTCTCGTCGCGCAGCGCCATGATGTCGGCGTGGCGATACAGCGCGTTGTTGTCGAAGCCCATCTTGGCGTCCAGCGCCTTGAGATTGCCGTCGGTGGTGACGATCAGCGGGTTGATCTCGAGCATCTCCATGTCCTTCTGTACGAACAGGCGATACAGGTCCTTGACCAGCTTGACGCACTGCTTGACCTGCTGGCCTTCCAGACCCAGCGCGAAGGCCACGCGGCGGCCGTGGAAGTCCGACAGGCCCGATGCCGGATCGACGCTGAACGAGACGATCTTCTCGGGGGTGGAGGCCGCGACCTCCTCGATGTCCATGCCCCCCTCGGTCGAGGCGACGAAGCTGACGCGCGAGGTGCCGCGGTCGACCAGCAGCGCGAGATACAGCTCGCGCGCGATGTCGCTGCCGTCCTCGATGTAGATGCGGTTGACCTGCCTGCCGGCCGGGCCGGTCTGGTGGGTGACGAGGGTGCGGCCCAGCATCTGGCGGGTCAGTTCCTCGGCTTCCTCGACCGACTTGGCCAGGCGGACGCCGCCCTTGTCGCCGGCTTCGGGTTCCTTGAATTTGCCCTTGCCGCGGCCGCCGGCGTGGATCTGGGACTTGACGACCCACAGCGGGCCGTCCAGTTCGCTTGCCGCGCGCTTGGCTTCGTCGGCCTTCAGCACGACGCGGCCGTCCGACACGGGGACGCCGTAGTCCTTGAGCAGCGCCTTGGCCTGGTATTCGTGGATGTTCATCACGGACCTCGCAGGGGAAAATCTTGGCCCCTGCTGTGCCAGATCGCGCGGTGGAATCAAGGGCCGAGCGCCGGCGTTAGCGGCACCATGCCGGTTTCGGCCAGCTTGTGATCACGGCCTCGAAAGCTGTGATCACAAACCGGGCATTACCTGCCGCGGGGGCGGCGGCAGGGTCAGACAAAGATGAAATCGTTGGCGTCCAGCTGCGCGGCGGCGAAGTTGCTCAGCAGGATGGTGGTACCACCGCTCCAACTGACCACCGCGCCGCCGGGGCCGTTGACGATGGTCAGATCGGCAAAGCCCGTCGTCGGCCCCGCGATCACGATCCGGTCGATGCCGTTCTGGAAGTCGGTGATGCGGTCGTTGCCCTCGAAGTTCGCAAAGGCAAAGCGGTCGGCCCCCGCGCCGCCGGTCAGCACGTCGCTGCCGCCGCGCCCGGCGATGATGTCGGCGCCGCCTGAGCCGTCCAGGACGTTCGCCGCGGCGTTGCCCGACAGCTGGTCGTTGCCGTTGCCGCCGGTCACGTTTTCCACCCCGCCCAGCGTGTCGTTGCCCTGGCCGGTGGCGCGCGTCGCGGCGATATCGACGATCACTGCCGCGTTGCCGGTGAACAGGATCGTGTCGGCGTCGGCGCCGCCGTGGAAGAAGTCATCCCCGGCGCCGCCGATCAGCGTGTCGCGGCCGCCGCCGCCATACAGCTGGTCGTTGCCGGCGCCGCCGTCCAGCACGTTGGCGACCACGCTGCCAAAGAAGCGGTCGTTGCCCGAACCGCCCAGCAGGTTCTCGATCCCCAGCAGCACGTCGGCGCCGTGGAAGGTGTTCTGCGGCCCGGTCACGGCCAGATAGACGCGCGCCGCGACGGTGCCCGAATAATCGGCGGTGTCGATCCC
>NZ_JRKS01000096.1 GCF_000763805.1 Paracoccus sphaerophysae | reverse complement strand
TTGTTGCAGCGGCCCGCGCTTGACAACCGCCCCCGCCCGCTCGGCTTGCGGCGTTCCGGCGCAGCGGCGTGGCGCTGCTTGCGAAAAGCGCGGGCGGGGGGGGTAACCCGCTGGGCATGGACGCACTTCCCACCCCTGAACGGCCGATGCGGATCGGCACCCGCGGATCGGCGCTGGCGCTGGCGCAGGCGCACGAGACGCGCGACCGGCTGGCCGCGGCGCATGGGCTGTCGCAGGACGCCTTCGTCATCGAGGTCATCAAGACCACCGGCGATCGGGTACTGGACCGGCCGCTGCGAGAGATCGGCGGCAAGGGGCTGTTCACGCGCGAGATCGAGGATGCGCTGCTGGACGCGCGCATCGACATCGCCGTCCATTCGATGAAAGACATGCCGGTGCTGCAGCCCGAGGGGCTGGTGCTGGACTGCTACCTGCCGCGCGAGGACGTACGCGACGCGTTCGTCAGCCGGCGCTGGAACGCGATTGCCGATCTGCCGGCGGGCACGATCGTCGGATCGTCCAGCCTGCGGCGGCGCGCGCAGCTGTCGCACCGCCGGCCGGACCTGACGCTGGTCGAGTTCCGCGGCAACGTGCAGACCCGGATGCGCAAGCTGGACGAGGGCGTGGCCGAGGCGACGTTCCTGGCGATGGCCGGGCTGACCCGGCTGGGGATGCTGGATGTGGTGCGCGGCCGGATTTCGCCCGACGAGATGCTGCCCGCGGTGGCGCAGGGCGCGATCGGGGTCGAGCGGCGGGCCGACGACCCCGTCGCGGGGGCGATGCTGGCTGCGATCTCGGACCTGCCGACGGTGCTGCGGGTCGAGGCCGAGCGCGCCTTCCTGCGCCGGCTCGACGGGTCCTGCGAGACGCCGATCGCGGGGCTGGCCGAACTGGACGGCGACCGGCTGCGCCTGCGCGGCGAGATCCTGCTGCCCGACGGATCGGTGTCGATCACCGGCGTGCGCGAGGGGCTGGCGACGGACGGTCCGGCGATGGGCCGCGATCTGGCCGAGGAGCTGCTGGGCCGCGCGCCGCCGGCCTTCTTCGAGCTGAGCGGCATCGCTGCCGACCGTGGATCGCCGCCGATCCGGTGAGGGCCGTGCTGCTGCGCCGCATCACCATTGGTCTGGCGGTGCTGCTGGTCGTGTCAGTTCTGTTTGCGATCAGGCTGCGGCACGATCTGGTTGCCGCGAGCGACGCTGTCCCCCGGGACGAAGCGGCCGTGCGTGCCCAGTTGACCGATCCACTGGCCATGACCGAGGCGGATTATCGCGTCTGGCTGGAGCAGATTGGCTTTACCGTTTCCGAGGTCCACGACGTCAAAGCGGCCCGCCACAGTCATCGCGGCTTCCCGTGCGGGGTCGATTGGTTCGTCACCTGAACGCCAGAGGGCGATCGGGTGACGTCCGTGGATATCCTCAGACTTCCGGCCCGCCTGTAGCTGTCCGCCAGACCAGCAGCCGCCCGGTGACGGCCTGATCGGTTCCGCCCTCAGTAGCTGCGGATCAGCCCGACCAGACGGCCCTGGACGCGCACCTTGTCCTCGGGCAGCATCCGGGTCTCATAGGCCGGGTTCGCCGCCTCGAGCGCGATCATCCCGCCCTTGCGGCGATAGCGCTTGAGAGTCGCCTCGGCGCCTTCCACCAGCGCCACGACGATATCGCCGTTCTCGGCCGTGTCCTGTTCGCGGATCACCACGACGTCGCCGTCATTGATCCCGGCCTCGATCATCGAATCCCCGCGCACTTCCAGCGCATAGTGATGTTCGCGCCCCGCCAGCATCGAGCCGGGGACGGCGATGTGATGGGACACCTCGGAAATTGCCTCGATCGGGACGCCGGCGGCGATGCGGCCCATCACGGGCAGTTCCACCGCCGGGCTGTCGACGATGTCCATCGCGCCGCGCGGGCGGGCAGTCGCCGCGCGCTTGTCGCCGGCGATCACGCGCGGCAGGAAACCGGCACTCTGCGCGCCCGACCCCTGCGGCGCGTCTTCGCGGATCAGCGCATCGGGCAGGCGGACGATTTCCAGGGCGCGGGCACGGTGCGGCAGGCGGCGGATGAAGCCGCGTTCTTCCAGAGCGGTCACGAGACGATGGATTCCGGATTTGGAGCGCAGGTCGAGCGCGAGTTTCATTTCGTCGAACGAGGGCGGCACGCCGTCGCGGGCCATGCGGGTCTGGATGAAATCAAGCAGCTGAATCTGTTTCTTGGTCAGCATGGCGGTCGTCCCCCGGGGCATGGCAGCATGTTCGTTTATTGTTCTAGCCCCGTTCACCTTTCGGGTCAACGAATAAGCTGATTCGCCCTAAGGATCGGTTAATGCGGCAGCGGAATATACGCCACGCGGTCCCCTGCCGTGCGGGCGGGGTCAAAAGCCGCCCGGACCAGCAGCGCATCCGCCTGGGCCATCACCGACAGGCGGGCGGAATCCTGGTCTGCGAACGGCGTCACCACGACCCCCGCCGCGTCGTCGGACAGCACCGCGCGCAGGTAATGCTCGCGGTTCCCCTCGGGCGGCAGATCGCGGCCGAGGCGCCCGTGCCGCAGCGCCATGGCGTCCGTCTGCCCAAGCATCCGCCGGATCAGCGGCTGCAGGAACAGCACCGCCGTCACCATCGCCGAGACCGGATTGCCCGGCAGCCCCAGCATCGCGGTCCCGCCGATCCGGCCCGCCATCAGCGGCTTGCCCGGGCGCATGGCGATGCGGTGAAAGGCGCGCTCCATCCCCAGATCGGCGGCGACCCGGCCGATCAGGTCGTGATCGCCGACCGAAGCCCCGCCGATGGTCACGATGACATCGGACTCGGCGGCGTCGGCGAAGGCCGCGCGCAGCGACTCCTCGGTGTCCCGGGCCAGCGGCAGGATGCGCGGGACGGCCCCCGCGGCGCGGGCCAGGGCGGCGATGGCGAGGTCGTTCGAGCTGATGATCTGACCGGGCCCCGGAGTCTCTCCGGGCTGGACCAGCTCGTCCCCGCCGGCCAGCACCGCCACCGTGGGCGCGCGGGCGACGGTGACCCGCGGCACGTTCATCGCCGCGAGGAGCGCGATGTCGGCCGGCCCGAGCCGGCGTCCGGCCGCGATCCGCTCGCCTTCCGCAAAGTCGCTGCCGCGCGGGCGGATGTTGTCGTGGCCGGGCGGGGCGGTCACCGTGACCTGGTCGCCCGTGCGGGCCGTATCCTCTTGCATCACCACCAGGTCGGCCCCCGTCGGGACCGGCGCGCCGGTGAAGATGCGCAGCGCCTGGCCGGGCGCCAGCGCGCCGTCCCAGCCACGACCCGCCGCGGCTTCGCCCACGACCTGCAACGGCGCGGGCAGATCGGCGCGGCGCAGCGCATAGCCGTCCATCGCGGCGGCATCGAAGGGCGGCTGCGTCATCCGCGACACCGCGTCGCGCAGCAGCACCCGTCCCAGCGCGTCGGACAGATCCACGTCCTCGGGCTGCGGCACGGGCGCCAGGGCCAGCACCAGCTCCAGCGCCTCCTCGACGGACAGAAGACTCATGGCGCGGCCTCGAAGGTGCCGGACTTGCCGCCGGTCTTCCTGAGCAGGCGGATGCCCTCGATCCGCATGTCCTTCTGCGCGGCCTTCAGCATGTCATAGACGGTCAGCGCGGCGACCGAGGCGGCTGTCAGCGCCTCCATCTCGACCCCCGTGCGGCCGGTGGTGCGGGCGGTGGCGGTGATGCGGACGCCGGGCAGGGCGGGGTCGGCGACCAGATCGACGGCGACCCGGTCCAGCGGCAGCGGATGGCACAGCGGGATCAGATCGGCGGTGCGCTTGGCGCCCATGATCCCGGCCAGCCGCGCCACCCCCAGCACGTCGCCCTTGGCCGCGCCGCCCTGCGCGAGCGCAAGGGTCTCGGGCGCCATCACCACCACCGCCTCGGCCACCGCCTCGCGCGTCGTCGTCTTCTTGCCCGAGACGTCCACCATATGCGCCCGCCCCGAGGCGTCGAAATGCGTCAGCGTCATGTCGTTCCCAGGATGTTGCGGGTCGCGGCGGCCACGTCGTCCTGCCGCATCAGGCTTTCGCCGATGAGGAAACGGCGGATGCCGGCGTCCACCATCCGCGCCACGTCGGCATGGGTAAATAGCCCGCTTTCGCAGACCAGATGCCGGTCGGGCGGCAAGGCGGGCGCGAGTTCCAGCGTCGTCTCAAGATCGACGTGGAAGGTCTTGAGATTGCGGTTGTTCACCCCGATGAGCGGCGACTGCAACTGCAGCGCCCGGTCCAACTCGGCGCGGTCGTGAACCTCGATCAGCGCGTCCATGCCCCAGTCGCGGGCGGCATTCTCGAGCTCGGCGGCCAGGGCGTCGTCCACCGAGGCCATGATGATCAGGATGCAGTCGGCGCCCCAGGCGCGCGCCTCGACGACCTGATAGGTGTCATACAGGAAATCCTTGCGCAGCACCGGCAGGTCGCAGGCGGCGCGGGCGGCGGTCAGGAACTCGGGCGCGCCCTGGAACGAGGGCGCATCGGTCAGCACCGACAGGCAGGCGGCGCCGCCGGCCTGATAGGCGCGGGCCAGCGACGGCGGATCGAAGTCCGCCCGGATCAACCCCTTGGAGGGGCTGGCCTTCTTGATCTCGGCGATCAGCGCGGGGCCATCGGTGGCGGCACGGTCCAGGGCGGCCGCGAAGCCGCGCACCGGCTCGGCGGCGCGGGCCGCGGCCTCGACCTCGGCCAGCGGCCTGGCGGCTTTCGCGGCGGCGATTTCGTCCAGCTTGTAGCTGCGGATACGGTCCAGGATGTTCATGCGCCGCACCCTATCCACCCCGCGCCCGGCGCGAAAGTCCCTCGGGCGGTCCTCAAATATCCCCGCCGGAGGCTCCGGCCGCGTCGCACGACCAGTCGATCGCCGTTTCGCCCCGGCCGCGCAACCAGTCGTTCACCCGCGAAAAGGGCCGCGAGCCGAGGAACCCCCGCCGCGCCGACAGCGGCGAGGGATGGGCCGAGGCCACTACCAGATCCTGCGGCCGCGGCAGTTCCCCGGCGGCCCGGGCCGCATGGGCGCCCCACAGCAGGAAGGCCAGCGGCCCGTGGCGCTGCGCCTCGGCGATGGCCTGCCGGGCGAGGCGGTCCCAGCCCCAGCGCCCGTGCGCCCCGGCCGCGCCCGGCGGCACGCTGAGCGCGGTGTTCAGCAGCAGCACTCCCTGCGCCGCCCAGCAGCCCAGATCGCCCGAGACCGGCGCCGAGCCGGTATCCGCCTCGACCTCGGCAAAGATGTTGCCCAGCGAGCGCGGCAGCGCGACGCCGGGATTGACCGAAAACGCCAGCCCGTTTGCGTGGCCGGGCGTCGGATAGGGGTCCTGGCCAAGGATCACCACCCGCACCCGCTGCGGCGGGACCAGGTCCAGCGCCGCAAAGACCCGCTCCGGCCCCGGCAGCCAGTCGGTGCCCTCCAGCCTGTCGCGGATCGCCGGCCAGTCCTGGGCGAAGAACGGCAGGTGCGACCACGCCGCGGGGATCGGGATCGGGGTCACTCAGGCGTCCGGGAACGCGTCCAGCCCGGCCTGCTGCTTTCGCGGCAGCTTGCCGCGGATCAGCCGGTAGCTTTCGTGGATGCGGTGGCGCAACTCGTCCGCCGCCGCGTCCAGCGGCAGCGCGACCCAGCTGCGGTGCATATAGGCGGCCCGCTGGGCCAGGCCGGCGTCGATCAGCATCTCGGCGGTCTCGATGCCGTCGGTCTTGACCGCCACGGTGGGCAGCGAGGCGGCGATGACCGCGAACATCTTGCCGCCGACCTTCCAGCAATCATGGCCGCCGCCCCACGGGTCGCTGACATCGGCGCCGGGCAGGGCGGCGCAGATGCGGTTGACGGTTGCGCGGCTCATCGTCTCAGGCGTCGGACGGGGCGGTGCCGTTGACGGCGGCCAGCCGCGCCAGCCGGTCGCGCGCAGCGCCGGAATCGATCGCCGCCGCCGCCATCGTCGCGCCTTCGCGCAGATCGGCCGCGCGCCCCGCGACCAGCAGAGCGCCGGCGGCGTTCAGCAGCACCGCGTCGCGATAGGCGCCCGGCGCCCCGTCCAGCAGCGCCCGCAGCGCGGCGGCGTTGTGGGCCGGGTCGCCGCCGACGATCGCCTCGAACGGATGCACTGGCAGGCCGGCATCCTCGGGCGAGACGTCGAATTCGGTCACCGCCCCGTCCCTGAGCTGCGCCACGCGGCTGGGTTCGGAAATCGACAGCTCGTCCGTCCCGTCGCCGCCATGCACCAGCCAGGCCGTGACCGAGCCCAGGTCGCGCAGCGTCTCGGCCATCGGCCGCAGCCAGTCGGTCGAAAACGCGCCGGTCAGCTGGTACCTGACCCCAGCCGGATTGGTCAGCGGGCCGAGGATGTTGAAGATCGTGCGCGTCCCCAGCTCGGCCCGCGCCGGACCCACATGGCGCATCGCCGGGTGATGGGCGGGCGCCATCATGAAGCAGATGCCGGCCGCATCCAGCGCCTCTTGTGCCTTGGCCGGCCCCGCCATCACGTCCAGCCCCAGATGGGTCAGCGCGTCGGCGCTGCCGGATTTCGACGACAGGTTGCGATTGCCGTGCTTGGCGACCGGCGCCCCCGCGCCCGCCACTACCAGCGCCGCGGCGGTAGAGATGTTCAGCGTGCCCTTGCCGTCGCCGCCAGTGCCCACGATGTCCACCGCCCCGGCCGGCGCGGTCACCGGATGCATCCGTGCCCGCATGGCGCGGGCGGCGGCGGCGATCTCGTCCACCGTCTCGCCCCGCACCCGCATCGCCATCAAGAGCCCGCCGATCTGGGCCGGAGTCGCCTTGCCGTCGAAGAGCGCGCCAAAGGCGGCCTCGGCCTCCTCGCCGGTCAGCGGACGGGTGGCGGCGATGCCGATCAGAGGGCGGATGTCGGTGGTCGGCGCGCTCATCCCTCGGCCCCCTGGTTGGTGCAGCGGCGCAGGAAGTTGCGGATCATCGCGTGGCCGTGTTCCGAGCGGATGCTCTCGGGGTGGAACTGGACCCCCTCGATCGGCAGCGTCCGGTGCGCAAGCCCCATGATCGTTCCGTCCGCGCTGGTCGCGGTGACCCGCAGGCAGTCGGGCAGGGTGCCGGGGTCCACGGTCAGCGAGTGATAGCGCGTCGCCCGCAGCGGCGAGGGCAGGCCCGAAAACAGCCCGCTGCCGTCATGGGCGATCTCGTCGACCTTGCCGTGGACGATCCGCGCGGCGCGGACGACCCGGCCGCCGAACGCCTCGCCGATGGCCTGGTGGCCGAGGCAGACCCCCATGACCGGCACACCGACCTTGGCCGCGGCCCGGATCAGCGGCACGATGATCCCGGCCTGCGCCGGATCGCAGGGGCCGGGCGAGACGAGGATGCCCGCGGCCCCTCGCGCCAGCGCCTCGTCCACGGTCAGCGCGTCGTTGCGCACGACCTCGACCGCGGCGCCGGATTCGCCCAGGTAATGCACGAGGTTCCAGGTGAAGCTGTCGTAATTGTCGATCATCAGGATCGACGGCCCCTCGCCCGAGGGCGGCAGGATCGCGCGGCGGCCTGCGGAAAAAGCCTGGGTATTCATCGGCTCGCTCGTGAAACGTGGAGGATGCGCCGGTCGGGGCGGAAAGGGGTGGCCCGCCGGTGGCGGTCGGCTATAGATGGTCGCAAGCGGCGCACAGGGTCAACCCTGCCCGGACGGGCCTTGCGCAAGACGGCAACGATGGCACGAGGCTGACGATGGGGTTCTGGAGCGGGCTCGCCCACGGCGCGGTGATGAGCGCGGCGACGCTGGCGGCGCTGTCGGTGGCCCTGCCGCAGGACCGCGCCGGGCGCGAGGGCGGGGCGCGGGTGAGTGCTGCTGCTCGGGGCGCTGCCGGGGCTGAGGGTGCGCCCGGTGCGACGGCGGGCGAGGCTGCGGCAGGGAAGGCCGCGCCCGAGGCCGCGCCCCCGTCAGCACCGCCCGCCACCCCTGTCACCGACGCGGCGCCCCGTTCCGCGCATGACGGG
>NZ_JRKS01000095.1 GCF_000763805.1 Paracoccus sphaerophysae | reverse complement strand
GCGTCGTTGTAGCTGGACCAGTTCGTCGTGCGGTAGCGGGCGGGAGAAGGCTTGCTCATGCCCCCAGCCTAACCGACTGGATTCCCGCCGTGAATCCTCCGCGGGCGGACTTCTGCAACAACGCCGAGGCAAAGCCCTTTGACAACACGACTATTTCCGCGCCGCGACGGGCGCTTGTCCGTGTTCACAACAGGTATGATGGCGGAGGCGGTGGGATTCGAACCCACGGTGGAGTTCCCCCCACGTCGGTTTTCAAGACCGGTGCATTAAACCACTCTGCCACGCCTCCTGCGGGTGCGACTGCCTAGCGCGGCCGCGGCCTTCGATCAAGCCACGAGAGGCCGCTGGCCTACACCACCTTGTCCAGCACGGCCGTCACTCGCGCCACGGTCGCCTCCACGTTGCGCAGTTTGTCGAGGCCGAACAGGCCCAGGCGGAAGGTGCGGAAGTCGGCGCCCTCGCCCACCTGCAGCGGCACGCCAGCGGCGATCTGCATGCCTTCCGCCAGAAACTTGCGGCCATTCTGGATCTCGGCGTCGTCGGTGTAGCTGACCACGACGCCGGGCGCGGCAAAGCCCTCGGCCGCGACCGACCGGAAGCCGCGGGCGGCCAGTTCGGCGCGAACCTTGCAGCCCAGGTCCCATTGCGCCGCCTTGGCGGCCGCGAACCCCATCTCGCGGGTTTCCACCATCGCGTCGCGCAGGGTCAGCAGCGCGTCCGTCGGCAGCGTCGCGTGATAGGCGTGGCCGCCATCCTCATAGGCCTTCATGATCGCGCGCCACTTCTTGAGGTCCAGCGCAAAGCTGTCCGAGGTGGTGGCCTCCAGCCGCTCCAGCCCGCGAGCGGAGAACATGACCAGCCCCGCGGCGGGCGGCGCGCTCCATCCCTTTTGCGGGGCCGAGATCAGCACGTCCACGCCGGTCTCGCCCATGTCGACCCAGATCGCGCCCGAGGCGATGCAGTCCAGCACCATCAAGGCGCCCACCTCGTGCGCGGCATCGGCCAGCGCGCGGATATAGGCGTCGGGCAGGATCATTCCGGCCGAGGTTTCCACATGTGGGGCAAAGACGACCCCGGGGCGAGAGGCGCGGATCTCGGCCACCACGTCCTCGATCGGCGGGGGGGCGAAGGCTGGCTGGGGCTCGTTGCCGGCGGGACGCGCCATCTCGACCCCGGCGGCGCCGTCGAACTGGCCGGCGTCGTGGATCTGGGACCAGCGAAAGCTGAACCAGCCGTTGCGGACGATCAGTGCGTTGGCGTCGCGGGCGAACTGGCGGGCGACGGCCTCCATCGCGTAGGTGCCGCCGCCGGGGACGATGGCGATCGCCTCGGCGCCATAGACCTCGCGCGCGATGTCCGAGATGTCGCGCATCACCTGCTGGAACTTCTGCGACATGTGGTTGAGGCTGCGATCGGTGAAGACCACCGAGAATTCCAGCAGGCCGTCGGGGTCGACCACGCTGTGGCCGTCGGGGCGCAAACCGTCCATCAATCGCTCTCCTGTCGTTTGCGGGCAGACTAGCCGGATTGGCCGCACGCCGCCAGCACGCGCCTGGGGTGGAAAGGCCCCAAGGCGCCCGCCGGTTCCCCCCTTGCGGCACCCCCCGGGGCGCGACTACCTTGGCGGGACGTCACCTTACGGGGCCAACGATGCGGATCGGCATCCTGAAATGCGGGCAATCGCCCGAGGTCACGCGCGACGCGCATGGCGATTACGACGACATGTTCGTCAAGCTCCTGGCCGGGCGGGGCCTGGATTTCGACAGCTACCACGTCGAGGCGATGCAGTTTCCCGCCAGCGTTCACGACGCGGATGGCTGGCTGATCTCCGGGTCGCGCCACGGGGTGTACGAGGACCACGCCTTCATCCCCCCGCTGGAGGATTTCATCCGCCGCGCGCATGCCGCGTCGGTGCCGATCGTCGGCATCTGCTTTGGCCACCAGATCGTGGCCCAGGCCCTGGGCGGCAAGGTCGAGAAGTTCGGCGGCGGCTGGGCGGTCGGTCCGCAGACCTATGATTTCTCGGGCCAGCCGGTGACCATGAACGCGTGGCATCAGGACCAGGTCGTGGAACGCCCCGACGGCGCGGAAGTGGTGGCGGCCAACGGGTTCTGCGAAAACGCCGCGCTGGTCTATGGCGACCGTGCCTTTACCGTGCAGGCCCACCCGGAATTCAGCGACGCGTTCATCGACGGGCTGATCGAACATCGCGGCGGATCGGTCCCCGAGCCGCTGATTGCCGCCGCCCGCGACCGCCGCGGGACGGCCGACGCGACCAGCGTCGCCGACCGGATCGAGGCGTTCTTTCGCAAGCCCCGCGCGGTGACGGGACAAAGCGCCGCCTGATGTATGTGCCGCCAGCCTTTCGGGAAGACCGGCCGCAGGCGATCCATGCGCTGATCGAGGCGCATCCCCTTGCGCTGCTGGTGTCCACCGGCGAGGACGGCCCGACCGCCAATCCGGTGCCGATGCTGCTGGATCCCTCGGCCGACGTGCTGCGCTGTCACCTGGCGCGCGCCAACGGCCAGATCGGCGAGTTGCGCGCCGCCCAGGCGGCCGGGCGCGAGGTGCTGGCCGTGTTCCAGGGGCCGCAGGCCTACATCTCTCCGGGGTGGTACGCCTCCAAGGCGGAACATGGCCGGGTCGTGCCGACGTGGAACTATCTGATCGTGCAGGTGCGCGGCGTGCCGCGCGTGATTGACGACGCCGACTGGCTGCGCGGCCAGGTCGGCGCGCTGACCGACCGCCACGAAGCCGGCCTCGCCGACCCCTGGTCGGTGGGGGACGCGCCGGATGGCTTTGTCGCCGCGCAGCTGCGCGGCATCGTCGGGCTGGAACTGCCGCTGACCCGGGTGACCGGCAAGTGGAAGGCCAGCCAGAACCGCCCGGCTGCCGACCGCGCCGGGGTCATCGCCGGCCTGGAGGCCGCCGGCGACGCGATGGCCGCGCGCATCCCGGCCCCCGAGCAATCCCAGTGAAAGCCGGCAGTCCCGGCGGAAAGTCCCCATGTCAGACTGGCTGACCCAGCTGCCCGCCGCCGCGCGGAACTATGTCGAAGGCCGCCGCCTGGACGAGGTGGAATGCATCGTCTCGGACATCGCGGGCGTGGCCCGCGGCAAGGCGATGCCGGCGTCGAAATTCGCCCGCCAGGAAAGCTTCTACCTGCCCAACTCGATCTTCCTGCAGACCATCACCGGGGAATGGGCCGATAACCCCTCGGGCGCGTTCACCGAGCCGGACATGATCCTGGTGCCGGATTTCGACACCGCGACCGCCGCGCCCTGGACGGCGGACGTGACGCTGCAGGTGATCCACGACGCCTTCGACCAGCAAGGCAACCCGGTCGCCGCAGCGCCGCGCAACGTGCTGCGGCGGGTGGTCCAGCTTTATGCCGACAAGGGCTGGAAGCCGCTGGTTGCGCCGGAGATGGAATTCTTCCTCGTCGCGCGCAACATAGACCCGAACCAGCCGATCCAGCCGCCGATGGGCCGGTCGGGGCGCCGGGCTGCCGCGAAACAGGCCTATTCGCTGTCCGCGGTCGATGAGTATGGCCGGGTCATCGACGACATCTACGACTTCGCCGAGGCACAGGGCTTCGAGATCGACGGCATCCTGCAGGAAGGCGGCGCGGGCCAGGTGGAAATCAACCTCGCCCACGGCGACCCGGTGCGGCTGGCCGACGAGATCTTCTTCTTCAAGCGCCTGATCCGCGAGGCGGCGCTGCGCCACGACTGTTTCGCGACCTTCATGGCCAAGCCGATCGAGGGCGAGCCGGGATCGGCCATGCATATCCACCATTCCGTCGTGGACGCCGCCACCGGCCGCAACATCTTTTCCGACGACAAGGGCCGCGAGACGCCGGAATTCCTGCATTTCATCGCCGGGATGCAGAACCACCTTCCGGCGGCGGTCGCGCTGCTGGCGCCCTATGTGAACAGCTATCGCCGCTATGTCCCGGACTTTGCGGCGCCGATCAACCTCGAATGGGGCCGCGACAACCGCACCACCGGGCTGCGGGTGCCGATCTCGGGGCCCGAGGCGCGGCGGCTGGAAAACCGGCTGGCCGGGATGGACTGCAACCCGTACCTGGGCATCGCGGCCTCGCTCGCCACCGGATATCTGGGGCTGATGCAGGCGGAAAACCCGCGCCCCGAATGCCTGGGCGACGCCTACATGTCCGAGGACGAGTTGCCGACCAACCTGGGCGACGCGCTGGACGAGATGGTGGCGAGCGAGCAGATGCGCGAGGTGCTGGGGACCGAGTTCGTGGCCGTCTATGAATCGGTCAAGCGCAACGAATACAAGGAATTCCTGCAGGTCATCAGCCCGTGGGAACGCGAACACCTGCTGCTGAACGTCTGATGCCCCGAAGGCTTGTCCCGCCCGCGGCGTTTCGTCCTGCGGGGCCGCGAGGTTCCCGCTTGCGGTGCTGCGCGGCGGGTGGCAAGTGGCGGGCATGAGCCAGACAGACACGACACTCGCCATCGTCACCGGCGCCTCGCGCGGCCTCGGCGCTGCCATCGCGGAACGGCTGGGGGGGCGGGGCTACCACGTGCTCGCCGTCGCCCGCACCACCGGCGGGCTCGAGGAACTGGACGACCGCATCCGCGCAGTCGGCGGCGAGGCGACGCTGGCGCCGATGGACGTGGCCCAGCCCGAGGCGATGATCCAGCTGACCCGCGCCGTGCTGGACCGTTGGGGCGGCTGCGACCTGTGGGTGCATACGGCGATCCACGCCGCCCCCCTCTCCCCTGCTCCGCATGTCGATCCGCGCGACATGGAAAAGTCGGTCGCCGTCAACGTCGCTGCGACCTACGGGCTGATCGCGCTGTTCGAGCCGCTGCTGCGCGCCCGGGGCGGCACCGCGCTGTTCCTGGACGACCCGCGCGGCGGGCAGCCGTTCTTCGGCGCCTACGGCGCGACCAAGGCCGCGCAGATTGCGCTGGCGCGCAGCTGGCAGACGGAAACCCAGCGCATCGGGCCGCGCGTCCACATCGCCACGCCGCAGCCGATGCCGACCGCGATCCGGGCCCGGTTCTATCCGGGCGAGGATCGCGCTGCCCTGACGCCGTGCGCCCACGAGGCGCGCCGGATCCTGGGCGAGCTGGGGCTTTAGGGCTGCGAGGCTGCTCTCGCCGGACCGTTCCGGCGCCTCCGGCGGGGATATTTCGGCAAAGAAGAAGCGTTACAGCCCGTAGATCGCGCCGAACTTTTCTTCCAGGTAGGTCAGCAGCGGCTCGGGCGAGACGGGGGCGCCGGTCGCCTGCTCGATCAGCGGGCGGGGCTCGTACAGCCCGCCGTGGCGCTGCAGGTTCTCGCGCAACCATTCGACGCCGGGATCGGCCTCGCCGCGGGCCAGCGATTCGTCCAGTTCCGGCACCGCGGCGCGCATCGCCTGGTTCAGGCAGCCGGCATAGACGTTCCCCAGCGCATAGGTCGGGAAATAGCCGAATAGCCCGACCGACCAGTGCACGTCCTGCAGCATCCCGTTCGCCGGACGGTCCACGGCCACGCCGAAGTCCTTGAGGAAGCGGGCGTTCCACGCCTCGGGCAGGTCGTCGACCGCCAGCCGGCCGGCGATCAGGTCGCGTTCCAGGTCAAAGCGCATCATGATGTGCAGGTTGTACTGCACCTCGTCGGCCTCGGTGCGGATATAGCCCGGCACGACGCGGTTCACGCTGCGATAGAAGGCGTCCGGGTCGTCGATCGACAGCCCCCCCATCATGTCGGACATGCGCTGGTGCAGCCAGCCGGCAAAGGCCCGGCCGCGGCCCATCTGGTTTTCATAGATGCGCGACTGGCTTTCATGCACCCCCATCGAAACGCCGCGCCCCAGCGGGGTAAAGGCGTGGTCGGGGTCGATCCCCAGCTCATAGCTGGAATGGCCGACCTCGTGGATGGTCGAATAGATGCAGTTGAACGGATCGGCCTCGACCACCCGGGTCGAGATGCGGCTGTCCTGCCAGCGCCCCGAGGAAAACGGATGCACCGCCATGTCCATTCGGCCGCGGTTCCAGTCATAGCCGAAGGCCGTGGCGCAGGCCCGCGCCAGCCGCAGCTGCATCTCCTGCGGGAACCGGCCTTCCAGCGCCGCGGGCTGGTCGGGGGCGCCGAGGATATCCTCGCGCAGCGCCACCAGCCGGGGGCGCATGGTGTCGAACAGGGCCGCCAGCTCGGCCTGGGTGGCGCCGGGTTCGTAATCGTCCAGCAGCGCGTCATAGAGATCGCCGCCGCCAAAGCCCGCCGCGACCAGCGCGTTGGCCTCGTCCTGCTTGAGCACCACGACGTGATCGAGCGTAGGCAGGAAGTCCTGCGGCGCGTCATTCGCCCGCGCCGCCGCCCAGATCCCCTGCGCGAGGCTGGTCTGGCGCGCGATCTCGGTCGCCAGGTCGGCGGGGATGGCGCTGGCGCGGGCGAAATCGCGGGCGATCAGCGCGAGGATGCGTTCCTCGCGCGGGGTTTCCGGGTCGGCGGCGTCCAGCCATTCGCCGATGCGCGGATCGGTGCGGCGCTCGTGCAGCACCGCCTCCATCGCGGCGAGCTCCTCGGATCGCTGCTCGGCGGCGCCGCGGGGCATCATGGTTTCCTGGTCCCAGACCAGCCGTTCCGACACCGACGACAGCGCCTCGGTCTGGCGCTGGAATTCCATCAGGTCGGCCATCGCCGCGTTGGGGCCAAAGCTGGTATCGGCAGTCATCGGATGGTCCCCCGGACGCTGGTTTCATAGGGATAGCGGGCGTGATGGCGGGCGCGGATGATCAGCACGAACAGCGCCACCGCGCCCAGCTGGTGGGCCAGCGCCTCGGCCAGGGGGGCGCCGTGCATGACGGTGACGATCCCCAGCACGACCTGGAAGGCGACGGCCGCGATCATCACAGTGAAGGCGCCACGGGTCACCGGGTGCGGCGAGCGGCGGGCGCGCAGCCAGACGACGACGGCGAAGACCGCCAGCAGATAGCCGACCATGCGGTGGGTGAACTGCACGGTGGCTGCGTTTTCAAAGAAGTTGCGCCATCCTAGGGCGGGGTCCCAGATCGCCGCCGGGATCCACTCGCCGCCCATCCGGGGCCAGCCGGTATATTGCCGCCCGGCGTCGATGCCGGCAACCAGCGCGCCCAGCAGGATCTGCACGAAGGCGAGATGCATGAGGCCGGTCGACATGGAAAACAGCTTTGGCTCGCCGGCGCGCCGGGCGCGCAGCAGGGCGGCCTTGGTGCGCGACAGCTGCAGGCAGTACCAGGCGATCAGCCCGAGGATGGCGAAGGCCAGCCCCAGGTGCACCGCCAGCCGATAGGACGCGACCGATGTCATCCCGGCCACCAGCCCGGAACTGACCATCCACCAGCCGATCACGCCCTGCAGCCCACCCAGCAGGCCCAGCGTCAGCAGCCGCGGCGTCCAGCCCGGCGGGATGCGGCGGGTCAGCCAGAATACCAGGAACCCGCCCGCCCAGACCAGCCCGACGGCGCGGCCCAGCAGGCGGTGCGCCCATTCCCACCAGTAGATGCGCTTGAACCCGGCCAGGTCCATCGTCGGGTTGTCGGCCTGAAACTGCGGGATCTGCTGGTATTTCTGGAACTCGGCCGTCCAGGCGGCGTCGCCCTGCGGCGGCAGCACGCCGGTCACCGGCTTCCATTCGGTGATCGACAGGCCGGACCCGGTCAGGCGCGTCGCCCCGCCCACCGCGATCATCGCGGCGACCATCACGAACAGGACGATCAGCCATGCCCGGATCGCCCCGCGGGCGCCGCGCGGGGCGCTGTCGATCAGGTTTCCGGCCGGAACCGGGGCGGAGGACGCCGGCGCGGACACCTCCTGAAAGATCGGGCGCTTGGCCATGATTGTCCCTTGCATGAATCGGCGCGGACATTGGCCGCGGGGGACGGAAAGGTCAATCTCGCCGCGAGTCGCGGTTCTGCGCCGCCCAGGCCATCTGCCGGATCACGCCGTGAAAGATCTGCACGTCGGCCCGGGTCAGCGGCAGCCGCGCCCACAGGTTGCGCAGGGTCAGCCGCATCGAGGCTGCCTTGTCCGGCGGAAAGAAGAACCGCGCCGCCTCGAGCCGCTGCTCCCAGTGATCGGCCAGCTTCTCGATCTCGATCCGGG
>NZ_JRKS01000094.1 GCF_000763805.1 Paracoccus sphaerophysae | reverse complement strand
CCTCGGGCGGTCCGAATTATCCTCCCGGGGTCCGGGGGTGGAAAACCCCCGGTCCGGCGGCGACGCCGAAACCGTGCTGGACGTCCGCAACCTCACCGTTTCCTTCCGCAACGAGGGCCGGGTGACCCAGGCCGTCAAGGGCGTCAGCTTTACCGTGAACCGGGGCGAGACGGTGGCGCTGGTCGGCGAATCCGGGTCGGGCAAATCGGTCACGGCGCTGTCCACCGTCCGCCTGCTGGGCGACGCGGCGGAACTGGGCGGCAGCGTGCGCTATGAAGGCGCCGAGATGATCGACGCGCCGGAATCCCGGCTGCGCGCCGTCCGCGGCAACGACATCAGCTTCATCTTCCAGGAGCCGATGACCTCGCTGAACCCGCTCCACACGATCGAGCGGCAACTGTCCGAAAGCCTGTCGCTGCACCAGGGGCTCAGCGGCGCCGCGGCGCGGACGCGCATCGTGGACCTGCTGACGAGGGTCGGCATCCGCGACCCGGAAAGCCGGCTGCAGGACTATCCGCACCAGCTGTCGGGCGGCCAGCGGCAGCGGGTGATGATCGCGATGGCGCTCGCGAACGGGCCCGAATTGCTCATCGCCGACGAACCGACCACCGCGCTGGACGTGACCATCCAGGCGCAGATCCTCGACCTGCTGGCCGATCTGAAGCGTGACGAGGGCCTGTCGATGCTGTTCATCAGCCACGATCTGGGCATCGTGCGCCGCATCGCCGACCGGGTCTGCGTGATGCAGGGCGGCGAGATCGTCGAGCAGGGGCCGGTGGCGCAGATCTTCGCCAACCCCCGGCACCCCTATACCCGCAGGCTGCTGGCCGCCGAGCCCAAGGGCATCGCCGAGCCGATCGACCCCGCCGCGCCCGAGATCGTGGCGACCCGCGACCTCAAGGTCTGGTTCCCGATCAAGCGCGGCTTCCTGCGCCGCACCGTGGGCCATATCAAGGCGGTGAATAGGGCCACCCTGTCGGTGCGGGCGGGCGAGACGCTGGGCATCGTGGGCGAATCCGGGTCGGGCAAGACCACCCTGGCGCTGGCGATCATGCGGCTGATCGAAAGCCGCGGGCCGATCATCTTCATGGGCCGCGACATCTCGGGCCTGTCCGGCCGCGCCCTGCGCCGGCTGCGCCGCGACATGCAGATCGTCTTCCAGGACCCCTATGGCAGCCTGTCGCCGCGGATGACCGTGGGCCAGATCATCGCCGAAGGGCTGGGCGTCCACGGCGTCGAAAAGGGCCGCGACCCGCGCCGGATGGTGGCCGAGATCATGGCCGAGGTTGGATTGGACCCCGCCGCGATGGACCGCTATCCGCATGAATTTTCCGGCGGGCAACGGCAGAGGATCGCGGTCGCCCGCGCCATGATCCTGCGGCCCAAGGTCGTGGTGCTGGACGAACCGACCAGCGCGCTCGACATGACCGTGCAGGTGCAGATCGTCGAACTGCTGCGCGGGTTGCAGCGGAAATACGGGCTCGCCTTCCTGTTCATCAGCCACGACCTGCGCGTGGTGCGCGCCATGTCGCACCAGATCATGGTGATGCGCGCGGGCGAAGTGGTCGAACAGGGCACCACCGCGCAGGTCTTCGACGCGCCGCAGACCGACTATACCCGCGCGCTGATGGAGGCCGCCTTCCGGGACCACCACGGATGAAGATCCTGTTCGTGCACCAGAATTTCCCTGGCCAGTTTCCGCATCTGGCGCCGGCGCTGGCCGCCCGCGGGCATCAGGTCATGGCGATGACCGACGAAAAGAACCAGCGCCCCCCGCCCGTGCAGGTGGTGAAATACGCCTCGCCGCCGGAAACCAAGGTCGCGGGGCTGGGCCGGACCTATGCCGAGATGGCCGAGCGCGGCTGGCTCGCCGCCCGCGGCGCGCGGGCCCTGCGCGACCGGCACGGCTACGCGCCCGACCTGATCGTCGGCCATTCCGGCTGGGGCGAAACGCTGTTCCTGCGCGAGATCTGGCCCGAGGCGAAGCTGCTGGTCTATGCCGAGCTGATGTATCGCACCCGCGGCCAGGACGTGGGCTTCGACTCTGAATTCTCGCCGGGCACCGACGAGGGGCGGGTCTCGACCATCGCCCGCTCGGCGCATCTGATCCAGGGGCTGGTGCAGGCCGATGCGGGGCTCGCGCCGACCCGCTATCAGGCCGACAGCTTTCCGCCCGAGCTGCGCCGGAAGCTGACGGTGATCCATGACGGAATCGACACCGGCATCGTGCGCCCGAACCCCGAGGCGACGCTGACCCTGCCCGGCGGCCGCACCTTGCGCGCCGGCGACGAGGTGCTGAGCTATGTCAGCCGCTCGCTGGAACCCTATCGCGGCTTTCACGTCTTCATGCGCGCGCTGCCCGCAGTGCTGGCGGCGCGGCCGCAGGCGCAGGTGGTGCTGGTCGGCGGCGACGGGGTCAGCTATGGTGCCAAGCCCAAGGACGCCGAGACGTGGAAGGCGCGGATGCTGGCCGAGGTGGGCGACCGTCTGGACCTGAGCCGCGTGCATTTCCTCGGCCGCGTACCCTATCCGACCTATCTGTCGCCGCTGCAGGTGGCGCGGGCGCATTGCTACCTGACCTACCCCTTCGTGCTGTCCTGGTCGCTGACCGAGGCGATGGCGGCGGGCAAGCTGATCGTCGCCTCGGACACCGAGCCGGTGCGCGAACTGATCCGCGACGGCGAGAACGGGAGGCTGGTCGGGTTCTTTGACCGCGAGGCGCTGGAGGCAGCGCTGATCCGGGGGCTGGCGGGCGATCCCGATGCGGCGCGGTTGGGGGAGGCCGCGCGGCGGACGATCGTCGAGGGCTATGACCTCAAGCGGGTGTGCCTGCCGCGGCTGGTGGCGTGGGTGGAGAACTTCGGGAATGTCTAATGACGAATCGCGCGCAAATGTTAAAGTAACTGTTACTGTCGGCAAGGCGATCGATGCTGCGCTTGGCGATGCGCTTCGCGCTTTACTTACAAAGCCCGCCCAAGAGCTAGGAATTATGCTCGGCGACAGCCTCGGAATCTTAGGCGATAAAATAAAGATCAAAAGGCTGGCCAACGTGCAGAAGGGGTTCAGCGAGCTGGCAAAAAAACTAGAGCAAAAAAGAATAGAAATAGGTGGCGTTATCCCACCGAGTGAAGAAGATCTGCACGTATTAATTGAGGGAATTTCTCTTTCAGAAGACGACGTGGTGCGAAATCTCTGGACGGGCCTGTTTGCTGAGGCGCTTAACCCAAACAATAATACAACAGTTCAGCGAGCTTATACGAGCGTTTTGCAGAGCATGTCCGCACAGGATGCGCGAATACTGGCGCTTCTCTCGTTCGCCGAAATGAAGGAGCGCCAATTGCGTTCCCTAGTAGTGAAACTAGAGGTTCAAGACTGGTCCTCATTAACTGACAGTGAAAAAACCGCCCTCGAGCAAGCGGCGGAGAGAAATCAAAAATTTCGTCAGGAGACCATTCAACAGATTTTAGACCGCGCTGACGACTGGCATCTTCTCGGGGAATTAACCGACGGCGGAGCGTTGAACTTGCATAGGGTGGGAATGGTTGAGCAGATACCGGCAAGATTTCATTCGTTTCCTACCTCGAAAGATATAGCGCGCGGGAATATTGAACGTGTTCTTGACCAGCAGAGCGCTTGGATCGAAAACTATATCAAAGAACAAGAGAAGAAAAGCAGCCCTCCGGCGCAAATCGTGAAGAGCGCAATTGGCGGCGCTGGAGTTGAGTTTAGGATTCGTTTGACCCAATTTGGCCGGGAACTGGCCGCTGCTTGCGGGCTGCTTGAATAGTTTCACCTATACCCCTCCGCCTGCAAGTCAAACAGCTCGCGATAGCGCCCGTCCTCGGCCAGCAGTTCCTCGTGGGTGCCCTGAGCCTCGACCCGGCCGCCCTCCAGCACCAGGATCCGGTCGGCCATCCGCACCGAGGAAAACCGGTGCGAGATCAGCACCGCGGTCTTGCCCGAGGACAGCTCCTTGAAGCGCTGAAAGACCTCGTATTCGGACCGCGCGTCCAAGGCGGCGGTCGGCTCGTCCAGGATCAGCACCTGCGCGTCGCGCATGTAGGCGCGGGCGATGGCGATCTTCTGCCATTCTCCGCCGGACAGCTCGACCCCGTTGGCAAAACGCTTGCCGATCATCTGGTCATAGCCCGCCGGCAGCTTGGCGATCACCCGGTCAGCCAGGGCGCGCTCGGCGGCGGTCTCGACCCGCGCCATGTTCTCGCGCGCGTCGATCCGGCCGACAGCGATGTTGTCGCGCGCGGACAGGTTGAAGCGGACGAAATCCTGAAAGATTACCCCCATCGCCCCGCGCAGCTGGTCCAAGTCATAGTCGCGCAGGTCGCGCCCATCCAGCAGGATGCGCCCCTCGTCGGGGTCGTAAAGCCGCGCCAGCAGCTTCACCAGCGTGGTCTTGCCGGCGCCGTTCTCGCCCAGCAGCGCCAGCGTCTCGCCGGCATGGAACGTGAAGTTCAGCCCCCGCACCGCCCAGCGCTCGCTGCCCGGATAGTGAAAGCCCACATTCTCGAACACGAAGCCCTGCCGGATCGGGTCGGGGACGGGCAGGGGGTCGGCGGGCGAGGCGATCTCGGGCTCGACCTGGAAGAAGGCGAACAGGTCGTCCAGATACAGCGCCTGCGCGGCGACCTGGCTGAACGAGGTCAGCAGGTTCGACATCAGCGTCCGCAGCCGCTGGAACGACCCGGCCAGAAAGGTCAGGTCGCCCAGGGTCAGGTGCCCGGTCACGGTCTGCGCCAAGATCCAGACATAGGCCGCGTAATAGCCAAGCGTGCCCAGGCCCGAAAACAGCGCCCCCCAGGCCGCGCGCGCCTGCGCCACCGCCCGGTTCTGGGCATAGAAGCGCCGCGCCAGCGTCAGATAGCGGTCGCGCAGGAACCGGTCGAGCGCGAACAGCTTGACCTCCTTCGCGGTCTCGGACGAGGCGGCGATCTGGCGGACATAGTCCATCTCGCGCCGTTCAGGGGTGCGGCCGTAATCCAGCGAATAGGCGCGGGCGTTGAAATGCGCCTCGCCCAGAAAGGCCGGGATCAGGGTCAGGATCAGCAGCACCACCAGCAGCGGGTTATAGGCCACCAGCCCGCCGGCAAAGGTGACCACCGTGACCAGGTTCTCCAGCTGCGAGAACACCTGCCCCATCAGCGAATTCCGCGAGACGGTCTGGCGGCGGGCGCGATCCAGTTTGTCCTGAAATACGGCGTCCTCGAAATCTTCCAGGTCCAGCGTCGCCGCATGGTCCATCAGCCGGGTGGACAGGTCGTTGGTCAGCCGCTCGGACAGCAGGCTGTCCACCAGCCCGATCAGGCGGGTAAGGATGTCCTGCGCGATCGCCAGGCCGAACTCGGCCGCCAGCAGCCAGCCGATGCCGGCGGCGAGCCCCGCATCCCACCAGGCGCGGATGGTGTCGGGGGCATCCGGCAGGCCGGTCAGCCGCACCACCTCGTCGACGATAAGCTTGCCGACCCACAGCGTCGCCACCGGGATCAGCGCCCGGGTGAGCCGCAGCGCCGCGGTAGCGATGGCGAGCCCCGGCCCCGCGCGCCACACCAGCAGCAGGAACGGCGGCACGTTCCGCAGCGCCGCCCAGCGGTCACGAAAGCTCTTGGGCATGGGGCGGGGATCGAAGGGAGGCATCGGCAATCCGGTCGGTGCAACGGCCTCTCAGATGACCGCCCCCATCTGGCCGGTCAATCCCCGCGCGGACAGGAATTCTTCTTTGCCCAAATATCCCCGCCGAAGGCGCCGGAACGCTCCCGCCCGCCCGGCCTCGCCGCCTTGCGGCGCGACCGGCCGCGCCATGCGGAAATGCTTGACCGGGCGGGGGCACCTCAGCCATACCCCACCCCTATACAAGCCGCGAATATGCCCCTGGGCATGAACAGCGGCGGCTCAAGGGGGGGACACGGAAATGGGCGGCCTTCTGGCCCTGTCACGCGGCATCGACCGCGCCAACACGCTGATCGGCCGCAGCGTCAGCTGGCTGATCCTGGTCGCAGTACTCGTCAGCGCGGGGAACGCGATCAGCCGCAAGGTCTGGTCGCTGTCCTCGAATGCCTGGCTCGAGCTTCAGTGGTATCTGTACGGCGCCGCCTTCCTGCTGGCCGCCGCCTATACCTTGCTGGAAAACGAACATATCCGCATCGACATCTTCTATGGCGGGCGGTCGCGGCGGACCCAGCACTGGATCGACCTGATCGGGCATCTGTTGTTCCTGATGCCCTTCGTGATCCTGATGATCTGGCTGATGGTGCCGTGGCTGCAGCGCTCGATCGCCTCGGGCGAACGCTCGATGAACGCGGGCGGGCTGATCCTGTGGCCGGCCAAGGCGCTGCTGCTGGCGGGCTTCGTGCTGCTGTTCTTCCAGGGCATCTCCGAGATCATCAAGAAGATCGCGGTGATGCGCGGCATCATCCCCGACACCCAGGCGCATGTGTCCTCGCACACGCCGGCGGTCGAGATCGACGAGGCGCTGCTGGCCGAAACCGGCTTTGCCAGCCCGGACCATCCGGTCACCGACCAGATGATCGACCATCCGCTTGACCACAACCGCAACTATACCGGCCGGAGCCCCCGCACATGATGGAGCTGATCGCGCACAACATGGCGCCCATCATGTTCGCCAGCCTGGTGGTGTTCCTGCTGCTGGGCTATCCGGTCGCCTTTGCGCTGGCCGCGAACGGGCTGCTGTTCTTCATCATCGGCGTCGAGCTGGCGCCGCTGTCGAACGAGATCAACCTCAGCTGGAACCTGCTCTACGCGATGCCCGAGCGGCTGTGGGGGCTGCTCAGCAACGAGACGCTGCTGGCGATTCCGTTCTTCACCTTCATGGGGATCGTGCTGGAAAAATCCGGCATGGCCGAGGACCTCCTGGACACGATCGGCCAGCTGTTCGGCCCGATCCGGGGCGGTCTCGCCTATGCGGTCATCATCGTCGGCGCGCTGCTGGCGGCCACCACCGGCGTCGTCGCGGCCAGCGTCATCGCCATGGGGCTGATCTCGCTGCCGATCATGCTGCGCTATGGCTATGACCGTCGGATCGCCTCGGGCGTGATCGCGGCGTCGGGCACGCTGGCGCAGATCATTCCGCCCAGCCTGGTGCTGATCGTGCTGGCCGACCAGCTGGGCCGGTCGGTGGGCGACATGTACAAGGGCGCGATGATCCCCGGCCTGATCCTGACCGGGTTCTACATGGCCTATGTCTTCGTCATGTCGATCGTCCGTCCCGAGTCGATGCCGGCGCTGCCGAAAGAGGCGCGCACGCTGGGCTCGGGCGTGACGTCGCTGATCGTGGCGCTCGCCGCGGGGGCGGGGCTGTTCTATGTGCTGTGGCACTGGATGCACCCGACCCAGGGCGCCAATGCCGACATCCTGGCGGCGGCGCTGGCGATCATCGCGCTCTATCTGGTCGCGCTGGCCGACAAGCGGCTGGGCATCAACGCCATGAGTCGGCTGGCGCAGCAGGTCATCATTGTGCTGATCCCGCCGCTGGCGCTGATCTTTCTCGTGTTGGGCACCATCTTCCTGGGCATCGCCACGCCGACCGAGGGCGGCGCGATGGGCGCGGTCGGGGCGCTGGTCCTCGCCGGTCTCAAGGGCCGGCTGGGCGGCGGAGTGATCCCGCAGGCGCTGGCCTCGACCACCCGGCTGTCGGCCTTCGTGATGTTCATCCTGGTCGGCGCGCGGGTGTTCTCGCTGACCTTCTACGGGGTGAACGGCCATATCTGGGTCGAGCATCTGCTGACCTCGCTGCCGGGCGGGGAATACGGGTTCCTGATCGTCGTCTCGATCCTGGTGTTCCTGCTGGCCTTCTTCCTCGACTTCTTCGAGCTGGCCTTCATCATCGTCCCGCTGCTGGCCCCGGCCGCCGACAAGCTGGGCATCGACCTGATCTGGTTCGGGGTGATCCTTGGGGTGAACATGCAGACCTCGTTCATGCACCCGCCCTTCGGATTCTCACTGTTCTTCCTGCGCTCGGTCGCGCCGAAGGTGCCCTACAAGGACAAGGTCACCGGGCTGATGATGGAGCCGGTGCGCACCGGCCAGATCTATTGGGGCGCGGTGCCGTTCGTACTGATCCAGATCGTGATGATCGGGGTGGTGATCCTGTTCCCGGGCATCGTGATGCACTACAAGGGGGCGCCCATCGACACCTCCAACGTGACCTTCCAGGTGCCCATGGGCGGCGGCAGCGGCGGACTGGGCGGTGGACTCGGGGG
>NZ_JRKS01000093.1 GCF_000763805.1 Paracoccus sphaerophysae | reverse complement strand
TCATCGCGCGACCGCCTCCACCTCGGCAATCACGGCCCGAACCTGATCCCGGTTCTTACAGCCGACCGAATATCCGGTGTCCCGGTGTTCGTTCTTCCAGATGTAGAGGGTGACGCCTTCGCCCTCGGGGTCCGGGTAGAAGTCCACCACGAACGGCCCAATCTGGCGGGACAGCCACATGTCGTGAACCGCGCAGCCCATCACGCCGCCCCCTTCGCCAGATAGTCGATGAAGGCGACCCGATCCTGCGGCGGCATCCGGCGGTAGCAGGCGAGCGCATAGGCTTTCAGCTCGGCCCGCGAAGCCATGTCGGCCCAGAACCCGGCTTCTTCCATGACCCGCCCCATGAAGGCTGGAACCGGCCAGGCGGGGCGGAACTGGTCCAACAGCCGCTCCAGCAGCCGGGCGCGGATTTCCGGCGGACAATCCGCCGCGGCATCGGCCAAGGCTATTGCAGCCGCCCGGCGTGTCAGGGTATAGTTGGCATCGACACGACCACGCAGATCAGCCCCGGTTGCGCCCGCCAGCGCGCCGGGGTTTTCGTTTGCCTCGGCCCGCACAGTTTCCGCACAGCTATGCGTGAACGGGACGGGAACATCGGCCCCTTGAGCGAGGTCGAGTTCAGGCGATTTGCAGGGTGTTTCGGGTGAACCGCTTTCTTGGTAAGGGAGAGGTCGAGAGTTCAATCCTCTCTCACAGCACCATCCTCCCCCACCCTCGCACCGCTACCCCGCGACCACCGTCCAGTCTGCATCCCAGCGGTATTCCTCGAGATTCGGCCCCTCGCCGCAGCGGTCCACCACCGCGAACAGGCCCGGATCGGCCAGCGGGGTCAGCACCCCGTGCCACACCCCGCGGGCGAGGTTGATGCCCTGTCCCGGCGCGGTCAGGAAGGCGCGCGGGCGGCCCGGCACGCCGGCCTCGTCGGGGGCGACGATGACCAGGAACGGATGCTCGGTCATCGGGATGAAGGCCTGCGAGCCCAGCGGATGCCGTTCCACCAGCCGGAACGCATAGGGCAGCCGCACCGAGCCCGAGCGGAACAGCGACACCCCCACCGGCGCCGCGTCCAGCCGGGCCCGGTCGTGCCAGCGGCCGCAGCGGCCCTCGTTGATGATCCGGTCGGGCGCGCCCGCCGTCTCCAGCACTTCGCCCCAGGGGGCGAAGGCGTCGGCGGTCAGCGTCTCGGCCCGGATCGTCCGGTCCCCGGTGGCGCGATCGGTCATCTTCTTTCCTCGGCTTTCCGCGCCCCGCAGGCGCGATCTTTAGGCAAAACGATATGCTGTATGCTGTCTCGCCGTATTGTGCGGCGGCGATCCTGCGATAAGAGGCAAGGAATGCCATTGCATACCGATTTGACAAGAGCGGACAGATCAAGGGGGGCGCGATGCCGGGGTTCCTGACGACCCATGTGCTGGATACCGCGGGCGGGCAGCCGGCGGCGGGGATGCGGATCACGCTGTGGGCGCTTGAGGGCGCCGACGGCGCGGACCGCCGCAAGCTGGCCGAGGCGGTCACCAACGCGGACGGCCGCACCGGCGCGCCGATCCTGGCGCAGGGCGATTTCCGCCCCGGCCGCTATGAGCTGGTGTTCCATGTCGGCGCCTGGCTGGACGCGCAGGGCCACGAGGCCGCGCAGCCGCGCTTCCTGGACGAGGTGCCGATCCGCTTCGGCATGGCCGAGGACAGCCACTATCACGTGCCGCTGCTGGTCTCGCCCTACGGCTTTTCGACCTATCGGGGAAGCTGAGCCATGGACCCCATCATCCTGCACGACTGGTCCGCCTTCGCGATCCGCTGGCTGCACGTCGTCACCGCCATTGCCTGGATCGGCTCGTCTTTCTATTTCATCGCCCTGGACCTGGGCCTGCAAAAGGCCCCGGGCCTGCCCGAGGGCGCGCATGGCGAGGAATGGCAGGTCCACGGCGGCGGCTTTTACCACATCACCAAGTACCTGGTCGCGCCGGCGCGGATGCCGGAACACCTGACCTGGTTCAAATGGGAAAGCTACGCGACCTGGCTGACCGGGGTCGCGATGCTGGCGGTGCTGTACTGGGCGCAGTCCGAGCTGTTCCTGATCGACCCGGCGAAATGGGCGCTGGCGCCGTGGCAGGCGATCCTGATCTCGGCCGGCTCGCTGGTCGTGGGCTGGGTGATCTATGATTTCCTGTGCAAGAGCCCGCTGGGCGAGAACCCCACCACGCTAATGGTCTTGCTGTTCGTGCTGCTGGTGGTCATGGCCTGGGGCTATGACCAGGTCTTCACCGGCCGCGCCGCGCTGCTGCACCTGGGGGCCTTCACGGCGACGATCATGACCGCCAACGTGGCGATGATCATCATCCCCAACCAGCGCATCGTGGTGCGCGACCTCAAGGCCGGCCGCAAGCCCGACCCGAAATACGGCAAGATCGCCAAGCTGCGGTCTACCCACAACAACTACCTGACGCTGCCGGTCGTCTTCCTGATGCTGTCGAACCACTATCCGCTGGCCTTCGCGAGCCGCTACAACTGGCTGATCGCGGCGCTGGTGTTCCTGATGGGCGTCACGATCCGGCATTTCTTCAACACCAAGCACGCCCGCAAGGCGTGGCCCTGGTGGACCTGGGGCGTCACCGTGGCGCTGTTCCTGGCCTGCGTCTGGCTGTCCTCGCTGGGCACCCAGCGCCTGCCCGCGGAGGAACGCCTGACCCCCGCGCAGGCCCGCCTGACCGCCGACCCGCATTTCGAGCAGGTGCGCGACATCGTGCTGGGGCGCTGTTCCATGTGCCACGCGGCCGAGCCCAGCTGGGACGGCATCGCCACCGCGCCGCGCCGGATCGTGCTGGAAACTGACGCCCAGATCGCCCGCGCCGCGCGCGAAATCTTCGTGCAGTCGGGGCTGACCGACGCCATGCCCCCCGCCAATGTGAGCTTCATGGAGCCCGAAGAGCGCGCCGCGATCCGGGCGTGGTTCGCCAGCGGCGCGCGCGGGTAATGCGCGTCACGACTCGGGCGGCGGCGGCGGTGTCACCGGCGTCCCGCGCTGCTCCGCCGCGCGCGGCGGCGCGCCGGTGACCGCGCCTTTCAGCGCGCGGGCGGCAAAGTCGATGAAGCGGCGCAGCTTGAGGTCCTGCAACTCGCGATGCGGGGTCAGGATGCCGAACTCGGCGGCCATCGGCGGGGTCTCGGGCAGCAACTCGACCAGCCGCCCGGCGGCGATGTCGGCTGCGACCTCATAGCGCGGCCGGTTGGCGACGCCCGCCCCGTCCAGCGCCCAGTCGGTCAGCACCGCGCCGTTGTCGGTGTCGAACCGGCCCGCGACCATCAGCTTGATCGGCCCGGCCGGGCCCTCCAGCACCCAGTAATACTCGGGCGAGCGCGGAAAGCGCAGCAGCAGGCAGTTGTGGCGCTTGAGATCCTCGGGCAGTTGCGGGGTGCCGTGGCGGGCCAGATAGTCGGGCGCGGCGACCAGCACCCGCGGGCAGTCGTCGATCTTGCGCCGGATCAGCGTCGAATCCTCGGGCTGGCCCAGGTAGAAGGCGACGTCGATCCCTTCCTCGACGATGTTCACGGCCCGGTCGGTCAGCCGCAGGCGCACCTGCACCTCGGGGTTGTCGGCGGTAAAGCGCGGCACCAGCGGGGCGACCAGCCGCCGCCCCGCGACCAGCGGCGCTGCCGCCCTGACGATGCCCTGCGGGGTGCCCGACACGGCCGCCACCGCCGCCTCGGCATCGTCCAGCGCGGCCAGCACCCGCCGTGCATTGTCATACAGCACCTGCCCGATCTCGGTCGTGGTCAGGGTGCGGGTGGTGCGGTTCAGCAGCCGCGCGCCATAGCGGTTTTCCAGGTCGCGGATGCGCGCCGACGACGCGGCGGGCGACAGCCGCATGTCCCGCCCGCCGGCGGTGATCGAGCCGAGTTCGACCACCCGGATGAACACGCGCAGGCTTTCCAGGTAGGACATCGGCGGCATTTCCTTCGCAATCGGCGTAAACTGTTCACGCCTAATGGCGCTTTGCGCAAGGCCGGGCTTGCCTCAGGATGAAGCCGCGCCCACGATTGCCCGGCGCGCCGGTCCAGCCGCCGCGCGCATCCCCGCAGGACCGACCGATGACCGATGCCCCGATCCGCTTTCTGCTGAACGACACCGAGATCGTGCTGACCGAGGCCGGCCCCGGCGACACGCTGCTGGATTTCCTGCGGCTGGGTCGTGGCCTGACCGGCACCAAGGAGGGCTGCGCCGAGGGCGACTGCGGCGCCTGCACCGTGGTGGCCGGGCGGCTGCACGGCGGCGCGCTGGTCTACGAGCCGGTGAACGCCTGCATCCGCTTCCTCGCCGCCTGCCACGGCTGCCACATCGTCACCGTCGAGCATCTGAAGGGCCCCGATGGCGGGCTGCACCCGGTGCAGCGCGCGATGGTGGAGCACCACGCCAGCCAGTGCGGCTTCTGCACGCCGGGCTTCGTGATGGCGCTGTATGGGCTGTGGATGGAAAACCCCGCGCCCGACGTGGTGCAGGTGGAAACCGCGTTGCAGGGCAATCTGTGCCGCTGCACGGGGTATGAGCCGATCGTCCGCGCCGCCTTGGCCGCCGGGCGCGCGGGCGGGCAGATGCAGGACGCGCTGGCGGTCGAGCGGGCGGCGGTGACCGCCAAGCTGGCCGCGATCCCGCCGGGGGCGGACGTGTTCCGCAATGTGGGACGGGGCGCGGGACCCGACGGCGAAACGCCGTTCCATAATATGGAACGCGCGGTCGTCCCCGCCGATACCGATCAGTTCGCCGCCGTGCTCGCCGCCAATCCGCAGGCCACCATCGTCGCGGGCGCCACCGATGTCGGGCTGTGGGTGACCAAGATGATGCGGCCGATCTCTCCCGCGATCTTCGTGGGTCATCTGATGAAAGAGATCGAGGAAACCCCCGACGCGATCCGCATCGGCGCGGGCATCACCTATTCCGAGTTCGCCCCGGTTATCGCGGCGCATTTCCCCGGGGTCGAGGACTACGTCCTGCGCATCGGCGGCTGGCAGATCAGGAACGCCGGCACCATCGGCGGCAACATCGCCAACGGCTCGCCCATCGGGGAAATGCCGCCGCTGCTGATCGCGCTGGGGGCGCGGATCGTGCTGCGCCACGGGGAAACCCGGCGCGAGATCGCGCTGGAGGATTTCTTCATCGACTACGGCAAGCAGGACCGCGCGCCGGGCGAGTTCCTGGAAACCATCGTGATCCCGAAGACGGGCGGCGCGATCCTCGCCGCCTACAAGCTGTCCAAGCGCGCCTCGGCCGACATCTCCGCCGTCGCGGCGGGGTTCCGGGTCGAGGTGCGGGACGACCGCATCGTCACGGCCCGCGTCGCCTTCGGTGGCATGGCGGGCGTGTCCAAGCGGGCACGCCACGCCGAAAATGCCCTGATCGGCCAGCCCTTTGCGGCCGAAACCTTCGAAGCCGCCGCCCGTGCCGTGGCGCAGGATTTCAATCCGCTCAGCGACTTTCGCGCCAGCCTGGCCTATCGCCACGCGGTCGCCGCGAACTTCTTTCGCCGCTTCTGGCTGGAACAGGCCGGGCTGGAGGCGCCCGTCCGCCTGAACCGCGCCGTGGGGGACTGAGATGAAACACCACGGCATCGCCGTCGAAACGCCGCATGAATCGGCGGAACTGCACGTCACCGGGCGGGCGGACTACACCGACGACCTGGTGCTGCCGCAGGGGGCGCTGCACGCCTATCTGGGGCTTTCCACCGTCGCGCATGGGACGATCCGGGCGATGAACCTCGACGCTGTTCGCGCCGCGCCGGGGGTGATCGACGTGCTGACCGCCGCCGATCTGCCGGGGCGCAATGACGTGAGCCCGATCGGCAAGGGCGACGACCCGATCCTCGCCGACGGCAAGGTGATGTTCCACGGCCAGCCGGTCTTCGCGGTGATCGCCGAGACGCGCGAGCAGGCGCGGGGCGCGGCGGCCCTGGCGCGGATCGACTATGACCCCCTGCCCCATGCGCTGGACCCGGTGCAGGCGCTGGCCGCCGGCGGGGAACTGGTCGTCCCCGGCATGACCCTGCAGCGGGGCGATTCGGCCGCGGCGCTGGCGGCGGCGCCGCGGCGCATCGACGGGCGCTTCGTGATCGGCGGGCAGGATCACTTCTACCTCGAGGGGCAGATCGCGCTGGCGATCCCCGGCGAGGCGGACGAGATGACGCTGTTCACCTCGACCCAGCACCCGACCGAGGTGCAGCACATGGTGGCTCATGCGCTCGACGTGCCGGCCAGCGCCGTCGTGGTCAACGTGCGGCGCATGGGCGGCGGGTTCGGGGGCAAGGAAACCCAGATGAACCTGTTCTGCTGCGTGGCCGCCGTCGCCGCCCGCAAGTGGCGCCGCGCGGTCAAGCTGCGGCCGGACCGCGACGACGACATGATCGCCACCGGCAAGCGGCATGACTTCGTGGTGGATTACAGCGTCGGGTTCGACGACTCCGGCCGCATCACGGCGGCCGAGGGCGACTGGTACGCGCGCTGCGGGTTTTCGGCCGACCTGTCGATGGCGGTGACCGACCGGGCGCTGTTTCACGGCGACAACGCCTATTTCTATCCGGCGGTCACGCTGCGCTCGCATCCCTTGCGGACGAACACCGTCAGCAACACCGCCTTTCGCGGCTTTGGCGGGCCGCAGGGCGTGATCGTGGCCGAGCGGATCATCGAGGACATCGCCTATGCCACCGGGCAGGACACCCTGGCCGTGCGCAAGGCGAATTTGTACGAGAACGGCCAGCTGACGCCCTATCACCAGACCGTCGAGGACCAGATCCTGCCGCGGATCTTCGCCGAGCTGGAAATTTCCTGCGACTATGGCGCGCGGCGGCAGGCGGTGCTGGACTTCAACGCCGCGATGGACGCCGCGGGCAGCCCGATCCGGCGCGGCATCGCCCTGACCCCGGTCAAGTTCGGGATCAGCTTCACCGCCACGCATTTCAACCAGGCGGGGGCGCTGATCCATGTCTATGCGGACGGCTCGATCCAGCTGAACCACGGCGGGACCGAGATGGGCCAGGGGCTGCACACCAAGGTCGCGCAGATCGTGGCCGAGGCGTTCGGCGTCGATCTGGCGCGGATCAAGGTCACGAAAACGACGACCGAGAAGGTGCCGAACACCTCGGCCACGGCTGCGTCCTCGGGGACCGACCTGAACGGCATGGCGGCGCTGGATGCGGCCGAAAAGATCAAGGCGCGTCTGGTCGCGTTCCTGTGCGCGGCGCGCGGGGTGCAGCCGTCCGAGGTGCGCTTTGCCCGCGACCAGGTGATGGTGGGGGCCGAGGCGATCCCGTTCCACGAGGTCGCGCAGCTGGCCTATCTGGCGCGCGTGCCGCTGTCGGCGACGGGCTTCTATGCGACGCCCAAGATCCACTGGGACCGCAAGGCGGGGCGCGGGCGGCCGTTCTACTACTTCGCCTATGGCGCGGCCTGCGCCGAGGTCTCGGTGGACACGCTCACCGGGGAATACGTGATCGAGCGGGCCGATGTCCTGCATGACGTGGGGCGGTCGATCAATCCGGCGCTGGACCGCGGCCAGATCGAGGGCGCCTTCGTGCAGGGCACCGGCTGGCTGACCAGCGAGGAGCTGGTCTGGGACGAGACCGGGCGGCTGCGGACCCACGCGCCCTCGACCTACAAGATCCCGCTGGCGTCGGACCGGCCCAAGGTCTTCAACGTCGCGCTGGCCGACTGGTCCGAGAACCGCGAGGAGACGGTGCGCCGGTCCAAGGCGGTGGGCGAGCCGCCCTTCATGCTGGGGATTTCGGTGTTCGAGGCGATCGGCCACGCGGTGGCCTCGGTCGCCGGCTACAAGATCGCGCCGCGGCTCGATGCGCCGGCGACGCCCGAGCGGGTGCTGATGGCGGTGCAGCGGCTGCGGCAGGACGGCGAGGCATGATCCGGGTGCGGATCAGCGTGGCGCGCGGGTCCACCCCGCGCGAGGTCGGGGCCGAGATGATGGTGACGATGGACGGTGCCACCGGGTCGATCGGCGGCGGGGCGCTGGAATACATGGCGCTGGACCGCGCCCGGCAGATGCTGGCGCGGGGCGAGACCGAGGCAGAGATGGACGTCCCGCTGGGCCCCGAGATCGGCCCGGTGGCACCGTCCATCGGCACCATCATCTCGGCCCCGACCTCGCGCGGGTCCACCCCGCGCCCCACGCTGATCCGCACCCGGATCATGCCTCGCCGTCCTGCCGCAGCCGCTGCACCGCCATCAGCACCCGCTCGGGCGTCGCCGGCGCATCGAGCCGCGGCGCGCTCTTGTAGCCGGCGCCCGAGGCCACCGCGTGGCCGACCGCCTCG
>NZ_JRKS01000092.1 GCF_000763805.1 Paracoccus sphaerophysae | reverse complement strand
GTGGTGATGCGGACGTCGATCATGGGGGTGGTCAGGGGGGTGGTCAGGGGGGCGCTCAAGCCGTTCTCCGTTCAAGAATCAGGGACTTAAGCGCGGCATTGTCGTTTTCAACCCGGGTCACCCGCTCGGGCAGGTCGAACAGCCGCGCCATGTGCGGCGGCAACGGCGGGCGGAGGCCGACGGCCTGTTCGACGGCATCGGGGAACTTGGCCGGATGCGCGGTCGCCAGCGTGATCATCGGCGTGCCCGCCTGGCGGTGTTCGTCGGCCACCTTGATCCCCACGGCAGTGTGGGGGCAGACGATCTCGCCGGTCTCGGCGCGGACGCGGGCGATGGTCGCCAGCGTCTCGGGCTCCGACACCCGGCCCGAGTCGAAGATCCCGGCCAGATGCTCGCGCGCGCCTTGGCTGATGGTGAAGCCGCCGGATTTCAGCTCGTCCATCAGCTGCGCGACCGCCGCCCCGTCGCCGTCATAGGCGCTGAACAGCGCCCGTTCGAAGTTCGAGCTGACCTGGATGTCCATCGACGGCGACATCGAGGGCTCGACCCGGCCGACGCGGTAGTCGCCGGTCTTCAGCGCCCGGTCGAGGATGTCGTTCTGGTTCGTCGCCACCACCAGCCGGTCGATCGGCAGCCCCATCGCGCGGGCCACCGATCCGGCATAGATGTCGCCGAAATTGCCCGTCGGCACGGTGAAGCTGACCCGGCGATGCGGCGCGCCCAGGCTGACGGCGCTGGTGAAGTAATAGACCACCTGCGCCAGCACCCGCGCCCAGTTGATCGAGTTCACCCCGGCCAGTCCCACGCCGTCGCGGAAATCATGGTCGTTGAACAGGTCCTTGAGCCGCGCCTGCGCGTCGTCGAAGGTGCCCGCGATGGCCAGCGCGTGGACGTTGGCGTCGTCCGGGGTGGTCATCTGCCGGCGCTGCACCTCGGACACCCGGCCATGCGGGTACAGGATGAAGACGTCCACGTTGGGCAGGCCGCGGAACGCCTCGATGGCGGCCGAGCCGGTGTCGCCCGAGGTGGCGCCGACGATGGTGATCCGCCGGCCCTCGCGGGCCAGAGCGATCTGGAACAGCTGCCCGATCAGCTGCATGGCGAAGTCCTTGAAGGCCAGCGTGGGGCCGTGAAAAAGCTCCAGCAGGTGATGGCCGGGGGACAGCTGGACCAGCGGCGCGCGGGCGGCGTGGCCAAAGCCCTGGTAGGCGCGGCGGATCGCCTCGCGCAGTTCGGTTTCGGAAAAGCTTTCTGCGACGAAGGGCTGGACGATGCGGAACGCCGCCTCCTCGTAGGACAGGCCCTCGAGCGTGGCGATTTCCTCGGCCGTCAGCTGCGGGACGGTTTCCGGGACATACAGGCCGCCGTCGCGGGCCAGCCCGGTCAGCATCGCCTCGGCAAAGGGCAGCACCGGGGCCTGCCCGCGGGTCGAGATATAGCGCATCATTCCCCTCGGATAACTTGCCGCCGGATACGCCAGACCAGCGCCATTGTCATCCCGAAGCAGATCAGCGCAAAGGAAAACCACTGCATCGCATAGGACAGGTGGTTGTTCGGGATCTCGGTGATGTCGAGCGGCATCGCCATCACCCCCTGATCGTCGCCGCGCACGGCCGAGGCGACGACCAGCACCGGCTCGGTCCCCAGATGCGCGGCCATGCGCGGCACCTCGCGGGCGAACCACACCCCGGCCCTGAGGTCGGGTTCGGGGGTCGAGCGGCCCTTTTCGTCGGGCCAGTGCAGGTTCCCCGCCACGGTCAGCGCCACCGGCGGGCGCGGCCGGGCCTTGTCGTCCTGCGGGATGAAGCCGCGATCGACCATGATCCGGTGGCCATCGGCGGTCCGGAACGCCGAGACGACGTTATAGCCGCCGCCCAGGTCGCGGGTGCCGGACAGGACGAGGATTTCCTCGCCGGTCGTGGTGCCCTCGACGATCACCGGCAGGTATTTCATCGACGGGTCGCTCACGGCGGGCAGCGGCACCGGGGCCTGCTCGATCCCGCGCTGGATGGTGGCGAGTTCGCCGGTCTTCCACGCCATCCGGCGCAGCTGCCAGACCCCCAGCGAGGCCAGGATGGCGGTCACGATCAGCCCCAGGACCAGCGGCAGCAGCCAGCGGCGCATCAGTCGTAATCCTGCGGAAACTGCTTGACCCCGGGCGGTCTGACCACGCCGGGCAGCTTGCTTCGGGTCCAGATGCAGGAGGCGCCGGTCAGGTCAACCGGGTCGTCCAGCGAGCCGCCCTTGATCAACATCTCGGGCCCGTCGGGGTCGTTGCGATGCCAGCCGCGGCTGCCGCAATCGGTGCAGAACGCGAAGGCGAGCACCTTGCCGCTGACAGTCCGGCGCGACCGGACGCGCGGGGTGCCCCGGGTCAGGCGCACCGCGGCAGGCGGCACGATGCCCGAGATGCCGAAGGCCAAAGACGACTGCGCGCGGCATTCGGTGCAATGGCAGACATGGACGCGGCTGGGGACCGCCGCGACGGCATGGCGGACCGCGCCGCACTGGCATCCTCCGGTCAGCATCGCATCCCCCGCAGACGAAAAAGGCGCGCGAGGTGTCCCCCGCGCGCCCGAAAGGGTCAAGGCCTGATCAGCGGCCCCAGACGTAGATCGCGAGGAACAGAAAGAGCCAGACCACGTCCACGAAGTGCCAGTACCAGGCCGCCGCCTCGAACCCGATATGGTTGCGCGAATCCATTTCGCCACGCGCAAAGCGGATCGCGCAGATCGCCAAAAAGATGGTTCCGATGATGACGTGGAAGCCGTGGAAGCCCGTGGCCATGTAGAACACGCCGCCATAGACGGTGTCGGCCAGCCCGAACTGGGCGTGGCTGTACTCATAGGCCTGCAGGATGGTGAAGCAGACCCCCAGGATCACCGCCACCACGGTGCCGCGCAGCGCGGTCTTGCGATCGTTATCATGAACCAGCGCGTGGTGCGCCCAGGTCACGGCGACACCCGACAGCAGCAGGATCAGCGTGTTGATCAGCGGCAGGTGCCAGGGATCGAAGGTGTGGATGCCCTCGGGCGGCCAGACGCCGTCCTTGATCGGGCTTTCCGGCCCCATCGGGTACAGCGCGTTCTTGAAGAAGGCCCAGAACCACGCCGCGAAGAACATCACTTCCGAGATGATGAACAGGATCACGCCATAGCGCAGGCCGATCTGGACGACCGGGGTGTGATCGCCGATGTTGCCTTCGTGCGCGACGTCGGCCCACCAGCCGTACATGGTGTACAGCACCATCAGCAGACCCAGCGCGAACTGGGTCCACGCCGGCAGGCCCAGATGGGTGATGCCCTTCATCCAGAAGACGGCGCCGGAGAGCATCACGAACGCCCCGATCGACCCTATGAAGGGCCAGACCGAGGGCGGAAGGATGTGATAGTCGTGGTTCTTGGCGTGGGCCATCGCGGCGGCTCTCCCCGAAGTCGTGTGCGGTTCAGTTTATGGCGGTTGCCGGACGGACGTCCATATCGGCGGCGGCCGATTTCTGTTCGTCCGACCGAAAGAAGGTATAGCTGAGCGTGATGTCGCGGATCCGGCCGGCATCGCGGTCGGCGACCATGTCGGGGCTGACGAAGAAGGTCAGCGGCATCTCGACCCGCTCGCCGGGCTTCAGCGTCTGCTCGGTAAAGCAGAAACACTCGATCTTTTCGAAGAAATAGCCGGCAGCGTCGGGCGAGACGTTATAGCTCGCGGTGCCGGTGACGACCTGGTCGGAATTGTTGACTGCCTCGTAATAGGCCATCGCCGTCTCGCCGATGCGCACCGTCATCTCTCGCTGCATCGGCCGGAAGGTCCAGTCGAGGTCGGACATGACGTTGGCGTCGAAGCGGACGCGGACGGTTTCCTCGAGCACGCTGTCGGACCCCTGGGTCGCGACCTGCGTGGTCCCGGCAAAGCCGGTGACCTGGCAGAACCAGGAATAGAACGGCACCGCGGCCCAGGACAGCGCGCCCATCACCACGACGAGGGCGACCAGCCGCACGACGAGCTTGCGGTTGGGATCGGGACGGGCGGTCATGGCTTGCCCCCTGCCGCGGCGGGCGCCGCCGCGGGCGTGCCGGGGGCGGCGACCGGGTTTGCCGCGGGGCCAGCGGCGGCCGGCTCGGCCGGCAGCACCGAGGCGCGCTGCTGGTGGTCGAAGGCCTGCATCAGGTCGCCCTGCCGGATCTTGGCGATCGACAGGCCGAAGACCAGCGCGACGAAGGCCGCCAGCACCAGCGCGAGGCCGATGTTGCGGCCGCTGCGACGGCGATGAAGCTCGTGTTCGGCCTGCAGCGGCATCACCATGCCCCCGCCATCGCCTGCACCAGCAGCGCCGCGAAATGCGCGAACAGATAGACCAGCGACAGCTTGAAGAAGGATTTCTCGGCGCGATAGCCGTCGGCCACCGCCTGATCTTCGGTTCGGCGCAGGATGGTCCAGCCGCCGTGGATGAACAGCGCATTCAGCACCACCGCCACGGCAAGGTATAGCGGCCCGCCGATCGAGGTCAGCCCCAGCGCCAGCGCGAACGCCGCCAGCACCATCGTATAGACGAAGATGTGGCGCCGCGTCGCGTGTCGGCCGTGGGTCACGGTCAGCATCGGGACGCCGGCATTGTGGTAGTCTTCCTTCATGAACAGCGCCAGCGCCCAGAAATGCGGCGGCGTCCAGAAGAAGACCAGCGCGAACATCAGCAGCGATTCGATCGAGACTCCGCCGGTCGCGCAGGCCCAGCCGATCATCGGGGGGAACGCCCCCGCGGCGCCGCCGATGACGATGTTCTGCGGCGTCGAGCGCTTGAGCCACATCGTATAGACGACGGCATAGAAGAAGATCGTGAAGGCCAGGAACGCGGCCGCAAACCAGTTCGCCGCCAGCCCCAGCATCACAACGGCGAGCCCGGACAGGAACAGCCCGACCGCGAGCGCATCGCCGGGCGCGAGCCGGCCCGCCGGGATCGGGCGCTTGCGCGTGCGGTGCATCACCGCGTCGATATCGGCGTCATACCACATGTTCAGCGCGCCCGAGGCCCCGCCGCCCAGGGCGATGAACAGCACCGCGCAGAAGCCGATGAACGGATCGACACGCACGGGGGCAACGAACAGGCCCACGAAGGCCGTGAACACGACCAGCGACATCACCCGCGGCTTGAGCAGCGCGACATAGTCGCCGAACCCGGCCTCGGGCGCGGCGCCGCTGGCCGGCGCGTCATATGCGTGGATGTCGGTCACCGATCAGTCGGCCGAGGCGACGCGCACCGGCTGGGGCAGCACGTCCGAGGCGTCGGCAGCAAAGGTCGTCTTGGCGTCGGCCAGCCAGGCGTCGTATTTCTCCTGGCTGACGGCCTTGACCACGATCGGCATGTAGGCGTGGTTGATGCCGCATAGTTCCGAACACTGGCCGAAATACACGCCCTCCTTGTCGACCGAGAACCACAGCTGCGCGATCCGGCCCGGCACGGCGTCCTGTTTCACGGCAAAGGCCGGGATCGTCCAGGAATGAATCACGTCGGTCGCGGTGACCTGCACCAGCACCTTCTTGCCGACCGGCACGACGACGGCGTTGTCGGTGGCCAGCAGATATTCGTTATCGGTATAGCCGGCGCCGGCGAGCTCTTCGCGGGCCAGCATCAGCGCGTCGAAGGCGACCGCGTCGTTGGGATATTCATAGGACCAGTACCACTGGTGGCCGATGGCCTTGATGACCAGATCCGGGTCGGCGGGCATTTCCTGCGACCGGAACAGCGCCGGCAGCGAGAAGATGCCGATGGTCATCAGGATCAGCACCGGCACCAGCGTCCACAGCACTTCGACCGGGGTGTTGTGGGTAAAGCGCGCGGGAACCGGATTCGCGCGGCGGTTGAACCGGACGATGCACCACAGCAGCAGCAGGCAGACAAAGACGGTGATGACCGAGATGATGATCAGCACGAAGTGGTCCAGCCACTGCTGGTCCTGCGCCAGCGGGCTCGACGCCGGCTGGAACCCGATCCCGCCCGGCACGGGTTTGCCGATGATCGGAAGATCGCCCAGCATTTCCTGCGCTGCGGCCGTCCCGGCCGTCGCCAGATTCGCCGCGGCCATGCCCGCCGTCATCAGCGCCGCCGTCGCGCGGCCCCTTGCCCAGTTTGCCATTCGTCGCTTCCCGTTCACTATCGCTGCGTCTTCAAGGTTCGCATGCCTGCGGCATCGCGTCCCTCGGGCAGATTGTCACAACCACATCTGTCGCCACCCGACAAGCCATAGCTATCGACTTGTGGCTAAAAAACCCTTAGCTGCGTCTGACCCATGACTGACCGTTTCGCGCCCTTTGCCGACCTGATCGACCCCGATCGCGCCCTGTCGATCCTGCGCGACGCCGTCGCTGGCGCCGATGACGGAGAGCTGTTCCTCGAACGCGCCCGCAGCGAGACGCTGGTCTTCGACGACGGCCGGCTGCGCAACGCGGGCTATGACGCCTCGCAGGGGTTCGGCCTGCGCGCCGTGCGCGGCGAGGTCACCGGCTACGCCCATTCGACCGAGATCACCGAGGCCGCGCTGCGCGACGCCGCCGCGATGGCGCGGCTCGCGGTCGGCAATGGCGGCCACGTCCTCGCCCCCGCCCCGGCCGGGCCGGGGCCGCGGCTTTACACCGACGCCGACCCGGTCGAGGGGCTCGCCTTCGGCGACCGCATCGCCACCCTGCGCGACATCGACGCCTATGCCCGCGATCTCGACCCGCGGGTGGTGCAGGTCACCGCCTCGCTCGCCTCGTCGCTGCAGGAGATCGCGATCCTGCGCCCCGAGGGCGGCATCGTCACCGACATCCGGCCGATGGCGCGGCTGAACGTCTCGGTGATCGTGGAATCCAACACCCGGCGGGAAACCGGCAGCGCCGGCGGCGGCGGGCGTCATGGCCTATCGGGGCTGATCGACCCGGCGCACTGGCAAAGCGTAGTGCGCGAGGCGCTGCGGATCGCGCAGGTGAACCTGCGCTCGGTCCCCGCGCCGGCGGGGGTGATGGACGTCGTGCTGGGCCCCGGCTGGCCTGGAATCCTGCTGCACGAGGCGGTGGGCCACGGGCTGGAAGGCGATTTCAACCGCAAGAAGGCCTCGGCCTTTTCCGGGCTGATGGGCCAGCGGGTCGCCGCCCCCGGCGTCACGGTCGTCGATGACGGCACCCTGCCCGACCGCCGCGGCTCGATCACCGTCGATGACGAGGGCACGCCGCCGCAGCGCAATGTCTTGATCGAGGACGGGATTCTGGTCGGCTACCTGCAGGACCGCCAGAACGCGCGGCTGATGGGCGTCGCGCCGACCGGCAACGGGCGTCGGGAAAGCCACGCCCATGCGCCGATGCCGCGGATGACCAACACCATGATGGACCCCGGCACCGACGATCCCGCCACGATCCTCTCGGGCCTGCGCGACGGCATCTATGCGGTCGGCTTTGGCGGCGGCCAGGTCGACATCACCAACGGCAAGTTCGTGTTTTCCTGCACCGAGGCCTACCGCGTCCAGGGCGGCGAGGTCGGCGAGCCGATTCGCGGCGCGACGCTGATCGGCGACGGCGCGACGGCCCTGCAGCAGATCCGGGCGGTCGGCAACGACCTGGCGCTGGACCCCGGCATCGGCAATTGCGGCAAGCAGGGCCAGTGGGTGCCGGTCGGCGTGGGCCAGCCCACGCTGATGATCGGCGGGCTGACGGTCGGCGGCTCGGCCGCGTGAGGCGCGCGGAAATTTTGCCCCTTTGCCCGGAGCCGCTAACCGTTTCTTAACCAATCTCATGCGATGAATCCTCCCGGATGAGGCAGAGGCCGGGACCCAAGAGCGGTTGTTTTCTTTCGACACCCCCCCCACCCCACCCACCACGAGGGAAGACGATCTTGCCGTCCTCCGCCTCATCCGCTCGCGCCGCGTGGGACCGGCGACATTTCACCGGCTGATCGCCGAACATGGCTCGGCCACCGCGGCGCTGCAGGCGCTGCCCGACATCGCCGCCGCCGCCGGGATCGACTCCTACGCCGCCTGCCCCGAGGGCGTGGCCCAGGCCGAACTGGCCGCCGGCCGGCGGGCGGGCGCCCGGCTGATCCGCCACGATTCGCCCGACTATCCGGCGCTGCTGCGGGAAATCCCCGACGCCCCGCCGATCCTGTGGGTCCGCGGCAACCTTGGCGCGCTGCGGCGCCCGATGATCGGGGTGATCGGGGCGCGGAATGCCTCGTCCCTGGGGCTGCGGATGGCGCGCGGGCTGTCTCAGGGCCTGGCCGCGGCCGGCGTGACCGTGGCCGCCGGGCTGGCCCGCGGCGTCGACACCGCCGCCCACGAGGCGACCTGCGAGGCTGGCACCGTCGCGGTGATGGCGGGCGGGATCGACCTCATCTATCCGGCCGAGAACCGCGCGCTCGCCGACCGCATCCTGGTGTCTGGCTGCCTGGTGACCGAACAGCCGCTGGGGCTGGAACCCGTCGCCCGCCATTTCCCGGCCCGCAACCGCATCGTGTCGGGGCTAAGCCTGGGCGTCGTGGTGATCGAGGCCGCGCATCGCTCGGGCACGCTCATCACCGCGCGCTTCGCGGCCGAGCAGGGGCGCGAGGTGATGGCGGTCCCCGGCCACCCCATCGACGCCCGCGCCTCGGGCTGCAACGCGCTGATCCGCGACGGCGCGACCCTGGTGCGCAACGC
>NZ_JRKS01000091.1 GCF_000763805.1 Paracoccus sphaerophysae | reverse complement strand
AAAAGGCGACCCCGCTGGCCCGCCGCCGCTGCGTTACATGGGAACTACGCAGCGCCGGGCCAGCTCAGCACCGGAGGGGTCAATATTGGACGCCGATAAGGGGTCACGATTGGATGCTGATTGACAGGCTTACTGCCAAGGGGCGAATGTGCCTTAGGTATATGGCGGCTCGGATGCTGATGTCAACAACGACGGGGCTCATGGGGTCGCCTCACCGTGCTGCGCCGCGCGGGTGCTGACGGTGTCGATCAACGCCGCAAACTCCCGTTCCATCTCGAAGACCTCGGTGAGGCGATACACCAAAGTTCCGCAATCTTTGGGAACACATCGGGAAGAAGCTTCCGAAGAAGGGGCGGGCAGCGGGAAAGGCGCTTGATCCGCTCAGTCTTCCTGTCGAGCTCTTGACGGCCCTAGAGGCGCTCTATGGGCATTACGAAAAGACGTTCCGACTGTGGGAGGGAAAGGACATCGGCGTCCCGCCGGTGTTCATCGTTGTATGCAACAACACGGCCATCCTCGGGACTTCGGAAATAAAGCGCCGTTGCATCGCGGCCGAGGCTCGAGCCGCCCCCGTGCCAGGCATACTCACCTCGCCCGAGGTGGTGCTCCAGCCAGGCGTCGAGGTCGATTGCTGTCCGGCCCAACCCAGAGGACGGCAGCTCGACTAGCATCCGCACCGGAAAAGCGCGGTCATCAATCTGTCGCTGCGGGGTGGAACGGCGCACTATAATGAGCGAACATAACGTGAACGACTCGCGGCGGGAAGGACGAATGGGTCAGCCGACAAGTAACGGCGACCTCGACTGCGCCCCTGCAAATCTCGGGCGCGCAGTGTGATGCCGCCGCGTCCGGTGTCCGGAAGATCGTTGGGAGGTTCGTTCAAGGCTCTCCAAGGTCCCAATCCTGCGCCGGCGGCTGTGCGTCGATGTCATTGTCATGTTCAGTGTCCGACTCGCCCAGTCCTTCCGGCTCCGTCCCGGCGGAGTCGGCGTCGCGTTTCGCCGCATCCGGTAGTGCGGGGCCGCCCGGCCTGTCGGCTTCCCTGTCGGCCGACTTTCGAGAGGCTTTCGGGCGCACGTCATGAGAACCAGGGTCCGGGGGACCGCCGATCTGCGCAGCAGGCGGTGCGTCCCCTGTCGCCAGGTCGGATTCTGTCCCCTGTTCGGTTCGACGAGAGGAGACTGACAGCGGCCGCCGCTCCACGGCGACGGGACTGGCGGTGCCCCTCCGCGGCGTGATGCCCGTCCTCAGCAGGGGTGTGGCAGGGTCGAATTCCGTCTCCGGTCCGTCCGACTTGGTCGCGGCCGCGGCTTGCCTGTCAGCCCCGGCGGTCGAAGTATCCGTTGCCGGCACCACTTGCCCCGCAGGGGGTGACGAGGCGCGACGCGCCGCAACTGGCGTGTCCGGCGGGTCATGTGAAAGCGATGCCGAGTGAGGAGCGGTGTCCTGCGCGGAGGTCGCATCTCTGTCGACTTGCGCCTTCGGGGCCGCGGACGTGGCAGCTGCGCGGGTGTCTGCAGGTGATGCCACCGGACCATGTCCTGGATCGGATGCAGCCCCGGGAGGTCTCACGGAGCGGTCACGTGTCTCTGGCCAGCGGGCAAGGTAGGCCGCCGTGAACAGGCGCGCCTGCCCCGGCGGACCGAATGCGCCTATCGCCTGTCCATTGATCGTTGCGCCGCTCGTGTCCGCGAACGTGGTGACCACTGCCTTGCCGGGTAAGAGCCGAATGGTCCAGTTGGCAAACCCTTCGCGCAGGACCGCGAGCGCCCTGCCGAGGAGCATGCCGATCGTCATCCCACCTTCTGGTTGAGCAGGCCGTGCAACTCGCTGACCATCCGCAGCATCTCCTTTTGCGATTCCTCCAGGGCGGCCAGTCGGGGCTCCAGACCCGTTGCCGGGTCGAGAAGCGGGTTCACGCGACTGACCAGCGTCAGCAGTTCCTTGCGCGTGTCGTCCAGAACCGCCAGAAGCTTGCCCCCCAGGCTTTCCTGCTCGTTCTCCGGCCGGTCCAGGAGATCCAGCAGCGCCATCAGCTGTCGCACCGATGTGTGCACGGCCAGCATCTCGTTCAGCAGGATCTGCTCCGGGCCCGGCAGTGCCAGCGGCTCCGGGATCGACAGCGAGGCCTTCTTTTTCCCGTTCCTTGCTTCGGGCGGTTGCGGCACGGTGGAGTTCCTCCAAGTGTTGGGCGTTGCGGTGCAGATCGGCAGTCAGGGTCCATTCGTCCAGCGCGCTGCGGGCCCTCGAGAGGCCAGCACACAGGGTGAAGCGGCGGGCCAGATGTTCCGGCGACCATCCGGGGCCGAATGTGCCGACCAAATCGATACGCTCGCTCTCGCGCACCAGCACGCGTCCGGACTCCAGATGCCAACCGATCCGCTCCCTCAGGGCGCAATCGAACGCCTCGAGCGAGGTCGGTTGAACCGCGGAAAATACCTCCTCGAGACGCTTGAGGCCCCCGTCATCAAGCCTCTTGCGCCGTCGGCGGAGCGGGGCATGGGGGACGAGTCGGGGAATGTCGGGGTCGAAGTAGACGGGCGCCTCGATCCCAATCATCCGAGCCAGCGCCAAGTGGGCCTTGGTGGATCTCTCGTCGGTGGTGCCCGAGAGGATCGCCCGGCCGAGGAAGGTCCGCGCCGCAACCGCCACATGCACGTGCTGGATCTTCGTGTCGACATGCCGGCTGGCCAGCCAGGCGGACCCATGCGGTGGCGCGCCGAGCTCCTGCAGGGCGGTCAGGACCACCCGCTGCCAGTCGGCATCCGCGAGTCGGAACCCCTCCGGGGGCGAGAGGGTGATGGTGAAGCATCCTGTTCCCCGGCTGATCAGGTCGAGGTGCTCGGTGATCTGCTCGGCGCTCCGGAACGGCACGGTGCCTCCGATCGGGACGGCGCCACGTTCCAGCACATAGCGCACCGGTTTCCAGGCGCTGCGATGGTGTTCAAGATAGGGGCGCATTGTTGCGCAGATCCGAAACGACGGCTTCCATCAGGCGACCGTATTCCGCCAGCAGCTCTTGGATGATTTCCTGTTTGCGGTGCATTCTCTTGCGCTTCATCGCTTCGAGAATATCGTTCAGCAGAAATCCGACCTCGCCGAGGCGGCGATCGATGTCGCCACGGAAGCTTTTCCCTTTGGTCGAGAGGGCGCGCTCAACCAGATATTCGTTCTGGCTCAGTCCGGATTGCTTCACCAATGCCTGCAATTCGTCGAATTGCGCTGCGGTCATGCGGAAACTGACCTGCGTTCTCTTCTGCTTCTCCACCCCGACCTCCCTCACGCCCAAGGGACATGATCGGCAAACCTGCGATCACATGCGAACTGTTTGCTTCTACGACAGCTGGGCGGGCCAGAACGCCCATGGTCGCGCGCGCCTCATCACAGCTGTAAATCCCTCAAATGCTGACGCGTTGCGGAAAATAAAGGTTTTTCGACTGCGGTGACCCTCGCGGAGTGCTAGCACTCTAGGTTCTGTTGCTCCTCGGCTAACGGCCCCCGTAATCCAAGGCTTTCAGGCTATCAGGAGAGGCTGTCAGCGCGGCGCCGATGGCATCGCCAACCGAGGTCTCACGCGCCAGCGCGATTACGCAGGACCAACATGGATGCACATCAGGAAAAGGTCAAGTCCCCAGGCTGGTAGAATATCACGAGCCAGCGAAAAAATTGACAAAACCAGTGTATTATTAAAGCCGAAATGAGCGTATTTTTACGTTTATCGTTTTCCTTGCAATTTGCAAAGCTCTGGCTCTGTGGAATCTTCGACCGATTGCCGGGGACAGCTCAGTCCCGTTTGACAAGCACGATTGAGACTGCGTTTGTAGATTGCACTTAGATTTCAACGATTGTCATAAAGCTTCGCCGACGAAGATCCGGACGAGCAACGCGCTCATTACCGAGATCACCCCGCCGCTCACTGCCAAGGTGGCGAGAAGCTTCGCGATCGGATTGGCGTCCTGGCGGGGGAGCCGCCCGCGCAGGCCGCGGCGCGGCGCGGCGTTCGCCAAGGACCAGCCCGACGCCAAGGGTCAGGAACGCGAGGACTGCGCGGTCGATAGCGATGAACGCGGGAGCGTGGCCGCATCAACACCAACTGCCCCGGCACCGCCTTCGAGCCTTCGCCGACCAGCTGTCGGCTGGCTCGGTCGTAGTAGCCGCGTGGCTTGAGCCGGGCTGAGCCAGGCCTGGCGGGGCTGGCGGTTGCAGCGTCCGCAGGTCCTTCGTAGCCATGATCGAGGTCGACGAACGGCAGTTGCACGTTATGAAGCTCATCCCGATGCCGCCGCCCGGCTGGGACAAGGAGAGCTGGTGAGCGGGCGGAGCGGGCGCGACCCGGCGCTGAGGTCAGCCGAGATCCTCGAACCGCGCCGGACCGCTCCAGCCCTTCTGCAGCCAGATCGCAGCGAACTGGAACCCCGAGTTCGGCCAACTCGCCGGTCGCGGCACGAGCAGGATCACCCGGACGCCGAAGCCCGCGGACCGTATCTTCGCGATCCTGTGGCTGGTGGTGAGATGGCTGAGGGGCATCAGAAACACCACGTTCCGGGAGACCTGCAGGCTGTGGGAGAGGAAATCCCGGAGCCGGCTGAACGGCGGGTTGGTCATGATCCAGTCGACCTCGCGCGTCCAGGCCAGGAAGTCCCGGCCCTCATCCAGCTCGCACCAGTGGCGGTCGAGATGCGCCGGGAAGTGATCGAAGAAAGCACCCTCACCCCGGGCCGGGTCGAGAATGCTGCCCTGCAGATGCCGATCGAACCGTCGGACGATCCGGCCGGCAAGATCCCGGGGCGTGAACACCCGGTCCGCAGCGGCTTCGTTCGCCCCCGGCACCAGGGGCCGGCTCTGTCCCGGCCCGCGCAGCAGATCGTGAATCCCCAGAACCCGAAGATAGCGCTGCAGCGTCTCTACCCGTCCCCGGAACGTGGTTTCCATAGTAACGATCGTCTGGTGGGTAACGCCGAGCCGGACCGCCATGTCACGCTGCGACATTCCCTTGCCCTTGCGGCGCCGTGCCAGGTCACGGCCGATCCCCGTCGGCGTCTCTGCGGAAGACCAGCTCCAGGAGAGCTTCAGCACCCGGCGGAGCTTGTCCAGAGACGCGATCGTGCCCCCGCCCTCGAGCACCGTCCGCACCGTCATCGGAGCCAGCTCCGCCGCCTTCGCCAACGACGTGAACGAATGGGACTCGCGAAGATCGGCGGGAAGGATATCGGACACGGCGGGAGGGTATAAATTCCATATCAAATGGTCAAAGATTTTTTGTCGCACTGTCCTGGGGCCGGACGGCTACGTCATCATGATCAACACAACGCAATCCAAAGGGTCACCGAACGGCGGCAAGCCTCTCAAAAGAGGGCTTTGGCGGCGGGCCATCGGACGGAGCCATGCTGGGCGGAGCTCGAAACTGCACTGGGCCGTTTCAGGATGGGGCGGCTGCTGACTTTATTCCCGTCGCATGGGCAGATGAGTGTGTTATTCCCCATCGGATGCAGCTTCGGGCCGTAGGTAAGTTAATCTTGCTGCGCCGGTCGGAAATTCCGGTTGTCGAAGTTGCTAAAACGGCGCAAGTGAACTCGCCCCCGTTTCGACCACTCATTCAGGAACAAACTTGGAGGCTTAGGGTTAGGTCGCATAAACGTGTAACAGGGGTCATCAAGTGAGCCGGCACCCCTTAGATGAGGCTATGAGCGCCCTATACGTAGCCGGTGCGCCGCTCTGCCCCGACGGCGGCCGCTGGCCCTGTGGGGGGCCGGGGGCGCAGGGTTGACGCAGCGGCGCTGTGGAACCGCCTGCCAGTCGGGCGGTTGACTGGCGCTGCCGACCCCCACAAGAGGATGTGATTCCCATGCGCGACATCGCCACCGTCGACCTGCCCTTGCCGACGGGGGCCGAGGCGGCCGTCGCGGTTGCCGAAGTCTTGCGCGAGGGCGACGTTGTCTGGGCCGCCGCCACCGAGGCAGAGGCCGGGCGGATCGCCGCGGCGCTGGCCGTCGCCGCGCCCGCCGCCCGCGTGGTGCTAATGCCCGAAACGGACGCCCTGCCCGGCGCCGGGATTGGCGCCTCGGCTGCCAACATCGGCCAGCGCCGCGCCGCGCTGAGGGCGCTGGCGACGAGCGATGGCCGCCCGACGGCGCTGGTGACCACGGTCGGCGCACTGGCCCATGTCTGGCCCGCCCCCGGCGCCGCGCTGGACGCAGGGCTGGTCTTGCGCCCCGGCGATGCGGCCGATTTGGCCGAGCTGACGCAGCGGCTGGTCGCTCTCGGCTATGTCGAGGACGACCGCGTGGACGAGCCGGGCGAGGTCGCGCTGCAGGGGCAGGTCGTGGACCTGTTCCCGGCGCAGGAGACCGCGCCGGTCCGCATCGAGGCCGCGGACGGCCGCATCAGCTTCATCAGCCGCTATGACGCGGTCGATCAGCGCACCACCGGCGATCTGGACGAAGTCCGGGCCCTGCCCGCACAGGAACCGGCGGCCGACGGCGGATCGCTGCTGGCGCATCTGCCGGCGGCGCGGGTGGTGCTGGACCCCTCGGCCGCCGAGCGCCGCCGGGCGCTGGCGGAACTGGCCGCCAGCCTCGGCGACGGCGCGGCGGCGGCGCGGCGGGCACTGCTGGACGACGCCGCCTGGACCGCGGCGCTGGGCGGGCATCCGGTCCTGTCCCCCGAGCCGGCCCAGCCCCCCCCGGACCGCTTCGTGGAAAGCCGCGCGCCCGAGCGCGCCTTCCGCCGCGCCGCCGAAGCGGCCTGGGCGGCGGGCGACCGCGTCGCCCTGCTGGGTGCGGCCCGCGACCTGCGCTTCCTGTCGCGCCGCGCCGCCCGGCTGCTGGGCCGCGAGGCCACCGTGGTCGCGTCGTGGGACGAGATCACTGCGGCGGAGCCCGGCGCGTTGTTATGCCTGCCGATGCCCTGCGAGCGCGGCTTCCGCCGCAGCGGCGTGCTGGCCGTCGCCGCCGCCGACCTGCTGGGCAGCCGCGCCCGCCGCGGTGACGAGGGCGCGGCCGCCCTGTCGGCCCTGCCCGACATGACCGCAATTCGCATCGGCGACGTGGTCGTGCACGAGGATCACGGCGTCGGCGTTGTCCTGGGGCTGGAAACCATTCCGGCGGTCGAGGGCACCCCGGCCGCCGACGCCATCCGCCTAGGCTATGCAGGCGACGCGACGAGGCTGGTGCCGATGGACCAGGCCCGCCGCCTGTGGCGCTATGGCGCCGAGCCCGAGGCGGTGACGCTGGACCGGCTGGACGGCGACAGCTGGAAAAAGCGCCGCGCCGGCGTGTCCGAAGCGGTGGACGAGACCGCCGCGGCGCTGATCGCGCTGGCCACCGCGCGGCAGGCGGCGAGCGCCCCGGTGCTCGAGGCCGACCCGGCCGCCTGCGAACGCTTCGCAGCCGGGTTCCCGTTTCCGGCGACCGCCGACCAGCACCGCGCGTTCGAGGCGGTGGCGGACGACCTGCGCGCGGGCCGGCCGATGGACCGGCTGGTGATCGGCGATGTCGGCTTCGGCAAGACCGAGATCGCGCTGCGGGCCGCCGCCATCGCCGTGCTGGCCGGCAGGCAGGTGGCGCTGGCCGTGCCGACCACGGTGTTGGCCCGCCAGCACGCCGACAGCTTCGCCCGCCGCTTCGCGCCGCTGGGGATCGCGGTGGCAAGCCTGACCCGCCTGTCCTCGGCCACCGAGCGCAAGCGGGTGCGGGAGGGGCTGGCCGACGGCTCGGTCCGGGTCGTCGTCGGCACCGCGGCGGTTGCCGGCAAAGGGGTCTCCTATGCCGACCTGGGGCTGGTGATCATCGACGAGGAACAGCGCTTCGGCACCGGCGACAAGAACCGCCTGCGCGGCCTTGGCGCGGCGCATGTGCTGTCGATGACTGCGACGCCCATACCCCGGACGCTGCAGGCGGCGATGATCGGGCTGCAGCAGATGTCGGTGCTGTCGACCCCGCCGGCGCGGCGCCAGCCGATCCGCACCTGCCTGGACGCGTTCTCGCCCGCCGTGCTGCGCGGGGCGCTGCGCCGCGAACAGGCGCATGGCGGCCAAAGCTTCGTGGTCGTGCCGCGCATCGCCGACATGGAACCGCTGGCGGCCCATCTGGCGCGCGTCGTCCCCGACCTGACCGTCGTGCAGGCGCACGGCCAGATGGCCGCGGCCGATCTGGACGACGCGATGATCCGCTTTGCCGGCGGCGCGGGCGACGTGCTGCTGGCCACCAACATCATCGAGGCGGGGCTGGACGTGCCCCGCGCCAACACCATGATCGTCTGCAACGCCGACAGCTTCGGCCTGGCGCAGCTGCACCAGCTGCGCGGGCGGGTCGGCCGCGGGGCGCGCCGCGGCCACATGTTGATGTTGACCGAGGCCGGCAAGGACTTGCCAGCGGCGACCGCGCGGCGGCTGCAGACGCTGGAAATGCTGGACCGGCTGGGCGCGGGGTTCGAGATCAGCGCCCGCGATCTGGACCTGCGTGGCGGCGGCGATCTGGCGGGGGACGACCAGACCGGCCATGCCCGGCTGATCGGCGTCGACCTGTATCGGCACATGCTGGCCGCGGCGCTGCGGGCGGCGCGGGTCGCGGGCCGGGCGGGTTTGTCCATCGTGCGGGCATGCACCTCGCCCCGGGGGGTGACGGAAAGCGGCTTCCACACCGTCCCCTCGGGTTGCCAGGGGGG
>NZ_JRKS01000090.1 GCF_000763805.1 Paracoccus sphaerophysae | reverse complement strand
GATGGGGGCGGCGCCGGGCGCGCCCGGGCCTTCGACCGCGGCGCGGCGGGCTGCGGCGGCCTCGGGGTCGGGCACGACCTCTCGGCCGTCGACGAAGGCGCCGCGATCCTCGAGCGTGTCCCAGATGGTGGTCGCACAGGTGAACACGTCGCTGGCCGCGCTGACAACGATCAGCGCGCAGAACGCCCAGAAGGCCGGCCCCAGGCTGACATTGGCCAGCCCAGCGACCTTGACCAGCGCAACCGAGGTGCCGATCACGAAGATCTCGGCCATCGACCAGGGCCGCAGCAGCTCGGACAGGCGGAAGGCGTCGCCGGCATGGGGGGCGGGGCGGCCCTGGCCGCGCATCGGCAGCAGCACATAGACCAGCAGCGCCGCCCGCAGCACCGGCAGCCCGACGATGAAGGCCAGCACCGCCACCGTCAGCGGCATCAGCCAGCCCTGCGAAAACGCCAGCGCCACCCCGAACAGCGAGGTGGCGTTGCCCATCCCCATGCGCGAGATTTCCAGGAACGGAAAGAACACCGCCGCGAACATCAGCACCATCGAGGTCACCGACAGCGCCACGATCTGGGTGAAGGCGCCCTCGCGCGGGCGGGCCAGCACCAGGTGGCAGCGCACGCAGCGGGCGGTCTCGCCGGGGTTGAGCTCGGCATCCAGATGCAGCGTGTCGCAGCGCGGACAGGCGATCAGCCCCGCGCCGGTGGTGATGTCGTAATGCCCCGCCTCGATCATGCCGCCGAAGATAAGCCAGCCGGCCGGGCACGCAAGCCGCGGCGCGGTCACGGCGCGCGCAAGAAATGTTGCACCGCCGCAATCCGCCGCGAGACCCGACGGGCGGCGGCGGCACCCGCTTGCCGCCCGCCCCGCGCCTGCCTAGCATCGCCGCCCAGGGGGATACCGCATGCGCCATGATGTCATCATCGCCGGGGCCGGCAGCGCCGGCTGCGTCCTGGCCGCCCGGCTGTCCGGGGATCCGCGGCTGAACGTCCTGCTGATCGAGGCCGGGGGCCGCGACGACTATCCCTGGATCCACATCCCGATCGGCTATCTCTACTGCATCGGCAACCCGCGCACCGACTGGATGTACCGGACCGCGCCCGATCCCGGCCTGCACGGCCGACAGCTGCTGTATCCGCGCGGGCGGGTGCTGGGCGGGTGCAGCTCGATCAACGGCATGCTGTATGTCCGCGGCCAGGCCGCCGATTATGACGGCTGGCGGCAGATGGGCTGCACCGGCTGGGGTTGGGACGACGTCCAGCCGCTGTTCCTCAAGTCCGAGGATTACTTCGACGGCCCGTCCGACCATCACGGCGCTGGCGGCCCGTGGCGGATCGAGCGCCAGCGGCTGCGCTGGGACATCCTCGACGACTGGTCCCGCGCCGCCGAGGCCGAGGGCATCCCCTGCGTCGAGGATTTCAACACCGGCGACAACGAGGGCGTCGGCTATTTCAAGGTCAGCCAGAAGAACGGCTTCAGGATGTCGGCGGCGCGCGCCTTCCTGCGCCCCGCGATGCGGCGGCCGAACCTGACCGTGCTCACCCACCGGCAGGTGCGCCGGGTGGTGTTCGAGGGCAACCGCGCCGTGGGGCTGGAGCTGTTCGCCGACGGCGCCGCCGAGATCGTGCGCGGGCGCGAGATCGTGCTGTCGGCGGGCGCCATCGGCTCGCCCCAGATCCTGCAGCTGTCCGGGATCGGCCCGGGCGCGCTGCTGCAGGAGATGGGCATCCCCGTCCTGCGCGATGCCGCGGTGGGCGAAAACCTGCAGGACCACCTGCAGCTGCGCTGCGCCTGGAAGGTGTCCGAGGGCCGCACGCTGAACCAGCTGGCGCGGCGCTGGTGGGGCAAGGGGATGATCGGCGCCGAATACCTGCTGCGCCGGACCGGCCCGATGAGCATGGCGCCCAGCCAGCTTGGCGCCTTTGCGCGGTCCTCGCCCGACGTGGCGACGCCGGACCTGGAATGGCACGTCCAGCCGCTGAGCCTCGAGGCGTTCGGCAAGCCGCTGCACGATTTCCCGGCGATCACGGCCAGCGTCTGCCACCTGCGGCCGGAAAGCCGCGGCCATGTGCGGATCACCTCGCCCGACCCGCTGCGGGCGCCCGAGATCGCCCCGAACTACCTGTCGACGCCGGGGGACCGGCTGGTCGCCGCCCGCGCCATCCGCCGCACCCGCGCGATCATGGCGAACCCGGTGATGGCCCGCTATCGGCCCGAGGAATTCAAGCCCGGCGTGGCCTACCAGACCGACACCGAACTGGCCCACGCCGCGGGCGAGGTCGGCTCGACCATCTTCCACCCGGTCGGCACCGCCCGGATGGGCGCCGATGACGGCTCGGTCGTGGACCCGCGGCTGCGGGTGCGCGGGATCGAGGGGCTGCGGGTCGCGGATGCGTCGGTCATGCCGCGAATCACCTCGGGCAACACCAATGCGCCGACGATCATGATCGCCGAAAAGGCGGCGCTGATGATTGCCGAGGATATGCGGGGCATTTGATCCGTTAACCGCCCCGCAAGGGCCTGTCTGCTATGTCTGTTTCCGGTGGGAAACGAATTTAGGCGGAACGGGGGCCCGGATGGCAGGTGGCAAGGGCGCTTCGCCCATCATCATCAAGCGGATCGAAGGCGGCGGCGAGGCCGGCCATCACGGCGGCGCATGGAAGGTCGCCTATGCGGACTTCGTGACCGCCATGATGGCGTTCTTCCTGCTGATGTGGCTGCTGAACGCGACCACCGAAAAGCAGCGGCAGGGCCTCGCGGATTACTTCGACCCGACGATCATCCAGTCTCCGGCCCAGGGGTCCGAGGGGCTGGACGGCGGCGACGCGCCGGACGCGGCGGATCAGCAATCGACGGAACGCGGCGCCACCAGCGACGCGCAGCTGGAAGAACTCGCCCGGCATCTTCAGGACCAGCTGACCGGCAGCGGCGCCGAATCGATGCAGCGGGTGAACCTGCTGCGCCACGTGGTGACGCGGGTCACCGACGAGGGGCTGGTGATCGAACTGGGCGATGTCGTGGACGAACCTCTGTTTGTCGGCGAAACCGCCGAGCCGACCGCGGTGATGCGTGAGCTGACCGGCATCCTGGCCACGGTCCTGGGCCGCGCGCGCAACCGAATCGCCATTGCGGGCCATGTCCGCGGCTTTCCCCAGATGATGATCGAAAACCCGGTCTGGCCGCTGTCCGACAGGCGCGCCCATGCGACGCGCGAGTTGCTCGAGGCCGGCCGGCTGGACGAGCGCCGGGTGCAGCGCGTGACCGCCTATGGCGACAAGAAGCCAAGAAATTCCAACGTGATGGACCCGGCCAACAACCGGATCGAAGTGATTTTACTCAGATAGAACTGGCGCGGGGGCGGGCGTTAGCCGGAAATTAAGCCCTCGTGTGCAAGCTGACCGCAGCAACGACTCAACCAGGATGATCAGATGTCGATTTCCTCGTCCCTCAATGCCGGTGTCGCCGGTCTTGCCGCAAACGCGACGCGGTTGGCCAGCATCTCGGACAACATCGCCAACTCGGGGACCTACGGTTACAAGCGCGTGAACACCGAATTCGAAAGCATGGTGATCAACCAGGCGCGCGGGGCGGGGGTCTACTCTGCCGGCGGGGTCCGGGCGCAGACCTCGCGCATCATCGACGAAAAGGGGGCGCTGGTTTCGTCCTCGCATCCGCTCGATCTCGCGATCTCGGGGCGCGGCATGCTGCCGGTGATGCCCTCGGTGCTGCTGGATGTGGGCATGGGCGACCGGCCGATGATGATGACCTCGACCGGCTCGTTCCGTCCCGATGCCGAAGGTGTGCTGCGCACCGACTCGGGACTGGTGCTGATGGGATGGCCGGCGAACTCGGACGGGACGATCCCGGTCAATACCCGTGACGCGGTCGGCGGGCTGCGCCCCGTGGTTCTGAACGCCAACCAGACCTCGGCCGACCCGACGACGCGGATGACGCTGGGCATCAACCTGCCTGCCGCATCGACCAAGGCGGGGGCGACCGCTACGCCCGAAACCACCGCGATCGAATATTTCGGCAACCTGGGCAGTTCGGAAAACCTGTTCATCACCTTCACCCCGACTGCGCCGACCGGCGCCTTGCCGTCCAACACCTGGACCATGGAAATCCGCGACTCGGCGATGGACCCCGCGTCCAATGTCATCGGCAGCTATGAGCTGGTGTTCGACGACAGCCAGACGCAGGGCGGCACGCTGTCCTCGGTGACGACGCTCACCGGCGGCGCCTATGATCCGGCGACGGGCAACCTGTCGCTGTCGGTCCAGGGCGGCCCGATGATCGTGAACATCGGCGGCCTGGGCGACCCGAACGGGCTGACCCAACTGGACGACAGCTTCGCGCCGACGAACATCGCCAAGGACGGCTCTCCCGTCGGCAACCTGACCACGGTCGAGGTCGACGAAAACGGCATGCTGCGGGCCACCTACGACACCGGGTTCATCCGCACGATCTATCAGATTCCGCTGGTGGACGTGCCCAACCCGAACGGTCTCATTGCGCTGAACAACCAGACCTATCAGGTGTCGCCCAACTCGGGGTCGTTCTTCCTGTGGGACGCGGGCGACGGACCGACGGGATCGGTGGTGGGTTATGCCCGCGAAGGATCGACCACGGACGTCGCGGCCGAACTGACCGACCTGATCCAGACCCAGCGCGCCTATTCGTCGAACGCCAAGGTCATCCAGACCGTCGATGAGATGCTGCAGGAAACCACCAACATCAAGCGCTGATCAGCAGGAGGCCGCGGTTACCCCCGCGGGATAGACAATGAGCCTGTCCAATGCCCTGTCCAACGCAGTTTCGGGGATCGTCGCGGCCTCGCGCGGCACCGAGGTCGTGGCCTCCAACCTCTCCAACGCGCTCACGCCGGGTTACGCCCGGCGCGAATTGCAGCTGTCGACCCGGCCCTATATCGCCGCGGGCGGGGGCGTTCATGTCGATGGCGTCACCCGTTCGGTGCGAACCTCAGTCCTGGCGCAAAGCCGGATTTCGTCGGCGGAAACGGCGCGCGCTCAGACGCTGGCGGATTTCCACAAGCAGATATCGGACAGCCACGGCGTTCCCGGCGAGCCGGGGGCCTTGGCAACGCTGCTCAGCGATTTCGACGTCGCGCTGACGGCGGCGGCGGCGCGCCCGGAAAACGAAACCGGCCTGTCCCGCGTGGTGACGACGGCCCAGTCCCTCGCGCGCGGATATAACAGCCTAGGGACGCAACTGCAGGATGCGCGCACGCGGGCAGATCAGGCCATCGCCTCGGACGTCCGAGATCTCAACGAAGGTCTGGCGCGCATCGTCGAGCTCAATCGCCAGATCACCGTCCAGCTCGCGACCGGCGACGACGCGAACGCCCTGATGGATTCGCGCCAGCAGATCGTCGATCGGCTGTCGCAGATCGTGCCGGTCCAGGAAATGCCCCGTGACGGCGGGCGGATCGCCCTGTTCACGACCTCGGGCGGTGTCCTGCTCGACGGCTTCAAGCCGGCCGAATTCGACTTCACGCCGTCGGGGAAGCTCGGACCGGGGATGAGCGTTGGCACGCCGCCCGTCGGCGTCGTGTCGATGAACGGCGTGGAGCTGGCGGGCGGCAAGATGGGGATCCTCTCCGGCGGCCGGCTGGACGCCAACTTCAGGATCCGGGACGTCGAGGCGCCCGCGGCGCAGGCCCGCCTGGATGCCGCGGCCCGTGATCTTTACGAGCGTTGCGCCGATCCATCCGTCGATGCGACCAAGCCCGCGACCGCGGCGGGCCTTTTCACCGACGGCGGAGGGGCACTGGATCCTGCGAACGAAGCCGGACTGGCTCAACGCCTGTCGTTCAACGCGCTGGCCGATCCGGCCAAAGGTGGGGCGTTGTGGCGCTTGCGGGACGGGCTCGGGGCGACCACCAGCGGCCCGGCCGGCAATTCGGCGCTGCTCGACAATCTGCGCAATATCCTCGCCGACGCGCGGCTGCCGTCCTCCGCGGGAATAAGCGGCATCGAACGCAGCGCCGCGGTGATGGTGGCCGATGTGACATCGACCGCGGCGATCCAGCGTGTCGACGCCGAGTCGTTGCTGAGCGGAGCCTCGGCCCAGTCGAATACCTACGAAACGATGCTTCGCCAGGACGGTGTCGACAGCGACCGTGAGATGGAAAGCCTTCTCGCCTTGGAACGCGCCTATGCTGCGAACGCGAAAGTGCTGCAGACCGTCGACGACATGATCCAGACAATCCTGAGGCTGACATGAGCGGGTTCAACTCCATAGGCGATCTGTCACGCTTCGTGCAGATGCGGCAGGCCAACAGTCTGCTGAAATCGCGGCTTACCGTTTTGTCGCAAGAGGCCGCGAGCGGCCTCAAGGCGGATGTTCCGGCTGCCACCGGCGGCGACATGGGGCGACTGGCGCAGGTCCAGACCCGCCTTGCGCTGATCGAAACCTACAATCGAAACGCCTCGCTCGCCCAAAGCGAGATGGCGGGCATGCAGACCGCCCTGGATGCGATCGGATCGATCGCAACGGCGCGTGGTCCTGAATTCCAGAGCGCGGTAACGATCGCCGACGATGATTCGCTGAATGTCAAATCTCTGCAGGCAGGGCAGGATTTTCATGCCGTGGTGCGGATGCTGAATGTCGATGTCGGCGGCCGCTTCATCCTGTCAGGCAGCGTGACCACCAATCCGCCTTTGGCCACCGCGACGGAAATCATGGGGCTGGCCAAGGCCCAAGTGGCGGGATTGTCTGATCCCCAGGCGATCGCCACGGCGCTGGACGACTGGTTTGAGTCGGATGCGCCTGGGGGATTTGCTGCGGCCGCGTATCGTGGCAACCAGGACGCGACGACCAGCGGTGTATCGGGTGAAACCACCGTCGCGAACCACGTGACTGCCCTCGATCCGGCGTTCCGCGCTGCCCTCAAGGGCTTGGCGATGGCCGCACTGGCGAACGATCCGGACCTCGCGCTGTCGCGCGTGGACAAGGCGCAGCTCATCTCCGAGGCAGGAATGCGCATGAGCGGCGCAAGCAATGCGGTAACCGGCGTTCAGGCGAAGGTGGGCATGAGCCAGCAGATCGTCGAAAACGCGGTCGCGCGCAATTCGGCGGAACGAACGGCACTCTCGATCGCGCGCGGCGAAATTCTGGCGGCCGATCCGTACGAGACCGCGTCGGCACTGACCCAGACCGAGACCAGCCTGCAAAACCTGTATGCGCTGACAGCGAGGCTGTCACGCCTGTCACTGGAGGACTATATCCGATGAGGGTTGCTCGGCTCCTCGTTCTCCTTGCGCTGCTGCCGTGCGTTGCCTTCGCTGCCCCGGTGCGGATCAAGGACCTCGCGACAATCGATGGCGTGCGGGGCAACGATCTGGTCGGCTACGGTCTTGTCGTCGGGCTGAACGGCTCCGGAGACAGCGTCAGGAACGCGCCCTACACCGAAGAAATGCTGGGCGGCCTGCTTGAGCGCCTGGGCGTCAACGTCACGAACGAAAGCTTCCGGCCCAAGAACGTCGCCGCGGTGATGGTCACCGGGACGCTGCCACCCTTTGCCCGGGCGGGCAGCCAGATCGACGTCAGCGTGGCGGCCATCGGGGACGCGAAAAGCCTGCTCGGCGGCACGCTGATCATGACGCCGCTGAATGCCGCGGATGGAGAGGTCTATGCCGTGGCCCAGGGCTCGATCATCGCGGGGGGAGTGGCCGCAGAAGGCGAGGCTGCGTCCGTCGTGCAGGGGGTGCCCACGTCGGGGACGATCCCGTCGGGCGCGCGGGTCGAGCGCGAGGTCGACTTCGATTTCTCGCAGATGTCCAGTTTCCGGATTGCGTTGCGAACCGCCGACTTTACGACCGCTGCGCGGATGGAAAAGGCGATCAACGACGATCTGGGCTCCGGCGTGGCGACCTTGATGGACGCCGCGACGATCTCGATCGATTCGGCCAGCATGGGGCAGGTTAATCCCGCGCGCCTGGTGGGCCGCATCGAGAATATCGAGATTGAACCGGAAAGCCGGGCGCGTGTCGTGGTGGACCACAAGTCCGGCACGATCGTGATGGGCAGTGACGTCCGCATCTCGCGCGTGGCGGTGTCGCAGGGCAACCTCACGCTGCGCGTGCGGGAAACGCCGATGGTGTCGCAGCCGAACCCGTTCTCTCCGGGAGAGACCGTCGTGGTGCCGCGAACCGACGCAGACATCACCCAGGAACCGGGCATCGGCTTTGCCGAGGTGAGCGGGGAATCGTCGCTGTCGGACGTGGTCGCGGGCTTGAATGCTCTGGGAGTCCGGCCGCGCGAGCTGATCGATATCCTGAAGGCCATTCACGCGGCCGGCGCCCTGCACGCAGAGTTCGTGGTCAACTGACCGTGGGCCGTCTCGGAGGCGACCATGCGGCCGCCGACCGGGGCAGCTTGGCGCGCGCAGACTTGGGGCTGACCTGCCACTGAACTTTCATCCAACGGCGACCGGAGCCCGGTTTTTGTTTACGCCTGTTGGCGCGGGTTGAGCAATCGCCCGGCGCGCGGAGCTTTCATCTCGCGCAGCGGGGCGGGCGATTGCGGGGTTCAGGTTCGCGGCAAACCCTACAGGGGTCTGGTAGCCCAAGGCCGAGTGGGGCCTTTCGGTGTTATAGTCGGTGACCCAGGCAGCGATCAGGTCACGGGCATGGGCGATGTTGCGGAACAGGGCCTCGTTCAGAAGCTCGTCCCGCATCCTGCCGTTGAAGCTTTCGACGAACCCGTTCTGCATCGGCTTGCCCGGCGCAATG
>NZ_JRKS01000089.1 GCF_000763805.1 Paracoccus sphaerophysae | reverse complement strand
CAGATACAGGCCCCGCGGCCCCGGCCCCTGCGGCGGGCTGGACGCGGCGGCCCCGAACAGCCGCCCCAGCAGACCGCCGGGCTTGCTGGCCACCGGATGGCGGGCCAGCGCGGCGACCAGCCGGTCCAGCACCGGCAGCACGTCGCGCTGGGCAGGATCGTCTGCCAGCAGCCCTTGCGCGACGCGGGCTGCATAGGCGGTGGAGACGGGATGCGAGACGGGATCGGCCATGCGCCCGGGGTGCCAAAGATCGGCCCGGGTGGCAAGCTGGCTGTCGCCCCCGCCGTCACCTGGACCGTGCGGCGAGGCCGTCACGCGAAATCCGCGTCCTCGTAGAACGGGCGGATTTCCAGTTCGCTGGGGCCCGGCATCGGGTTGGGGCAGCGCTTGGCCCATTCCACCGCCTCGGCCATGTCGCGGACGTTCCAGACCCAGAAGCCCGCGACCTGCTCGGACGCCGGCGCGAACGGCCCGTCGATGACCCGCCGCCCGTCGCCGTCAAAGGCGACGCGTCGGCCCTGCGAGGTGGGCTTCAGGCCGCCGCCATCGGCCATGATCCCGGCCGCGGCGAGGTCCTCGTTGAACCTGCCCATCGCGGCGAGCAAGTCGGCCGAGGGCATCTCGCCGCGTTCGCTGTCCGCGGTCGCCTTGACGAATACCATGACGCGCATCTGATCCTTCCGGCTGTCCCGAGGCCTCAACCGGCGTCGGACCCGGCGGTTCCCAGCGCCGCGATCCGGTCCAGCACCGCCTGCCGTTCGGCGTCGGTCATCCGCGACCAGCTGCCGATTTCCGGCAGCGTCCGCAGGCAGCCGGTGCAGAAGCGGCGGGTAGGGTCGAGCGCGCAGATGTTGCGGCAGGGGCTGGCGACCGTCACTGGAGGTAACGCAGCCGGTCCAGCGCCCCCTGCAGGATATACCCGGCCGCGACCTGGTCGATCACCTCGGCCCGGCGCCGGCGCGAGGTGTCCGACTCGAGCAGCGCCCGTTCGGCCGCGACGGTGGACAGCCGCTCGTCCCAGAAGGCCAGCGGCAGGGGCGTCAGCCGTTCCAGGTTGCGGGCAAAGGCGCGGGTGGACTGGGCGCGGGGGCCTTCGGTCCCGTCCATGTTCAGCGGCAGGCCCAACACCAGCCCGGCCAGCCCGCGGTCGGCGGCGATCTGCAGCAGCGCCGTGGCATCGGCGGTGAACTTGGTGCGCCGGATCACGGTCAGGGGCGAGGCGACCTGCCGCAGCCCGTCGCTGACCGCGACGCCGATGGTCTTGGTCCCCAGGTCCAGCCCGGCGATGGCGCCGGCGCGGGGCAGGGCGGCGGCGAACTCCTCGGCCGTCCCGCAGATCATTCCAGCCCGGCCTGCGCCGCGGCGGCGTTCAGCGCCGCCAGTCCTTCGGCGTCGCCGGCCAGCGCCGTGCGGCCGCGGGCCTGCATGTCGGTGGCGCGGGCGGTTTCGCCCAGCACGGTCAGCGAGGACACCAGCCGCGCCCATTCCGCGCCGGTCCCCCCCTGGGTCGTCAGCCGGTCCTGCAACTGCTGGACCATGCCGCCGATCATCTGCTGGCGGTCGGCCGCGGACATCTGGCCCGCCGCCTCGACCGCGGCGGCATCGGGGCCGGGCAGGGCGGGCATGGGTGCGCCGGCCGTGCCGTCCAGCCCGACTTCGGCCGCGGCGGCGTTGACGGCGGCCAGCGCCTCGGGCTGGGCGGCAAAGCGGGTGCGGGCCTCGGCCAGGATCTCGCGCGCGTGGGGTTCGTTGCCGATGCCGACCAGCGAGGTGATGAGCCGCGCCCATTCCTCGGGCGTGCCGCCCTGGTCGGCCAGCCGCGCTTCCAGCTTTTCGACCATGCCCGCGATCATCTGCTGGCGTTCCTCGGGCGTCATGTCGCCGGCGGCGGCCATCGCGGCCGCGTCGGGGCCGGGCATGCCCGAGGCTGCGCCGGGCAGCTGGTATTCGGGATGCCCGGCCAGCCATGCCAGATCGGGCATCAGCTGCCGGATCGGCGCCATCCAGGGCGCGTCGGGGGCGCTGCTTTCGGCCAGCCCGCGCCACAGCGGAAACGCCAGGTCGGGGCGGTCGTTCTGGGCGAACATCAGCCCCTTGAGATACAGCGCCTGCCCGTTGCGGGGATCGAGCTGCAGCGCCGTGTCCAGCGCCGCCCGGGCCTCGGCCGAGACCTGCCCGCCGGCGGCCTCGATCATCATCCCGGCCAGCCGCGCGTGGTCCAGGGCCTCGGCCTCGGACCCGCGGGCGGCGATCAGCCGGGCCTGCGCGTCGCGCGCCGCGGCATAATTGCCCAGCCGCCCCTCGTGTTCGGCCAGCAGCGCCAGCCCCTGCGGGTCGTCGGGGCGGCCGGCGACGGCCTTGCGCAGCTGTTCGACCAGCTGGAGATATTGCGGATCGGGGGTCGGCGCGACCCGCTTGGGCGCCGCCGCCTCAGCCTCGGCCTGCGCTGGCAGTCCGGCCAGCCGCGCGTCGGCCGAGGCGATGCGGGCCGCCAGCGGCTGGTCGGGCATCGCCGGGTCGCCCAGCTTCCAGTACAGCGCCGCGCTGCCGCCGATCAGCGCCAGCAGCACGCCGGCGGCAACCAGAGGTCGCGGCGCGCGGCCTTGCGGGGTCGCCTGCCGGGACAGGGCGCGGTCGGCATCCAGGATCTTGCGGCCGATCTCGGTCTTGAGGCGCTCGGCCTCGTCGGGGTTCAGGACCCGGCGGGCAAGGTCGCGATCCACCTCGCGCAGCTGGTCGCGATAGACCCGCAGGTCATAGGCGGCGGGAGGCTCGGCCGTCGCGGTCCGGCGGCCCAGGAACGGCCGCAGCATCGCCACCGCGACCAGAGCCACCATCGCCGCCAGCAGGATCCAGAACATCGCCACCTCGTTTCAGACCGTCGACGGGGTGATAGGCGGTTTGCCCGGCGCAGGAAAGCGCGCCAGGGTCGCAGCCCCGGTCACGATGGTGTGGCGGCGGCTCAGCGGACCGGCGGGACCAGCACGACGGGCACCTTGGCGCCCTCGCTGACCGCCGTGGCGATCGACCCCAGCACCGCGTCGATCGCCCGTTCGCGGCGTTCGCCCATCACGATCGAGGCGGCGCCCAGGCGGTCCGCCGCGGCGAGGATCTGTTCGGCGGCATCGCCATAGGCGACGTGGGTTTCGACATTGCCCTTGCCCACGATCCCTTCGGCCCAGCGGTCAGCGTGGTTGGCGGCGTCCTGCATCAGGCTCTTGAGCATGTCGGCGAAGGCCGCGCCGTGTCCGGCATGGCGCATCGCCTCGACGACGAGGATCAGCACCAGCCGCCCGCCGCGGGCCTGCGCCTCGGCCTGCGCGGCGGCCAGGATATGCGCCTGCGATTCGATATCCGAGGGGTCAAGAGCGACCAGAACGACGGGGGCGGTCATGGCGAATCCTTTCGGCGATGTCGGGCCGTACAGGACCACAGATCGGCGGTCGGCTGCAAGCGCAAGGGCCGCGGGTCGGTGGGGCGAGGGACTGGGCCGGAAGCGGCCGCGGCTTGTCGCAATATTCCCGGCCGCCTGTCGCAGTTGATCTTGCGGCGCGGCCGGGTTGCGCGCCACTCTGGCCCCCGCCGCACACGCGACCTTGCCCGTCCCCTCAGCCGAGATCCGCCCATGTCCGCACCCCACACCCAGCGCCGGTCCGGCCGCTATTCGGTCTTTGCCATCGCGCGCGAGGCGATGCGGCTCCATTCCGGCTGGGGCCGCGCATGGGCCAGCCCGGAACCGCGCAGCCGCTATCAGGTGGTGATCGTGGGGGCCGGCGGGCACGGGCTGGCGACGGCCTATTACCTGGGCAAGAACTTCGGCATCACCGATGTCGCGGTGATCGAAAAGGGCTGGCTGGGCGGCGGCAATACCGGGCGAAACACCACGATCATCCGGTCGAACTACCTGCAGGACCCCTCGGCCGCGATCTATGACAAGGCGCTGAAGCTGTACGAGACGCTCAGCCAGGACCTGAACTACAACGTCATGTTCAGCCCGCGCGGGCTCATCATGCTGGCCCAGACCGAACATGAAAAGCGCGGCTATCTGCGCACGGTGAACGCCAACCTGCTGCAAGGGGTGGCGACGCGATGGGTGGAGCCGGCGGAACTGGGGCGGCTGGTGCCGATCATGAACCTGGCCGGCCCGCGCTATCCGGTGCTGGGCGGGCTGTATCAGGAACGCGGCGGCACCGCCCGCCACGACGCGGTCGCCTGGGGCTATGCGCGGGCCTGTTCCGACATGGGCATGCACATCATCCAGAACTGCGAGGTCACCGGGGTCGAGACCGCCGGCGGCCGCGTCCGCGCCGTCAACACGGCCAAGGGCCGGATCGAGTGCGACAAGCTGGCGATGGTCGTCGCGGGCCATTCCTCGGTGCTGGCCGGGATGGCCGGCTTCCGGCTGCCGATCGAATCGATCGCCCTGCAGGCGCTGGTCAGCGAACCGATCAAGCCCTGTCTCGACGTGGTGGTGATGGCCAACACCGTCCACGGCTACCTGTCGCAATCCGACAAGGGCGAGATGGTGATCGGCGGCGGCACCGACGGCTTCGTGAACTACACCCAGCGCGGCTCGTGGCACCATGTCGAGGAAACCGTCCGGGCGCTGATCGAGACCTTCCCGATGCTGTCGCGCCTCAAGATGCTGCGCCAGTGGGGCGGGATCGTGGACATGACCGGCGACCGCTCGCCGATCCTGTCGCGCACCCCGGTCGAGGGCATCTTCGTCAATTGCGGCTGGGGCACCGGCGGGTTCAAGGCGATCCCGGGTTCCGGCTGGGCGATGGCCGAGCTGGTCGCCAAGGGGACCCCCGGACCGCTGGCCGCGCCCTTCGGGCTGGAACGCTTCGCCGAGGGGCGGTTCATCGACGAAAGCGTCGCGGCGGGGGTGGCGCATTGATCGGGCTTGAAAAAATCCCCAAGGCGCGGCATCGCAGCGGCATCCTGAACCTTACGGAGTGCCAAGCATGGCGACCAACAACGAATCCAACTCGGGCCTGTGGTTCCTCATCGGCGCGGTCATCGTCGCCGTGGCGGCGATCCTGTGGTACCTCAACGCCGGCGGCAGCGTCCCGGCAGCCGGCGGCGGCGACACCAACGTCACCGTCCAGGCCCCGGCGGCCAGCGCGCCTGCGGCCCCGGCGGCCCCCGCTGCCCCGGCTGGCGGCACCAGCGAGACCACCAGCACCACCACGACGACCACCACCGCTCCGGCCAGCAACTGACCGGATCGCGGGCCGCCCCCGGATCGGCGCGCGGCCCGCGGCGTGCGGCTTCGGCCCGCACCGCTTGGGGCTGACCGAAGTCAAGGCAGGCGCCCCGGCCGCGGTCCAGCGTTTACCCTTGCGGGCGCGACCCGTTTGCAACCACGAGGTGCCGTCATGGCAGAACGCAATTCCGGCGGGCTTGGCCCGTGGCCGCTGGTCATCGGCGCCGCGCTGGTCATCGCCGCCGCCGTCTTCTTCTTCACCCGCGGCGAGGTTCCCGCGCCGACCCCGCTGCCCGACAGCCCCGCCGCCACCGGCACCGCGGGCGAGCCTGCCGGCACGACCGGCGTCGCCACGCCGCAGCCCGGCGCACCGGCCGGCACCAACTGACCCGCGGGCGGGTCGGGGGCCGCGCTGATGGCCCGCGACCGCCAGACCGAGGAGTTGCTGCGCGAGGCGCTGCTCGCGGCGCTGCCGCGCGGCACCCAGCTGGCCGAGCGGCCGATGTTCGGCGCGCAGGGCTTCATGCTGCACGGCAACCTGATCGGCGCTGCCAGCGACCGCGGCGTGATGCTGCGCGTCGGCAAGGACGCCATGCCGGACGCCCTGGACCTGCCCGGCGTCGGCCCGATGGAGATGTCGGGCCGCACGATGGGCGGTTTCGTGCGCGCCGATGAAACGGCCCATGACGATCCCGACACCCTGTCCCGGCTGACCGCGCTCGCGGCGGCTGCGACCCTGTCTCTGCCGCCGAAATGAAGGTGCGACCATGCTGACCCTGACCTGCCCCTATTGCGGCGTCGCGGCCGAGGAAACCGAGCTGGCCCCCGGCGGCGAGGCGCATCTGACCCGCCACGGCCCCGGCTCGTCCGATACGGATTTCGAGGGCTACCTGTTCGCCCGCCAGAACCCGCGCGGGGTGCTGTTCGAACGCTGGCGGCACGCCTATGGCTGCGGCAAGTGGTTCCTTGCCGCGCGCGACAGCGTCACGCTGCAGGTCTTCGGCGCCTATCCGGCGCAGACCACGGCCCCGCCCGACGACCTGGTCGCCGCGATCCGGGCCGCCCGGCCGGGCTGGCAGCCGCCGGCCGCCGTCTCGGCCCACCCCGACGGCCGCACCGGCGATGATTACGCCCTGAACCCCACGCCTGCACGGGACACGCTGGCATGACGAAACGCTTCGCTCCCTTCCGCCTGCCCGCCGGCGGCCGCCTGATCGACCGCCGCGCGCCGCGCGGGTTCCGCTTCGATGGCCGCGCCCTGACCGGGCTGGCGGGCGACACGCTCGCCTCGGCGCTGCTGGCCAACGGCCAGCTGATGATGGGCCGCAGCTTCAAGTATCACCGCCCGCGCGGGCCGCTCGCCTCGGGGGCCGAGGAACCGAACGCGCTGTTCGGCCTGGGCCAGGGCGGCCGGTTCGAGCCGAACCAGCGTGCCACCACCACCGCGCTGGGGCAGGGGATGGTCGCCACCAGCCAGAACGCCTGGCCGTCGCTGAACCGCGACGTGGGCTCGGTCAACAACCTGCTGTGGCGGTTCTTTCCGGCCGGGTTCTACTACAAGACCTTCATCCACCCCCGCGCCGCGTGGAAGCGCCTGTTCGAGCCGGTGATCCGCCGCGCCGCGGGCCTCGGCCGGGCACCGGAACTGCCCGACCCCGACCGCTATGAGCAGGCCTATGGCTTTGCCGAGGTGGTCGTCGTCGGCGGCGGCATCGCCGGCCTGTCGGCTGCCAAGCGGATCGCCCAAGGGGGCGGCCGGGTGCTGGTGCTGGAACAATCCGGCCATTGGGGCGGCCGCACCCCGGTCGATCACGCCGACGGCCAGGCCCGCATCGACGCGGCTCTGGCCGAGCTGCGCGCCATGCCCAACGTCACGCTGCGCCGCAACACGATGGCGACGGGGCTTTACGATCACGGTTATCTGCTGGCGCGCGAGGCGCTGGCCGACCACGACCCCAACGCCGGCCTCCCGCGCCAGCGGCTGTGGCGCATCCGCGCCGGGCGGATCGTCACCGCGACCGGGGCGCTGGAACGGCCGCTGAGCTTTGCCGGCAACGATGTGCCCGGGGTGATGCTCGCCTCGGCGGTGCGCGACTACATCGTCGATTACGGCGTCGCGCCGGGCCGCCGCATCGCGGTCGTCACCAACAACGACGACGGCTATCGCACCGCCTTGGCGGCGCTGAATGCGGGGCTGGAGGTTCCGGTGGTGCTGGACGCACGGCCCGCCGCCGATGGCGCGCTGCCGGCCGAGGCGCGGGCGCGCGGCGTCCGGGTCGAAACCAACGCCGGCATCGCCAAGGTGCTGGGCAAGAAGGGCGTCGACGGGCTCAGATACTGCGCGCAGGACGGCGACGGCGACCCGCTGGGCGTTGTCGATTGCGACGTGATCGCCATGTCCGGCGGCTGGTCCCCGGTCGTCCATCTGTGGAGCCATTGCGGCGGCAAACTGACCTGGGACGAGCGCCGCGCAATGTTCTCGCCCGACCCCGCCCGCCCGCCAACCGGCGCGAACGGCCAGGGCAACGTGCTGGCCGTGGGGGCGGCTGCGGGCGATCTGTTGGTGGCCGAACTGACCGGCGCGGTGGCCGAGGCGCCGATCCTGCCGGTCTGGGTCATGCCCGCCCGTGCCACCCGCAAGGCGCGCTTCAAGATGTGGCTGGATTTCCAGAACGACGTGAAGGTCTCGGACGTCGAGCTGGCGGGGCGCGAGGGCTATGCCAGCGTCGAACACGCCAAGCGTTACACTACGCTGGGCATGGCGACCGATCAGGGCAAGGTCAGCAACATCAACGGCCTCGCGGTGCTGTCCGACGCGCTGGGCCAGCCCATCGCGGCGACCGGCACCACCACCTTCCGCCCGCCCTACACGCCGCTGACCCTTGGCACCATCGCCGCCGAGGCGCGGGGCGAGGTCTTCCAGCCCCTGCGCAAGACGCCGATGCATGGCTGGCACGAGGCGCATGGCGCGTTCTTCGAGCCCGTGGGCCTGTGGCGCCGCCCCTATTGCTATCCGCGCGGCGCGGAAACCCACGCCGATGCGGTGAAGCGCGAGATCCTGGCCGTGCGCGGCGGGGTGGGGACGCTGGACGCCTCGACGCTGGGCAAGATCCTGGTGAAGGGGCCGGATGCCGGGCGGTTCGTGGACATGCTGTACACCAACCTCATGTCCTCGCTGCCGGTTGGCAAGTGCCGCTATGGGCTGATGTGTTCGGAAAACGGCTTCCTGATCGACGACGGCGTCGCGGTGCGGCTGTCCGAGGATGAGTGGCTCTGCCACACCACCACCGGCGGCGCCGACCGCATCCACGCCCAGATGGAGGACTGGCTGCAATGCGAGTGGTGGGACTGGCAGGTCTGGACCGCCAACCTGACCGAGCAGTTCGCCCAGGTCGCGGTCGTCGGCCCCAAGGCCCGCGCGGTGCTGGAAAAGCTGCGCGGGATGGACGTGTCCGAAGCCGCGCTGCCGTTCATGACCTTCGCCGAGGGCGTGCTGGGTAGCATCCCCGCCCGCATCTACCGGATCAGCTTTTCGGGCGAATTGTCCTATGAGATCTGCGTCTCCGCCGATCGCGGGCAGGAATTGTGGGACATGATCCACGCCGCCGGCGCCGAATTCGGCATCACCCCCTATGGGACCGAGGCGATGCACGTCATGCGGGCCGAAAAGGGCTTCATCATGATCGGCGACGAAACCGACGGCACGGTGATCCCGCAGGATCTGGGGCTCAACTGGGCGATCTCGAAGAAGAAGCCCGACTATCTGGGCAAGCGCGCGCAAGAGCGGTCCTTCATGGCCAGCCCCGACCGCTGGAAGCTGGTGGGGCTGGAAAGCCTTGATGGCCGGGTGCTGCCCGACGGCGCCTATGCGGTGGCCGAGGGCGTGAACGCGAACGGGCAGCGGAACACGCAGGGTCGGGTGACCTCGACCTATCACTCGCCGACGCTGAACCGGCCCATCGCGATGGGGCTGGTCCATCGCGGGCCCGACCGGATGGGCGAGGTGCTGGAGTTCCCGGTGCCGGGCGACACGTTCCGCGCCCGGATCGTCGATCCGGTGTTCTATGACAAGGAAGGGGCCAAGGCCAATGTCTGAGCTGCAAACGTCCGGGGCCCGCTCCCCGGGCCCCGAGATGCTGCCGCTGGCCTCGGTCACCGAGGTTGCGGGCCTGGGCATGATCCTGATCCGCGCCGATCTGGGGCGGGCGGGGGACGCGAT
>NZ_JRKS01000088.1 GCF_000763805.1 Paracoccus sphaerophysae | reverse complement strand
CCTCTTGCCCCCGCCGCCCCGGCAACTAGGGTGGCGCGTCGCCGCAACCGGAACGCCGTCCTCATGCAGCCCGACCTTCTCCGTTCCGCTCGCGCCGGCTTCCTGCAGGCGCTGCCCTTCCTGCTGGTGCTGGTGCCGTTCTCGCTGCTGTTCGGGGTGGTCGCCACCGCGGCCGGGCTGGACGTGGCGCAGACGATGGGGTTCTCGGTCCTCGTCCTGGCCGGAGCGTCTCAATTCTCGGCCCTGCAGCTGATGACCGATCATGCGCCGGTTCTGATCGTGCTGGCCTCGTCGCTGGCGATCAACCTGCGGATGGCGATGTATTCCGCCTCGCTGACGCCGCTGATCGGCTCCGCGCCGGCGTGGCAGCGGGCGCTGGTCGCTTATGTGCTCATCGACCAGACCTACGGGCTGGCCATGCAGCGGTTCGAGAGATACCCCAGGCTCAGCGTCCCCGAGCGCATCGCCTATCTGTTCGGCGCGACGCCGGTGCTGTGCCTGCCGTGGATGGGCTTCACCTATGTCGGCGCCACCGCGGGGTCTTTGATCCCGGCCGGCTGGCCGCTGGATTTCGCGGTGCCGATCACCTTTTTCGCGATGATCGCGCCAATGCTGCGCACGCTCGCCCATGTCGCGGCGGCGGGCGTGGCGATCGTCACCGCGCTGCTGCTCGCGGGCCTGCCCTCGGGCACCAACGTGCTGGTCGCCGGGCCGCTGGGGATGGTCACAGGCGCCGTGGTCGAAGGCTGGAGCGCCCGCCGACGCCTCCGGGGGCGCGGCTGATGCAGGGCTATTCCGACGCCACCGTCTGGGGGATCATCCTGGCGCTGGGCGTGGGCACCTATCTGATCCGCTGGTCGTTCCTGGGGGCGATGGGCAACCGGCCGGTGCCGGAAAGGGCGCAGCGGCTGCTGCGCTATACCGCCGTCGCGGTGTTGCCGGCGCTGGTCGCGCCGCTGGTGATCTGGCCGCCCGGGACCGGGGGCGATCCCGACCCGGTGCGGCTGGGATCGGCGGCGGTCACGCTGGGGGTGGGGCTGGTCACCCGCAACACGCTCGCCGCGATCATCTGCGGCGGGGTGACGCTGGGGCTGGGTCACTGGCTGATCGGCTAGCGCGCGCCTGCCGAAAAGGGGCCGCGCCGGTGTCCCCGCGCGGCCCCCATGTTCCAGGCCGGCCCGGTTCAGCCGCCGGTGCGGCGGACCAGGTGGCCGCCCTGATAGCCCTCGATCGAGCCGTCCTTCTGGCGCAGCAGCACGTCGTGGTTGTTGGCCGGATCGCCGTCCTGCCAGCGCTGCGAGGTGACGCCGGGCAGCGTGAGGAACCACTCGCGCAGCTTCAGCGGGCTGAAGCCGGTCGGCGCGCCCTCGAACCCCGGCACGTGGCGCAGCGCCTGGCCGGTGTTCACCGCGCAATACATTTTCGGCGACGCCCCCTGCGCCTCGACGGCGCGGATGGCGGCGTCGGCGATCTCGCGGCTGACCGGGACGGTGTCCTCGGCCACCCAGTAGGTCGAGCGGGCGTGATAGTCGATGTAGAAGCGCTTGAAGTTGTCGTTGATCCCGTAAAGCACGTCGTAGCGTTCCGGGATGCGCGGATGTTCCCAGCTGCCCGCCGGGTCATAGATCACCCGCTGGCTGCCGTTGATCATCACCGCGGAATGGCCGCCCTCGCCGCGCGGGATGCCGATGACGGTGAACAACGTGATCGACGGCGGCTCGTTCGAGGTGAAACGCGCCGCGTTCACCGTCGAATCGTCGGCCCATTTGCTGTCGGCGCCGCAGGCCGCCAGCACGGCGGGCACGGCAAGCGCCAAGAAGGATCGCCTGAGCATGAAAGTGTCTGTCCCTTTGCTCCGCCCGTTCGCCCGGACGGTCGGTTGTCGCCCGTCAGGCGTTGGTCAGTGCCAGGAAGACCAGGACCAGGATGGTCAGCACCGCGCTCCACGTCATGAAGCGGACGAAGCCCTCGAAGGTGCGCTGCTGGGCGCTGCTGTCCATCGTGCCGTGTTCGTGATGGGCCACCGCGCCGTGGGTGGTGTGAAGCGTCGTGCCGTGGGTGGTCGCGGTGGTGTGGTGCGTCGTGGCCATCTGGTGTCCTTGCCGTCTGCCGGTGGTCCTGTCCGGCGTCGTGCTAGCCGAAATGCGGCCTCCTGTCACGCCCCATCGGGCACGGGGTCTTCGCCGCGCCACAGGATCCCGCCGCTGGCGGTCTCTCCCTCGGCGCGGACCGCCCCGCGGGCGGCCAGCGCGTTGATGTGGGCCACCGCCTCGGCCAAGGCGAGCCCGTATTCGCCCTCGCCGATGCGGCGGCGGAACAGCACGTCGAAACAGTCGACCGCGGTGCGCGGCGCCTGCGCCAGCACGCCGCTGAGGCGGCGCAGGGCGGAATGGTGGTTCTCGGCCAGCTGCTCGAGCCGGGCGGGCAGGCCGGTGAAGGGCAGCTTGTGGCCCGGCAGGACCAGGTGCCGGTGGTGGGCCCGCGCGGCCAGCCGAGCGCAGCTGTCCAGCCACTCCTGCACCGGGTTGGCGCCGGGTTCGGTCGCATAGACCCCGAGATTGGGCGAGATGCCCGGCAACAGCTGGTCGCCGCCGATCACCAGGTCGTCCGCGCCCGACCACAGCGTCAGGTGCTCGGCCGCGTGGCCGTTACCGACCGCCACCCGCCAGTCGCGGCGACCCAGATGCAGGGTGTCGCCGTCGCGGACCCGGCGATAGCCCAGGGGCAGTGGATGCACGACATCGGCGGTGTTCCACGGCCGCTCGGCGGCGCGGGCGGCCAGCCGCTCGGCGTCCATCCCGGCCCGGCGCCAGAAGTCGAGCTGCTCGGCCGTGGGGCGGTCCTGCACGTCCAGCTGCAGCATCCGGGCCATCAGCCAGGCGGTGCGGCTCGTCAGCAGCTCGGCCCCCTGCGCCACGAACCAGCCGGCCAGCCCGATATGGTCGGGGTGCTGGTGGGTGGCCAGCACCCGCACCACCGGCGCCCCGGCCAGCGGTCCGTCCAGCAGCCGCTGCCAGACCGCCCGCGACCAGCGGCTGTCAAAGCCCGTGTCCACCACCGTCCAGCCATCGTCGTCGCGCAGCGCATAGACGTTTACGTGGTCCAGCCGCATCGGCAGCGGCAGGCGCATCCACAGCACGTCCTCGGCGATCCGGGTGGCCTCGCCTTCGGGCGGAGGCTCTCCCCACGGGTGGCGGACCCCCTGCTCGGGCGGCTCGGGCGGCCTCGAGCCAGGGTCCGGGGCGGGGGCCTGCGCCGTCTCGAGGTCCAGCGGCGCCGCGGCGTCGGTCATGCGTGGCCCGCAAAGGCCGCGTCGGGGACGGCCTCGAGCTCGGCGGTCCCGGCCCGCGCCTCCGCCAGATCGCCGGCGTTGCGGGGCAGGATGCGGGTGACGAAGATGCGGGCCAGCGCCTTGCGGCTGTCATCGCCCGCCTGCGCGGCGATCAGGTGGAAATGCGCCCCCAGCACGCGCGCGAAGGCGGTCAGATACGGCACCGCTCCGGCAAAGCGGTCCTGCTGGCCCGATTCCAGCAGCGCCGAGGTCGCGTCGCGCAGCGTCTCGGCCGCGTCCCACACTGCGGTGGCCAGATCGGGCAGCGCCGCCTGCGCCGACTTGGCGCCGTCCAGCACCTCGTCGATCAGCCGGAACGCCATGTCGCCGCCGTCCATCATCTTGCGGCCGACCAGGTCCATCGCCTGAATCCCGTTGGTGCCTTCGTAGATCGGGGTGATCCGCACGTCGCGCAGATACTGGGCGGCGCCGGTTTCCTCGATGAAGCCCATGCCGCCATGCACCTGCACCCCCATGTCGGCGACGCGGCAGCCGACATCGGTGCCGTAGGCCTTGGCGATCGGGGTCAGGAACGCCGCGCGGGCGGTGCAGTCATCGTCACCGGTCGCCGCGGCCAGGTCCAGCGCCTGCGCGCAGGCCAGGCCGATGGCGCGGGCGGCAAAGACCTCGGCCCGGCCGGTGGCCAGCATCCGGCGCACATCGGCGTGGCGGATGATCGGCACGAACTGCACCCGGTCGGCCGCATAGGCGGCGGCGTGCTGCAGCGCCGCCTCGCCCACCGCGACGCCCTGCATGCCGACCGCCAGCCGGGCGTTGTTCATCATCGTGAACATCGCCGCCATGCCCTTGTGTTCCTCGCCGATCAGCCAGCCGGTGGCGCCCTCATAGCTCATCACGCAGGTGGGCGAGCCGTGGATGCCCATCTTGTGTTCCAGCGACACCACCCGCAGGCTGTTGCCGACGCCCGGCCGGCCGTTGTCGTCGGGGATGTGCTTGGGGACCATGAACAGGCTGATGCCGCGGGTGCCGGGGCCGCCATCGGGCAGCCGCGCCAGCACCGCGTGGCAGGTGTTGTCGTTCACGTCGCTGTCGCCCCAGGTGATGAAGATCTTCTGCCCGGTGATCCGGTAGGTGCCGTCATCGGCCCGTTCGGCCCGGGTGGTCAGCGCGCCAACGTCCGACCCCGCGCCCGGCTCGGTCAGGTTCATGGTGCCGTTCCATTCGCCCGAGATCAGCTTGGGCAGATAGATCGCCTTCAGCTCGTCGCTCGCATGATGCTCCAGCGCCTCGATCTGGCCCTGGGTCAGCAGCGGGTTCAGTTGCAGCGACAGGCAGGCGCCGGCCAGCATCTCGCCCACGGCGACGTTCAGCGTCTGCGGCAGGCCCGCGCCGCCGTGGTCGGGGTTGGCCGACAGCCCGACCCAGCCGCCCTCGGCGATGGCGCGGAAGCCCTCGGCGAAGCCGGGCGAGGACCGCACGGCGCCGTTTTCCAGCCGCGCGGGGGTCAGGTCGCTGCCCCGGTTCAGCGGCGCCAGCGCCTCGGTCGCCAGCCGGCCGGCCTCGGTCAGCACGGCGGCCACAGTGTCCTCGCTGGCCTCGGCGAAACGCTCGGTCGCGGCGACGGGGGCCAGCGGCACTACCGAGCGCAGGATAAAGGCGATGTCGTCAACCGGCGCGCGATAGCTCATAGGTCGGTCCCCCCCGGTTTGGCGCCCCGTGATCCCGGTTGCATTCCGGCCGGGCGCGCGTAATGGCTGAAATCTCTTTCCGGCGCCAGCCTATCCGCCGCAGGAACCGCCGCAACCCGGAACCGCTCGTGACCCCTCGCCCCGCCACATTGACCTTGCGTCCGGACCCGGACGGGATCGCGCAGGCGGCGCGCCTGCTGGCCGGGGGAGAGACCGTGGCGCTGCCGACCGAGACGGTCTACGGCCTTGCCGCCGACGCCCGGAACGGCACCGCGGTGGCGCAGATCTATGCGGCCAAGGGACGGCCCGACTTCAACCCGCTGATCGTGCATCTGCCCGATACCGCGGCCGCCGCCGCGGTGGGCGATCTGTCGGGCGATGCCGAGCGGCTGGCCGACGTGTTCTGGCCCGGCGCGCTGACGCTGGTCGTGCCGCTGCGGCCGGGCGCCGGGATCGCGGGGATCGTGACGGCGGGGCTGGACACGGTCGGGCTGCGGGTGCCGGCGCATCCGGTGGCGCAGGCGGTGCTCCGGGCCTCGGGGCTGGCGCTGGCGATGCCCTCGGCCAACCTGTCGGGGCGGATCAGCCCGACGACGGCCGCGCATGTGCTGGACCCCGCGGGCGGGCTGGACGGACGCATCGCCGCGGTGCTGGACGGCGGCGCCTGCCCGGTCGGGGTCGAATCGACCATCGTCGGCTGGCGTGGGGGCCTGGCGACGCTGCTGCGCCCCGGCGGCATCCCGGCCGAGGCGATCGAGGCCGCGCTCGGCGCGCCGCTCGCCCGCGCGACCACCGTTTCGGCGCCGGATGCGCCCGGCCAACTGGCCAGTCACTATGCCCCCGCCGCCCCCGTCCGGCTGGACGCCGACACCGCCCGCCCCGGCGAAACCCTGATCGGCTTCGGTGCCGTGCAGGCGGCGCTGACCCTGTCGGCCTCGGGCGACCTGACCGAGGCGGCGGCGCGGCTCTTCGACACGCTGCGCGCCGCCGACCGGCTGGGCCGCCCCATCGCCGTGGCCCCGATCCCGCATCACGGGCTGGGCCTCGCGATCAACGACCGCCTGACCCGCGCCGCCGCGCCGCGCGCCTAGCGCTTCTTCTTTGCGCAAATATCCTGGGGGAGCGCGGCACGCGCGGGGGCAAAGCCCCCCTCTTTCGCTCGACTCCGCCGCACCGAGCCCCTAGCCTGCCGCCCATGACCGCCGAGCCGACCTGGAAGGGCGCCGCCCTGGACGCCGCGACCGCGCTGGCGCTGCTGGAATGGCAGCGCGAGATGGGCGCCGACGAGGCGATCCTGGACGCCCCGCTGGACCGCTTCGCGGAACCGATTCGCCCGCCCGCGCAGGCCGAGGGCCCACCGCCCGAGCCGCCGCGGCCAGAGCTGCCGGGGCTCGAAGGGCTGGCAGCGCGCGCCGCCGCGATGGCGGGCAAGGCCGCGACGCTGGACGATCTGGCCCGCATCCAGGCCGGGTTCGAGGGGCTCGAGATCCGCCGCGGGGCGCGCAACTTCGTCTTTGCCGACGGCAACCCGGCGGCGCGGGTGATGATCGTCGGCGAGGCGCCGGGCGAGGAGGAGGACCGCCAGGCCCGCCCCTTCGTCGGCCGTGCCGGCCAGTTGCTTGACCAGATGTTCGCCGCCATCGGCCTGTCCCGCACCGCCGTCGACGCGGAAAACGCGCTGTATATCACCAACATCCTGCCCTGGCGCCCGCCCGGCAACCGCCGCCCGGAACAGGACGAAATCGACGCGATGCTGCCCTTCGTGGCTCGCCATGTCGAACTCGCCGGGCCCGATCTGGTGGTGCTGATGGGGAACACGCCCTGCCAGGCGGCGCTGGGGCGGCAGGGGATCCTGCGCCTGCGGGGCCAGTGGACGACCGCCTTTGACCGCCCGGCCTTGCCGATGACCCACCCGGCCTATCTGCTGCGCACGCCCATCGCCAAGCGCGAGGCGTGGGCGGATCTCCTGTCGCTCAAGGCGCGGCTTCAGGCCGGCGTGCAGCCCTGATATTCGACCGCTCCGCCGTCGCCGATCAGCGTCAGCCGCAGCGCCGCGTGATCCAGCGCGAAGGGCTTGCCCGAGGGGCCGACGAAATCCGCGGTCGCCGTCACCGCGGCGCCGTCGCGGCCAAGTTCGGGCTGCGAGACCCACATGTCCGGGGCGTCCAGCTCCATCGCCGCGGCCTCGGGCGGGGACCCCGGGACGGCGGCGGTGACACGCAGCCCGTCCTCGATTTCGGTGACCGTGCAGGTGACAGTCGCGGTGCCTTCGGCGGGCGCGCTGGCCAGCGCCGCGGTGATGCGGGGATCCACCCCGGCCGAGACCGGCCCCGGCGCGGACAGTTCCAGATGCGCGGGCACGCAGATATTCAGGCACAGGCCCAGGTCGATGGCGACCTTGCCCTCGATCGGCTGGCCGGGCGTCGCCGGGGTCAGCTCGATCGGCAGGATCAGCTGGTCGTGATAGCCCAGCGTGCGCGAGCCGTCCGATTCGATCACCTCGGGCTGCGGCCAGTGGGCCACGGCGCGGGTCACGTTCGGCGCCCCCGACCAGTCGAAAACCGGCGGCAACCCGGTTTCGCCGGGGCTGCGCCAGTAGGTCTTCCAGTCCGGCGCGAGGTCCAGATGCAGCGCCGTCATCACCGTGCCGTCGGCGGTGAGATGGGCGGGCAGCAGCTCGGCCTGTTCAAGCCCCGGCGGCAGGTCGGCCGCCGCCAGCGGCAGGGGGACCAGCGCCGCGAGGCCGGCGGAAAGCACGGTGGAAAGGACGATGCGTTTCATGCCGTTCAGTTAGGCATCCGCGCCCGCCGCGCAAAGTCACATCTGCGCCACATCGCCGGTCAATCTTGCACCTCGGGTCCGGGATGCCGATGTTGAGGCGGAAAGGAGCCTTCATGACGCGCACCCCCGAGACCGAAACCAGCCGCAATGCCGACAACCTGACGGGCAAGGTCCTGATCGCCATGCCCGGCATGGCCGACCCGCGCTTTTCGCACTCGGTCGTGCTGGTCTGCGCGCATGGGGCCGAGGGCGCGATGGGCATCGTGCTGAACAAGCCCCTGCCCGACATCGCCTTTGCCGAGCTGCTCGACCAGCTGGGGATCGAGGCCGAGGCCGCGCCCCCCTCCGTTCCGGTGCATTTCGGCGGCCCGGTCGAGCCGGGGCGCGGCTTCGTCCTGCACAGCGTCGGCGAAAGCGCCGACGAGGACGAGGGCATGATGCGGATCGGCGGCGGCGGGCTGGCGATGACCACAACCCGCAACATCCTCGAGGATATCGCCCGCGGCCGCGGCCCCGACCGGGCGGTGCTGTCGCTCGGCTATGCCGGGTGGGAGGCGGGGCAGCTGGAAAACGAGATGCTCGCCAATGGCTGGCTGACCGCCGATGCCGGCGACGAGCTGATCTTCGGCACCGACAATGCCGGCAAGTGGCAGGCGGCGCTGAAGTCGCTGGGCGTGGACCCGCTGATGCTGTCGGCGGCCGCCGGTCACGCCTGAAGGTGCCGCCGGACCGGGGCGCTGCCCCGGACCCCGGGATATTTTCGCAAAGAAGAAACGGGCGGGAGCGCGCCTTGCCCCGCACGCGGCGGTTTGCGATAGAGGCCTGACCCGTCCCCCGGAGGCCCGCCATGACGTTCCGCGCCCGCCATCTGCTTGGTGTCGAGCCGCTGGCCCCGGCCGAGATCACCAGCCTGCTGGACCTCGCCGAAAGCTACGTCGCGCTGAACCGGCGCACCGTCAAACATGGCGACGCGCTGGAGGGGCTGACCCAGATCAACCTGTTCTTCGAGAACTCGACCCGGACGCAGTCGAGCTTTGAACTCGCCGGCAAGCGGCTGGGCGCGGACGTGATGAACATGGCCGTGGCACAGTCGAGCGTGAAGAAGGGCGAGACGCTGATCGACACCGCGCTGACGCTGAACGCGATGCAGCCGGACCTGCTGGTGGTGCGGCACCCGAACTCTGGCGCGGTGAACCTGCTGGCGTCCAAGGTGAACTGCGCCGTCATCAACGCCGGCGACGGGCGGCACGAACACCCGACGCAGGCGCTGCTGGACGCGCTTACGATCCGCCGCGCCAAGGGGCGGCTGCACCGCCTGACCGTGGCGATCTGCGGCGACATCGCCCATTCCCGCGTGGCCCGGTCGAACCTGATCCTGCTGGGCAAGATGGAGAACCGCGTGCGGCTGGTCGGGCCGGCGACGCTGATGCCCTCGGGCGCGGCGGACTGGGGCTGCGAGGTCTATGAGGACATGGCCGAGGGGCTGCGCGGCGCCGACGTGGTGATGATGCTGCGCCTGCAGAAGGAACGCATGGACGGCGGCTTCATCCCCTCCGAGCGGGAATATTACCACCGCTGGGGGCTGGACGCCGAAAAGCTGGCGCTGGCGGCGCCGGATGCGATCGTGATGCATCCCGGCCCGATGAACCGGGGGGTCGAGATCGACGGGACGCTCGCCGACGACATCAACCGCAGCGTGATCCAGGATCAGGTCGAGATGGGCGTCGCCGTGCGCATGGCCGCGATGGACCTGCTGGCGCGGAACCTGCGGGCCGAGCGGGGGGCGAAGGCGGCGGGGGAG
>NZ_JRKS01000087.1 GCF_000763805.1 Paracoccus sphaerophysae | reverse complement strand
CGGCGGTGCGTGGCCGCAGCCCCCGCCCCACGCGTCCGCCCGCGCGGGCCCCCCCGGGCCGGCGGGGGCCCCCCGCCGGCATGCCCCGGCACCCCCCGGCCCCGCCCCGGCGGCGTCTGGCGCTCGACCTGCTGACCGGGGGGGTCGCCGCGACCGGCCAGGCGCCCTGGGGGCTGTGGCCGGCCACGGTGCTGGCGCTCGCGGTGCTGCTGTGGCGCGTCGCGGGCGCGCCATCGGCCCGCGCCGCCGCCTTGCGCGCCCTGACCGCGGGGGCGGGATATTTCGCCCTCGCGCTGTTCTGGATCACCCAGCCGTTCCTGGTCGAGGCCGAGATCTACGGCTGGATGTCGCCCTTTGCGCTGATCCTGATGGCGCTCGGCGGCGGGCTGTTCTGGGCCGTCCCGGCCTGGGCGGGCTGGCACCTGGGGCACGACCGCCGCGGCCGGGTGCTGGCGCTCGCGCTGGGCCTGGTGCTGTCGGACTGGCTGCGCGGCTGGATTTTCACCGGCTTTCCTTGGGCGCTGACCGGCCATGTCTGGATCGCCACGCCGGTGGCGCAGATTTCGGCCTGGGGCGGGGCGCTGATCCTGTCGGCGCTGACCCTTTCCGCTGCTGCCCTGCCGGGGTGGTGCTGGCGGCCTGCCGCGGGCTTGCAAGGCTTTCGCCGCGGCGCGGTGCTGGCCGCGATGCTGATCGCCGCGGCGTGGTTCGCGGGGCTCGCGCGCCTTGCCGCGCCGCTGCCACCGGACACAAGCTTTGTCGTGCGGCTGGTCCAGCCCGATGCCGACCAGACCCTGAAATGGAGCCCGGAATGGGCCCCTGTCTTCTATCGTCGCCTCGTCGAGCTGTCGGCCCTGCCGGTCGATCCCCGGCTGGGCGCCGACCGCCCCGCGGCCGTGGTCTGGCCGGAAACCGCGGTGCCGTTCCTGCTGAACGACGCCGCCCCGATGCTGCCCGACATCTCCGCTGCAGCCGGCGCGCCGGTGCTGGCCGGGATCCAGCGCGGCGAGGGGCTCGCCTGGTTCAACAGCCTGGCCGAGATCACCGCCGACGCCCGCATCGGCGCGGTCTATGACAAGTTCCACCTCGTCCCCTTCGGCGAATACATCCCTTGGGGCGACGCGCTGGCGCGCTTCGGCATCGGCGCCTTCGCCGCGCGGCAGGGCAACGGCTATACCCCCGGCCCCGGCCCCCAGGTGCTTAACATCGCCGGGCTGCCCCCGGTGCAGCCGATGATCTGCTACGAGACGATCTTCGAACGCGACCTCGCCCGCGGGGGCGAGCGGCCGGCATGGCTGCTGCAGGTCACCAACGATGCCTGGTTCGGGACCTGGTCGGGCCCCTATCAGCATCTTGCGCAGGCGCGGCTGCGGGCGATCCAGACCGGCCTGCCGCTGCTGCGCGCGGCCAACACCGGCGTCTCGGCCGCGATCGACGCGCGCGGCCATGTCCGCGCCACCCTGCCCCTGGGCGACAGCGGCGTGCTGGACGCCCGCCTGCCCGGCGCGCTGCCGGCGACTTTGTGGTGGCGCTGGGGCGACCTGCCGATGCTGGCGTTGCTGGCCGCGGCCGCCGCAGCGCTGCTGGTGCGGCGGCGCCGTCACGTCGGGGCGCCGGATCGGCACGGGCTGCATTGACGCCACAGGGGCGCTGGCGTAGGTGCCCCGGACGGCCCCCACAACGGCTTCCTGGCGTGGCGCGGCCCTGAACCCAATGGAGCACTTATGTCCCGTCAGAACTACATCTTCACCTCCGAGTCGGTCTCGGAGGGGCATCCCGACAAGCTGTGCGACCAGATCTCGGACGCGGTGCTGGACGCGCTGCTGACCGAGGAGGAGCAGGCCCGCGTGGCGTGCGAGACTTTCGCCACCTCGGGCATGGTCGTCATCGGCGGCGAAATCGGGCTGAAGGACAAGGCCCGCCTGACCTCGACGATGGGCCGGCTTCCCGAAATCGCCCGCGAGGTCATCAGGGACATCGGCTATGAGCAGGAGAAGTTCCACTGGAACACCTGCCACGTGATGAACTTTCTGCACCAGCAGTCGGCCCATATCGCGCAGGGCGTGGACAAGGACGGCGCCGGCGACCAGGGGATCATGTTCGGCTATGCCGTGGACGAGACGCCCGAGCTGATGCCGGCCCCGATCCAGTATTCCCACGCTATCCTGCGCCGCCTCGCCGAGGCGCGGAAGTCGGGCAAGGAACCGACGCTGGGCCCTGACGCCAAGTCGCAGCTGTCGGTGCGCTACGAGAACGGCAAGCCGGTCGAAGTCACCCAGATCGTCGTCAGCCACCAGCATCACAACGAAACCCAGACCTCGGACGACATCCGCGCCATCGTGGAACCCTATGTGCGCGAGGTCCTGCCCTCGGGCTGGCTGACCGAGAACACCGTCTGGCACGTCAACCCCACCGGCACCTTCGTCATCGGCGGCCCGGACGGGGATGCGGGGCTGACCGGGCGCAAGATCATCGTCGACACCTATGGCGGCGCGGCGCCGCATGGCGGCGGGGCGTTTTCCGGCAAGGACCCGACCAAGGTCGACCGTTCGGCCGCCTATGCGGCGCGCTATCTGGCCAAGAACGTCGTCGCCGCGGGACTCGCGCGCCGCTGCGTGATCCAGCTGTCCTACGCGATCGGCGTCGCCAAGCCGCTGTCGATCTATGCCGACAGCTTCGGTACCGGCGAGGTCCCGGATGCCGAGATCGAACGCGCCGTGGGCGAGATCATGGACCTGACGCCCAAGGGCATCCGCGACCACCTGCAGCTGTGCCGGCCGATCTATCGCCGCACCGCTGCCTATGGCCACTTCGGGCGCGAGCCCGACGCCGATGGCGGCTTCAGCTGGGAACGCACCGATCTGGTCGACGCGCTGAAGAAGGCGCTCTGAGAACCCGAAAGGCCCGCCTCCACGGCGGGCCTTTTCAGTTCTGCGCCGGGCGCAGCGTGGTCACGCCGCTGGCCCCGGCCCGGGCCAGCGTCGGGTCCAGCGACATGGCGATATATTCGCCGCGCCGCCACAGTTCGGCCAGATCGTCGTAATGCCGCGACAGCGGGTGCCCCGACTGCCCGGTCGAGATGATGAACACCGAGCTGTCCGGATCGGCGAGGTCATAGACGCCGCGGAATCCGGCGCCGGACACCGCCCGCCACGGATCGGCGCCCTCGTTGAGGCTCGCCGACCGCGCCAGGCTCGACCCGTCGCCCGAGATCGACTGCACAAGGTTTACTACCCATCCCAGCATCGGCATCTGCCCCAGCGCCGGGTGGTCGTGCCGGGCCTGGTGGACGTCGCCCCAGCGCCAGCTGGCCACGTCGGGGCCGAACCGGGCCGTCAGGTCGACCAGCGCCGCGTCCAGCGCCTGCCGGGCGACGGTGGCGCAATCCTCGACCGGCGCCGACTGGACGATATCGCACCAGACCGCCGCGCCGCCGGTATTGCGGAACACCCGGTCGATGAAGGCGGGACGCAGCCGGTCCGCCATCCGCGCCGCCAGCGCGCCGAGTTCGTCGTGGATCAGCCGGTCCTGCAACTGCCGCATCCAGGCGGAATAGATCAGCGGCTCGGGCAGGTGCTCGCCCATGTTGCCGTCCCATTCCGCCAGCAGCGCCAGCGCGTCCTGGCGCTGGCGTTCGGGGGTGCCGGGGGCGACCGGCTCGCCGGTGAACCACAGATCGGCCCCGACCAGCGGCAGCAGCGCCCGCGCCGCCGGGCTGACGGTGTCCAGCTGCGCGTCGATGAAGCTGTCGCGCGAGTGGATCTCGCGCGCGGCCAGCAGGCGCTGCAGCCGCGCGAGGCGCAGGGGTTCGTCGGGGTCGTGGCCGGAGACGGGGGTGGCCGCGGTTGGTGACGAAGCGGCGGCGGTCGTCGGAACGGCGGCCGCGGGGGCGGCGGTTGCCGAGGCAGGCGGCATGGTGTCGGTTGTTGGCGCCGCAGCCGCGTGCGCCGCGGCAGCGACGGCAGCGGCTGGCGCGGCCGGGGCCGCAGCCGCCGGCACCACGATCATCCCGGGGGCTGCAGGCGCTGGCGCAGCGGCCGCCCCGGGGAACTCCGCAACCGGAGCCGTCGTCCCGGCATTGGCCGCCGCCGCCCCTGCGGGAGCGGCCGCCTTGACGCCCCCGCTCACCCCCGCGCCGGTCGCGGCCACGATCCCCTGCGTGGCGGCGCTGATCCGGCGGGCGTCGTCCGGGGCCATCATCGACTCCCACCGCGCGGCGGCATCGCGGCCGGGCGAGGGCATCCGGCCCTGCGTCGGGTGACCCGCGGCGCGCAGCGGGACGTCGCCCGCCAGCACCTGCGCCACCCCGCCCTGATCGGCCAGCGTCACCTGCACCGCCGGCGCCACGACCGCGCGCACCGCCCGCTGACCGGCTGCGCGATCCTGCGCCATCATCAGCCCGACCAGCGCGCTCATCGTGGTGTCGGTGGTCGACAGCCCGGTCCAGCGCAGCGCCGGGACCGACCCCGCGGGCGTGACCGCGGCCAGCCCCAGATGCGCCGGCGGGATGATCGGCCCGGCCTCGGATTCGCGCAGGGTGATCCGGCGGTCCTCGCCGCCGCGGACCCGGATCACCTGCTGGCTGGTCTGGAAATCGCGCCAGCCCGCATCGCCAAGATAACGGTCCGGGGCGCCGGGCTGCACCTCCTCCATCACCAGGTCCTGGTCGTCCACCCAGGCCGGCGTCAGCCCCCAGGCGAGCCCCGGATTGCGGCCCGACAGGATCGCGGGAATGCCCGGGATGGTGCCGCCGATCACGCTGCCCGATCGCAGGTCCATCCGGGCCAGATACCACAGCGCCGGCGCGGTCAGCGCCACATGCGGGTCGTTGGCCAGCAGCGGCGCGCCCGAGGCCGCCCGCTCGCCCGCCGCAGCAAAGGCGTTGGCCGAGGCGCCGCGGCCGATCTCGACATAGCCCAGCAGCGCCGCCGCCGGGTCCTCAGGGACCACCTCGGCCCGCGGATTGAACCGCGCCGCCTTGCCGAACAGCGCCGCATAGCTCGGCAACGCCGGCTCGCCCGGTTCGCCGACCAGGTCGCCGGCCCGCTCGGGCGCGGCCAGCGAGACCTGGGCGCGCTGCACCTCGGCCCGGGCCTGGTCGCTGGTCCCGGCGGCGATCAGCTTCAGGATCGCGAGCGAATCCACCGGCTGCCAGAAGGCGATGTCGCCGGGCAGCAGGAAGAATTCGGGCGCCCCGCGGCCGCGCGCGCCGGCATTGACCTGCTCGACCCAGGCGTTCACCCCGTCGGCATAGGCGCTCAGCGCCGCCCGCGTCGGCTCGTCCTGCGCGGTCAGCGACAGCTGGGCGTTCTTCCAGAAACCCATGCGCCGGGCCAGATCGTCACTGGCAAAGGCGCGGGCGCCGAACATCTCGGCCAGCCGGCCCTGGGCGGCGCGGCGCAGCACCACCATCTGGAACAGCCGGTCCTGGGCGTGCGCGAAGCCCAGCGCGAAGAACGCGTCGTGGTCGGTCCGGGCGAGGACATGGGGCACGCCCTCGGTCGTGCGCACGATCTCGACCGGCTCGGCGATGCCGGCCAGATCGACGGTGGCGTCATAGTCGGGCAGCGAGCGGATTGCGAAATACCAGACCAGCGCGACGGTGGCGACCAGCCCGAGGATCAACCCGATGGTCAGCCGGACCAGCCAGCGAAACAGCGTCAGCATCGGCAGCGGAAGTCCTCGGCAAGGACCGGCGCACCGGGTTGACCGGGTCGCGCGGGCAATGGAATGTCCAAGGCTGATAGGGCAGCACAGGCCAGGTTTCAACGCGGCAAAAAGGGAAACGGCATGGCGCAAGTGGCATTTCTGGGACTGGGCGTGATGGGCTTTCCGATGGCCGGGCATCTGGCCGCCGCGGGCCACGACGTCACCGTCTATAACCGCAGCGGCCAGAAAGCCGCGGACTGGGTCGCCCGCCACGGCGGCCGCGCCGCCCCCACCCCGCGCGAGGCCGCCGAAGGGGCCGCGTTCGTCATGACCTGCGTGGGCAATGACGACGACCTGCGGCAGGTCTGCCTGGGTCGGGACGGGGCCTTTGCCGGCATGGCGCCGGGCGCGATCTTCGTCGATCACACGACCGTTTCGGCCAGGGTGACGCGGGAACTGGCGGCGGTCGCCCATCAGGCGGGGCTGGGCTTCGTCGACGCGCCGGTGTCCGGCGGCCAGGCAGGGGCCGAGAACGGCCAGCTGTCGGTGATGTGCGGCGGCACCGAGGCCGACTATGCGGCCGCCGAGCCGGTGATCGCCGCCTATGCCAAGATCTGCCGCCGGATGGGCGACGTGGGCGCCGGCCAGCTGACCAAGATGGCCAACCAGATCGCCATCGCGGGCCTGGTGCAGGGCCTGGCCGAGTCGCTCAGCTTTGCCGAAAAGGCGGGGCTCTCGATCCCCGAGGTGGTCGAGGTGATCAGCCAGGGCGCCGCCGGCAGCTGGCAGATGCAGAACCGCTACAAGACCATGGCTGAGGGCAAGTTCGACTTCGGCTTTGCCGTGGACTGGATGCGCAAGGACCTGGGCATCTGCCTCGCCACCGCCGACGAAACCGGCGCCAGCTTGCCGGTCACCGCGCTGGTCGACCAGTTCTACAAGGAGGTGCAGGCCATGGGCGGCGGCCGCTGGGACACCTCGGCGCTGATCGCGCGGCTGCGGCGGTGAGCCTCGGCGCGTCCCGGTCCGGGCAAGGATGATCCCCCGCGGATTCACCGCATATCTCGGCGCGGGCTCGGGCGTCGCCGCCTACCGGATCGGGGCGTCCCATATCGACGTGGCGTTCGTCGGCGGCGACATCTATCGCTATACCGTGCTTAGCGCGGGGCAGCCCAACCTTGACGAGATGGCACGGCGGGCGCGAGGCAATCGCGGCCTCGCGACCTTCATCAGCCGGGTCGCGCACGACCTTTACGAGCGCAAGCTGTAGGCCCTAGCGCACCACCGCCATGTCGTCTCGATGGACCAGCGCGGCGCGGCCGGCATAGCCCAGCACCGCCGCGATCTCGTCGCTGCGCCGGCCGGCGATGCGGCCGGCCTCGGCGGAATCGTAGCGCGCGAGGCCCTGCGCCAGCGCCGCGCCCTCGGGGCCGCGGATGGTCACCGGGTCGCCGCGGTGAAAGCGGCCGCTGACCTGCCGGACCCCCGCCGGCAGCAGCGACTTGCCGTCCGCCAGCGCGCGGGCGGCGCCGGCATCGACCACCAGCTCGCCCCGCGGCTTCATCGCCGCGATCCAACGCTTGCGCGCCGCGTGCGGGTCGCCCTCGGGCAGGAACCAGGTCACCCGCGCGCCCTCTGCCACCGCCGAGAGCGGGCGGATCACCGAGCCCTCGGCGATCGCCATCGCGCAACCGCCGGACACCGCGGTGCGGGCGGCCATCAGCTTGGTCTTCATCCCGCCCTTGGACAGGCCCGAGACCGGATCGCCGCCCATCGCCTCGACCTCGGGCGTCAGGTGCTCGACCACCGGCAGGTGGCGGGCGTCGGGGTCGGTCTTGGGGTTGGCGGTGTAAAGCCCGTCGACGTCGGACAGCAGCAGCAGCTGATCGGCGCCGCAGGTTACCGCGATCTGCGCCGCCAGCCGATCGTTGTCGCCATAGCGGATCTCGTCGGTGGCCACGGTGTCGTTCTCGTTCACGATCGGCACCACGCCCAGGCCCAGCAGCGTCTCCATCGTGGCCCGGCTGTTGAGATAGCGGCGGCGGTTCTCGGTATCCTCCAGCGTCACCAGCACCTGCGCGGTGGTGACGCCGTGAGGGGCCAGCATCTCTTCATAGGCGCGGGCGAGCCGGATCTGGCCGACGGCGGCGGCGGCCTGCGCCTGTTCCAGCGTCAGCGCGCCGCCGGGCAGACCCAGCACGCGCCGCCCCAGCGCGATCGAGCCTGAGGACACCAGCACCACGTCCGCCCCCCGCCGGCGGCGCCAGTCGGCCACGTCGTCGCACAGACCGCGCAGCCAGTCGGCCTTGAGCCCCTGCGGCCCGACCAGCAGCGCGCTGCCGATCTTGACCACCAGCCGCCGCGCGGTGGCGATGTCGGGGGTCACGGCTGCCACGCGGTCTTTTCCGTGACGACGCGCGCGCGGGTCGGCGCGATCTGCACCCACAGCGCGCGCAGCACCTCGGTCACGCCCTGGCGCGAGACGCCGGACATGGTCATCACCGGACCGCCGATCTCGGCCTCCAGCGCGGCCTTGCGCTCGGCCAGCGTCTCGTCGTCCAGCGCGTCGATCTTGTTCAGCACCGTGATCCGGGGCTTGTCGGCGAGGATCGCAGAATAGGCGTAAAGCTCGGTCAGGATGGTGCGGGCGTCGGCGGCCACGTCCTCGGAGGTGCCGTCGACCAGGTGCAGCAGCACGTTGCTGCGCTCGACGTGGCCAAGGAACTGGTCGCCCAGCCCCCGCCCCTCGCTGGCGCCCTCGATCAGGCCGGGGATGTCGGCCATGACGAATTCATGCCCGTCGACGGCGACCACGCCCAGGTTCGGGACCAGCGTGGTAAAGGGGTAATCGGCGATCTTGGGCCGGGCGTTCGAGACGGCGGCCAGAAAGGTCGACTTGCCCGCATTCGGCAGCCCGACCAGCCCCGCATCGGCGATCAGCTTCAGCCGCAGCCACAGCGTCCGTTCCACCCCAGGCAGGCCCGGATTGGCATGACGCGGCGCGCGGTTGGTCGAGGACTTGAAGTGCAGGTTCCCGAATCCGCCGTTGCCGCCCTTGGCCAGCAACACCCGCTGGCCCGGCTCGGTCAGGTCGGCGATGACGGTCTCCTGGTCCTCGTCGAGGATCTCGGTTCCCGCCGGCACCTTCAGCACGATGTCGCTGCCCGATGCCCCGGTCATCTGGCTGCCCATGCCGTGCTGGCCCGACTTGGCGAAGAAATGCTGCTGATAGCGGAAGTCGATGAGCGTGTTGAGCCCGTCCACCGCCTCTGCCCATACATCCCCGCCACGCCCGCCGTCGCCGCCGTCCGGCCCGCCGTATTCGATGAACTTCTCGCGCCGGAACGACACGCAGCCGGCCCCGCCCCCGCCGGAACGGATATAGACCTTGGCGAGATCGAGGAATTTCATGGGGCGCGTCTCCGGGGTGCAGGGCGCAGGGATACGCGGCTGCAGGGGCGCGTTCAAGGGAAAGCGGGTTGGGGGCGTGGGCACGCAGGAGCGGCGGAGCATCGGGGCCGCAGGAGGGCCGTGGCGGGGCCGAACGTTGGATTTTCCCTCGTCGACTGCGCCGCGTCAGGCTTGGGTTGGTGGTCCGCGAATCCGCCCGCGTGAGCTCCGTCCCGCCCGCGGCGGCCCCGGGGGACCAGCCGAGAGGGAAGTTGCGATGCGCCGGGTGACGCCCAGCAGGGACCGAGACACAGCGCAGCCGTCCGACGACGGGCAGGCGGGGGCAGTTGCAGCCAAGCAGGAGCCGGTGACGGAACGTGGCTGCCACCCGGCAGCGGATGGCTCCACGCACGCACCTTTCCACCGCGGTCGCCGAAGCTGCCCCGAGGCAAACCGCCAGCCCGAGCACCGGGATGGATCCTGAGGCGATCGTCGGGTCCGCTACCCCGGTGAGGCATCGGGCTTTCCGTCATGATGTCGCCGCGAGATCGGCGCCCTGCTGCCGTCGCGCCGAGCCTGGGAGAGCCGGGTTGCGGCGAGCCGCGACCGCCGCGACCCGGCACATCCCCGGTCAGCCGCAAAGCGCCATTTCGCAGCCACGGCGCCGCGAGGGAGCCAAGAGGCAAGGAAGCGACGCCAGTCCCTGTCGGACCGGCCAACCAAACTCGCTCACCGTGACCGGGGCGGCGGCCGCCGCCAGTCCCAGCGCGTCGGGGAGGGAGACGCTGCGGCCGCGGCCAGCGCATAACTGGCGACGCAGCTGTCGCCGGCGCCGGCCTTGCCAGCGCGGCGTCAGGCCGGCCGGCGACGTCGGCGCGGCCAGCAGCGGCACGCGGTTGGGCTGGTGATCACGTAACCCACGCACTCACAGTTGTCGCCAGCCTTGCCCTGGGGCCAGCGCATCCGGGTGGTGAAGTGATCTCGTGTACCGATTTCGGCGCGATCTCGGTCCCTCAGACCAGCACGGCGCATTCGCCCGCTTCTCTCTCCCGCTCTTGCTCCTCGTTCCGTCTGAGGCGTGTTCCGCGCCCGCCTCGGCAGGCTACTTCAACCGAATATCGCCCCGCATCCCCATGCTGAAGGAGTCGCCAGCGTCGCGAACTGCCCCCCCATCCTCAGTTCTACCCCGCAGCTATCCTTACGCCGCCGCAGCAAACGGCAGGCGATAGCCGATC
>NZ_JRKS01000086.1 GCF_000763805.1 Paracoccus sphaerophysae | reverse complement strand
CGGCGGGCACCCCGCCGCCGGGGGCGGGTGCAACGCCAGGGGTACTAGGGGAGAGTGTCGCCCCCCCGCCAACGGGGGGGCGACACTCTCCCCTAATACCCCTGGCGTTGCACCCTCGTTGCACTCGGCGTTGCCCGGGGGGTTGCACCCTGCTTTTTCGATGTGCGAGCGCGCCTTTGAGCCGGTCCCGTGCTGCCCGATAACGATGGTCCCCCGCGACAGCAGGGCCTCCATCGCCGACGCCAGAGACCGCTTGGTGCAGCCCTCGGACTTCGGATGCTTGGCGAAAAGGGCCGGTGCATAGGTCACGGACGGGGTGGCGCTCACATAGCGCCCCTGGTCGGTGAACTCGGCCAGCAGCGAGAGGAACACCCGTTCGGCTTTGGCCCCCGCGGCCAGCGCGTCCAACCCCTGCGGCTCGGCATCCCGGACGAACACACCCGCCTGCCAGGTGACGGACAGTTCGGCCCCGACGCGGCCATAGTTGGCCTTCTTGGTGGACAGGATGCGCTTGTCGGGGTCGGCCTCGTAGCCGTCCTGCACGATCCGCTCCAGGTAGAGCCTCGACCGGACGCTGTTGTTCCAGGCGGTGCTGCCGCTGGTTCCTGTCCCGCTGGTCAGGCCGGTGAGCGACGGGTGTGACAGCAGGATCACCGCGCATTTCTGGCGCAGGGCGAGGCCGCGCAGGATGCCGATGAACTGGCGCACCGCCGCGCGGTCGTTCTCGTTGGCCGGGAACATGTCGGCCAGCGTGTCCAGCACGATCAGCGACGGCTGTTCCTCGGCCGCCCGCGCCTCGATCTCATCGAACAGCGCCGACTTGACCAGGCCCAGCCGGGCGTCAAGGTTGCTCGCCTCCATCGCCAGCAGGGCGTTTTCGCCCGCCAGCGACCGCAGGGTGAGGCTGCCCAGATCAGCGAGGCGCAGTCCCATCGCCCGGCAGATGTCCGCGAGCCGCATGTGCAGCTCGTCGTCGTCATCCTCGGCCGAGAGGAACAACGCCCGACCTTTCGGCACCCCCTCGTTGATCCACGCCCGGCCGGTGGCTGCGCTGACCGCCAGTTGCAGAGCCAGCAGCGACTTGCCGGTGCCGCCGTCACCGCCGAACAGCGTGACAGTCTTCATGGGCACCATGTTGTGGACCAGCCATTGCCGTTGCGGCACGGGACGGCCTTCCAGATCGGCGGCGCTGTAGAACCGGGACGCCTGACCTTCGGCGGACGGGCCGCCAGCGTCGCGCCGGTAGCCGACCGATTCCTGGTGGCGGCGATCCATGTCAGCCATGTCGGCAAAACTGTTCATCGCGCGACCGCCTCCACCTCGGCAATCACGGCCCGAACCTGATCCCGGTTCTTACAGCCGACCGAATATCCGGTGTCCCGGTGTTCGTTCTTCCAGATGTAGAGGGTGACGCCTTCGCCCTCGTCGTCGGGGTAGAAGTCCACCACGAACGGGCCGATCTGGCGCGAGACCCACATATCGGTGACGGCGTTGGCACTCATGCCCGGCCCTCCGCCAGGAAGTCGATGAAGGCGACCCGATCCTGCGGCGGCATCCGGCGGTAGCAGGCGAGCGCATAGGCTTTCAGCTCGGCCCGCGAAGCCATGTCGGCCCAGAACCCGGCTTCCTCCATGACCCGGCCCATGAAGGCGGGGATCGGCCAGGCGGGGCGGAACTGGTCCAGCAGCCGCTCCAGCAGCCGGGCGCGGATTTCCGGCGGACAATCCGCCGCGGCGTCGGCCAAGGCTATTGCGGCCGCCCGGCGGTTCAGGGTATCATCCCGGTGTTCTGCAATGGACACCAGATCAGCCCCGGTTGCGCCCGCCAGCGCGCCGGGGTTTTCGTTTTCGGGGGTCAGATCACCGCCGAAAAGGTGGTTATCAGGTTCACGGTCCGTTGCCGTTTTGTCCTGATAACTTTTCGGGGCTAGGGCGTTGTTTTGGCGGGGTTCCAGCGGGGCTTTGCAATCCGCTGCGTAACCTCTCCGCCAACCCGCCGCCGTGAGGTGCAGGCCTGATAGGCGAAACCGCCGCGCCCTGCAAGACGGCCCGCCACCCGGGCCGCCGCGAATATCGCCCCGGCCCGACCGGCCGCGCGGCCTACTTCACCCGCGCGTTGCGGTTGCCGATCAGCTTCAGCCGCAGCGCGTTCAGCCGGATGAAGCCCGCCGCGTCCTTCTGGTCATAGGCGCCCGCGTCATCCTCGAAGGTCACATGCGCCTCGCTGTAAAGCGACTGGTCCGACCAGCGCCCGACCGTGTGGGCCGAGCCCTTGTACAGCTTCAGCCGCACCGTCCCCGAGACATACTCCTGCGACTTGTCGATCAGCGCCTGCAGCATCTCGCGTTCGGGGCTGAACCAGAAGCCGTTATAGATCAGCTCGGCATAGCGCGGCATCAGCCCGTCCTTGAGATGACCCGAGCCGCTGTCCAGCGTGATCTGCTCGATGCCCCGATGCGCCTCCAGCAGGATGGTGCCGCCGGGGGTTTCGTAGATGCCCCGCGACTTCATCCCGACAAAGCGGTTTTCCACGAAATCGAGCCGCCCGATGCCGTGCTTGCGGCCATATTCGTTCAGCCGGGTCAGGATCGTCGCGGGCGACATCGCCTGCCCGTCGATCGCCACCGGATCGCCCTTTTCGAAGGTGATCTCGATATATTCCGGCTGGTCGGGCGCCTCCTCGGGGCTGACCGTGCGGGCGTAGACGTATTCCGGCGCCTCTTCGGCGGGGTTTTCCAGCGCCTTGCCCTCGGACGAGGTGTGCAGCAGGTTCGCATCGACCGAGAACGGCGCCTCGCCGCGCTTGTCCTTGGCGATCGGGATCTGGTTCTGCTCGGCGAACTCGATGAGCTTGGTGCGGCTGGTCAGGTCCCACAGCCGCCACGGCGCGATCACCTTGATCGCCGGGTCCAGCGCATAGGCGGACAGCTCGAACCGCACCTGGTCGTTGCCCTTGCCGGTCGCGCCATGCGCCACCGCGTCGGCGCCGTGCTGGTGCGCGAGTTCGACCAGCCGCTTGGCGATCAACGGCCGCGCGATCGAGGTGCCCAGGAGGTACAGCCCCTCATAGACCGCATTGGCGCGGAACATCGGGAAGACATAGTCGCGCACGAATTCCTCGCGCACGTCCTCGATATGGATGTTTTCGGGCTTGATCCCCAGCAGCTCGGCCTTGGCCCGCGCCGGCTCCAGTTCCTCGCCCTGGCCCAGATCGGCGGTGAAGGTGATGACCTCGCAGCCATATTCGGTCTGCAGCCATTTCAGGATAATCGAGGTGTCGAGGCCCCCCGAATAGGCGAGAACGACTTTCTTCGGCGTGCTGGACATGGCGGGCCCCCTGTGAAATCGGGCCGGGAATAGGCCGGATCGCGCATTGTCACAAGGGGCGCGGGCCGGTAATTTCCGGGCCTCGACAGGCGCTCCGACGGGCGGAGGAGAACTGACGATGAAGCCACTGCGAATCCTCAACCACGCGCTGTGGCAGGTGATCGGAAATGCCGGGCAGGTGATGCGCATCATCGCCCTGCCGCTGGCGATCGGGGCGGTGGTGGTGACGCTGGCCCTGCTGCAGATGCGACAGGTTGCGGCCTGGGGGCCGGGCGGGCCGCGCGTCATCCTGCTGCTGCTGGTCCTGGTCGTCCTGCTGCTGACCACCTGGATCGCGGTGAACTTTCACCGCATGGTCCTGCTGGGCGAGCGCTTCGGCTGGCTGCCGTCCCTGCATCGGCGCGAGACGCTGGGCTATGTCCTGCAGTCGTTGCCGCTGATCATCGTGCTGATCCTGGTCGCGCTGATGCTGAGCCTCGTCGGCCTGGGCGTCTCGCGCACGCTGGCCGTCAACGGCGCGCCGCCGCGGGGGCTTGTGACCGGCCTCGGGCTTGTCATGGGCCTGATCGTCTCCACGCTGGGGATGCGTCTGCTGGCCATGCTGCCGGCGCTGGCGATCGGCACCACAATCTCGGGCGCCTTTGCCGCGATGCGCGGCAGCTGGCCGACCCTCGCCGGCTTGGCCGTCCTCATGCAGCTGCTGCAACTGATCGCCTTGGGGGTGCTGCGGCTCGTCGCGGGCGCGATGGTCGGCCCTGGCGGCCACATCCGCCCGGCGGCAGGGCTGACGCTGTTGCTGACGCAACTTCTGCTGCAGGGCGGGCTGGCGCTTGTCACCATCAGCGTCCTGACCACGCTTTACGGCCATTACGTCCAGGGCCGGCCGCTGCGCTGACCCTTGCGAAGCCGCGCGTTTCGCGGCATCGGCGGGGACATGACCAATCGTGCCGCCTCTGTCGCTGCCGCCGAAACAGCCCTGCGGGCGCTGTTCGAACCGACGCCGCTCTTGCGCAACGATCACCTGTCGGACCGCTACGGCGCCGACATCTGGCTCAAGCGCGAGGATCTGACGCCGGTCCGCAGCTACAAGCTGCGCGGCGCCTTCAACGCGATGCGCCATGCCAAGGGCGGCCCGGGGGTGCATTTCGTCTGCGCCAGCGCCGGCAATCACGCGCAGGGCGTGGCCTATGCCTGCCGGCATTTCGGCGCCAAGGGGACGATCTTCATGCCGGTGACGACGCCGCGGCAGAAGATCGACAAGACCGGCCACTTTGGCGGCGACGCGATCGAGATCGTGCTGAACGGCGACTATTTCGACCAGACGCTGAAAGCCGCGCAGGAATATACCGCGCAGCAGGGCGCCATCTTCCTGTCGCCCTTCGACGACGCCCGCGTTATCGAGGGGCAGGCGACCGTCGCGCTGGAGATGCTGGCGCAGATGGACGGCCCGCCCGATCTGGTGGTGCTGCCGGTCGGCGGCGGCGGTCTGGCGGCCGGCATCACCAGCCTGCTGGCCGAGCGCGCCCCGGCCGCCGAATTCGCCTTTGTCGAGCCGATGGGCGGCACCAGCCTGCATGCCGCGCTGGTGGCGGGCGAGCCGGTGACCCTGCCCCGCGTCGACAACTTCGTCGATGGCGCGGCGGTGGCGCGGATCGGCGACCTGCCCTTCGCCATGCTGGCCCGATTCGCGCCCGAGGACGTGATCGCCGCGCCCGAGGACCGGATCAGCGCCACGATGGTCGAGATGCTGAACACCGAAGGCATCGTGCTGGAACCCGCCGGCGCGCTGGCGATCGATGCGCTGCGCGACCTGTCCGACCGGGGCCGGCTGGCCGGCCGGCGCGTGGTGTGCATCGTCTCGGGCGGCAATTTTGACTTCGAGCGGCTGCCCGAGGTGCGCGAGCGGTCGCAGCGCTGGGCGGGGCTCAAGAAATATTTCATTCTGCGGCTGCCGCAGCGCCCCGGTGCCCTGCGCGAGTTCCTGAACCTGCTCGGCCCCGACGACGACATCGCCCGGTTCGAATACCTCAAGAAATCGGCGCGCAACTTCGGCTCGGTGCTGATCGGGATCGAAACCACCGCGCCCGCCAACCTGTCGGCCCTGTCGGATCGGCTTGCTCAGGCGGGGTTCGACTGGCGCGACATCACCGGCGACCCGGTGCTGTCCGAATTCCTGATCTGATCGGGCCCCTTACGCCACCCCCGTGGCGCCCTGCCCCCCCGTCATCCAGTCCAGGTCGCGCAGCAGAAGCTGTTTCGAGGTCGCATAGCTGGCCAGCAGCAGGTCGATTTCCAGTTGGTCGGCCTTGCCGCTGGCCATCAGCTTTTCCCACGTGTCGCAGATCCGGAAGAACGCCGTCAGCCCCAGGTTCAGCGAACAGCCCTTGAGCAGGTTCAAACTGTCCCACGTCACCACCGGGTTGGCCGACCCCAGCGCCATCAGTCCGGCCTCGATCTCGTCCAGGAACATCTCGACCAGCGGCCGGAATTCATCCTCTCCGACCTCGTCGCGCAACGAGGTCACCCGTTCCCAGTCGATCATGCCGCCCTGCCCTTGCCCCTGACCCGCATCGCAGACCCCGTCCGCACCCTTGTCGGGACAGCCTAGCACCGCCGGGCTTCAGAATCCGTAAACAGTTCAAATGCCCGGTTTAACCCGGCCTTCACGCGGAGCGGGCTAGAACAGGGCATGAACCTTGCGAATCGGTCACCGACCCCGGCGGCTTCGACCAGCCTCGCGCGGCTGGTGCTGCTTGCCGATGGCAGCGCGGCGCATCGCCGCCTGATGCGCGTCCAGCTGGAACGCGCCGGGTACCGCGTGATCGAAGCGGCCGATGGCGACACCGCGCTGCGGCTGTGCCGCGAGGCCGCGCCGGACGTGATCCTCTCGGACTGGCTGCTGGGCGGCTGCTCGGGCATCGATCTGTGCCGGGAACACCGGGACATGCCGCGCACCGGCTATGGCTTCTTCATCCTGCTGACCACGCGCAGCGAAACTGCCGACATCACCGCGGGGCTCCAGGCGGGCGCCGACGACTTCCTGCTCAAGCCGATTTCCGGCGCGCAGCTGGTCGCCCGGCTCAACGCCGCGGAACGGGTGCTGGACATGCAGGACACGCTGTCGGCGGCGAACGTCAAGCTGCAGGCCGCGCTGGAACGCCTGCACGAGGCGCGGCGCCAGATCGAACACGACCTGCGCGAGGCGCGAAAGCTGCAGAACGCCCTGATCCGGGAACGCCAGCGCAGCTTCGGCCCGATCCGCGTGTCGCTGCTGATGCGGCCGGCGGGGTTGATCGGGGGCGACCTGGTGGGCTTCCACCAGCTCGACGACCGCACCGTGGGCATCCACGCCATCGACGTCTCGGGCCACGGCGTGGCGGCAGCGCTAATGACCGCCCGCGTCGCCACCCAGATCGAAACCCTGTCGCTGGACCGCCGGATGGCACCTGCGGACCTCGTCGCCGCCCTGAACGAGGCGATGCTGGACGGGATGCAGACCGACAGCTACCTCACCATGATCTATGCCCAGCTCGACATCCCCACCGGGCAAATGCGGCTGGTGCAGGCGGGGCATCCCTACCCGCTGCTGCAGCGGGCCGACGGCACGATCGAACGGGTGGGCGAGGGCGGCCTGCCGGTCGGGGTGATCGCCGGCGCCCGCTATGACCAGCTGGAACTGACGCTGCGCCCGGGCGACCGGCTGCTGACCGTTTCGGACGGCATAACCGACGCGACCTCGTGGCGCGGCGCGCTGCTGGGCGAAGAGGGGCTGACCGCGATCCTGAGGCTCAACGCGCCGCTGTGGGGCTTTGCGCTGATGGAATCGATGTGCTGGTCGGTGTCGGAATTCGCCTCGGGCGAACGCCAGGACGACGTCTCGGGGGTGCTGATCGAATATCTCACCCCCGCGCCGGTGGTCCCGGCCCGGCCCGCGGCCGAGCCGGAATAACCGCCGCGTCAGATCACCAGCACCTGCGTGCCGATCTTGGTCAGCGCGAACAGCTGCTGGATATGCTCGTTATACAGCCCGATGCAGCCGTTCGACGATTTGCGGCCGATCTTGCGCGTGTCGTGGGTGCCGTGGATGCGGTAATACTGCCAGCTCAGCCACAGCGCGTGGGTGCCCAGCGGGTTGTCCGGGCCCGCGGGCACGAAATCGGGCCATTCGGGATTGCGCTTCTTCATGTCGGGGGTGGGCGACCAGGTCGGGCCCTCGACCTTCTTGATGATCTCGGTGCGGCCGCGCCGGGTCAGGTCGTCGCTGACCGGGATCGAGGTCGGGTACAGCCGGAACACCGACTCGTCCTCGGACCAGAAGCTCAGCGCGCGCGAGGTCAGGTCGACCAGGATCGCGCCGTTGCTCAGGTTGTCGAAATACGGCCGCCAGTCATGCATGCGAAAGCTGGACTGGTTGCGGCGATTGTCCTGGGTGTCATACTGGACCACGCCCGCATCGGGGGCGGCGCCAGCGGCCGGCGCGCCCTGCAGGGGCTGGCCGGTATAGGGATCGACCGCCTGCGCCGCGGCGCTGCCGGCCACCGCCGTCGCACCCAGCGCGGCGGATGCGGCAAGGAAGCGCCGCCGGTGAATGGCGGGGTGCCTGGTCGAATTCATGGTGAACTCCTGCTCCTGTCCTGCCGGACGCCTTGGGCGGCGCTCTCTCGGCGATTCTGGCTCGATTACCGGACCAGCAGATAGGCGGAGTGCCGCCGATTGCAATTCACAGCGCCGTAACTGCGCCGTTTCGCCAACGCTGTGCGGCGTCACGGTCACAATCGGGGGGCAGGACGTGGCCGAATCGGCGCGGTCAGGGGCGGCCGTCCATGCGCACGAAGTCAAGCACGCTGCCCTGCCCCGACCGGACTTCGGCCCAGCTGGCGGCCTGGAAATCCAGCACCAGCGTCGCCGCCGTGGGATAGCGTCGGAATTCCGGCGACAGCGGCGGGCGGGCAGGCAGCATCGCGGCGAACTCGGCGATCCCGGGGTTGTGCCCGATCATCATCACCGTCGGCGCCGTCGCCGACTGCAGGACCCGCAGCATCACGTCGGGCGAGGCGTGATACAGCTGCGGTTCCAGCCGCAGGTCCGGCCGGGTCTCGAACACCGCTTCGGACACCCGCTCCCATGTTTCGGCGGTGCGGCGGGCCGAGGAGCACAGCACCTCCTCGGGGTCATAGCCGCGGCTGGCGAGCCAGTCCCCGAGCGCCCGGGCCGAGCGGCGGCCGCGGTCGTTCAGCGGGCGGTCGTGATCGGGCAAAGTGGGATCGTCCCAGTCGGATTTCGCGTGGCGCGTCAGGATCAGGCGGCAATGTCCGGGCGGTGTCATCCTGGTCCTTTCCCCAAGCGTGCCGGGACAGACTGCCACCCGGTTCGGCAACCCGCAAGCGCCTCGTGCGGCGGGATTTTCTGGCGTGTCACAAGCCGCTGCCGCCCTGCCGCAACCCGTGCGGCTTGACCCGCGGCTCGGTCGACCGGATCAGGCTGCCGGCGCCCTGTTCGGTGAACAGCTCCAGCATCGTCGCATGGGGCACGCGGCCGTCGAGTATCACCACGGCGCGCACCCCTTCCTCGAGCGCCTTCAGCGCGGTCTCGGTCTTGGGGATCATGCCGCCGGCGATGGTGCCGTCCGCGATCATGGTGCGGATCTGGTCGGGATGGATCTGTGTCAGCACCTGCCCCGACCCGTCCTTGACACCGGCCACGTCGGTCAGCAGCAGCAGCCGGTCGGCCTGCAGCGCGCCGGCGATGGCCCCCGCCGCGGTGTCGCCGTTGACGTTGAAGGTCTCGTTGTCGGCCATCCCGGTCGCCACCGGCGCGATCACCGGGATAAGGCCGGCGATGTACAGATCGCGGATGATCTGCACGTTCATTTCCACCGGCCGGCCGACGAAGCCCAGCTCGGGGTCGTCGGCCTCGCACACCATCAGGTCGTCGTCCTTGCCGGAAATGCCGATGGCGCGGCCGCCGGCATCGTTGATCGCCTGCACGATGCGCTTGTTCACCAGCCCCGACAACACCATCTCGACCACCTGTACGGCCTCCTTGGTGGTCACGCGCTTGCCGCGGACAAAGCGGCTTTCGATCCCCAGCCGGTCCAGCAGGTCGTTGATCATCGGGCCGCCGCCATGGACCACCACCGGGTGGATGCCGACCTGCTTCATCAGCACGATGTCGCGGGCGAATTCCGCCATCGCTGCGTCGTCGCCCATGGCGTTGCCGCCGAACTTGACCACGACGACGGCCCCCGCATAGCGCTGCATATAGGGAAGCGCCTCGGCGAGCGTGCTGGCGGTGGTGACGAAATCACGGTTCATGTTCTGCTGTCTCATCCGGCGGTTCCCTGGGGTACGGGGCGACGCTAGGCAAAGCGCCGCACGACGTCCAGAGCGGGGGTCACAGGATGAAATCGCTGCGCGCCAGCGCGCCGATCCCCAGCAGGCGGATTTCCATGTCCGCCTGACCGTCGCCATCGCCGTCGATCAGGACGACGACGGTGTCGTCCGACCGCGTCCAGACCGCCTCGCCGGCGGTGCGGGTCAGGCCGCCTTCGGCCACCGAGACGATACCCAGCGCCGACAGGTCGATCCGGTCCTGGCCCGACACGAAGTCGGCGATGACGTCGGGCGCGGCCGGCGCGGCATCCTCGAACGCGGCGAAGATGAAGAAGTCGGCGTCGTCCCCGCCCTCGAGCGTATCGGCCCCCGCGCCGCCGGACAGATGGTCGGCGCCGATTCCGCCGAGGATGAGGTCGGCGCCGTCGTCGCCCTGCAGCGTGTCGTCGCCCCAATCCCCGACCAGCACGTCGTTGCCCGCCCCGCCGGTGATCAGGTCGTTGTCCCCCTGCCCGGCCAGGTGGTCGTCGTGATCGCCGCCCGCCAGCGTGTCGGCGCCGGCCCCGCCGCGCAGCATGTCCGCGCCCTGTCCGCCCAGCAGCAGGTCATTGCCCGTGTTGCCCCAGATCGAATCCTCGCCCCAGCCGCCGTCGAGCGTGTCGTTCCCGGCGCCGCCGATGAGGATGTCGCGCCCCGCCTCGCCGAAGTGCAGGTCGTCGCCGACGTCCCCGGCCAGCGTGTCGTCCCCGGTCCCGCCGATCAGCCGGTCGTTGCCCGCCCCCGCATACAGCTTGTCGTTCTCGGAATGGCCGCGCAGGGTGTCGTCACCCTCTGCGCCGATCAGGACGTCGCGTCCGCGCCCGCCCATCATCACGTCGTTGCCGTCGTTGCCGGCAAGACGATCATCGTCATCGCCGCCCCAGATGGCGT
>NZ_JRKS01000085.1 GCF_000763805.1 Paracoccus sphaerophysae | reverse complement strand
CGGGTGCTCTATGCCGTCCCCGAGGGCCCGCCGGCGCAGTTCCTGTGGCGCGGGCAGACCTGCCGGGTCGCCCGCTGGGCGGGGCCGGAACGGATCGCGCCGGAATGGTGGGCCGACCGCCCCGGCACCCGGCTGCGGGATTATTACCGCGTCGAGGACGCCACCGGCCTGCGGCTGTGGCTGTATCGCGAGGGGCTGGCCGGCGACGGCCGCGGCGGAGCGCCGCGCTGGTTCGTGCACGGGGTCTTTGCCTGATGCCGCAGAATGACAGCCCCACCCCCCGCCGCCTGCAGGGCGATTTCGCGCCCAACCCGCCGGCGCCCTTCGTCGAACTGGGCGTGACCACCGCCTTCAGCTTTCTGCGCGGCGCAAGCCAGGCCGATGAGCTGGCGGCGACGGCCAATCTTCTGGGCTTCGATGCGCTGGGGGTGGCGGACCTCAACAGCCTCGCGGGCGTCGTGCGGATGCACGCGGCGGCGCGGACGGCTCGGCTGCGTCCGGTGATCGGGGCGCGGATCGTGCTGGCGGACGGCACGGGCTTTCTGGCCTATCCGACCGACCGCGCGGCCTATGGGCGGTTGTCGGCGCTGATCTCCAAGGGGCGGATGAACGACCTGGACGGCGCGTGGCAGAAGAAGGGCGCCTGCGATCTGTCGTTGGACGACCTGGCCGCCCATGCCGAGGGCGTGCAGCTGATCTGGCTGCCGGGAGACGACCTGGCACCTCTGCCCGACCTTGCCGCGCGTCTGCCGACGCTGCGCCATGTGGCGGCCAGCTACCTTTATACCGGCGATGACGTGGCGCGGATCAACCGGCTGGACCGGGCGGCGCGGGCCTGCGGGCTGTCGATCCTCGCCACCAACGACGTCCATTACCACGCCCCCGACCGCCGACCCTTGCAGGACGTGATGACCTGCATCCGCACCGGCACGACCATCGACCAGGCCGGGTTGATCCTGTCGGCCAATGCCGAACGCCACCTGAAATCCCCCGCCGAGATGGTGCGGCTGTTTTCCCGCTGGCCCCACGCCATCCGCGCCACGCGCGATGTGGCAAATGCCTGCCGTTTCGCGCTGACCGACCTGCGTTACGACTATCCCCGCGAGACCGCTCCGCCGGGACGCGAGCCGCAGGAATATCTGGAGGAGGTGACATGGGCGGGCGCCGCCGCGCGTTACCCGGACGGAATCCCGCCCAAGGTTCGCGCCGCGCTGGAAAAGGAACTGCGCGTCATCGCCGGCAAGGACATCGCCCGCTATTTCCTGACCATCCGCGATATCGTGGGCTATGCCCGCAGCAAGGGCATCCTGTGCCAGGGCCGCGGCTCGGCCGCCAACAGCGCGGTGTGTTTCGTCCTTGGCATCACCCCCGTCGATCCCGCCCATCACGACCTGCTGTTCGAACGCTTCATCAACGCCAAGCGGGACGAGCCGCCCGACATCGACGTCGATTTCGAACATGAGCGGCGCGAAGAGGTGATCCAGCACCTTTACGACCGCTATGGCCGCGACCACGCCGCGCTGTGCGCGACGGTTATCCATTACCGCCCGCGCAGCGCCATCCGCGAGGTCGGCAAGGCGATGGGCCTGTCCGAGGACGTGACCTCGGTTCTGGCCAACACCGTCTGGGGATCGTGGGGCGACGATCTGGGCCATGCGAAGGAAACCGGACTGGACCTGACCGACCGGCGGCTGGCGATGACGATCAGACTGGCCGAACAGATGATCGGCATGCCCCGGCATCTGTCGCAGCATGTCGGCGGCTTCATCCTGACCGAAGGGCTGCTGACCGAAACCGTGCCGATCGGCAACGGCGCCATGCCCGATCGCAGCTTCATCGAATGGGACAAGGACGACATCGACGAATTGCGCATCCTCAAGGTCGATGTGCTTGCCCTGGGGATGCTGACCTGCATCCGCAAATGCTTCGACCTGATCGCGGCGCATCACGGACGGCGGCTGACGCTGGCTGACCTGAACCCGGCGGCGCCGGACGCGAAGCCCGTCTTTGACATGCTGTGCCGGGGAGACAGCGTGGGCGTGTTCCAGGTCGAAAGCCGCGCCCAGATGAACATGCTGCCCCGACTGCGCCCGCAGGAATTCTATGATCTGGTAATCGAGGTCGCCATCGTCCGCCCCGGCCCCATCCAGGGCGACATGGTCCATCCCTATCTGCGCCGCCGGAACGGGCAGGAGGTCGAGGATTACCCCTCTCCCGGCCCGCCGCATGATCCGGACGAGCTGCGCCATATCCTTCAGCGCACCAAGGGGGTGCCGATCTTTCAGGAACAGGCGATGAAGATCGCCATGGTCGCCGCCGAATTCGACGCTGTCGAGGCCGAAGAACTGCGTAAGGCTCTGGCCACCTTCCGGTCACGCGGCACCATCGAACAATTGCAGGACAAGATGATCGGCCGGATGGTGCGACGCGGCTACGATCCCGATTTTGCCCGGCGCTGTTTTGACCAGATCAAGGGGTTCGGGGAATACGGCTTTCCAGAAAGCCACGCGGCGGCCTTTGCGCATCTGGTCTATGTCTCGGCTTGGCTGAAACACTACTATCCCGCCGCCTTTGCCGCGGCGCTGCTGAACAGCCAGCCGATGGGGTTCTACGCGCCCGCCCAGATCGTCCGAGACGCGCGCGAACATGGCGTCGCGGTGCGGGCGGCGGACGTGAACTATTCCCACTGGGACAACACGCTGGAGCCGGGGGCAGGGGCTTTGCCCCTCCCGGCCGTGCCGGCCGGTTCACCCCAGGATATTTCGGCAAAGAAGAACGGTTTCGCGCTGCGGCTGGGGCTGCGGCAGATCGACGGCATGGGCCAGGCCGCCGCCCGGCGGATCGAGGCGGCGCGGGACGAGCCCTTCGAGGGGGTCGAGGATCTGGGTCGCCGGGCGCGGCTGGACAGCCGCACGCTGCGGCTGCTGGCGGCGGCGGATGCGTTCCGCTCGGTCGGGCTGGATCGGCGCGCGGCGCTGTGGGACGCCCGCGCCGTCAAGGACGCACCCGACCTGCCGCTGTTTGCGCGGGACGAGGGCGACGAGCCCGCGGTCGCCCTGCCCGCCATGCCCCTGGCCGAGCAGATCGTGGCAGACTACCAGACCCTGCGCCTGTCGCTGAAGGCCCATCCGCTGCAGGTCCTGCGCCGCAATCTGGCCCGGCAGGGCCATGTCTCCGCCGCGGGTCTGGCCGCCCGTCCCCATGGCGCCCGGGTCCGCATGGCCGGGCTGGTGCTGATCCGGCAGCGGCCGGGTTCGGCCAAGGGCGTGTGCTTCATCACGCTGGAGGACGAGACTGGCAGCGCCAACCTGGTGCTGTGGCCCAAGGTCTTTGCCCGCTTCCGCCGCGAGGCGATGAGCGCGCGGGTGCTGCAGGTGCAGGGCCGGATCCAGAGGGGGGACGGCGTCACCCATATCGTCGTCGACCGGCTGACCGACCGCAGCGACGTGCTGGCCCGGATGGCCGGAACCGAGCGGCCCCCGGCCCCGGCCGCGCAGGCCCCGACCCATCCGCGGAACATCCGCGTTCTGCCGGCGTCGCGGGATTTTCACTGAGCGCCGGTGTGCGTGGATATTGGGGGGATTGGAGCGGGTGAAGGGAATCGAACCCTCGTCGTAAGCTTGGGAAGCTTCTGCTCTACCATTGAGCTACACCCGCGTGGTGCCTGCGATAGCGTGGCGCGGCTGGGCGGTCAAGCGGTCAGGCAGACGCTGGCAGGCGCTACAGCAGCCCCATCTGGGCCAGTTCGCGGGCCAGCGCCGCCGGCAGGGCGGTTTCGGCGGCGCGGGTGGCCGGCACGTCGGGCGGGGCGTCGGCGGGCTGCATGTAACGCCAGCCCTGAAAGGCGCGGCGCGGGACGCCGGACACCCGCACCACCTGCGGGTCGAGGATAAGCGCACAGCGGGTGATGCCATCGACCCCCGGCCGCTCTTCCAGCGCCAGCAGGCGCTGGCGGGCCAGCATCGTTCCCTTGAACACCCAGAACAGCGACCCGCCGGCCAACAGTTCGTCGGCGCGCTTGGGCCACATGCGGGTCACATGTTCGGCCGGGCCGCCGCCAAAGCGGTCGCGCTGCCAGCGTTCCAGCACCTCGGGGTTCGCGGCGCCGACGCACAGCTTCATCATGTGGAGGGTTGCAGTCATGGGACCGGATATAGGGTCGCGACCGGCGGGTGAACAGGGGCGCTCAGCCGACGCGGCCGCGTCTTGCGCTCTCCAGCCGCATCATCAGCCGCGGCGCCGAGAAGCCGTGGAACACGATCGACCCAAGCACGATCAGCGCCATCACCGCCCACAGCTCGCGCCCGGTTTCGACCGAGAACGGGGCATGGCCCAGCCCATATGCCATGTAGTAGATCGACCCCACGCCGCGGATCCCCAGCAGGCTGACTGCCGCGCGCGACGGGCCGGACAGCCCGGCGCCAGCCAGCGCGACCCAGCCGGTCAGCGGCCGCACGACCAGCAGGAACGTCGCGGCCACCAGGATGCCGGTCCAGTCCAGCGGCCGCAGCAGCCCCTGCCCGACGGCCATGCCCAGCACGAACATCACCGCGATCAACCCGATCACCTCGGTCTGTTCCACGAAGTGATGCAGATCGCTGTGGATGGCGTGGCGTTCCTCGAACCGGCGGAAGGTGACGGCGGCGACGAACACGGCGAGGAAGCCATAGCCGTGGACCACCTCGGTCAGCCCGTACGAACTCAGCATCAGCCCCAGCGCCAGGAACGCATCTGACACGCTGCCCTTGGGCGCCAGCCGGAACGCCAGCCAGGCGGTGCCCCAGCCGGTGGCGATCCCGACGCCCAGACCGGCGATGATCCGCCAGCCGACATCGTGGACCAGCCAGTCGCGCAGCACTTCGGCGGTGAAGCGGCCGCCATCCCCCGGCAGACTGCTTTCCGCCGCCAGTGCCGCCGCGGCCGCCAGCGCCAGGTGGATGAACGGAAACGCCAGCGCATCGTTCAGCCCCGCCTCGGAGGTCAGGGCGAACCGCGCCTCGTCGCCATCGCCCTCGCCCGGCGGACCGACCTGGACCGAGGCCGCCAGCACCGGGTCGGTCGGCGCCATCACCGCGCCCAGCAGCAGGGCCGCGGCCAGCGGCAGCCCCATCACCGCCCAACCCAGCAGGGTCATCGCCGCGATGCACAGGATCATCGTCACCCCCAGCAGCCGCCAGGTGCTCGACCAGCTGCGCCAGCCCGGCGCGCGGTCGATCTTGAGCCCGCAGCCGGTCAGCGACAGCAGCACGACGAACTCGGTCACATGGGTAATGACCGACCCGCCGTCGATCACGTCGAGCGTTGGAAGGTCCAGGAACCAGCCGACCCCGATCCCGCCCAGCACGCAGCCGATCGGCAGCGTCAGCAGCCGCGGCAGCCGGTAATGGGCCACGATCGGCGGCACCAGCGCAGCAATCAGGATGCCCACGCCGAACAGCGCAAGGAACAGCGGGTAGGTCAGGTCCATCGGCATCGCCCCACGAGTCTCGCACCAGAACGCGACAGAAAGCTTCCGGCTCCCTGCCGTCAACCGGCTGGCCGAAAATTCGTCAGGGCCCGGCGTTCTTCCGGCTGCCGGAAAGAGGCCCGGGCGGGGTTGCCTCGGCCCGGCGGCGCGGCCAGTGTCGCGCGGCTGCCCCGGCCTGATGGGGCTGGAGGACACATGACCGACTTCCTGCTGCTGCTCGTCGCGGGTTTCCTGGGGGGGATGCTGAACGCCGTCGCCGGCGGCGGCACCTTCATCACCTTCCCGGCGCTGGTCTTTACCGGCGTGCCGGTCGTGGCGGCGAACGCCACCACGACGGTGGCCGCCCTGCCCGGCTATCTGGCCGCCGCGATCGGGTTCCGCCGCGACATCGGGCGGATCGACCGGGCGCTGGTCACGCGGCTGACGGTGCTGACCATGCTGGGCGGCGCGGCGGGGTCGGCGCTGCTGCTGGTGTCCTCGAACAACGCCTTCGCGGCGATCGTGCCGTTCCTGCTGCTGGCCGCCACCCTGGTCTTCCTGGGCGGCCCGCGCATCCGCGAGATCGCCTCGCAGTATCGTGGCGGGGTCACGGCCTTTGGCGCCGGCACCATGATCCCGGTCGCGGTCTATGGCGGCTATTTCAACGGCGGGCTGGGGATCGTGCTGTTGGCGCTGTTCTCGCTGTGGGGGATGACCGACCTGCACGCGATGAACGGGCTGAAAAGCTGGCTGTCCTTTGCGCTGGCGATCATCAGCACGGTGATCTTCGCGGCCGGCGGGCAGATCGTCTGGTGGGAATGTCTCGCCATGTCGATCGGCACGATCCTCGGCGGCTCCTCGGGCGCACCGGTCGCGCGCCGCATCCCGGCGCCGGTCCTGCGCGGCTTGATCGCGGTCGTCGGCTTCGGCATGACGGCCGTATTCTTCTGGCGCCTCATCAACGGAGCATGAACATGGCAGACATCACCCGGATCGAATGCGGCAACCGCATGAGCATGGCGGTGGTCCATAACGGCATCGTCTATCTGGCCGGGCAGGTCGGCAAGCCCGGCGACAACGTGACCGACCAGACCCGCGAGGTTCTGGCCCAGATCGACCGCCTGCTGGCCGAGGCCGGCACCGACAAGACCCGCATCCTGTCGGCCCAGATCTGGCTGGCCGACATGGCCGACTTTGCCGAGATGAACGCCGTCTGGGACGCCTGGGTGCCACAGGGGAACTGCCCGGCGCGGGCGACGGGGGAATCGAAGCTCGCGACCCCCGACTACAAGGTGGAAATCATCGTGGTGGCGGCGGTCTGACATCCGCCGCGGCGGTCAGGCGTGGCCCTCGACCGCCGCCAGAACCGACCGGGCCGCCCGCAGACCGGGCGGCTCACCCCCCCGGCCCAGCCGCTGCATCGTCAACTCCATCGCCGCGACCTGCTCGGACCGCGCGTCCTCGTCGTCCAGCAGCGTGATCAGCGCATTGGCCATCGGCCCGGGCTGGCAACGGCGGCCGAGGAATTCCGGCACCGACCGCGTCTCGCTGACCAGGTTGACCAGCGTCACCGTATCGGTGCGCAGCATCAGCCCGATCAAGATCCGGCTGAGCGGCGCCATGTCATAGCCGATCACCATCGGCACCCCGTTCGCCGCGAGTTCCAGACTGACCGTCCCCGACGCCGCCAGCGCCAGGTCGGCGGCGGCAAAGGCCGCGCGCTTGTCAGCCGCGCCTTCCACCACCACCGGCGTGGTGGGCCAGCGTTTCGCCATCGGCCCGACCAGGTCGGCGACCCCCGGCACGGTCGGCAGCACGACCCGGAGCTCGGGCACCCGGTCGCGCAGCCGCATCAGCGCCTCGTCGAAGCGCGCGCCCAGCCGCGCCACCTCGCCCCGCCGCGAGCCCGGCAGGCACAGGACCAGCGGCGCATCGGGGGCAATGTCGTTCGCGGTCCGGAATGCCGCGGCCTCGTCGGCCGAGGCGACGGGTTCGGCGACGACGGGATGGCCGACGAAATCACAGCTCATCCCTGCGTCGTGCATCAGCGGCGGCTCGAAGGGCAGGATCGCCAGCACATGGTCGATCACCTCGGCCATCCGCTCGGCCCGCCCCGGCCGCCACGCCCAGACCGAGGGCGCGACGTAATGCACGGTGCGGATGCCGGGCGCCAGGGCCCGGACGCCGCGCGCCACCCGCAGGCAAAAATCCGGGCTGTCTATGGTCACCAGCGCGTCGGGGGCGAAATCCAGCACGGCCTCGGCGGTCTGGCTGATGCGCCGCTTGAGCGCGCGATACCTGGGCAGCACCTCGGCCAGCCCCATTACGCTGAGCTCGGACATCGGGAACAGGCTGTCCAGCCCCTGGGCCGACATCGCCGGTCCGCCCACCCCCGCGATCTGCAGCGCCGGGTCCAGCTTGCGCAGCCCGGCCAGCAGGGCGCCGCCCAGCAGATCGCCCGACGGCTCGCCCGCGATCACGAAGACACGCATGCGCCCCCCCGTTTATCTTCTGTCCGCAAATATCCCCGCCGGAGGCGTCTCAGCCGCGCGCCCATAGAAACAGCCCCGCATCCTCTGCCGCGGCCGTGGTGGCGGCGGTATCCAGCAGCAGAACGCCGCCGGCCTGCCAGACGATCCCTGACAGACCCGCGAGCGCCGCTTGCGCGACGGTGTCCGGCCCGATCGCCGGCAGGTCGATGCGGCGATCCTGCCCCGGCTTCGGCGCCTTCATCAGCACGCCCCCAGGCCGCCTTTCGCGGGTGCGGGCGACGAAATCCAGCATGGCGGCGGTGCCCGGCAGGGTCTCGATCGCCAGGCACAGCCCGCCGGCCACGACACAGCCCTGGCCGATATCCAGCCCGCCGGTGACCGCCAGGATCTCGGCCGCGCGGGCCGCATCGCCCCTGTCAGCGGCCGAGGGCGCGCCGGTCAGCACCCCCGCGCCGGGGATCAGGTCGGGACGAATCGCGTCGACGCCGACGACCGGCAGGCCCCATTCCTCGAAGATCGTGATCAGTTCGCGCAGCGCCCCGTCATCGCCCTGTGCCATCGCCGCGGCCATCCGCGGCACCAGCGTGGCGGTGCGGGGGTCGAAGGCCTCGGGGTCGAGCCGCGGGCGGCGCACGGCGCCGGCAAAGACCACCCGCTCCACGCCTTCGTCGAGCAGGCTCTCGATCAGCGGGACCAGCCGTTCCAACCGAAAGCTGCGGGCGGGGATGTCGGGCGCAAAACCATCGAGCGCATGGACCGAGGGCGCGTGCAGCGCCTCGGCGACCAAGCCGGGCAGCGCGCCCTGCCCCGCGATGACTGCGGTGCGGGTCATCCCTGCGGGGTAAGGAAGCTGCGGTCCGAGGGGCCGAGGATGAAGTCCAGCACCTCGCGCTCCATCCCGGTCGCCGCCCCGTCCGCCCGCGCTCGCGCGGTTTCGCGGAACGATCCGCCGCCCAGCGCCGCCAGCAGGTCGCGCAGCGCGGCGATGTCGGCGCGCGAGGCGCCGCGGCGTTTCAGCCCGACCAGGTTCAGCCCGTCCAGATGCCCGCGCGGGCCGCTGACCAGCGCGTGCGGCAAGACGTCGGCCGTGACCATGGTCAGCGCGCCGATCATCGCGCCCCGGCCGATGCGGACGAACTGGTGAACGCCCGACAGGCCGCCGACGATCACCTCGTCCTCCAGCACGCAATGGCCCGCCACGGCGACGTTGTTGACCAGGATGACACCGTTGCCGATCCGGCAGTCATGGGCGACGTGGCTGCCGGCCATGAACAGCCCGTCATCGCCGACTTGGGTCAGCCCGCCGCCGCCGGCGGTGCCGGGGTTCATCGTCACGTATTCGCGGATCCGGTTCCGCGCGCCGATCACCAGCCGCGTGTCCTCGCCCTGGAACTTGAGATCCTGCGGCGCCTCGCCGATGCAGGCAAAGGGGAACACCACCGTGCCGTCCCCGATGATGGTGTCGCCGGCGATCACGACATGGGATTTCAGCTCGACCCCGTCGCCCAGCCGCACCCGGGGGCCGACATGGCAGAACGGCCCGACGCGGACCCCCTGCCCCAACTCGGCCCCCGGCTCGACGATGGCCGAGGGGTGGATCCGCGTCTCAGCCATCCGCTGCGCCGGTCTTGAGGTCCATCATGGCGGTGAACTCTGCCTCGGCGGCCAGCTGGCCGTCGACCTTGGCCTGGCCGAGGAACTTCCAGATCTTGCCGCCCGGCCGCTTGACCGTGACGTGCAGCTCGACCACGTCGCCCGGCTGCACCATGCGCCGGAACTTGGCCCCGTCGATGCCCATGAAATAGGTCAGCATCGGCTCGTCGATGATGTTCATGCTGATGCCCACCATGACCGCGGCGGTCTGGGCCATCGCCTCGACCAGCAGCACCCCGGGCATGATCGGCTGGGCCGGGAAATGGCCGGGGAAATGCGGCTCGTTCGAGGTGACGCACTTGATCCCGACCGCGCCCTCATAGGGGACGATGTCGCGGACCTTGTCGATCATCAGGAACGGATAGCGGTGCGGGATGATGCGCTTGATGAGGGCCAGGTCGGCCGAGGTGTGCGGGGCGGGATTGCGCTCGGCCTGGGCCATCTGATCCTCCGGGAATACCTGCCGTTGCCTATCAAACCCGGTTGGCGCTTGGCAAGGCGAGGGGGCGCTAGTCCCCCAGCCCGGCCAGCGGCGCACCGGCATCCGGCCGGGCGGCGGCGGCGCGCCGCGCGGCGCGGATGGCGCTCGAGGACAGCGCGGTCATCGGCACGTTGACCAGCACCCAGGCCGGCGGCGCCATGTCGGCCAGCTCGGGCGCCCGGTGTTCGGGCAGCCGGTGAGCGCCGAGGATGGTGGCGGCCCGGCTGGTCCGCGCCGCGGTGCGCGATCCGGGGCGCGCGATGACGCCGATCGGGACCCGCGCGGCGATGCCGCGCCAGCGGTCCCAGCGGCTGAACTGGACCAGGTTGTCCGATCCCATCAGCCACACGAAGCGCACCCCCGGCCAGGCCGACTGCAGCGCCGCCAGCGTGTCGGCGGTGCGCCGGGTGCCCAGTTGCGCCTCGATCCCGGTGACGACGATGCGGGGATCGTCGGCCAGCCGGCGCGCCGCGGCGATGCGGTCGGCCAGCGGCGCCGGCCCGTGCGCCTTCAGCGGGTTGCCGGGGCTCACCAGCCACCACACCCGGTCCAGCCGAAACCGCTGCAGGGCCATTTCGGTGATGTGCAGATGCCCGGCATGGGGCGGGTCGAACGACCCCCCCAGCAGCCCGATCCGTTGACCGGGCAGCGCGACCGGCCGCCCCGCGCCGATCAGGGCGTGCCGCCTTGTGCCGCGGGGGCCGGGGGGG
>NZ_JRKS01000084.1 GCF_000763805.1 Paracoccus sphaerophysae | reverse complement strand
ATGATCCCCCTGCCCCGCATCGCCACCTTTGTTCCCCGTCCCACCGCGCGCTGGCGCCCCGCCCTTGCCGGCGCGCTGGCGCTGGCGGCGGTGGCCGGCGCGCCGGTGGCCGGCGCCGCGGGCGAGGCCGTGGGCGGCATGGACGTGGTCAGCCTGCGCGACAGCGGCCGCACCGTCGGTGGGGATGGCAGCATCTCGACCCATTGGAAGGGCCGCGACTGGATCTTTGCCAACGAGGCCAACCGCGCCGCCTTCGAGGCCAACCCCCGCGCCTATGCGCCGGGCTTTGGCGGCAACTGCCCGGTGAAGCTCAGCGAAGGCCAGAAGCAGCCCGGGCGCCCCGATCTGGCGATCGTGGTGTCGGGGACGCTGTATCTGACCTCGACCGCCGGGGCGCGCGACCGGCTGGCGGCCGATCCGGGCATCATCGCCATCGCGGCGGAACAGTGGAAGCGGCTCGGACGCTAGATTTTCACGTTTTCGGGAAGCCCTATGGAACTTCGGAGGTCTGGTGCACATTTACATCACGAACACGGACCACGGAACGGTCCTGTTCAGATCACTGTCCCTCGTTCCGCGACTCGCGCCCGGTCCCGTACCGGGCGCTTTTTATTTCAGCCTCTCTCGCTGCGGCCTTGCGGAACGCGGGCCGCCCCGCGGTCGTTGTCGGGGCAGAACGAAAGGACGCTTCGTCATGGCCCAGCCCGACATCCGCAAGATCGCCGAGACCACCCGCACCATCGCCGTCGTCGGGCTGTCCCCAAACCCCGACCGCCCCAGCCACGGCGTCGCGCGGTTCCTGCAGTCACAGGGGTTCCGCGTGATCCCGGTCAACCCCGGCCATGCCGGCCAGCAGATCCTGGGCGAGACGACCTATGCCACGCTCGCCGACATCCCCAAGGATTCGGGCGTCGACATGGTGGACATCTTCCGCCAGTCCGAGGCGGTGCCGGGGATCGTCGACGAGGCGATGGCCGAACTGCCCGACCTCAAGACAGTCTGGATGCAGATCGGCGTGATGCACGCCGATGCCGCCGCCAGGGCCGAGGCCGCGGGCCTGACCGTGGTCCAGAACCGCTGCCCCAAGATCGAGTTTCCGGCCCTTGGCCTGCCGCGCCGGGGCTGAGCGCCGCCCGATCGCGCTTTTTCGGCTTTTCAAGCCCGTTCGCGGCTTTATAGTCTCGGCCATGACCCGGACACTGCCCCTGTTGTCGACCGCCGCCACCAGCCCCCTGCCGGGCGGGCGCGCGGTCGTGCGCCTCCGCGGTCTGCTGCTTCTTACGCTGCGCTGAGCGGGTCCGCCGGGCCGCCGCTCAGATCAGCGCAGCGCCCGGCCAGTCCCGACACGACAGCCAAGGAAGCATCCGCCCATGACCGACCGTCCCGCCGACCGCCCCGTTACCGACCGTTCCGAACCGAACCGGGTCCTGATCTTCGACACCACGCTGCGCGACGGCGAACAGTCGCCCGGCGCCACCATGTCACACGCCGAAAAGCTGGAAATCGCCCAGATGCTGGACGAGATGGGCGTGGACATCATCGAGGCGGGCTTTCCCATCGCTTCGGAAGGCGACTTCGCCGCCGTCTCCGAGATCGCCCGGCAGGCGAAGAACGCGGTCATCTGCGGCCTCGCCCGCGCGCAGTTCCCCGACATCGACCGCTGCTGGGAGGCCGTGCGCCACGCTCGGCAGCCGCGCATTCACACCTTCATCGGCACCTCGCCGCTGCACCGGGCGATCCCGAATCTGGACATGGACCAGATGGCGGACCGCATCCACCAGACGGTGAGCCATGCCCGCAACCTGTGCGACAACGTCCAGTGGTCGCCGATGGACGCGACCCGGACCGAGCGTGACTATCTGTGCCGGGTCGTGGAAATCGCCATCAAGGCGGGCGCCACCACGATCAACATCCCCGACACCGTTGGCTACACCGCCCCGCGGGAAAGCGCCGAGCTGATCCGGATGCTGCTGGAACGGGTGCCGGGCGCGGATGATATAATCTTTGCGACACACTGCCATAACGATCTTGGTATGGCGACGGCCAACAGCCTCGCCGCGGTCGAGGCGGGCGCGCGGCAGATCGAATGCACCATCAACGGCCTGGGTGAACGCGCCGGCAACACCGCGCTGGAAGAGGTCGTGATGGCGCTGAAGGTGCGCCACGACATCATGCCCTTCACCACCGGCGTCGACAGCCGCAAGATCATGGGCATCTCGCGCCGGGTCGCGCAGGTCTCGGGCTTTCCGGTGCAGTTCAACAAGGCCATCGTCGGCAAGAACGCCTTTGCCCATGAATCGGGCATCCACCAGGACGGGATGCTGAAGAACGCCGAGACGTTCGAGATCATGCGCCCGGCCGATGTCGGCCTGTCCGACACCTCGCTGGTCATGGGCAAGCATTCCGGCCGCGCCGCGCTGCGCGCCAAGCTGTCCGATCTGGGATATGAGCTGGGCGACAACCAGCTCAAGGACGTGTTCGTACGCTTCAAGGAACTCGCCGACCGCAAGAAGGAGGTTTATGACGACGACCTCGTCGCGCTAATGCAGGACAGCGCCGCCAATACCGGCAGCGACTTTCTGCAGGTCAAGAAGCTGCGGGTCGTCTGCGGCGGCGGAGAGCCGGCGATGGCGACGCTGACGATGGTTGTCGGCGACGCCGAGCGGACCGAGACCCGGCAGGGCGACGGCCCGGTCGACGCGGCCTTCAACGCCGTCGATGCGATGTTCGACCACCAGGGCGTCCTGCAGCTGTACCAGGTCCACGCGGTGACCGAGGGAACCGACGCGCAGGCCACGGTCAGCGTGCGGATGGAGGAAGCGGGCCGGATCGCCACCGGCCAGTCGGCCGACACCGACACGATCCTCGCCTCGGTCAAGGCCTATGTCGGCGCGCTGAACCGGCTGAAGGTGCGGCGCGAAAAGACCGCGCCGGACAGCGATACCAAGTCGGTGTCGATGTATTCGCACTGACCAGCGACGGCCGTTCCATGATGTGGAACGGCCGCACGGCCCGCGCTCGCCGCCCGCGTTCCACATGGCGGAACGGGCCGCTCAGCGGTGATGGCTGGCGGCCGCCGTTGCCACGAGCGCCGGGCGGGCGGCGGCGGCGATGTCGCGCAGCTCGGCAAAATCCTGCGGCGTCAGCCACGGGAAGCGGGCCGCGAGCTCGGACCGGAATCCCGCCTCGTCCAGCGGGGCAAAGCCGGGCGGCAGGCGGTCGAGATCGATGGGGCGCGAGTCCGAGGGCCATTTCAGCACCAGCGTGCCCGGCGGCCCGCGATCCACGATATGGGTCATCCGCCGGGCGACCGAGAAATGCCCGATCACGAAGATCGACCGGCGCGGATCGCGCAGCCTGACCGCCAGCCCGGCGCCGAGGAACGGCAGGTCGTGGCGCAGCGGGATGACCGGCCGGTCGGGATAGACCGCGACGGACAGACCGTTGGCCATGCTGATCCCGAATTCGGGCAGGTCGGCCATCCGGTCCGCCAGGCGGCGCAGGCGCGGCACCGCGTCCGATGACAGCGCGTCATCGTCGTCCAGCCGGAACTGGATCAGGTTGCGCCCCGCCATCGCCGTCATGTCCTGCAGCAGCGGCCCCAGTCCCCGGTTGAGGTCACGGTCGGCGACGACCTCGAGGTGCAGCGTTTCGGATTGCGCACACAGGTCGCGAAGCCGCGCCATCCAGTGCGGCGGCAGCTCGGGCGAGGTGATGACGACCATCACGAAGCGCGGATCGTCCTGCGCCAGGATCGAGGGCAGGCAGATCCGCTCGAAGGCCGCGAAGCGGGCGGCGAGGCGCGCATCGTCAAACAGCAGCCGGGCGCGATCCTGGAACTCTGCCTCGTCCGGCCGGCGCAGCCGCAAAGCCGACCAGTCGCTTTTGCCCAGGTAGGAAAAGCGGCAGAATCCGGCGACAAGGTCGGCCCATCGTCCTGCGCGGCCTGCGTCGTGCCGTCCTGCTTTGCCGTTCATCCCTGCCTGACCCACCGCTGCCCCGACCCGTTCCAGCCGGCGCGCAGGCTAGCCGTGGGGCGGGGTTCGCGGCAACGCGGAACATGGCGCTGGGGCCGAAAAGCTCTTTATTCGCTGGAAGGTGCGGCCTATATCGACGAACGGCCACGCAAGCGAGTCGCAGTCAAGACCAAAATCCGGCCGCGGGACAGGCAGACAAGGAATTACGGCAATGGCATTCGGCGGTCTGTTTTCGACCGATATCGCGATCGACCTGGGGACCGCGAACACGCTCATCTACGTCAAGGGCAAGGGCGTCATCCTGAACGAGCCCTCGGTCGTGGCCTATCACGTCAAGGACGGCAAGAAGCAGGTTCTGGCCGTGGGCGAGGACGCCAAGCTGATGCTGGGCCGTACCCCTGGCAGCATCGAGGCGATCCGCCCGATGCGCGACGGGGTCATCGCCGACTTCGACAGCGCCGAGGAAATGATCAAGCACTTCATGAAGAAGGTGTTCCGCCGCACCTCGTTTTCCAAACCGAAGGTCATCGTCTGCGTGCCGCATGGCGCGACCCCGGTGGAAAAGCGCGCCATCCGCCAGTCGGTGCTGTCCGCGGGCGCCCGCAAGGCCGGGCTGATCGCGGAACCGATCGCCGCGGCCATCGGCGCGGGGATGCCGATCACCGAGCCGACCGGCAGCATGGTCGTCGACATCGGCGGCGGCACGACCGAGGTCGCGGTGCTGTCGCTGGGCGACGTGGTCTATGCCCGCTCGGTCCGCATCGGCGGCGACCGGATGGACGAGGCGATCGTCAACTACCTGCGCCGCAACCACAATCTGCTGATCGGCGAACAGACCGCCGAGAAGGTCAAGACCTCTATCGGCACCGCGCGGATGCCCGATGACGGGCGCGGCGCAACGATGATGGTGCGCGGCCGCGACCTGCTGAACGGGGTGCCGAAAGAGGTCGAGATCACCCAGGCGATGATCGCCGAGGCGCTGGCCGAGCCGGTGCAGGCGATCTGCGAGGCGGTGATGATCGCGCTGGAGGCCACGCCCCCCGATCTCGCCGCCGACATCGTCGACCGCGGCGTGATGCTGTCGGGCGGCGGCGCCATGCTGGGCGAGATGGACCTGGCGCTGCGTGAACAGACGGGCCTGATGATCTCGCTCGCCGACCAGCCGATGAGCTGCGTGGCGCTGGGGACCGGCAAGGCGCTGGAATACGAAAAGCAACTGCGCCACGTCATCGACTACGACAGCTGAGGCCGCCTGAATGGCGCGCCGCAGCCATGACTACGCCACGCCGGTGCGCCGCATCCTCGTGGCGCTGCTGGTGCTGTTGCTGCTGGCGGTGTTCCTGTTCTGGCGCATCGACAGCCCGCGCGCCGAACGGATGCGCGCGGCCTTCGTGGACCGATTCGTCCCCTCGCTGAACTGGGCGATGGCGCCGGTGACTGCGGCCAGCCGGATGGTGGCCGGCTTCCAGTCCTATCAGCGCCTTTACGAGCAGAACCAGGAGCTGCGCCGCGAATTGCAGCGGATGTCGGCGTGGAAAGAGGCGGCCGTCCAGCTGGAACAGGAAAACGCCAAGCTGCTGACCCAGGCCAACGTGCGGCTGGACCCGGCGCTGACCTCGGTGTCAGGCGTGGTGATGGCCGATTCGGGCACCGCCTTTCGCCAGTCGGTGCTGCTGAACCGCGGCACCCGCGACGGCATCCTGGACGGCTGGGCGACGATGGACGGGCTGGGGCTGGTCGGCCGCATCTCGGGCGTGGGAGAGACCACCAGCCGGGTGATGCTGCTGACCGACCCGTCCTCGCGCCTGCCAGTGACGATCCAGCCCTCGGGGCAGCGGGCGTTGCTGACCGGGGACAACACCGCGCTGCCCTATCTCGATTTCATGGAAAGCCCGGAAAACGTGCGGGCCAGCGACCGGGTCGTCAGTTCCGGCGATGGCGGGCTGTTCCCGCCGGGCCTGCTGGTCGGGCAGGCGGTCGAGACCAAGGACGGCCGGATGCGGGTGCGGCTGGCGGCAGATTACGGGCGGCTGGAGTTCCTGCGCGTGCTGCGCAGCCACCCGGCCGAGCAGCTGGCCGATAACAGCGCGCTGATCCCGCCGCCGCCGCCCAGCTTCATCGGCCCGCCGCTGCCGCCGCGGCCGGCGCCTTCGCCGCTGGCCGCCGACCAGGCCGCCGCCGCGGCGACCGCCGCGCGCCCCGCCGTGTCGCCCGCCCCCGAGGCCGACCGCGAACCGCAGGCCGAGGACTAGGCCCATGATCGCCGCGCCGCGCCAGCGCCAGCTGATCGGCCAGTCGCTGTATGTCGCGGCGGGGCTGGCCCTGATCGTCGGTGCGCTGCTGCCGCTGGCGCCGGGCCGGATCGGCTGGGCCGGGCCGGACTGGCTGGCGGCGCTGACGCTCGCCTGGGTGCTGCGGCGCCCGGAACAGGTGCCGGTGCTGATTGTCGCCGCGCTGATGCTGGCCGCCGACATCCTGCTGATGCGCCCGATCGGGCTGGGCGCCGCCATCGCCGTCGTCGCGACCGAGGCCGCACGACGCCGGGCCGAGCCCTGGCAGGAACAGGGGTTCGTCGCGGAATGGGCACGGGTGGCGATGCTGATGCTGCTGATGGTGCTGGCCGACCGGGTCGCCCGGGCGTTGTTCGTGATCCCGCCCGTGCTGGCGCCGATGCCGCCTTTGGGGCAGGATATCCTCAGGTTGATCGCCACCGTCTTCGCCTATCCGGTCGTGGTGGCGGTGACCCGCGCGCTCGGCCTGCGCCGCGCCGCGCCCGGAGAGTTGGAGCTGGTCTGAGAGCGATGAAGAAATCCGCCCGCGAGATCGTCGATTCCACCCGCTCGATCACCCGGCGCGGGCTGATGCTGGGCGCCATCCAGGCCGCCGTGGTGGCGACGCTGGGATGGCGGCTGAAGACCATGCAGCTGGACCGGGCCGATGAATTCCGGCTGCTGTCGGACGGCAACTCGATCAAGCTGCGGCTGCTGCCTCCGGCGCGGGGGCTGATCCACGACCGCAACGGCGTGTTGCTGGCCGGGAACGAGGCGAATTACCGCGCCACCATCACCCGCGAGGAAGCGGGCGACGCGGCCGCCGTCATCGCCCGTCTGCGCCACCTGATCCCGATGACCGACACCGCCGTTGCGGCGCTGCTGGCCGAGATCGGCCGGCGCAGCGCGATCACCCCCATCGTCGTCGCCGACCGGCTGACCTGGGACCAGTTTTCCTCGATCGCCGTCAACGCCCCTGCCCTGCCCGGCGTCAGCCCGGAATCGGGCCTGTCGCGCAGCTATCCCCGCGCCGGGGATTTCGCCCATGTGCTGGGCTATGTCGGGCCGGTGTCCGATTACGACCTGTCCAAGATGGAAAATCCCGACCCGGTGCTGATGCTGCCCGAGTTCCAGCTGGGCAAGCTGGGGGTCGAGGCCAAGCTGGAAACCCAGCTGCGCGGCAAGGCGGGCACCCGCCGGGTCGAGGTCAACAGCGCCGGCCGCGAGATGCGCGAGCTGGAGCGGATCGAGGGCGAGCAGGGCGAGACCGTGCAGATGACGCTGGACGCGGCGCTGCAGAACTTTGCCATCCAGCGGCTGGGCGAGGAATCCGCCGCCGCGGTGGTGCTGGACGCACAGACCGGCGACATCCTCGCCAGCGCCTCGGCCCCGACCTTCGATCCGAACCTGTTCGTCCGCGGCATCTCGGGCGCCGATTACCGGGCCCTGATGCAGCATGACCACCGGCCGCTGGCCGACAAGACCGTGCAGGGGGTCTATCCTCCGGGGTCCACCTTCAAGATGGTGACGCTGCTGGCCGGGCTGGAATCGGGGCTCATCAACGGCGGGTCGCATTTCTACTGCCCCGGTTACACCACCGTCGCCGGGCGCCGCTTTCACTGCTGGAGCCGGGGCGGTCACGGCTCGGTCGGCCCGGTGCAAAGCCTCGAGCGGTCCTGCGACGTATTCTATTACGAGTTGGCGCAGAAGATCGGCATCGACCGCATCGCCGACATGGCCCGGCGGCTGGGGATCGGGGTCCGCCACGAACTGCCGATGTCGGCCATTGCCGAAGGCATCGCCCCCGACCGGGCCTGGAAGAAGGCGAAATACGACCAGGACTGGCAGGTGGGCGACAGCCTGAACGCGTCGATCGGCCAAGGCTATGTGCTGGCCTCGCCCTTGCAGTTGGCGATCATGACGGCGCGGGTGGCGACCGGCCGCGCGGTCGAGCCGCGGCTCGTCCGGGCGGTGAACGGCACCCCCGTGCCGGTGGCCGAGTTTCCCGAGCTGGGGCTGGCGGAGGCCAACCTGAAGATCGCCCGGGGCGGCATGGACGCGGTGATGAACGGCAGCCACGGCACCGCCGCCAAGTCGCGCATCGTCGCGCCGGAATGGCGGATGGCCGGCAAGACCGGCACCAGCCAGGTCCGCAACATCACCGCCGCCGAACGCGCCCGCGGGGTGATTTCCAACGACCAGCTGCCGTGGATCCGGCGCGACCATGCGCTGTTCGTCTGCTATGCCCCGGTCGAGGCGCCGCGCTATGCGGTCTCGGTCGTGGTGGAACACGGCGGCGGCGGGTCGGCCGTCGCGGCGCCGATCGCCCGCGACATCCTGCTGTTCGCGCTGGCCGGCGGGCTGCCGCCGCTGGACGCCTATCCCCCCGGCCAGCGCGGCGCGGTCGAAGAGATGCGGGCCCGGATGCGGCTGCTGCCGGCCCCGGTGGCGCAGGCCAGCGGCCGGGCGCGGGCGTGAGAGGCCGAGCATGAGCAGCTATCTCGACTATAAATCCGAACAGACCCCCACCGGCTGGCGCAAGATCCTGTATCTGAACTGGCCACTGGTGTTCCTGCTGACTGCGGTCGCCTCGGCCGGGTTCCTGATGCTGTATTCGGTGGCCGGCGGCCGGGCCGAGGTCTGGGCGCAGCCGCAGATGGAACGCTTTGCCGTCGGGATGATCGCGATGATCGGGCTGGCCTTCGTGCCGGTCTGGTTCTGGCGCGCGATCTCGGTGCCGGCCTATGTCGGCTGCGTGCTGCTGCTGCTGGCGGTGGACGTCTTCGGCCACAACGCGATGGGCGCGCAGCGCTGGCTGCAGGTCGGGCCGATCCGGCTGCAGCCTTCCGAGATCACCAAGATCGCGCTGGTCCTGGTGCTGGCAGCCTATTACGACTGGCTCGACCTCAGCCGCGTGTCGCGGCCGCTGTGGGTGCTGATCCCGGTCGTGATGATCCTCGTGCCGACGGCGCTGGTGGTCGTGCAGCCCGACCTTGGCACCTCGATCATGCTGCTGGCGGGGGGCGGCATCCTGATGTTCGTGGCCGGTGTGAGCCTGTGGTATTTCGGCGCGGTGATCGCCGCCGTCGGCGGGCTGGTCTTTGCGGTGCTGGAAAGCCGCGGGAAAAGCTGGCAGCTGCTGCACGACTATCAGTATCGGCGCATCGACACCTTCCTTGACCCCACGACCGACCCGCTGGGCGCGGGCTACAACATCACCCAGGCCCAGATCGCGCTGGGGTCGGGCGGCTGGTCGGGGCGCGGCCTGATGCAGGGCACGCAGAGCCGGCTGAACTTCCTGCCCGAAAAGCAGACCGACTTCATCTTCACCACCCTGGCCGAGGAGTTCGGCTTCATCGGCACGATCAGCCTGCTGTCGCTGTATGCGCTGGTGATCGCCTTCTGCATCCATTCGGCGCTGACCAACCGTGACCGCTTTGCCAGCCTGCTGACCCTGGGCGTCGCCGGCACGTTCTTTCTGTATTTCGCCGTCAACATGGGGATGGTGATGGGGCTGATGCCGGTGGTCGGCGTGCCGCTGCCGATGGTGAGCTATGGCGGCACGCAGCTGATGATCCTGCTGATGGCCTTCGGCATCGTCCAGTCCGCCCATGTGAACCGGCCGCGCTGAGATGCGGGCCTTCTTCGCCGCCCCCGCCGTGCTGTGGGACGACTGGGCGCCCGCTATGCGCGCCGCCTGCCCCGAGCTTGACCTGCAGCGCGAGGGCGACCCGCAAGGCTTCGACGCGGTGCTCTATGCCCCCGGCTATCCCGAGGATGGCAGCGCAATGGATTTCGCACCCTTCACCAGTGCCCGCATCGTGCAAAGCCTGTGGGCGGGGGTGGAGCGGATCGTCGGCAACGCCACGCTGACCCAGCCGCTGTGCCGGATGGTCGATCCGGGGCTGGCGCAGGGGATGGTGGAATACTGCACCGGCTGGGCGCTGCGGGCGCATCTGGGAATGGACCGCTATGCGCAGGACGGGGTGTGGCGGAACGAGATCGTGCCGCCGCTGGCCGCGGAACGCTCGGTCGTGGTGCTGGGGACCGGAGAGCTCGGCGCGGCCGTCGCCCGCGCGCTGGCCGGGCTGGGGTTCCGGGTGACGGGCTGGTCGGCATCGGGACGGCCGGTCGAGGGGATCGCGGTGCTGGGCGGCGAGCGGCTGGACGCGGCGCTGGGGCGGGCCGAGATCCTGATCTCGCTGCTGCCCGACACGCCCGGGACGCGCGGGTTGCTGGACGCGCGCACGCTGTCGCTGCTGCCGCGCGGGGCGGTGCTGATCAACCCCGGCCGCGGGACGCTGGTGGTCGAGGACGACCTGCTGGCGGCGCTGGATGCGGGCCGGCTGGGTCACGCGGTGCTGGACGTGTTCCGGACCGAGCCATTGCCGCCCGCGCACCCGTTCTGGGCCCATCCGGGGGTGACGGTGACGCCGCATGTCGCGGCCGAAACGCGGCCGTCCACGGCGGCGACGGTGGTTGCGGACAACCTGCGCCGGGCGATGGCGGGCGAGGCGCTGCGCTATCTCGTCGACCGCGCGCGGGGCTACTGAGTTACC
>NZ_JRKS01000083.1 GCF_000763805.1 Paracoccus sphaerophysae | reverse complement strand
ATCCCGGTTCTCCGTTTCTGGAAATCGGCGCTGCGCCGTCATACATGGCGTGCGCGGCGGTAGCGCCGATTTCCAGAAACGGAGAACCGGGATCGAGCAGGTTCGCCACCCGTTCCCGCGGCGGCATCTTGCCGCGCGCAGTGTGGCGGGCCAGCGCCTCAGGGCCGCCGCCGGCCGCCGCCGCCTCGGCCGCCTGGCGGACGGTGTCCAGCATCTGAAGATGCGCGGCGCGGTTGGCGCGGAAGGCGTCGGAGGACGGCAAGGCGGTGGTGCGCAGCTTCATGCGGCGGGCTCCTGACAGTGCGAACCGGCGTGGCGCGTTGTCGCAGCCGCGGCAACCGGACCGGAAAGTTGATCTGGATCATGCCGATACCGCGACCGCGGGGTCATGCCCGCATCGTCACAGCATGACGGAGAGTTCCGATGAAGACGCTTTGCATCGCCTCCCTGATCGCCGGCACAACCGCCCTGCCCGCTGCCGCGCAGTCGGCGGGGGAATGGACCGTGGGGATCGGCGCCGGCAGCGTGCAGCCGAAAGACGACAATGGCACGGTCGCGGGCAGCCTGGACGTCGAGGTCGACGGCAACACCCGCCCGACGCTGACGGTCGAATATTTCCTGCGCGACAACGTGGGGATCGAACTGCTGGCCGCGACGCCGTTCCAGCACGACGTCAACATCAAGGGCGTGGGCAAGGTCGGCAGCGTCAAGCATCTGCCCCCGGTGCTGAGCGTCAATTATCACTGGGACACCGGCTCGGCCTTCCGGCCCTATGCCGGGATCGGCCTCAACTACACCAGCTTCTGGGGCGAGGACACGCAGGGCGCGCTGGACGGGGCCGACCTTGACCTCAAGCACAGCTTCGGCCTGGCGCTGCAGGCGGGGGCGGACTGGTGGCTGAACGACAAGTCTGCCATCCGCGGCACGCTGCGCTGGATCGACATCGACAGCGACGTCTATCTGAACGGCAGCAAGATCGGCGAGGTCGAGATCGACCCGATCGCAGTGCAAGCCGCGTATGTGATGAAGTTCTGAACCCGGCCGAGGCTGCGGGCTGCGGCGCCGGGCGCGCCGCGGCTGTGTGCGCAGGATCATGGCTCGCCCTCCGCCAGCCGGCGCAGCTCGCGGCGCATGACCTTGCCGGTCACGGTCATCGGCAGCGCGTCGAGGAAGGTGATCTCGCGCGGATAGGAATGGGCCGCGCAATGGGTGCGGGCGTGGTCCTGCAATTCCGTGGCGAGCGAGTCCGACGCCTCAATCCCCTCGCGCAGGACGACATAGGCCTTGACGATCTCGGTCCGCAGCGGATCGGGCTTGCCGATCACGCCGGCGGCGGCGACGGCGGGGTGCTTCAGCAGCACATCCTCGATCTCGGAGGGGCCGATCCGATAGCCCGATGATGTGATCACATCATCGTCGCGGCCGACAAAGCGGATATAGCCGTCCTCGATCACGCCGCGGTCGCCGGTCACCAGCCAGTCGCCCCGGAACTTCTCGGCCGTGGCCTCGGGGCGGTTCCAGTAGCCGAGGAACATCGAGGCGGCCCCGCCCCCTGACATATGGCTGCGGATGGCGATGTCGCCCTCGCCGTCGGTGGGCCGGCCCGCCGCGTCGATCACCTGCACGTCGAACCCCGGCACCGCCTTGCCGATGCTGCCCGGACGCGCCGGAAACAGCGTCGAGGCCGAGGACGCGACCATGTTGCATTCGGTCTGGCCGTAGAATTCGTTGATCGTCAGGCCAAAGGCGCGCCGGCCCCAGTCGAGCGTCTCGGCGCCCAGCGTCTCGCCGCCCGAGGCGACCGAGCGCAGGCCCGGGATCGCCGCGTCGGCCGCCTTGAGCATCCGCAGCGCGGTCGGCGGCAGGAAGGTCGCGGTCACGCCGCATTCGGCGATCAGCCGACGGCAGGTGTCAGCGTCGAACTTGGGCAGCCGCGCGGCGACGACCGGGATGCCCAGCGCCAGCGCCGGCATCGCCACGTCGAAGAGCCCGCCGATCCAGGCCCAGTCAGCCGGGGTCCACAGCACGTCCCGGCCGGGTTGCAGGCGGTCGTGGCTCATCTCGACGCCCGGCAGGTGGCCGGTCAGCATCCGGTGGCCGTGCAGCGCGCCCTTGGGCGCCCCGGTTGTGCCCGAGGTGTAGATCATCACCGCCGGGTCCTCGGGGCCGGTGGCGGCGGCGGGGAACGGCCCGGCCTCGGGCAGGGCGTCCTCCTCGGGGACGATGACCCGCAGGCCGAAGGGGGCGAGCATGGCGCGGCCCTCGGTGTCGGTCACCACGATGGTGATGCCGGCGTCGGTCAGGCGCAGGCGCAGCGCCTCGTCCCCGAACAGCTTGACGAGCGGCACCGAGATCGCGCCGGATTTCCAGATCGCGGCATGGGCGGCGGCGGTCCAGGCGGACTGGGTGCGCAGGACACCGATGCGCGCGCCGGGTTCGGCCGACAGCGCGTGCGCCAGCCGGTCGGTCATGTCGCGCAGCGCCGCGCGGCTGTGGCGGACGACGCCCTGCGGCGACCATTCCAGCACGGCGGTGGCATCGGGCGCGGCGGCGGCAGGAGCGTCGACGGTCTGCGCGCCCATGTTCATCGCGTCGGTCACGGGCCAGCGGAAGGCCGCGCGGGCGTCGGCGTAGCTGCCCGGCGGCAGCATCGGGGTCAGCATCGCGGTCATGGCCCGTCCACCGCTGCGCTGCGCGGCCCCAGCCGCAGCACCCGGTCCGCGATGGCATCGCGGCGGCATTCTGCGGCGGCGACATCGGCGGTTTCGGGGTCGAAGCCCAAGCGGTGCCAGTCGCATTCGGCGGCGAGCCACGCCAGCCACGCCGACTGGGCCCGGTCCAGCGCCGCCGCCCGGCTGGGCCGCGCGGCAGCGGGCTCGGCCGCAGGGGTGTCCGCCGCCACCGAATCCGAAGCGGCCGCGTCGTCGCGCAGCGTGGCGAGGGCGGCGTCCAGCCGCAACTGCCAGCCGGCGGTCTCCCCGGCGATGCAGCGCAGCGCATTGTCCACCGTGCCATCGGCGCGGGTCAGGCAGCTTTCCGCGATCACCCCCACGCACGAGGCCGGGTCGTCGGTCACCGGCGGCGCCGACAGGCAGGCGGCGATCGCCTCGGCCTCGGCCTGCCCCGCCGGCGCATCGGGCAGTGCCGGGGCCTGCGCGGCGGCAGGCGCGGCCAGCAGCCCCAGCAAAACGATCGCGCGGCGGATGCCCATCGCCCCTGCCCCTCAGTCCAGCGCCATCAGCTCGCGGCCGATCAGCATCCGGCGGATTTCCGAGGTGCCGGCCCCGATCTCCATCAGCTTGGCGTCGCGGAACAGCCGGCTGACGGTGGAATCGTTCAGGAACCCAGCCCCGCCCAGGGCCTGCACGGCCTGGTGCGCCTGCACCATCGCCTGTTCCGAGGCATACAGCACCGCCCCCGCCGCGTCCTGCCGCGTCACCTTGCCGGCGTCGCAGGCCTTGGCGACCTCGTAGACATAGGCCTTGGCGGTGTTCATCGCGACATACATGTCGGCGATCTTGCCCTGCATCAGCTGGAAATTCCCGATCGGCTGGCCGAACTGCCGCCGCTCGCGGGCATAGGGCAGCACCTCGTCGAGGCAGGCGGCCATGATGCCGGTGCCGATCCCGGACAGCACCAGCCGTTCATAATCCAGCCCCGACATGAGGACGCGGACGCCCTTGCCCTCGGTCCCCAGCACGTTCTCGAACGGGATCTCGGCATTCTCGAAGATCAGCTCGCCGGTGTTCGACCCGCGCATCCCCAGCTTGTCGAAATGCGGCCCCTGGGTGAAGCCCTTGGTGCCCTTCTCGACGATGAAGGCCGTGATGCCCTTGGACCCCGCCTCGGGGTCGGTCTTGGCATAGACGATCAGCGTGTCGGCGTCGGGGCCATTGGTGATCCAGTACTTGGACCCGTTCAGGACGTAATATCCGTTGCGCTTCTCGGCCCGCAGCTTCATGCCCACGACGTCGGAACCGGCGCCTTCCTCGGACATCGCCAGCGCGCCGACATCGGTGCCCGCGCACAGGCCGGGCAGGTATTTCCGCTTTTGCTCCTCGGACCCGTTCAGCTTCAGCTGGTTCACGCACAGGTTGGAATGGGCGCCATAGGACAGGCTGATCGAGGGCGAGACGCGGGCGATCTCCTCGACCGCGATGGTGTGGGCGAGGTAGCCCATCCCCGAGCCGCCGTATTCCTCGGACACGGTGATGCCCAGCAGGCCCAGCTCGCCCATCTCGGCCCAGAGTTCAGCGGGAAACAGGTTGTCGCGGTCCACCTGCGCCGCCATCGGCTTGAGCCGGTCCTGCGCCCAGCGATTCACCATCTCGCGCAGCGCGTTCACGTCCTCGCCCAGATCGAATTCCATGCCGCGCGTGAACATGACCCCTCCCAAGGTTATTTGAACGCGTGTTCAGTTAATCGGTTTATGCCTTAGTCCAGGGTTCCCGGTCAACAGTCTAAGCGGGGGACGGGGTGGTCGCGCAAGCCCTGCCCTCAGCCCGGCCGCGCGCCGCGCCGAACGGCGAGTCGAGCGCCGGGGATCGACCGAGCTGCGCCGGAAGACCCGAGCCATGACCAGGTTACTGATCGCCGCCGCAGCGGGGACTGTCACCGCAGTCTCGCCGCTGGCCGACTCGCCCCGCGATCCGGTTGGCTCGGAGCCGTGTGTTGGAAGCGGTCTTGGGCGTGAGCATGGTGGGCGGTGAGGGACTCGAACCCCCGACATTCTCGGTGTAAACGAGACGCTCTACCAACTGAGCTAACCGCCCGCCCGCGCCGCTTATGAAGCGCGCGCCGGAGGCTTGCAAGCCACCGGCGCGGACCATGTCGATGCCCGCAGACCGGCCGCCGACGCTAGATACTCGCCGGGCGTGCCAGACAGCAGGCGCGGCCCCGCCCTCACCCCGCCAGCAGCGCCGCGTTGCCGCCCGCCGCGGTCGTGTCCACGCACAGATGCCGTTCATGCGCGACATGGGCGAGGTCGGGCGCAGCCGTGATCAGCGGCAGGATCGCGCCCTCGCGCGCGGCGAGCGCCCGTGCATAGGCGCGGCCCTGCTCCGCGTCGCCCCACCAGACCGCGGCGGAAAACCCGCTGAGCGTGGTCAGCGCCTCGGGCGCGAGGCGGCCTGCGACCGTGACCGCTGCGCCGCCCATCGCGCGGATGGCGGCGGCCTGGGCCTCCGCGGCATCGGCGCCTGGGCCGAGGCACAGAAGCGGCGGGCGGGTGGTGAGCGTCAGGCGGTTCAGCTCTCCGGTCGGGCCGGGCAGCATGCGCTCGCCGATGCGGGTTTCCGGCGCGCCCGACAGCGCGGCCTGCACCGCCGTGGTGTCTGCCGGGTCCGACCAGTCTTCGCCTGCCGGGACGGGCTCGGGCGCAAGGAAGCGCGGCAGGTACTGCGGCCCGCCTGCCTTGGGGCCGGTGCCCGACAGCCCCTCGCCGCCAAAGGGCTGGCTGCCGACTACCGCGCCGATCTGGTTGCGGTTCACATAGATGTTGCCGGCATGGACGGCGTCGGTGATCTCTTGCACCCGGCCGTCGATGCGGGTGTGCAGGCCGAAGGTCAGGCCATAGCCGCGGGCGTTCACGTCGGCCACGACCCGGTCGAGCCGCTCGGCCGGGAAGGTCGCCACATGCAGGACCGGGCCGAATATCTCGCGGTCCAGATCGCCGATGCCCGCGACGCGGATCATCGCCGGGGCGACGAAGTGGCCGGCCCGGGGCACCGCCAGCCGGTGGATCACCCGGTTGCCCTGGGCGGCGACGTAGCCTGCGATCTCGGCCTGCGCCTCGGCGTCGATCACCGGGCCCACGTCGGTCGCAAGCCGCCACGGATCGCCGACCCGCAACTCGTCCATCGCCCCCGCGATCATCCGGATCAGATGCGGGGCGATGTCCTCTTGCACGTAAAGGCAGCGCAGCGCCGAACAGCGCTGCCCGGCCGAGCGGAACGACGAGGCGACGATGTCGCGCACCGCCTGTTCCGGCAGCGCCGTCGAATCGACCACCATCGCGTTCAGCCCGCCGGTTTCCGCGATCAGCGGCGCGCCGGGCGCGAGGTTGTCGGCCATCGCCCGGGCGATGGTCTGCGCCGTCGCGGTCGAGCCGGTAAAGACCACACCCCCGAGGCGCGGGTCCGAGGTGATCGCCTTTCCCACCGTGCCCCCCTTGCCCGGCAGCAGTTGCAGCGCCGAACGCGGAACGCCCGCCTCATGCAGCAGCCGCACCGCGATCGCGGCGATCACCGGGGTCTGTTCGGCGGGCTTGGCAAGGACGGCGTTGCCCGCCATCAGCGCCGCGGCAATCTGGCCAGAGAAGATCGCCAGCGGAAAGTTCCACGGGCTGATTGCGGCGATGATGCCGCGCGGGCGGCCGGTCACGGCCTCGCCCTCGGCAGCGTAATAGCGCAGGAAGTCCACCGCCTCGCGCAGCTCGCCCACCGCGTCGGGCAGGGTCTTGCCCGCCTCGCGCGCCAGCGCGGCGAAGATTTCGCCGAAGTTCCGTTCGTACAGGTCGGCCGCCGCGCGCAGCACCGCGGCGCGGTCGGCCGCGGGGGCGTCCCACGGCGCGGCATCGGCAATGGCGCGGGCGACGGTCTCCGGGTCGGCCTCGGTCACCTGCGCCACGACCTCCTGCGTCGCCGGGTTCAGGACCGGCCGCTGCGCACCGGTGGGCGGCGACACCGTCAGCGGCCCGGCATCCGGGACCGGGACGGACCGCGCCGCCTCGATCCGCGCCAGCGTCTGTTCGTCGGCCAGATCGAACCCCATCGAGTTGCGGCGCCGGTCGCCGAACAGCGCCTGAGGCGCGGCCAGCCCCGCGGGCGCGCGGGCCGAGCCGACGGCCGCCAGCGGATCGCGGGCGATCTCGGCCGGGGTCACCGCCTCATCGACGATCTGGTGGACAAAGGACGAGTTCGCGCCGTTCTCCAGCAGCCGCCGCACCAGATAGGCCAGCAGGTCGCGATGCGCGCCGACCGGCGCATAGATGCGGCAGCGGCCCTTGGTCTCGCGCAGCACGATGTCGTGCAGCCGCTCGCCCATGCCGTGCAGGCGCTGGAACTCGAACGGGATGCCCTGCGCCATCTCCAGCACCGCGGCGACGGTCTGGGCGTTGTGGGTGGCGAATTGCGGATAGATCCGGTCGGCATAGCCCACCAGCTTGCGGGCGTTGGCCAGATAGCTGACATCGGTCGCGGTCTTCGAGGTGAACAGCGGGAACCCCGGCAGGCCCTCGACCTGGGCGCGCTTCATCTCGGTGTCCCAATAGGCGCCCTTGACCAGCCGGACCATGATCCGCCGGTCCAGCCGGGTGGCGAGCCGATACAGCCAGTCGATGACCTCGCCCGCGCGCTTGCCATAGGCCTGCACGACGACGCCAAAGCCGTCCCAGCCGGCCAGGGAGGGGTCCGACAGCACCGCCTCAATCACCTTCAGCGACAGGACCAGCCGGTCCTGTTCCTCGGCGTCGATGTTCATGCCCATGCCGCCGACCTTGGCCTGCCGGGCCAGCCGCAGGACCACCGGGACGAGTTCTGCCATCACCCGATCCTCTTGCGCGACCTCATAGCGGGGGTGCAGCGCCGACAGCTTGATCGAGATGCCGGGGTTCAGCTCGACCGCGCCCTTGTCGCAGGCCCCGGCGATGGCCGCGATCGCGTCCTGATAGGCGCGGTCGTAGCGGGCGGCATCCTCGCCGGTCATCGCCGCCTCGCCCAGCATGTCGTAGCTGTAGGTGTAACCCTGCGCCTCGCGCGTGCGGGCGCGGTCCAGCGCCTTGCCGATGGTCTCACCCAGCACGAACTGGCGGCCCATCTCCTTCATCGCCCGGCCGACGGCGGCGCGGATCACCGGCTCGCCCAGCCGGCGGATCGCGCCGCGCAGGGTGCCGGCGATGCCGCCCTTCTCGTCGTCCAGCACCTTGCCGGTCAGCATCAGCGCCCAGGTCGAGGCGTTGACGAGGCTCGAGGACGCCTCGCCCAGGTGCCGGCCCCAGTCCGAGGGAGCGATCTTGTCCTCGATCAGCGCGTCGATGGTGTCGCGGTCGGGCACCCGCAGCATCGCCTCGGCGAGGCACATCAGCGCGACACCCTCGCGGGTCGACAGGCCGTATTCGGACAGGAAATGTTCCATCAGCGAGGGGCTGGCCTCGGCGCGGATGCGGCGGACCAGGTCCTCGGTGCGGGCGGTGATCCGGTCGCGGGCCTCGGGCGACAGCGCCGTCGCGGCGACGAGATCGGCGACCAGATCGGCCTCGGGCCGGTATTTCGCGTCGGTGGTGAAGGCCGAGAAATAAGGGGCGCGCATGCAACGTCTCCGCAAGGATATCGGCCAAGGCATATCGCCTTGGCGCTGGACGTTCTGACCAAAGACGCGCAGGATCGTGGTCTAACGGAACAATCTCGCGGCACTTTGCAGGCATGACCGACCAGCTTGACTCCACCAACCGCAAGATCCTGCGGGAACTGGTCGCCAATGCCCGCATCCCGATCAGCGAGCTGGCCCGCAAGGTCGGGCTGTCAAAGACACCCGTGGCGCTGCGGATCCGGCAGATGGAGGCGATGGGGCTCATCACCGGCTACCGCGCGATCCTGTCGCCGCTCAAGCTGGGGCTGACGCATGTGACCTTCATGCAGCTGCGGCTGTCCGACACCCGGCAGAGGGCGCTGGAACAATTCAACGCCGAGGTGCGCAAGATCCCGGAAATCGAGGAATGCTACATGATCGCCGGCGGCTTCGACTATCTGCTGAAGGTCCGCTCGCGCGACATGGTCGAGTTCCGCCAGCTGATGGCCGAGCGCATCTCGTCACTGCCCCATGTCAGCGCCACCTCGAGCTTCGTCGCGATGGAGGCGGTGGTCGAACAGAGCTGGAGCGCATGAGCCGCCCGGCTTGCCGCTGCGCTACTCGGGCCATAGGAATTTGCCCATGCCACTGAGATTGCAGATCGAGAACTTCCTGACGCTGGAGAATGGCGAGGCGATCAGCGTTGCCGTGCCGGAAACAGGCCTGACGGTCGGCCGCGGCGCCGGCATGGGCTGGGTGCTGCCGGATGCGAGCCTGCATGTCTCGGCCCATCATTTCGACGTTCTCGGCCACGGCGAGACGTGGATCCTGCAGGACCGATCGACCAACGGCACCTATCTGCAGGGCGAGCGGCAGCGGCTGGACCACCCGCATCGGCTGCGCCACGGCGACCGCTTCCAGGTCGGACCGTATATCGTCGTCGCGCTGATCGAGGGGCCTGCGGACCTGCCCGAGCCGCCGCCCGGCTGGCCCGGCGGGCCGCCGCTGGACTGACGCTCAGCGCAGATAGACGCTGGCGACCCCGATCAGCGCGTCCTGGCCGATCTCGGCGAACAGCGCATCGAAGAACGGTCCGGCCAGCTCGCCGGCATGGGCAGCGATCGCCGCGGGCCGCCGGGGCGCCGCCAGCGCCACCAGCAGCAGCTGCGTCTCGCGCGCCGCGCCGTCGCGGGCCACCGGGGCGTCGAAGGCGACGCTGCCCGCCGACTGCCGCAGGAACGGCCGCAGGTCGTGAACGACCCCGTTGTCGTCGATCAGCAGCAGCGTGGTGTCATACCCCTCGCCGTTCGTGATCCGCCCGCGCAGCGCCTGGCCGCTGGCGACCGCCTGCGAATCGAGCGAGAGCCCCAGCCCGAACACCGGATAGCGCGGGTCGCGCCGGGCAAAGCCCACCGCCGGGCACTGGCGCGCGTCCAGCAGTGCCGCGTTGCGGCCGATGCCGGTCCCGCCCAGCCCCTGGGTCAGGCTGTCCATCAGCGGCGTGATGGCGCGGTCGTCGTCGGCGATGATGGCGAGATCCAGCGCACCGTCCCGGATCTGCGGCAGGGCGAGCAGGCAGGGATCGGTCAGCCGGCCGCGGATTCGGTCGACAAGCTCGAGGAGCCGTGGATCGGGCGGTGGGGCTTCGGCCTGCGGCGCGGGAGCCAGCGGAGGAGGCGCCGTCGCGGCGGGTGCGGCGGCGATGGCGGCAGGGGCATTGAGGGGACGCAGCACCTCGGGGATGGGCTTCAGCGGCAGGTCGGCCGGATCGCTGGCCGGCACCCTCGTCGAGCCAGCGGGCACGGCCAGGCTGGCTGGCGCGGGCAGCGGGGCCGTCGTGGCGGCGGCGATGACCTCGCCCGCCGGCGCGGCGACGGTCCGCAGCGGCTCTGCCGGGGCGGCGGCCGGGTCCACGGTGATGGCGGTGATCTCCAGCGGCGCGGCTTCGGCGGCGGGCTCGGGCGCCAGCACCCTCAGCGCCGGGTGCGACAGCGCGAACCCCAGGGCCGCGAGATGCAGCGCCGCGGACAGGCCGGCGGCGACGGCCCAGTCGGGCGCCTCGCGCCGCGCCCCGATCACGGCGCCCCCTGCGCGCCCAGCGTCACCAGCCGCAGGTCGTAGCCGGCGAGGACGGGGGCGCTGAGGGTCCGGACCAGCAACTCGGCCGGCGCCTCGCGGTCGATCATCAGGTGCAGCAGCCGGTCGCGACCGGCCATTGCCGCCGGCAGCAGTTCGGGCGACACCGGCTGGCCGTCCAGCTGCCAGTCATCCTCGGCCCGGACGATCAGGATCGGCCGCGGCAGCTGGTTCAGCGGCAGGTCGCGGGTTTCCGACAGGCGCATGTCTGCGGCCGACTGCGGGGTCTGGCCGACGATCAGGAAGAAGAACAGCAACAGCAGCACGATGTTGACGATCGCCAGCGAGGTGTCGATGCGCACCCGGTCCCGGCGCTTTCCGAACGGGCCGGCGATCATTGCGCCGCCCCGCCGCCGGCGATCTGCACCGAGGTGATGCCGCGCAGGCTCAGCGCCTGCAGCACGGTCACGACCTGCTGCACCCGCGCGCCCTGCCCGACCACGACCAGCACGTCCCGCGTCCCCTGCGCGACCAGCGCATCGGCCAACACCGGCAGACGATCGGGCCCGAAACGCTGGCCGCTGGCGGTGATCTGCCCGTCAGGTCCCAGCGTCCAGACCGCGGTGCTGCGGATGTCTGTGCCCCGGCCCGCCC
>NZ_JRKS01000082.1 GCF_000763805.1 Paracoccus sphaerophysae | reverse complement strand
GTCGTGGGCCGAAGGGGCGGCAGGGGCCGCCGGGCGGCAGGGGCCGCCGGGGAGGCGGAGGCCGCCGGGGCCATCGCGGCCTGACCGTGCCCGGCCTCGGCCGGGGCCACGGTGACGGTCAGCCGGGGCGCGGGGTAGCGCGGCTCGGGCTGGCCGGGGACGGCGACCTCGGTCGAGGCCACCTGCCCGTTGGCGCAGGTCTGCGTCACCGGCACCACCGGCTCGGTGCCCGGCGCGAGCTCGGGGCCGACCGCGGCGCGAAAGGCGAACTCGTCGTACCAGGCCGCCAGGGGGGCGGGCCCGGCCGACGTGTTCGTCGCGGACACCGGCATCGCGCCGGGCCACGCCAGCGCCAGCAGCGCCAGCAGCGCGAGCAGCGCCAGCGGGCGCGAGACCAAGGGGAACGGGCGCGGTCATCGCGCCTTGCCGTGCCGCGCCGTGGCGGGCCTTGCCCAAAGTCGACTTCTCGCCCCGGCTCAGGAAAGTTGCATCAGGAGAAATACCGCTCGGCCCGCGTCCAGAGCCAGCGCCACAAGGCTGGCGCACCGCGGTCCACGCGCGCCCCGACCAGCCGCAGGAACCCGTCGCGCTCGACCCCGTAATCGCGCCAGCCGCGGCCCTCGTTCTTCAGGATGTGGACCACCGGCTGGGCGCGGTCCAGCGCCTTGGCAAAAATCGCGTCGGGGGTCTGCACGGCCTCGAACTCGGTCCACAGGGCACGAAAGTCGGCCGCCTGGTCGGGCGGCAGCAGGCCGAAGATGCGGTCGGCGGCGGCCTCCTCGGCCGCGGCCTGCGCGATCGGGTCGTAGTCGCCGTGGATCGGGGTGTCGCCGGCGTCGATCTCGACCAGGTCGTGCAGCAACAGCATGCGGATCACCCGGTCGATGCGGACGCCCTCGGGCGCCTGGTCGGCCAGAACCATCGCATACAGCGCCAGATGCCAGCTGTGCTCGCCCGAGTTCTCCGGCCGCGAGCCATCCACGACCGTCGTCGCCCGCAGCACGTGCTTCAGCCGGTCGGCCTCGACCAGGAACGCCATCTGGCGGTCCAGCCGGGTCGCCGGTTCTTCTTTGTCCAAATATCCCGGGGTCCGGGGCAGCGCCCCGGAATCCGCGCTCACCGCGTCGTCTCGGTCAGCCGCCGCCGCACATAGGCCTGCACGGTGTCGATCATCGGCTTCATGTGCGCCTCGTCGTCGCGGAAAAAGTGGTCCGCGCCCTCGATCTCTTCGTGGGTCACGGTGATCCCCTTCTGCTCGCGCAGCTTGGCGACCAGCGCGTGGGTGTCCTTGGGCGGCGCCACCCGGTCGGCGGTGCCGTTGATGATAAGCCCCGAGGACGGACACGGCGCGAGGAAGCTGAAATCATACATGTTGGCCGGCGGCGAGACCGACACGAAGCCGGTGATCTCGGGCCGGCGCATCAGCAGCTGCATCCCGATCCAGGCGCCGAAGCTGAACCCCGCGACCCAGCAATGCTTGGAATTGGGATTCATCGCCTGCAGGTAATCCAGCGCCGAGGCGGCGTCCGACAACTCGCCGATGCCCTGGTCGAATTCGCCCTGCGACCGCCCCACCCCGCGGAAGTTGAAGCGCAGCACCGTGAACCCCATGCGGTGGAACGCGTAATGCAGGTTATAGACCACCCGGTTGTTCATCGTCCCGCCATATTGGGGATGCGGATGCAGCACGATGGCGATGGGCGCGTCGGGCTTGGGCTGCGGGTGATAGCGGCCCTCGAGACGGCCTTCGGGTCCGGGGAAGATCAGTTCGGGCATGGGGCTCCTTGACGACTGGCCGCCGCCGGCGGGGATGATCTGTCCCGGGGACGGGTCAGGCAGGTTCCTTGACGCAGCACGGGGCGGACCTTAGAGGGAAATCTGGGATGCGCGACCCGTTTCCGCAAGGAACGGCACCCCGGGGCTTAGCGCAGGGCACGAGACGGCGTCAACGCCCCGGACCATTCCTCGGACCCGGCGGCCCGATCCCGGCGGCCCCGGTCCGGCGATGCTGAACGAGAGGGCCGCAGATGAAGCTTTCCACCAAGGGCCGCTATGCCATGGTCGCGCTGGTCGACCTGGCGACGAGCCCCGGCAGCCTGACCACCCTGGCCGAGATCTCGCGCCGCCAGAACATCTCGTTGCCCTATCTGGAACAACTGTTCGTGCGGCTGCGCCGGGCGGGGCTGGTGGACAGCGTGCGCGGCCCCGGCGGCGGCTATCGCCTGGCCCGGCCGCCGGCCGGGATCAGCGTGGCCGACGTGCTGGGCGCGGTCGACGAGACCGTCAGCGCGCTGCATGTCGGGGCCGGCGCCTCGGGCGCGCAAAGCGGTACCCGCGCCCAGTCGGTAACCAACCGGCTGTGGGAGGGGCTGTCGGCGCATGTCTATGTCTTCCTGCACAACACCTCGCTTGAGGACGTGTCCTGCAACGACATGATGCCCTGCCCCGCCGTGCCGGCGATCCTGGCGGTGGTGGACGAGTGATCCGCCCTTTCAGCGCGCCCTTGCGGCAGCGGCGCAACGCCCGTGCCGGGCGCGGCCGGGTCACGCAAACTTGCGTTTGAAGCCCGCCGCCGGGTTGGGTAATCCCGTGGGAAAAAGGGGCAGTTCTCATGAATAAAGTCACGCTTGCCGCGGCGGCCGCGCTGGTTGCGCTGTCGGGTTGCGGCTTTGCCGCACGCGGCCCGCAGGTGGGGCCGGACGGCCAGCCGCTGCCGGTCGCCTATCGTATCTCGGCCCGCGACGATGCCGAGATCCCGACCCGCCTGCTGACCCAGGTCAACCTGCTGCGGGCGCAGTCGGGGATGGCGGCGCTGACGCTCAGCCCGCAGCTGGCGGCGGCGGCGGCGGCCCATTCGCGCGACATGTCGGCGCAGAACCGGGCCTGGCATTTCGGCTCGGACGGCTCGTCGCCGCTGGATCGCGCGCGCCGGCAGGGCTTTGCCGGGTCGCTGCTGGGCGAGAACATCTCGGAGACCTACGAAAACGAGATCGCCACCCTCAGCGGCTGGATGCAGACCCGCGACACCCGCGACGTGCTGATGGACCCCGCCGCGCGCGAGATCGGCTTCGGCTGGTTCCAGGAACAGACCAACAAGATCTGGTGGACCGCCCTCGTCGGCGGGTGATCCGACGGGGTGCGGCCTTGTCGCAGGGATGAACGCCGTGGGGTCACCGACCGCCACGGCGTTTCCGCGGACAGTGCCGAGTCGAGCCGGTGCGGGGGTGGCCGAGGCGCCCCGGCCCGCTGCAGGACGCCGCGCGCCCGGCGATGGCCGGCTAGCGGGCCGCAGGGCGAACGGCTGGATTCAGAGCGGGGCGACGCCGGCGGCCGTCATCAAGAACCTCGCGCATTGCCTGACCGGACGGGCATCTTCGCCGCCATTTTGCATGTCTGGGCAGGGGTGCGGGCGGCGACGCCCCCTGCTTGCCCCCCTACTGCCTCGCGGCCGCGCGTGATCGGGCCGGTGATCCGCCGCACGCACGAACCGGCCTCTCGGACGCCGGAGGACAGAGCGGGCAGCCATCGCTGCGGTAGCGCGCACGGCCCCCGCCGGGTGGCACCGCGAGATGCAGGTATCCCGGCCGGCGCAGGACGACGCCGGGGCGCTGCAATGAGAACGTCATGGGGTCCCTGGCCCCAGCCCCTCGCCCCGAACCACGCGCCGCCCTGTGGCGCCGCGCGTCAGGACCAGTCAGCCGCCGATCAGGGATAGATGACGATCGGCACGCCCGGGCGGACCATCGAGAAGATGTCCTCCATCTCGTCGTCGTTCACCGCGATGCAGCCCGCCGTCCAGTCGCGCAGCGTCTGCTTGTTGCCATAGGGACCGCGGCCGTGGATCATGATGTCGCCGCCGGGCTGCTGGCCCAGCATCATCGCCCGCGCCGCGTCTTCGGTGTCGGGATACGAGATCCCCAGCGACAGGTGGTACTGGCTGTTGGGGTTCTGGCGGTTGATGTAGTAGATTCCCTCGGGCGTGCGGCCGTCGCCTTCGAACATCTTGTGCCCGACCGGCTGCGGACCCAGGCCGACCTGATAGGCCTTCAGCACCTTCTGCCCCGACAGCAGGAACATCTGCCGTTCACTTTTCTTCACCACCACCTGGGTGACGGGCGGACCATTATAGGTCTTGAACTTGCTCGGCGGCGGAGAGCTGCACGCCGCGACCAGAACGAGCATCATCAGCGCAACGAGATTGCGGATCGTCAGAATCATTACTGCCCCAGAATCGGTTTTTGCGTTTTCTTTTCCCACCCCTACACCATCGGCCATTTTCCGCCAATCGCCAAGTGCCGGGGTTTTTAGCGATCAACCCCAGAGTGTTTCCGGAAAGCCGCAGCCAGCTCGACATGGGGCGACCAGCGGAACTGGTCGATGACCTCCAGCCGCTCCAGCCGATAGCCGCCCTCGGCCATGATCCGCGCGTCGCGGGCGAAGGTGACCGGATCGCAGGCGACCCAGGCGACGACCGGCACCCGCGACGCGGCCAGCGCGTGCGCCTGCGCCTCGGCCCCGGCGCGCGGCGGGTCGATCACCACGGCGTCGAACCGCGCCAGCTCGTCGGGCAGCAGCGGCCGGCGCGCGAGATCGCGGGTCTCGGTCGTCACCCGCCGCAGGCCCGGCGCGCCGCGCCAGCCCGCATCCAGCGCGGCCAGCGGCGCGGCCAGCCCCTCGACGGCGTGAACCTCGGCGGTCTCGGCCAGCGCCAGGGCAAAGGTGCCGACGCCGGCGAACAGGTCCGCCACCCGCCCGGCCTGCCCCACCGCGGCGCGGACGGCGGCGACCAGCGCCGCTTCGCCCTCGGCCGTCGCCTGCAGGAAGGCGCCGGGCGGCGGCACCACCTGCGCGCGGCCCATCGGCAGCGCCGGCGGGCGCAGGGTCAGCGCCTCGCCGCCCCAGTCGATCCGCGCCCAGCCTGCGGCACCGGCCAGCGCGGCGAGGTCCTGCATCAGCCCCGCATCGATCGGCTTGCCGCCGCTCACCGCGATGTCCAGCCCGGCCGGCGTCTCGGTCACCGCCAGCGACACCTCGGCCGAGCGCGAGGCGCCCAGGCTCACCAGCCGCCGCAGGTCGGGCAGCGCGGCGAGGATCGCCGGGCGGATCACCAGGCAGTCGGTCACGTCCACCACCACCTCCGAGGCGCGGGCGTGAAAGCCCACCAGCGCGCCCTTCTTCGTCCGCCGCCCCGACAGTACCGCCCGCCGGCGCGACCGGGGCGGCGAGGTGCGCACCGCCTCGACCCGCGCCGCGATCCCCTGCGCGGCCAGCGCGGTTTCGACGACCCCGGCCTTCCAGCCCGCCACGAAGCCGTCGCTGGCGTGCATCAGCGAACAGCCGCCGCAGAGGCGGTAGTGCGGACAGGGCGCGCGGACGCGGTCGGCCGAGGGCGTCACGATCCGGGGCTGGGCGATGCGGCCGTCCTCGGCCTCGCCGGCGATGATCTCGCCGGGCAGGACCATCCCCGCCAAGGCGCGCTCGTCGCCCGCCATGGCCACGCCGTCGCCGCGCCGGCCCAGCCGCTCCACCCGCCACTCGGTCATTCGGCGGCGTCCGCCTCGTCGGTGCCCAGGAACCCGCCCGACTGCCGGTTCCAGTAGCGGGCATACAGGCCCCCCTGCGCCAGCAGCGCCTCGTGCGAGCCCTGTTCCACGATCCGCCCGGCATCCATGACGACGATGCGGTCCATCTCGGCGATGGTGGACAGGCGGTGGGCGATGGCCAGCACGGTCTTGCCCTGCATCACGCGGGCGAGGCTGTCCTGCACCTGCGCCTCGACCTCGCTGTCCAGCGCGCTGGTCGCCTCGTCCAGGACCAGGATCGGCGCGTCCTTGAGGAAGGCGCGGGCGAGCGCGATCCGCTGCCGCTGCCCGCCCGACAGCTTGACCCCGCGTTCGCCCAGATGCGCGTCATAGCCGGTGCGACCGGCATAGTCGGTCAGGCCGAGGATGAAGTCATGCGCCTCGGCGGCTTTCGCGGCGGCGACCATCTCGGCGTCCGAGGCATCGGGGCGGCCATACAGGATATTGTCGCGGGCCGAGCGGTTGAACATCGCGGTTTCCTGCGTGACCATGCCGATGTTGCGGCGCAGGGATTCCTGCGTCACCGCGCGCACGTCATGGCCGTCCACCCGCACCGCGCCGCGTTCGACGTCATGCAGCCGCAGCAGCAGCGCGACCAGCGTGGACTTGCCGGCCCCCGAGGCGCCGACGATGCCGATCCGCTCGCCCGGCGCGATCCGCAGGTCCAGCCGCTCGATCCCGCCGGCGCCGCGGCCATAGGCGAAGCTGACGTCGTCAAAGTCGATTTCGCCGCGCAGCCGGCCCAGCGCCAGCGCATCCGGCGCATCGGTCAGGCTGTGCGGCGGGGACAGCGTCTCCATCCCGTCCTCGACCTCGCCGATGCTGCCCCAGATGCCCATCAGGGACATGCTGACCCAGCCGGTCATCTGCGCCAGCCGCATGGCGATGGCGCCCGAAGCAGCGACGTCGCCGGGTGTGGCGGCGCCGCGGCTCCACATCCACACCGCGCCGCCGACCAGCACCACCGGCAGCAGCCCGGCGACCACGGTCAGCGACAGGCGGAACCAGGTGTTCAGGCGGCCAAAGACGATGGCGCGGTCGCGGAACGTCTCCATCGCGCCCAGCGCGGCCTGGTCCTCGTGGCCCGACTGGGCGAACAGCTTGACGGTCTTGATGTTGGTGATGGTATCGACGACCTGCCCGGTGATCATCGCGCGGGCGCTGGCGCGCCCTGCCGACTGCGCCCTGATGCGGGGCAGGAAGAACCGGATCAGCGCCAGATAGGCGGCCAGCCAGGCCAGCAGCGCGACCGCGCCCCAGCCGTCGACCGAGGCGAGATAGATCGCCGAGCCCAGCACCGCCGACAACGCGAAGGCGGCGGTGTTGACCATCTCGGACGCCACATCGGTCACCGCCCGCGCCGTCTGCATCTGCTTCTGGGCGATGCGCCCGGCGAAGTCGTTGTCGAAGAAGGTGACCGACTGGCCCATCGTCCAGCGATGCAGCCGCGACAGCACCAGCGGCAGGACGTTCGGCCCGATGATGACGTTCGAGGTCGCCGCGGACAGCCCCAGCACCGCCGGCCGGACGATCAGGAAGAACGCCACAAAGCCAGCGATCAGCCAGCCATGCGTGGCGAGCGTCGCGGTCCCCGACTGCGCCACCGCATCGACGACCCAGCCCAGCAGGGTGGCCGAGGCGACCTCGGCCGCGCCCGACAGGGCCGAGGCGACGGCGGCGATGCCGAGGCCCGGCCAGGCGCCCGACAGCGCCCAGCGGAAGAACGCCAGCAGCGTGCGCGGAGGCGGGCCGTCGGCGGGGCGGAAGGCGTCGATGAGCCGTTCGAAGATGCGGTGCATCAGTCCTCTCCCGCCAGCAGCGCCACGTCGATCAGCGCGGGGGCGGGCATGACAAAGCCCGATTCGATCCACGCCGCCTCGGCGGCCCTCAGCCCGCGCCCCAGCGCCGGCCCGGACAGCCGGTCCGACAGGTCAGCAGCCGATACCGGCAGCTTCTGCCCGGCGGCGAAGTCGATCTGCTCGCGCCAGTCGGCGCGCAGCGCCTCTCCCCCCGCGGCGCGCAGCAGCGCGATCTGGCCGGCGCGCTCGGCCCCCAGCCGATAGGCCGCCTCGGAGAGCGAGCCGGCAAAGCGCAACTGCTCCTGCACCCGCGCCTCATCCCGCGACAGCCGCAGTCGTTCCGCTGCATCCGGCGCTGCCAAGGCGGCGAGGCGCACGGGCCATTTCTTCCTTGCACAAGTATTCTGGGCTGGCGAACGCCCGGCAAACGGTCCGGTGGACCGTTTGCAGTGAGCCAGGGGCAGAGCCCGAGGGGGGCAAAGCCCCGGCTCGGCCGCCACCACACGCGCCAGCCGATCCGCATCCGCACCCGGCAGCACCTGCGCCAGCACCCCGCTCCGCTGCATCAGCCGCACCGCCTCGACCGGATCGGGGGCGGACAACAGCTTGCGCATCTCGGCCCCGATCCGCTCGCGCGAGATCCGGGCGAGCCCCTCGGCCCCGGCCGCGCAGGCCGCCAGCGCCGCGTCATCCGGGGCCCCGCGGCCATAGCGGGCATGAAAGCGGAAGAAGCGCAGGATGCGCAGGTAATCCTCGGCGATGCGCTGGTCGGGGTCGCCGACAAAGCGCAGCCGCCGCGCGGCCAGGTCGTCCAGCCCGCCGACCGGGTCGATCACCGCCCCGTCGGCGCCGGCATACAGCGCGTTGATGGTGAAATCGCGCCGCGCCGCGTCCTCCTCGAGCCGGTCCGAGAACTCGACCACCGCCCGCCGCCCGTCGGTTTCCACGTCGCGGCGAAAGGTCGTGACCTCGAAGCCCTCGCCCTCGGCCACCACCGTCACCGTGCCGTGCTCGATCCCGGTGGGCACGACCTTCAGCCCCGCCGCCGCCGCCAGTTCCAGCACCCGCTCGGGGCGGAGCGCGGTGGCGATGTCGATGTCCTCGACTGGCTCGCCAAGCAGGGCGTTCCTGACCGCGCCGCCGACGATCAGCGCCGGTTGCGGGGCCAGCGCGGCCAGCACCTGCTGCAAGCCGGGATGGGCAGTGACCGTCTCGGGCAGGCGCACGGTCATGCCGACAGCCGCGTCGCCAGCGCCAGCAGCACCCGCGCCGTCGCGCCCCAGATGTAATAGGGACCGAAGGGCGCCACGTGATAGGACCGCCAGTCGCCGCGCCACAGCCGCCGTTCGATGCGATAGCGAGCCGGATCGGCGATATGGGCGAAGGGGACGGTGAATGCCTCCTCGACCTCGCCGGCCTCGGGGACGGGGGTGAAGCCGCCGCGGATCATCGCCAGCACCGGAGTCATGGAAAACCCCGTCACCGTGCGATGCGCGGGCAGCGTGCCCAGCACCTCGACCTGGGCGGGGTCAAGGCCGACCTCCTCATGCGCCTCGCGCAGGGCGGCGGCGACCTCGTCGGCATCGTCGGAATCGACCTTGCCGCCGGGCAGCGCGATCTGGCCCGGATGGTGGCGCAACCCGCTGGCACGCTTGGTCAGGACGAGCCGCCCGTCAGCGTGGAACGCCGCCAGCACCCCGGCGGGACGCGCCCCCAGGCCGGGGGGCGGGCTGCCGTTCAGGTCGAAATCCGAGGTCGGCTGCGTCGGCACCGCCAGAGCCCGCAGCAGCCGGTCGCGGACCTCGTCCTGCGTCATGCGCCTGGCGCCTCGATCGGGTTGCCCTCGGGGTCCACGGTCGCCTCGAAGCCCAGCGAGGCCGGGTCGAACTCGTAATGCGCCCCGCAGAACTGGCAGTCGGCGGTGACCCGGCCATCCTCGGTGGTCATGTGGCCGATATCCTTGGCCGAATAGATCGACAGCGTGCCGCGCACCCGGTCGGCGGTGCAGGAACAGCCGAACTCGACCCGCTGCGGGTCGAAGACGCGGGGCGTTTCCTCGTGGAACAGGCGGATCAGCAGGTCGGTGGGGGCGACCGAGGGTCCGATCAGCTCGATCGGCTCGACCGTGGACAGCAGGTGGTTGGCGCGGTTCCAGTCCTCGGACTCGGCCCCCTGCAGGATGTCGGCGGCCTCGATCAGCCCGCCTTCGCCGGTGCCGCCCTCGCCGCCCGCGCCCATCGGCTGCGCCGGCAGGGTCTGCAGCATCACGCCGCCCGCCCGCCAGCGTTCGGCCGCGTCGCCCGCCATCCACGACTGCCCGTAGCTGAGCGTGAAGCTGGACGGCAGCTGCTCGGACTGGGCGAAGTAGGTTCCCGCGCAGGCCGACAGCGACCCGCCGGCCAGCGGCGTGATCCCCTGATAGGGCAGGTTGCCGGCGCCCTGGTCGATGAGAATGGCGAAATACCCCTCGCCGATCTGGTCGAAGGCGGGGCGGTCGTCCAGCCGGTCGGCGTCGAAGCTCGCCCAGGCGCGGACGCGGGCAGGCGCGCCGTCCTCGGCCGGCGCATACCAGTCCGCGGCGATGCTGCGGATCGCGCCATTGCCGCGGACCTGGATCGACAGCTTCCAGCGCAGCTTGATCGACGGCCCGATCAGCGCCGTCAGCAGCGCGACCTCGGCCACCAGCGCGGCGACCGGGGCGGGGTAGTCGTGGCGCGACAGGATATGTTCCAGCACGCCGTCCAGCCGCGCCACCCGGCCGCGCACGCCCGAGCGGTCCAGCTGGAATGGCAGGACGGTATCGTCCCAGGCGATCTGGTTGATCTTGGTCATCTTAGCCTTTCGGAATGTCGCATCCGCGCAACGACAGGCGCGGCGGTTCGGCCTGTTATATAGGATGCCCGCCCGCGAACCCAAGCGCCCGGCAAGACCCCCTGCCCCGGCGCGCTTCTTCTTTGCCCAAATATCCCCGCCGGAGGCTCCGGCCGCGCCGCTCAGACCCAGCCGGCCAGGTTCTCGGCGATCACCTCGGCCAGCACGGCGATATGGGCGTCGTCGTCGTTGAGGCAGGGAATATAGGTGAACTCCTTGCCGCCGGCATGCTCATAGGCCTCGCGGATCTCGCCGTTGATCTCCTCCAGCGTCTCGATGCAGTCGGCGCTGAAGGCGGGCGAGATCACCGCGATGTCGGTGATGCCGCGGCGGGCGAGGTCGGCCACGTGCTCGACCGTATAGGGCTTGAGCCACTCCTCGCGCCCGAACACCGACTGGAAGGTGGTGTCGATGGCGTCCTCGGGCCAGCCGAGGCGCTCGCGCAGCAGCCGCGTCGTCTTCTGGCACTGGCAGTGATAGGGGTCGCCTTCCAGCAGATAGCGGCGCGGCATCCCGTGATAGGACGCGACCAGCTTCTGCGGCCGCCGCCCGCCCAGCGTGCGCTCCACCGACTGCGCCAGCGCGTCGATATAGTCGGGGCGGTCGAAATAGGCCGGGCAGGTCCGCACCGCCGGCTGCCATTTCTGCGCCATCAGCGCCCGGAACAGCTGGTCGTTGGCGGTCGCCGTGGTGGCGCCGGCATATTGCGGATACATCGGCAGGAACACGATCCGGTCGCAGCCCGCCCTGACCATCCGGTCCAGCACGGCGGGCGTCGAGGGATTGCCGTAGCGCATGCAGAAATCGACCAGCACCGCGTCGCCCCAGCGGCGCTCCGCCTCGGCGGCCAGCTTGGCGACCTTGGCCTTGGTGATGGTCATCAGCGGGCTCTCGTCGGCCTCGTTGTTCCAGATGGAACGGTAGTTCGCCCCCGAGGTGAACGGCCGCTTGGTCAGGATGATCCCCTGCAGGATCGGCTGCCATTTCCACCACGGATAGTCGATCACCCGCTTGTCGCTTAGGAACTCGTTCAGATAGCGCCGCATCGACCAGTAATCATGGCCGTCCGGCGTGCCCAGATTGGCGACCAGCACGCCGATCCGGGGCGCGGGCAGGGCCGGGTGGTCGGCGGGGGAACAAGGCGGGCGCTGATGCAGCGGGCCGGAC
>NZ_JRKS01000081.1 GCF_000763805.1 Paracoccus sphaerophysae | reverse complement strand
CATAGCCCCAGGCGACCGCGTCGTGGCGGGCGGGGGCCCCGCGGTCACCGCCGCGGTGGCGCCATCGGCCGGGGCGGCGGTGCCTTCGGGCGCGGTGGCCGCGGCGATCGGGGCGGGCGGCGCGCTGGGGGTCGCGCCGTCGCCCTGCGCGGTCGAGTCGGCGGGCGCGGCAGCGGGCGCGGCAGGCGTCTGGGCGACGGCCGCCAGCGGCAGCGCGGCGCCGATCGCCAGGGCCGCCGCGGTGCAGAGAAGCAGGGTCATGTTGTCCTCGCATTGTGGGGCGCGGTCCGGGGGCGGACCGTACCGGGGTGGGCAGGGACTGGCGCCGCGCATTACGCGGCGCCGGCGGTCTTAAAGGTTGCCCTTCGCCATCTCGGCGGCGATGTGATCGGCCTGCCGGATCGCCAGGGCGACAATGGTCAGGGTCGGGTTCTCGGCCGCGCCGGTGGTGAACTGGCTGCCGTCCGACACGAACAGGTTGGCGATGTCGTGGCTTTGGCCGTGCCGGTTCACCACCCCGTCGCGGGCGTGTTCCGACATCCGGTTCGTGCCCAGATTGTGGGTGGATGGATAGGGCGGCGTCGGCATGGTCCGCGTCGCGCCGACCGCCTGATAGATGGCGATGCCCTTGGCATAGGCATGTTCGCGCATTGCCACGTCGTTCGGATGGTCGGTATAGTGCACGTCCGCCACCGGCAGGCCGTGGTCGTCCTTGACCTCGGCGTTGATCGTCACGCGGTTCGTTTCCTGCGGCATGTCCTCGCCGACGACCCACATCCCGGCCATGTTCTCGTACGAATCCAGCGCCGAGGTGAACGGCCGGCCCCAGCCGCCCGGGTCCATGAACGCGGCCATGAACGGCAGTCCGAGGCTGAGCGTTTCCAGTTCATACCCGCCGACGAAGCCGCGCGAGGGGTCGTGCCGCGCCTCGTCCTGGATGATCCCGGCCATCGTCGTGCCGCGCCACATCCGCACCGGCTTTTCGAAGATGCCATAGACCGACCCGGTCGTGTGGCGCATGTAGTTGCGCCCGACCTGACCCGAGCTGTTGGCCAGCCCGTCGGGGAACATCGGTGACGCGCTGTTCAGCAGCAGCCGCGGGCTTTCGATCGAGTTGCCGGCGACGCAGACGATCCGCGCCTTCTGTCGCTGTTCGGCCCCGTCCTTGTCCTTGTAGACGACGCCGGTGACCTTGCCCTTGTCGTCATGCTCGACCCGCATGACGTGGCACCGGTCGCGCACCTCGAGGTTGCCGGTCGCCTCGCCGCGCGGGATGTCGGTATAGGCCGAGGACCATTTGGCCCCCCACTTGCACCCCTGGAAGCAGAAGCCGGTCTGCTGGCAGGCCTGGCGGCCGTCGTATTCGACGCTGTTGACCGCCATCCGGCCGGTGTGGACTTCCTTGCAGCCGGTGGCCAGCGCGCCCTTTTCGAACACCTTGTAGTTGTTGGACCCCGGCAGGCCGGGCCGGTCGCCGGTGCGCGTCACGCCCAGCTTGGCCTCGGCCTTGTCGTACCATGGCGCCATTTCTTCGGCGTCGACGGGCCAGTCGAGCAGATTCGCACCCGGCACCGCGCCATAGGTCGTGCGCCCCTTCCATTCGTGCGGCTGAAAGCGCAGCGAGGCGCCCGCCCAGTGGATCGACGTCCCGCCGACCGCCTTGACGATCCAGGCCGGCAGGTTCCTGAAGTCGCGGGCGACGCGCCAGTCGCCACTGGTGGTGCGGGTGTCTGTCCAGGCGAGCTGCCCGAAGCTGTCCCATTCGTCGTTGATGTAGTCCTCGGGCAGATAGCGCCCGCCGGCCTCGAGCGCGACGACCTTGACGCCCTTCTGGGCCAGCTCGTTCGCCACCACGCCGCCGCCGGCGCCGGTCCCGACGACCACCACCACGCTGTCGTCCGCCAGGTCGAACCTTGCAGGATTTGCCATGATCCATACCCCTTACAGCCAGTCGATGTCGTCAAAGCCGCGGTCGATGTAGCCGCCCTTCGAGAAGCTTTCGCCCTCGTAGCCGAACAGCGGCCAGATCTCTTTCTGGTTGTAGAGCCCCGTGACCAGCCCCGAGCGCACGGTCTGGAAGAATTCGCCTTGGGCGATGTCCTGCAGGATCGCGGTGCGGTCGGCTTCCCACCGTGCGCCGGCGTAGCTGTCAAACCCCCGGCCTTGCGCGGCGGCATCAAGCGCGGCGATCCCCGCCTCGACCATCTCGGCCTTGGCGGGGTCATCGTAGCCCTTGACCGCGACAGCGTAGAAGCGGTCGGCCAGCCGGTCGTGCGGATAGATGTCGCGCGCCATCTGGATCAGTGTGGCCATGGTCTCGGGCTTGAGCGTCGTGACCTCGACCGCCCAGGCGGCGTCCCGCGCGGTCACGAAGCCCGCGCCGACGATCAGCGTCATGCCGAAGGCGGCGCCGCGCGCCAGCAGGGCGCGGCGCGTCAGCCCGCGCGGCGCGGGCTCTGCGCCCGCCGCGGCGCCCGCATCCGGCCGGGCGCGTGTCTCGGTGGTCTCCACTGGCTTCCCCCTCCCCCTTGGGTTGCTTGGAACTGGCCCGGCCGCGCCTCCCCGCGCGGCAGGGCGCTCAGGCGAAGCGGCCCCCCCGTTCGATCACCTCGATCTGGTAGCCGTCGGGGTCCGCGACGAAGAAGAACCGCGCGAAGGGCTCGCCGTCCTTGAGGAACGACTTGATGTCGCGCGGCGCGTGGCCCAACTCGGCCAGCCGCCGGTGCGCGGCGGGCAGGTCGTCCACGACGAAGGCCACGTGGCCGTAGCCGTCGCCCAGGTCATAGGGCTCGGTCCGGTCGGCGTTCACCGTCAGCTCGATCTCGAACCCGGTTTCGGCGTTCGACAGGTAGATGAGCGAGAACCCGTCGAAGCGATGCGTCTCGACCCGGTCCAGCCCGAAGCCGTTGCGGTAGAAGGCGATCGCCCGCGCCTCGTCGAGGACCCGGATCATCATGTGCACGGCCTTGGCCATCTGTCCCCCTTGCGGTTGTGCAGGGGGCCAGTGTGCGGCCTTCGCAGCGGCGGGGGTAGTAGGGGGTTACTACGCCGACTTTCCGTCGAGTTCCGGCGCCCGCGCGAGCAGCGCGGCCTCGGCCCCCATCTCGGCGCGGGTCAGGCAGGCGCAGCGCAGCAGCGAGGTGAAGTTGGTCGCCTCGCCCTGCGACAGCAGCACCTCGTCATGCAGGCGCGAGATGAAGGCGGGGGTGGTCAGCCCTTCCTCGGCCGCGATCTGGTCGAGGATCTTCCAGAACGCGCGCTCGAGCCGGATCGAGGTGGACTGCCCGTTCAGCCGCAGCCGCCGGGTCAGCGGCTGGTAGCGGCTCATGTCCTGATGGGCGAACATTCTGCACATGCGGGGTTCCTTGCGCCTTGCCCCGACGATGCGGCGCGGGGGGCCGGTCTGTCAAGGAAGGCGGGGCAGGGGGGTGGGGTAACCCGCTCTCCCAGACCGCACGACGCCATGCCCTCGCCGATCTCCAGACCATCGCGGCCGACGTCATGCAGGGGTTCGACAGTCGCTTCGAACGCGGCTTCAGCGAGGAAAACCGCCTTGAGGCCGGTGCCACCCCTGCACAGGTCAAGAACAAGACCGTTGCCCAGCTTCACCAGACCCAGGCCGCCGACCTTGAAAAGGCCCGATCCACGCTCGCGGCCCTCAATGAGAAGATCGAGAAGAACACCCGGCTGATCGAGAAGGCCGAAGCCAGGATCGAAGCCGGAAAAGGTGATCTCGCCAAGCTGAACGCCAACATCGAGACCTACACACGCCGTCTTCAGGCCGCCCGGTTCGAAGCCAAGCAGGAAGAAGCCCGTCTTGCCGCCAACGTGGCGCACAACAAGAAGCGCCAGGACGAAGCTGCCGCAAAGACCCGCGCCGCAGAAGCCGAAGCTGCCGCCGCGCAAGACCGCGAAAAAGCCGCCAGAGTCCGTGAACAAGAAGCCCTGGACCGCCAGAAAGCCGCCTTCGAACAATTTGCCCTGGAAGAAGCCCACCTCGAAAAAGAACGGATCGCCGCAGACGAAGCCCGCCTCCTAGCTTTGAGTGAAAATCATCGTAAGTATGAGGACGGATGATTCCTGGGAGGAGCGGTCCCATGCCCGCAGTCGAGCGAATGACCATCACCATGCCCGCCGAACTAGCCGAGACGCTGCGCCAGACCGTGGCGGTGGGAGAGTCTGCCTCGACGCCTCGATCATCATCGTGGAACAGAACATCCGCTATTCGCTGCCGATTGCCGACCGGGCGATCGTGATGAAGACCGGCGGCGTCGTCTATGAGGGCGACCCCGAGCCGCTTACCGACCACCAGACCCTGATCGGGTTCTTCTGACCCCTGCAGGCCGACCCAAGCCAAGGGGAGCGCGGCGCAACCTCTTGTCCCCGAGCAAGCGCTATCCTGTGCCAAAGCGGAGGCAGATCATGACCAACCCCCATCTGAAGACCGTCGAGCAGCGCCTGTTGTGGCTGTCCCACTGGATGATCCACAATGCCAACCATATCCGGCCCAAGGCGGACGGGATCAAGGTGGGCGGACACCAGGCGTCATCCGCCTCGATGGTGTCGATCCTGACGGCGCTGTATTTCACCGCGCTGCGGCCGCAGGACCGGGTGGCGGTCAAGCCCCACGCCTCGCCCATCTTCCACGCGATGCAATATCTGATGGGCAACCTCGACCGCGAGCGGATGGAGAATTTCCGGGGCTATGGCGGGGTGCAGTCCTATCCGTCGCGGACCAAGGACGTGGACGACGTGGATTTCTCGACCGGCTCGGTGGGGCTGGGGGTGGCGGTCACAGCCTTCGCCTCGGTGATCCAGGATTACGTCGCCGCCAAGCCTTGGGCGGGCAACCAGCCCATGGGCCGGATGATCGCGCTGATGGGCGATGCGGAACTGGACGAGGGCAATATCTACGAATGCCTGCAGGAAGGCTGGAAGCACGAGTTGCGCAACTGCTGGTGGGTGATCGACTATAACCGCCAGTCCTTGGACGGCGTCGTGCGCGAAGGGCTGTGGAGCCGGATCGAGGCGATCTTCGGCGCCTTCGGCTGGGACGTGGTGCGGGTGAAATACGGCGCCTTGCAGCGTGCGGCCTTTGCCGAGCCGGGGGGCGAGGCGCTGCGCCAATGGATCGACGCCTGCCCGAACCAGCTTTATTCGGCGCTGACCTATCAGGGCGGGGCGGTCTGGCGGGCGCGGCTGATGGACGACCTGGGCGACCAGGGCGATGTCTCGGCCCTGATCGGGCGGCGGGACGACGCCGAGCTTGCCGCGCTGATGGAGAACCTGGGCGGCAACTGCGTGGACACGATGGCCGAGGTCTTTGCGTCCATCGACCACGACCGGCCGACCTGCTTTCTCGCCTATACGGTCAAGGGCTGGGGTACGCCCATCGCGGGGCACAAGGACAACCACGGCGGGCTGATGACCAAGGCGCAGATGGCCGGGTGGCAGGTGCAGATGGGCGTGGCGCAGGGGCAGGAATGGGACCGCTTCGCCACCGTCCGGAACGTGGAGGGATTCAAGGCATACCTCGCCTCGGTGCCGTTCTTCGCCAAGGGGACGCGGCGGCTTCACGACGGTGCCATCCCCGTGCCGGGGATCGAGCTTGCGGTGGACCGCGAAATCTCGACCCAGACAGCCTTCGGCAAGATCCTCGACCAGTTGGCGCGCGGCGACAGCACCTTGGCCGAGCGGCTGGTGACGACCTCGCCCGACGTGACCGGGACGACCGGACTGGGGCCGTGGGTCAATCGGCGCAAGCTGTTCGCCCGTAACCCGCTTGCGGACACCTTCCGGGCCGAGAACATCCCCTCGACCGCGAAATGGGACTTCACTCCGGAAGGCCAGCACATCGAACTGGGTATCGCCGAGATGAACCTGTTCCTGCTGCTGGCCGCCGCGGGGCTCTCGCATTCGCTGTTCGGGCGGCGGCTGATCCCAGTGGGCACGCTCTACGACCCCTTTGTCTGCCGGGGACTGGATGCGCTGAACTACGCCTGTTACCAGGACGCCCGCTTCATCGTCGCGGGCACGCCCTCTGGCGTGACGCTGGCGCCGGAAGGGGGTGCCCACCAGTCGGTCGGCACGCCGCTGATCGGGATGAGCCAAGACGGCCTTGCTGCTTTCGAACCCGCGTTTGCCGACGAACTGGCGGTCATCATGGAATGGGCCTTCGACTACCTTCAACGCGACGGCGGGGGTGAAGGCGGCGGCGACCCGGACGAGCGCACATGGCTGCGGGACCAGACCGGCGGCTCGGTCTATCTGCGGCTGTCCACCAACCCCATCGAGCAGCCCGGCCGCCGCCATGACCAGGCCTTCCGGCAGGGCGCCATTGACGGCGCCTACTGGCTGCGCCCGCCGGGGCCGAACTGCGACGTGGTGATCGCCTATCAGGGCGTGGTCGTGCCCGAGGCGATCCGGGCCGCGGGCATGATCAGCGAAGGACGGCGCGACGTGGGGGTGCTGGCCGTGACCTCGGCCGACCGGCTGAACGCGGGCTGGACCGCCGCGCAGCGGGCCCGGGCGCGCGGCAATGCCGCCGCGCGGTCCCATGTCGAGACGCTGCTGCAGTCCCTGCCCCGCGACTGCACGCTGGTGACAGTGATTGACGGCCATCCGGCAACGCTGTCATGGCTCGGCGCGGTGGCCGGGCACTGCACGATCCCGCTGGGGGTCGAGCATTTCGGCCAGACCGGCAGCATCGGCGATCTTTACCGCCATTTCGGCATCGACGCCGATACCATCGCCCGGCGGGTCGGCGGCCTGACCGCCGGGAGGCCCATCCCCGGACGCGCAGCCTGAGCGGCGGCATCTGGCCCGCGCGTCTCGCCTGCGCGCTGGACCGAAAAGGTGGCCTCCACCTTTCGTGATGATCGAGCGCACCCGTCAGCGCTTCGGGCTCCAGCCGGACCGGCTCGCTGCCGATGCGGCCTGCGGATCGGGCCGCCTTGTGGGCTGGCTCATGAACCGGGGCATCGAGCCGCACGTGCCGGTGCTCGACCGCGAGGCGCAGACCAAGGGCCTGCTGACCCGCGCGGAGTTCAGCTTCGATCGTGTTCGGGACATGTATGTCTGCCTGGCCGGCCACGACCTGAAGACCTCGGGCCAGATCGTCGGGGGACCTCGGCGCGCTGCTCGGGCGAGAGGGCAGGGGGGCCGACCACCCAACCGGCCGCGGCGGCGTGCTGCGGCAAGCCCCTCGCGGGTGCGCGCGGCGATCCGCTCACATTCGAACTGGGCGATCGCGGCGAACACGTGGAACACCAGCCGTCCGGCGGGGGTGGTGGTGGTGTCCTCGGCGATGCTGCGGAAGCCCGCCCCGTGGGCCTGGATGGGCGCGACGATCCCGAGGAGGTCCAGGAGCGATCGGCTGAGGCGGTCGTACTTGGTGACGACGACCACGTCGCCGGGGCGCAGCTGGTCGATCAACCGCTCGAGCTCGGGCCGGGAGATGCGGGTGCCCAATGCCGCACTCGACCGCAATGCGGGCCAGTGGAATGTCCTGCTCCAGATGGGGCTGCAGGAGCCGGAAACCGCGCGGGGCCTTCAAAGAAGCAAATCCGGGATCTGACATGACCGGAACCTGTGACGAGGAACAGACAGGAGTACCTGCCCCTTCCGGCAATCGCTCAAGAGCCCCCTGTCAAATCTTGAGAGGTTGTTGAAGGTTTTTGGCTATGGTTCTGGGCTATGCGCGCGTCTCGACCGAGGATCAGCACCTCGATGCCCAGCTGGCCGCTCTCGAAGCCGCCCGAACGGTTATGCAGTATGTATTATCTGTTGTTATGCGCGGCCTCGGCGCTCGTACCACTTCCGGCAGAACCCGACAAATGCGGCGTCCGGGTGCTTGGGCGTTTCGCTCATCCACATCCGCCATTCGCGCTCCAGATAATAAACATCCCAGGACGGTGCAGCCTGACGGGCCGCATCGTAGGCTCCAGACTCATTGATCGTCAAAGCCAGAACAGGACGGTTGCGGCGAGGGCGACGGCGGAGAGGAAGGTCTTGGCGCATCTGTCGTAGCGGGTGGCGATGCGGCGCCAGTCCTTCAGCCTGCCGAACATGATCTCGATCCGGTTCCGGCGCTTGTAGCGGCGTTTGTCGTAGCGGATAGCCTTGCCGCGCGACTTCCGGCCCGGGATGCAGGGGCGTATCCCCTTGTCTTTCAACGCGTCCCGGAACCAGTCGGCATCGTAACCTCGGTCCGCGATCAGCCATTCGGCGGCGGGCAGGCTGCGCAGCAGCGCCGCTGCGCCGGTGTAGTCGCTGACCTGGCCTGCGGTCATGAAGAACCTCAAGGGGCGGCCCCTGGCATCGGTCACGGCGTGCAGCTTGGTGTTCAGCCCGCCCTTCGTCCGCCCAATCAGCCGCCCGCGCTTGTCGTCGGGCCCCCCTTTTTCGCCCGCAGGCTCGAAGCCGTGCGGTGCGCCTTGAGATAGGTCGCGTCGATCATCACGACCTTCTCTTCGCCGCCTTCGGAGGCCAGCCCCTCCATGATCCGGGCGAAGACCCCCATGTCGCCCCATCGCTTCCAGCGGTTGTAAAGGGTCTTGTGCGGCCCATACTCGCGAGGCGCGTCGCACCACCGCAAGCCATTGCGGTTGATGAAGATTATCCCGCTCAGCACGCGCCGGTCATCGACCCGCGGCTTGCCATGGCTCTTGGGAAAGAACGGCCGCAGCCGCTCCATCTGCGCATCGGTCAGCCAGAACAAGTTGCTCATCATCACCCCCGTCAGTTCGGGAGCTTGAATCACGAAGGCACTGATGCCTCAAGCAGATCAATGGGTCCTGACCCTAGGTGTCGCATCAAGAATGTCGCACACGAAAAGGTCAGGCTCCGGATGCCTCTGGGGCAGGAGGGCAGTCCGCTTCTTAGGTCTCGCCATTCTTCAATACTCTACCCACCAACAGTCTCGAGTAATTCTTCGATACTCTACCCACCGCGCAGGCTACCAGTTCTTCGATACTCTGCCCACCTTTTTCGATACTCTGCCCACCTTTTTTCGATACTCTACACACCGATTTTCGATACTCTACCCACCGAGGCAAGATTTTATGTTGATTTTATGAAGTGACATCAGGCACTTATAGGAACGGCGATTCGCGTAACACTCACTAACTCATATTTAACACTCATGGCCCTGTGGATAAGTCGTTTGAGCACGACGTCATGGGGTAAGGGCGCTGCTGACTGACCTACCCTACGACGCCAAGGAACAGGGCCAGCGAGCGGTTGATGCTGACCATGCTGGCGTCATCGAGCCTGCCGAAGGCATTGCCGAGACGGTCGCGGCGCACCGTCATCGGCTTGTCGATCATGACCTGAGAGGTCTGGCGCAGGTTGTTGTCCGGGGAGGGTTCGATCGTCAGGCGCAAGAAGGGTGCATCCACCAACATCGAGGTGACAAGCAAAACAGTCATCGAGGCCATGTCAGGAAACTGGTCGGACTAGATCACAAGGGCAGGGCGCGGTTTCCCGTAATCACCGGGCAGCGCCACTGTCACCAGATCGCCCCGTCTCACGCGAGATCACCAAGGTCCTCGAGGGCAGCGTCCAGGAAACTGCCGAGGTCATCATCCTGGCGATCGGCTGCTGCAACGAGGCTGGCCTGCCGAGCGCACTCGGCGGCGAAACCCGGGCGGCGCGTGTCCGGTACCCAGATCTGGACCGGACGCAGACCGGAGGCACGAAGGGCCGCACGGTGGCGGCCGACGCGTTCGGACAGCGGGATAGGCATATGACGCTCCTAAGGTGGGTGCGTTACATGTAACGCTATGAGACACGGAAATAAAGAGCCTGGAAAGCAGGCTGCAGACGGAAGCACAGGTGATTTTCCATGCCGCGTCGGGCCAGAGCTCCACGTCCATTGCCAGCCCTTACCCGTCTCCCCAGTCCTCGCCCTTGTCCCTCTGCCTTGCGGAGTGCTCCTGCTGCACGGTCGCTTCAGTTTGCTGAGAAGGAACCTGTGCTGTCGTGGCCTCGGTCTGTCGCAAGGTCCGGGTGACTTCTTTGCGGGGGACGGCGAGGGGGACCTGGCGGAGGGATCGGGTGCCTGCGTCGACCTGAGCATCATACGCCGCGATGGCCTTGGCGATGTCCTCCTGCATGCGGGGGAGAACCTTGGTCTCGTCGATCCCGGCGCGCTGCATCACCGCCTTCGTGTAGGTGAGGGCGGTGTCGCGGCCGATCTGCATGTGCCGCAGGTCGCGCTGAAGCCGGTGGGCTTCGTCGGTCCTGCTTTCCAGGGCCCGCGACAGTCCGCGGTTCTGCCTCTCCAGCCGATCCAGCTGATGCTTCATCGACGGTGTGCCGATGGTCTGCCGCTCGAGGGAGAGGATATTCACCTCATGCGCCCTCTGCTCCCGGCGCATGGCCGACCAGGCACCCACGAGAGCGCCTGTGGCGGCCTCTGAGGCCCTCCGGCGCCATTCGGCGTCGGTTTTTTCCTTCCCCCGGCCCAGAAAGTTGCCTGTGCGGCGCTCAGGGAGCTCCACGGCATGCTCCGGGTCATTGAGATGGGCATAGGCGCTCTTCACCCGCTCATGGGTCGCTTTCGAGCCCTGCACGCCGCGCTCGAGCCCGTGCGGCCTGCCGACCTGTTCCGCGAAGTCGGTCTGCATCGCCGAGAGCTTGCCGCGGTCGCCGACGAGGGCGCGGGCGTTGAGCCTGCCCCGGTCATCGAGGGGGATGGTCATCACCGTCATGTGCGGGGTGGCCTCGTCGCGGTGGATCACGGCCGACAGGACGTTCTCCTTGCCGTGTCGCTCCTCGAGCCAGTCCAGCGCGCGGCGGAAGTAGGCGTCCTGGTCCTCACGGCTCATGGCGTTCAGCGCCCTCGGGCTGCCGCCGATGAAGTACTCGAGCCCGTGGACGGCATTGCTCCGGATCTTCTCGGGTGCGCGGGCATGCCAGGCGTCCAGGACCCCGCGGCTGTCTTCGGCCCCCACGAGGACGGTGTTGTCGCGGATTCGGGCCGGATCGGCGTTCGGGGTTTCCCGTTCGCGGAAGGTGTGCTGGAGGCTGGCACCCATGTTGCCCAGATTCTTGATCTTGGCGCAGCGCAGGATCGCGAAGCGCCGCCCGCCGCCGCCTTCGTACTGTGCCCGCCCGCCGTTCGAGCGGCCCAGCCGGAACTCATCCTCGTCGTGATAGGCCATGGCACCCTCGCAGCCAGCTCGGAGACAGGGTAGAGAGGACCAAAGCAGGAAGGAAGCAAGGACGCAAACGGCCCGAGGCCGGGGCGGCGGAGTTGGTTCATGCTGAATGAGGGGTTGCGCCAGAAACCGGTCAGAAGGACCGCACTCTGCGGCGGGGCTGCGGCGGGGGTGCGGGGGGGGGGGGGGGGGGGGGGGGGGGGGGGGGGGGGGGGGGGGGGGGGGGGGGCGGGGTGCCCCCCCCCGGGGGGGGGGGGGGGCGGCGCGGCCCCCCGCGCCGCG
>NZ_JRKS01000080.1 GCF_000763805.1 Paracoccus sphaerophysae | reverse complement strand
CCCCCGGCCCCATCGGCCGACCCCGCCTGACGCCGCGGGGTGAAGGCACCGCGGCCGGTCCCTAAAGATCGTCGCCGTGGCTGCGCTGCAGGGCCGGTCCCCCGCCGACCGCCCAGTCAAAGGCGAGACTCGCCAGCACGGCATGGATCGGCAGCAGGATCAGCGCCCACACCCACACCTGGACATGCAGCAGCCGCTCGACCGGCGGCCGCAGCCACGCGGGCAGCCAGCGCAGAGATTCGCGGTAGATGCCGATCGGCGTCGGCACCCCCTCGTCCGCCAGCCCCAGCAACTGCCCGAGTTCATAGCCGTTCGGCGCCCCGACCCCGAAATGCCGGGGGCCGAAGCCGCTGATCAGCGCGGCAACGACGGCGGTACAGCCGAGCCCGACCAGCACCGCTGCGACCGCCAGTCGCACGCCAACCCGGTCCTTCATGACGTATTCCCGATCGAAATGGCACGGTTCTGTGGCGAAAACGCGGCAACTCGATCACACGGAATAGCGGTTCGACGTCCATCATTCACCCGCTATGCGTGTAAACTGCCGCACCCGCCGCGATCATGCAAGAACCATGACAGCGTCCAACGCCGGTGGTGCGACCGCGGCGACGACTGCGACCGGGCATTGCCCTCGTTTCCCATGCGGGATAGTTGGTCCGGACAATACGGCGCAGGGTCCGCCACGCGGCCCACAGGGCAAAAGACCGCCACCACGCGCCACCGGCTGCGTCACGGGAAGGGACACGAATGGAAATCTTCACCGCCGCGGGCTTTTCGGCCTTGCTGCAGGTCATCGCGATCGACCTCGTGCTTGCCGGCGACAATGCCATCGTCATCGGCCTGGCCGCCGCCGGTCTGCCGCGCGAACAACGCAACCGCGCCATCCTGGTGGGCATCATCGCGGCAACGGTCATGCGGATCGGCTTTGCGCTGATCACCACGCAGCTGCTGGCGATCAAGGGCCTGCTGCTGATCGGCGGCGTTCTGCTGCTGTGGGTGTGCTGGAAGATGTACACCGAGCTGCGCGCCGGCCATGCCCATGACGACGCGATGGACGACGTCGTCGCCGGAGATTCCGCCGACGACTCGGGCGCGCCGCGCAAGACCTTTGCCCAGGCCGCGATGCAGATCGTCATCGCCGACGTGTCGATGTCGCTGGACAACGTGCTGGCCGTGGCCGGCGCCGCGCATGGCCATTTCCAAGTGCTGATCATCGGGCTGGTGCTGTCGATCGCGCTAATGGGCCTCGCCTCGACCTGGATCGCGCGGGTCATCAACAAATACCCGTGGATTGCCTGGGGCGGCCTGCTGGTGATCCTGTATGTCTCGATCAAGATGATCTACGAGGGCGCGCACCAGCTCGGCTGGATCTGAGCCGACGCCGCACCAGGACAAAGGCCGGGGACATGCCCCGGCCTTTTTCGTTGGCCTCTAGCGCAGGATGCCCGGATCGGGGCCCAGGTCGAGCCCGGGGAAGATCGTCCCCTCGATATGCCCCGCCTCGGTCCCGAACAGGCCGCGCATCGCCCAGCCGGCATAGGCGCGCACGTCGCGCGTCGGCATCAGGTCACGGTCCTGGTAAAGCTGCCCCTCGGCGAGGCCCGGCCAGTCGCCATAGACCGTGCCGCCCCGCACCGCGCCCCCCGCCATCAGCATCGCGCCGCCGGTGCCGTGGTCGGTCCCGGCCGAGCCGTTCTCGCGCGCGGTGCGGCCGAATTCGGTCATCGCCAGCACCGTCGTCCTGGCCCAGTTCGCCCCCAGGGCCTCACGCAGAGTCAGGATCGCGGCCGAAAGCTGGCCCAGAGACCGGCCGATCACCTGCTGCTGCCGGGCGTGGCTGTCCCAGCCGGCCAGCGAGAACGCGGCGATCCGGGTGTCACCGTTCAGCCGGCTGGCGGCAAAGGTCGCCAGCTTCACCGCGTCGGCCGAGGGGCCCTTGGCGCCCATCATCCGGTCCTCGGGCAGCGAGCCGCCGATCGCCTCGGCATCGGCCGCCGCCTCGCGGAACAGGGCGTCGTCGTGATAGACGTCGGTCAGCAGCAGCCGCGCCTGCGGCGACAGCGACAGCCGTGCATCCGGCGCCCAGCTGAGCGCATGGGCCTTGCCCGACAGGATCAGCATTTCCTCGGTGCCGACCGAATAGGCGGTCTCGGCGCGGGCGTTCGGCATGTCCTGCAGCAGCCGGTTCAGCCAGCCGCCCTTCTGCTGGTCGATGGGCAGGTCGTTCCCGGTCCCCGCCTCGAGCAGGTCCTGCCCGTCGAAATGGCTGCGCTTGTCGCGATAGGGGGTGGCGATGGCGTGGGCGAAGGCCAGCTCTCCGGCCTGCCACAGCGGCAGGAGGTCGCCCAGATCCTGGTGCAGCGCGAAGAACCCGTCCAGGTCATGCGCCCCGCCCTGCGGGCCGACGGACAGCCCGGTGCGCAGCGCCCGCAGGCCCTTGTCGCCATAGGGCTGCACCGCGTCCATCCCGTCCATCGCGCCGCGCAGCACGATCACCACCAGCCGGTTGTCGCCGGGGACCGAGGCGAAGGTCATCGTGCTCAGCCACGGATGCGCCGCCGCGGAACATGCGGCGAGGGTGGCGGATTTCAGCAGAAAGCGGCGCGTGATCATGTCCGGGCCCTTCGGTTTCAGCGGCGGTTGAAGTCGGTCGAGGCCAGCACGATCGCCACCCCCTCGCGCACGCTTTCGGCGCGCGGCACCGCGGTGGCGAGCGCCTCGGACGCGGTCCCGCCCAGGGCGGTCACCAGGAAGTCGCGCGGATCAGGCAGCGGATCGACCAGCCGTTCGGGCTGGCGCAGCGCCCACGCGATGCGCGCCGACAGGGTCTGCGGCGTGATCCAGTCCGCCGCCAGTTCCGGCCAGCCGTCCGGGCCGCGGGCGCGGCCGAAGGTCTGGCCCATCAGGGTCAGCGGGCCCCACATGACCTGGTTGACGCGGGACGGCTCCATCGCCAGCACCTGCTCGCCCGTCACCCCCAGCGACCGCAGCGCGGCGATCAGGAAGTCGAAGGGCTGCCGCGCCTTTTGCCGAAAGGTCGCGGCCAGCGCCGGGTGCGCCGCCAGCACCGCGTGGACCTGCGCCAGATCGCCGCCGGTGCCGCGCCAGGTGGCGGCGAGATCCTCGACCAGTGCCGGCGGCGGATCGTCGGCGGCGAAATGCTGCGCTAGCTTGCGGGCGATGTGGCTGGCAGTCGCGGGATGGACCGCCAGGTCGCCCATGACCCGCGCGATCTCGGCCATGCCGTCGGTGCCGGGGCCGCCATAGGACGTGCCCAGCACGGTATCGGCGCCGGGTTCGGCTGCCTGCACGCGGAAGCGCTGCGGATCGCGGATGTTGAAGGAGAGGCCGGTCAGCAGTTCGGCCAGTTCCCTCACGTCGGTCTGGGTATATTCGGCCCCGACCCCCAACGTGTGCAGTTCCAGGATCTCGCGGCCGAGGTTCTCGTTCAGGCCCAGCCGCTTTTCGGGCCGCGCCTTCACATAGCGGGAATTGGGGCCGAAGCTGGTGTTCTGGTTGAGATAGACCAGCATCATCGGATGGGTCGAGCTGGCGAACAGCATGTCGCCGAAACGCCCGTTCAGATGCGGCCGGATCGCCTCGTCGACGAAGGCGCCCGCCATCAGGTATTGCGGCGGGTTCTGGGCGACGGTGGTGAAATGGTCGGACCAGAACTGTACCAGCCGCTCGCCAAAGCCGCAGGGCGCGTCCAGCGCGCGCGCCACGCGGCGCTGCAGCACCTCGAGCCGGCGGGCGTTCAGCCCCTGCGCGACGCGGCGATAATCCTCCTGCGCGATTTCCTTGGCGTTCAGCGCCTTGCGGCTTTCGGCCAGCTGGATCTGGGCGTCGGCCGCGGCCTGCGTCGTCCACTGATCGGGCCGCGCGGCCTCGGTCACCGAGGCCATCACCGCCGCCAGATCGCCCGGCGCCGCCGCGTGGGGAGCAAAGCCATAGCCCAGCCGCAGCGCGGCGATCGAGGGGAAATCGGGTGTCACGTCGTCATCCGTCGGCCTGCCGGGACGCACATCGCCCCGGCAGCCTTATGGCACAGCCGGCGCCGGGCTGCACGTCACGGTTTGCTGACGGCGGGGGTCCGCCGGCCGCCGCCGTGCTTTAGACTCAGCCGTCCGGCTCAGGCGTCCTTGGGCAGCACCCGCAGGCGCAACTCGCGGAGCTGTTCGTTGGTGGGCTCGCTGGGCGCGCCCATCATCAGGTCTTCGGCCCGCTGGTTCATCGGGAACATGATGACCTCGCGGATGTTCTGCTCGTCCGCCAGCAGCATCACGATCCGGTCGATCCCCGCCGCGCAGCCACCGTGCGGCGGCGCGCCATAGCGGAACGCCTTGACCATGCCGCCAAAGCGCTTTTCGACCTCGTCGCGGCCATAGCCTGCCAGCTCGAAGGCCTTGAACATGATCTCGGGGGTGTGGTTGCGGATGCCGCCCGAGATCAGCTCGTAGCCGTTGCAGGCGAGGTCGTATTGCCAGGCATGGACCTTGAGCGGGTCGCCGTTCAGCGCCTCGAGCCCGCCCTGCGGCATCGAGAAGGGGTTGTGCGAGAAGTCGATCTTGCCGTCGTCGCCGCGCTCGTACATCGGGAAATCGACGATCCAGGCGAACTTGAACTGGTTTTCGTCGATAAGGCCAAGGTCGCGGCCGATCTCGGTGCGGGCGCGGCCGGCAACGGCTTCGAAGTCCGCGGGCTTGCCGCCGAGGAAGAAGACGGCGTCGCCTTCGCCCAGGCCAAGCTGGGTGCGGATCGCCTCGGTTTTCTCGGGGCCGAGTGCTTTGGCTATGGGGCCCGCTGCTTCGAGATGGCTCCCGTCCGGCTGATCGGCCATGAAATCTACGGAATACCAAGCCGCGCGCGGCCCGCCACGCTCCTTGATTTGGCGAGCAAGCTCCTCATTAAGAACCCGGCGCTCTGCCTCAATAAATAGAGGATGATCTCGGTTATGCCGAGCTACTTGCGGCAGTTCCTTTCTCCGCCAGAAGATATACCCCATCCCCGGCAGCCCCTGCTGTTGGGCAAAGGCGTTCATCCGATCGGCGAACTTGCGCGAGCCGCCGGTCGGCGCGGGGATGGCGCGGATCTCGGTGCCGTCCTGCTCGAGCAGTTTGGCGAAGATGCCGAAGCCCGAGCCGCGGAAATGCTCGGACACGTCCTGCATCTCAATCGGGTTGCGCAGGTCGGGCTTGTCGGTGCCGTATTTCCGCAGGCTCTCGGAATAGGGGATCAGCGGCCAGTCGGCGTCCACGCGGCGGCCGCCGCCGAAGGTCTCGAACAGGCCCTGGATCACCGGCTGGACGGCCGCGAACACGTCCTTCTGCTCGACGAAGGACATCTCGATGTCGAGCTGGTAGAAATCGGTGGGCGAGCGGTCGGCGCGCGGGTCCTCGTCGCGGAAGCACGGCGCGATCTGGAAGTAGCGGTCGAAGCCCGCCACCATGATCAACTGCTTGAACTGCTGGGGCGCCTGCGGCAGGGCGTAGAACTTGCCCGGATGCAGCCGCGATGGCACGAGGAAGTCGCGCGCGCCCTCGGGGCTGGAGGCGGTGATGATCGGGGTCTGGAACTCGGTGAACCCGGCGTCCCACATCGCGTCGCGCAGCCACTTGATGACCCGAGACCGCAGCATGATGTTGGCGTGCAGCGACTCGCGCCGCAGGTCGAGGAAGCGATAGGCCAGCCGGGTTTCCTCGGGATAGTCCTGGTCGCCGAAGACCGGCAGCGGCAGGTCGTCCGAGGGGCCGAGCACGGCCATGTCAGTCGCGTAGACCTCGATTTCGCCGGTCGGCAGCTTGGGGTTGACCAGCGCCGCGTCGCGAAGCTTGACCCGGCCGTCGATGCGGACGACCGTCTCGGCGCGCAACTTTTCCAGCGCGGCGAAGGCCGGGCTGTCGCTGTCGGCGATCACCTGGGTCATGCCGTAATGGTCGCGCAGGTCGATGAACAGCACCCCGCCGTGGTCGCGCACCCGATGCACCCAGCCCGACAGGCGCACGGTTTCCCCGGCGTCGGCGGCGGTCAGCTGGCCGCAGGTATGGGTGCGATAGGCGTTCATCACGAGGTCCCCTTTGTTCCGGCCCCGCATCAACGCTGCCTGACGCGCACTGTCAAGCGCCGCCCCCGGGGGCCAGCCCCCGGACCCCCGGGATATTTGCGCAAAAGAGAAGGCTCAGAACGGCCGCACCACGTTGCCGGACCAGAAATAATGCCCCATGCCGACGGTGAACAGCATGTTGCCGGCAATGGCGTGGGCGACCCAGGCGGCGGGAAAGCCCTTGTCCTGGTAGAGCTTCGCAAAGATCCAGCCGCCGACGAAAGTCATCACCGCGACCACGACCGACCAGTACATTAGGTGGGCCAGCGAAAAGATCGCCGCGTTGACCAACCGCGCGGTCCGCGCGTCGCCCATCAGCGCCGCGTAGCGGTGGAAATAGAGTGCGCGGAAGATGAGCTCTTGCGGAAGCGCCGACAGGATCGGGTAGAGCAGCCACAGCATCGCGAGGAACCGCAGCCGCTGGGGCGAGGTGTTGGGGACGAAGCCCGGCTGGCTCGCGGCCATCACCAGGTAGCCGGTGGCGCCCACGAACAGCCCGAAGGCCGCCATCCGCAGCCAGTCGATGCGCGACCAGCCGCGGCGAAGCTCGCGCCAGTCGAACTCTCCAGTCCACCAGATCAGCGCGACCCCGCCCAGGGTGAACAGCGCCAGCGCCGGGAACAGCCCGCCGCGCGGCAGGAACAGCGCCATCGCCAGCGGCGCGCCGACGAAGAGGGCCACGAACTCGGCCCAGCGGGCAGCGCGCCACATACGCCTAGCGCTGCGATCGCGTGGCCAGCCAGCGGTTCCACTGCGCCCGCGACCCGGCGAAGGCGTTCAGGTCCACGTTGCCGCGGAAGCCGGGCGCGGTGCCGGTGCCGGTATATTGCCAGAAGGTCCAGGGCTGGCCCGGATAGGTGCCGCGCGGGTGGTCGGCGACCGAGCGCAGCCAGAATTCGGCGTTCAGCCGCCCGATCCCGGTGTCGCGATAGAAATCGACCGTGACATACAGGATCGGCCGCTGGCCGTAGTGGCGGTGCAGGATCTCGACCATCTGGCCGACTTCGCGGTGCACCTCGGCGGGGCCGGGGCGATGCGGGCAGCTGCGCGACTGATGGTTCCATTCCAGGTCGATGACCGGCGGCAGCGCGCCGCGTTCGCGCGGCACGTTGGCGATGAACCACGCGGCCTGCTCGGCGCCCGAGCGGCAGAAGTAGTAGAAGTGATAGGCCCCCCGCGGGATGCCGGCGGCCCGGGTCTGCGCCCAGTAGGTCGGGAAGGCCGGGTCCGAGTGATCGCCGCCCTCGGTCGCCTTGATGAAGGCAAAGCTGATCCCCGCGTTGCGGGCCGTGTTCCAGTCCACGCTGCCCTGATAGCGCGACACGTCGACGCCGTGCACCTGGTGGTTGTAGGGATGGCCCGAGGTCCAGACATGCGGCGCGCTGTCGCCCAGCTGCGGCACGGTGCCGGCGACGAAGCCGCCCTGCACCGACCGCCCAGACCCGATGCTGGTATCCGTCACCACCCGTCGCGCGGGTCCGCCGCCGCAGGCCGCAAGCGCCGTGACGGCCACAAGGGCAACCGCCCTGATCCACAGTTTCATCGTCCCGCCTCGATCCGTTTCTGGTCTGCTTTGCGGGCGACTATCCACAGAACCCCGGGCAAAGTCACCCAGGCCACCGCCGGGGGCCGCCCGGGGCGAGATCACGAAACCGTCAACGGCCCCGGGGGTCAATTCATGTCCGGGACCATCTTGCCCGGGTTCATGATGTTGTTGGGGTCCAGCGTGCGCTTGATCGCCCCCATCACCGCCCAGGCGGGGCCGTGCTGCGCCTCCATCAGCCCGCGCTTGCCGATGCCGATGCCGTGTTCGCCACTGATCGTGCCGCCGACGGCGATGGCGCGGTGGGCCATGCGTTCGGCGACGCCCTTGGCGATGGCCATTTCCTGCTGGTTGCCGGGTTCGAGCAGCATCAGAACGTGGAAATTGCCGTCCCCGACATGGCCCACCACGTCGCCCAGCAGCCCGGTGGCCTGCATGTCGGCCGACGCCGCCGCCACCGCCGCGGGCAGTTCCGACATCGGCACGCAGATATCGGTGCTGATCCCCGTCGCGCCCGGCCGCAACTTGAGCGCGGCGTAATACGAGGCATGGCGCGCCGCCCACAGCCGGTTGCGTTCAGCAAGGCTGGTCGCCCAGGCGAAGCCCTGGCCGTGGTGATCCCCGGCGATCGCCCCGAACAGCTCTGCATCGCGCTTGACCGCCTCGGGCGAGCCGTTGAACTCGACCATCAGATGCGGCTGTTCGGGATAGCTGGACCCCATGTGCAGGTTCACCGCCCGCATCGCCATCGCGTCCATGAACTCGATCCGCGCCATCGGGATGCCCATCTGCATCGTCTGGGCGACGCAATTCACCGCGTCCTCGAGCGTCGGGAAGGCGCAGACCGCGGCCGAGATGTCCTCGGGCTGGCCGTGCAGGCGCAGGGTCAGTTCGGTGATGATCCCCAGCGTGCCTTCCGAGCCGACGAGCAGCGCGGTCAGGTCATAGCCGGCGCTGGACTTGGCGGCGCGGCTGCCGGTGCGGATGATGGTGCCGTCCGCGAGCACCGCCTCCAGCCCCAGCACGTTCTGGCGCATGGTGCCATAGCGCACCGCGGTGGTGCCGCTGGCGCGGGTCGAGGCCATGCCGCCGAGGCTGGCATTGGCGCCCGGATCGACGGGGAACATCAGCCCGGTCGCGCGCAGTTCGGTGTTCAGCGCCTCGCGGGTAACCCCGGGCTGGACCACGGCGAGCATGTCCTCGGGGCGCACCTCGAGCACCTTGTCCATCCGCATCATGTCCAGCACCAGCCCGCCGCGGACCGCCAGCGCATGGCCTTCCAGCGAGGTGCCGGTGCCCCAGCCGATGACCGGCACGCCGTGGGCGTTGCAGATCCGCAGGACGGCCGAGACCTCTTGCGTGGTCAGCGGGAACGCGACAGCGTCGGGGGGCGGTGCCTGGTGGAACGTCTCGGAGGCGCCGTGGATCGCGCGCTCGGAGTCGCCGGTGGACAACCGGTCGCCCAGCACGCCGCGCAGTTCGGACAGGACAAAGTCAGCGATCGGCATGGGTCTTCCCTCGGGTTGGATGAGCGTCAGTCTGGCACCGCCCGCAGCCCGGCTTCAACCCCGTCTTTCGTGCCCAGATAGCGCGGGGGAGCCGGCCACCTGCCGGCGGGGGCAGCGCCCCCGCTACACGGCCGCCCCAAGCGGTGAGGTCGCCGCGGCCAGCCAGTTGCGGGCCTCCGCCGGCACCAGCGGCCCGATCTCGGCCGCGACGCGGGCGTGATAGGCGTCGAGCCAGGCGATCTCGGCCCGGCTGAGCATCCCCGGCTCGATCAGCCGGGCGTCGATGGGGACGAGGGTCAGCGTCTCGAACCCAAGCAGGTCGCGGCCGTCGGGGCCGGTGGCGGGCTCGACGGCGATCAGGTTCTCGATGCGGATCCCCCACTCGCCCTCGCGGTAATAGCCGGGCTCGTTGGAAAAGATCATGCCCGGTTCCAGCGGCAACTCGGACCGGCGCGAGATGCGCAGCGGGCCTTCGTGGACGCACAGCGCCGCGCCGACGCCGTGGCCGGTGCCGTGGTCGAAATCCATCCCCGCCTGCCACAGCGGCGCGCGGGCCACCGCCTCGATGTCGCGGCCGGCGAGGCCCTTGGGAAAGCGCAGGCGGGACAGCGCGATCATGCCCTGCAGCACGCGGGTATAGGCGTCGCGGGCGGCTTCGGGCGGGTCGCCGATGGCGAGGGTGCGGGTGATGTCGGTGGTGCCGTCGGGATACTGGCCGCCGGAATCGAGCAGCAGCAGCTCGCCCGCCTGCACGGTCCGGTCGGTCGCCTCGGTCACGCGGTAATGGACGATGGCGCCGTTGGGGCCGGACCCGCAGATGGTGTCGAAGCTGATGTCGATGGCCCCGGCCTCGCGGCGGAAGCCTTCCAGCGCGCGCACCGTGTCGATTTCGGAGAAGCCGCCCGGCGGCTGGGCGTCGATCCAGGCCAGCGCGCGGATCATCGCCACCGCGTCGCGGCGGTGGGCAGCACGCATTCCCTCCAGTTCGGCCGGGGTCTTGCGGGCCTTGGGCAGCGCCACGGGGTCGCGGCCGCGAACCACCGTCGCGCCGGCCGCCGTCAGCGCCGCCTCGACCGCCACCGGGGCGCTGTCGGCGTCGATCCGCACCGGACCGGCCAGCGCGCCGAGCGCCGTCGCAAAACTCTCGGGCGGGGACAGGGTCACGGCGTTGCCGAGATGGGCGCGGACGTCCGGGCCGAACTTGCCCGCGTCGGCGAACAGCTGCACGGCGCCGGTGTCGTCGATGATGGCAAAGCTCTGCACCACCGGGTTGCGGGGGATGTCCGACCCGCGCAGGTTCAGCAGCCACGAGATGCCGTCGGGCAGCGTCAGCACCGCCGCCCCCTGCCCCGCCGCCCTCAGCTCGGCCGCGACCAGCGCCCGGCGTTCGTCCGGGGTCGCGCCGGCCAGCGTCTGCGGGTGGATGCGGGCCGTGCCCACCGGGGGCGCGGCACGGTCGGTCCAGATCGCATCGACAGGGTTTTCGACCGGCGTTAGGGTGATGCCGCTGCCGTGGAGCTTGCGGGACAGCGCCTCGGTCTCGGCCACGCTATGCAGCCACGGATCGAAGCCCACGGTGCCGCCCTGCGGCAGCACCGCGCGCAGCCAGTCGGCGGCGCCGGTCTCGGGCCAATGGACGGGGGTGAAGATCGCCGGGTCGGTCTCGGCCCGGACCTGCACGCGGTAGCGGCCGTCGATGAAGACTCCGGCGCGGTCGGCGGTCACGATGGCAAAGCCCGCGCTGCCGGAAAACCCGGTCAGCCAGCGCAGCCGGGCGTCGCTGTCGGCGACATATTCGCCCTGGTGGGCGTCGGCGCGGGGCACCAGCACGGCGTCCAGCCCATCCCGCGCCATCAGCGCCCGCAGCGCATCGATCCGCGCGCCGGTGTCGGCCTGTCCCGAAGGGGCATCAAAGCTCTGAAACATGGTCAGTCCTTTCCGCTGCCCGCACCCTCGGGGGAAACGGCGTCAGTTTCCAGCCCTTCGGGCGGGTAAAGGACATGGCCGTCAGCGGTCATCTGGGCCCCCGGCGTCATCGTCGCCTGATCGACATGGCCGGGGCCGAGGATGTGGCGGACCTCGTCGCCGCCGGCCAGCAGATAATCGGTGATGATGCGGCGGTGACAGCGCCACCAGACGGCCTCGGCGCACATGATCGCGCTGGTGCGCGCGGAGCCCAGAACGCGCAGTTCGGCCAGCCCCTCGGCGAATTCCGGCGTCAGCGCGTAATCGGCATAGTTGCGGAAGGCCGTCACCCGCCACATCGTGTTCGGCGACGGCCCTGCCCCCGC
>NZ_JRKS01000079.1 GCF_000763805.1 Paracoccus sphaerophysae | reverse complement strand
GATCCACATCCGCATTGCTCTCATGAACCGCTTCTCCGCCCTCGGCACCGCCGAGATCGTTCGCGTCAGCTGAGTTCAGCGGGGAAAGGGGCAGCTCACGCCGCTAGCTGAGTTGCGCAACAACGCCAGCTGACATCGAACGCGATCCTGAAGTGGTGCGCCGAGCACAAGGTCGAATGGCATTACATTGCGCCGGGCAAGCCGATGCAGAACGGGTTCGTCGAAAGCTTCAACGGCAGGATGCGGGACGAGCTTCTGAACGAGGCCCTGTTCCGCAACATCGCCCATGCCCGTGACCTGATCGCTGCCTGGGTCACCGACTATAACACCGAAAGGCCCCACTCGGCCTTGGGCTACCAGACCCCTGTAGGGTTTGCCGCGAACCTGAACCCCGCAATCGCCCGCCCCGCTGCGCGAGATGAAAGCTCCGCGCGCCGGGCGATTGCTCAACCCGCGCCAACAGGCGTAAACAAAAACCGGGCTCCGGTCGCCGTTGGATGAAAGTTCAGTGGCAGGTCAGGGCAATCGCGTTGATTGAAGCGCCGATTACCTCGAACCCCAGCGCATCGGCCCCGAGACCGATCCCGCCGCTGGAGGTGTATTTGGCGGCGTCCTCGGCGACCAGCCACTCGTCCTCGCGCAGACTGTCGAAGTCCAGCACCAGCACCGCGGTAGTAGCATCCCATGTTGCGCGCGGCCTGCTGATCGTCCAGCGACGACCAGCCTCGACCTCGGCCATCGCCCACGCAAAGGTCTGCCCAAACAGCGTGATCCCTTCGGCATCCGGGTGGACGTTGTAGTCTATGATCTCATACCAGTAGAGCGGCGTTGCCAGCACCGCGCCGCCTGCCTCGCAGATGTCAAGCTGGTCATCGCAGACCGCCCAGCTGTCCCCCACGGTGTCCGCGTCGCCGCCGCTCTGCGTCATAATGTAACGAGGCACTTGGAGTCCTGGCGGATCTCGCCGCGCGACAGACCCGCGAACAGACCGAGCTCGACACCCTCGCCGAACAACGGCGCAAGGCGCACGACGAAGCCGACCGCCAGGCACAGGCCTTGAAGGTGCAGCGTGAGGAGCTGAGCGCTGTCCAAAGGGCCGCGACGGCCGCTCGCGACGCGGAGACCAAGGCCCGCGCCGAAGCCGACCGTATCGCCCAAATCGCTGTGTCAGGAGCCAAGGACAAGGCGCGGAAGGCGGCTGCCTGCGCGGTCTGGCCGTCCAGAAGACTTTCCGTGAGACCGCCCGGCGGCATCAAGAACTTCTTGACCAACAGATCAACTCCCTGTGCGACAGCCGGACCGGCGAGATCCGCGACCCTGTGCTGGCGAGGCTGCTAACGGAGATCCGGGACAATGTGGGGGCGGTCAGCGAGGCGGCCGCGGAGGTAGAAACCCGTCTCGACGCCGATCCAGCCGCACTTGGACGAACGTCTGGGCTCAAGATAGAGGCGGCCGACGCTCAATATAAAGCGTGCGGGTCAGACCCTCACCCCTGGCTTGTCGGCGACAGACACGCCTGCCTTTAGTCTGCTTAAGGTCAAGCGCATACGACAACCAGTCACGTTCGAAGGCAGACAGCAAATCAGACCCGTCCCGCGCTGCTTGCTCCAAGCGTTGCATCAAAGTCTTTTTGCTATCGCCATCTACTGACCCTTTTTCGCCCCACACCCCCGGCATCCCCGACAGTTTTGCCTCCCACCCTGCTGTGCGAGCCTTTCACCAGGGCGCCTGGTGGGTCTTTGCCGTCCTGTCCGCGGTGCATCTTGTCCTGTACTTCAGGCGGCGCGCCGATCGACGACGGGAAGGAATGACCGGCGAACGACAGGCTGTGGGCGCATTGTCCATTTCGCAGGCGCGCCTGCTACCGGTCGCGGGATTGCTCATGTGGGTCATGGTGCCGGCAATCCTCGCGCCGGCTTGACGGTGTCAGAAGCTGCCAGGCGAGACTGGACCGATGGGACCGGCGGGCAGTCATGACAGGGTTTGGCCGTCGATCAAGCAGGGGCGACCGACAATCCCGTAGGGGACGCGCATCGGTCAGGGACCCCCGGCATATCTGAACCGGCTCGGTTGAAGCCGAACGCGGCGACCCTGGTGGCACCTGCATGAGCCTCACGCCGGCGTAGCGTTGCCTGCGGCAATCCTGCCGGGCTCAGACCGCAGCAGATAGCAGTCCATGATCCAGCCGTGCCGGGCCCGGGCCTCGGTCCGCAGTGCCACGATGCGAGCGCCCGTGCCCGCAAGCGGGCCGGATGCCAGCACCTGCTGTGGCATGCCGAGATAGGCGCCCCACCAGATCGTCAGCCCGTCGCCCGGCAACTGCCGAAAGCTGCATTCACCGTCCAGCATCACGGCCACCGTCTCGGCGCCCTCGGGCCAGCCGTGGTCGCGCAGGCGCCGCCCGGTGGTCACGGTGACGGCGCCGTTGACGCGGTTCAAGGGGATGGCGTGCGCCGCGGTCAGCGCCTGCAGCGCGGTGATCCCCGGCACCACACGCAAGCGCGGCGCGGGGTCCAGCCGCGCGGCGATGCGCAGGGTCGAATCGTAAAGACCGGGATCGCCCCAGACCAGCAGCGCCACCGGCCCCTGCGGCCGGGCGGCCGCGATCGTCCCGGCCCAGATCGCGGCGATCCGGTCGTGCCAGCGGCTCACCCGCTCTGCATAGGGCAGGGTTTCGTCGCGGGTGGGCATGTCGAACTCGACCACGGCGGCGGAGCTGCCGCTGGCGGCGAGGATCGCATGGCGCAGATCGGCGAGATCGGCCTTGTCGGCGCCCTTGCGCGGCACCATGACCAGCGCCGCATCCCGGATCGCCAGCTGCGCCTCTAGCGTGACATGATCGGGATTGCCGGTGCCGATCCCGATCAGCCACAGCTCCGGCTGCCGGGTCATGTCACGGCCGTCGCCGGCCGTTAACAGGCGGCCGGCGCTGGTGGTTTCCGACATCAGGCGTGATACAGCCTGCGGGCGACGAGCGGCGAATGGCGCGCCGGCCGCAGCGCCTTGGCGATGGCCAGCGCCCCCAGATCGACGACCGGCTCGACCAACACGACCAGCAGATAGGCCGCACCGAAGCTGGCGATCGCGGCCAGGTTTTCCGACCCGAAGCCCTGGCCGTACACCGCCCAGAACGCGACCCAGGCGACGATCCCGCCCTGATAGGTCAGCGACAGCTTGAGCACGTCGAGATATTGCAGATCGACAAAGGGCGTTGCGGCCGGAATGATCCGCTTGGCCAGCGCGTCGATGGCGAAAAGCGGCCACAGCAGCGTCGAGACATTGACGAAATACATCGGCAGGTCGGTCGGCGCGAAGAACAGCCCCTGCACGAGCAGCCCCAGCGCCAGCCCGATGGCCGCGGGCGCCGCCCCCAGGATCAGGAACAGGGTCGTGCCGAGGATGAAATGGACCTCGGAGATGCCGACCGCGAAATGCGGCATCACCTCGAAGGAAATGAAGACTCCGATCGCCGCGATCACGGTGCGCAGCGCGAACGACGCCAGGCCGTGCGTGCGCAGATCATCGATGGCCAGCCGGGCTGTATAGGCCGCGGCGGCCGCAGCCGTTCCGTGGGCAAGCGCCATCTTGGGGCCGGCCACGATTCCGGGTTCGATATGCATCTCTCTGTCCTTTCCGTTTGCCGTCCCACCGACGGCCGGTTCCTGCCGCAATTGCGGCGTCAGCTTGGTGACGGCAGGTTTCCTGACTCGCGGGTCATCGCCTGTGCCGGGCCTTCCCAACCGATCGTCCGGTCAGTGGCATTACGGCAGGCTCGTCGCTTACAGTTGCGGGGGCAGTCCGGGATTTTCACCCTATTCCCTCTTCGCCGCGTTCACGGCACCGTCGCGGACATCTATCACCCAAGCCCAAGGGTCAGGCAAGCGCGTTGGCACCGACAGATCAGCTTTCCGCGGCGATCAGGTGAAAGAAGGTGCCGGTCGCGTGCCCGCGCCGCGATCCGGTTTCGGTGACAGGGCTGCCATCCGCATCGGCCACGCGGGCAAGCGGCTCGTCGGGCTGGTCGAGAATCGTCGAGTAGTGGAACTCGTGCCCCCGCAACGCCGTCCCGGCCGCGTGGCCCGGCATCGGCTGCAACAGGACGGCGCGGCGATAGCCCAGGTGCAGCCGCCGTTTTTCGTACGACGTTACCAGCCCCAGCAGCCCGGCCATCGCGTGGCGCACGCCGTCCTTGTCGATCAGCGCCTGACCAAGCGCCATGTATCCGCCGCATTCCCCATGCACCGGCCGCGACTGCGCATGGGCGCGCAGCCCGGCCTGAAAGCGCGAGGCCGCCGCCAGCTGGCCGGCGTGCAGTTCGGGATAGCCGCCGGGCAGCCAGACGAGGTCGGCCGAGGGATCGGGGGCTTGATCGGAAAGCGGCGAAAAGGGGAGGATCTCGGCGCCCGCCTCTCGCCAGCCTTCCAGCACATGCGGGTAGGCAAAGGAAAACGCTGCGTCCTGCGCCAGCGCGATCCGCTGGGCGGGCGCAGCCGGCAGCCGCCCGCCCGGCGCCGGCGCCCGGCCGGTCGCGGCGGCGCGGATCGCCGCCAGATCGACATGGGCGCGCAGGAACCCGGCGTAGGCCGCGATGGCCGCGTCCAGATCGGGGTGCTCGACGGCCTGGATCAGCCCCAGGTGCCGTTCGGGCAGCGTCAGGTCGCCGCGCCGGGGCAGCGCGCCCAGGACCGGCAGGCCGGCGTGCTGCATCCCCAGACGGGCCAGCCGCTCGTGCCGCGGGCTGGCGACGCGGTTCAGGATGACGCCGGCAAAGGGCAATCCGGCATCATAGCGGGCAAAACCCAGCGCCGTCGCCGCCGCCGATTGCGCCTGCCCGCTGACATCCAGCACCAGCACAACCGGCCAGCCCATCGCCCGCGCCGTCTCGGCGCTGGCGCCAAAGCCCATCCGGCCGCGCGTCGCGACGCCGTCATAAAGCCCCATCGAGCCTTCCGCGATGCATAGATCCGCACCCCCGGCGCGCGCGGCGATCGCCCCGAACAGCGACGGGTCCATCGACCAAGTATCGAGGTTGAAGGAGGCCCGCCCGCAGGCTGCGCGGTGAAAGGCGGGATCGATGTAATCGGGACCGGACTTGAACGGCTGTATGGCCAGCCCGTCCTCGGCAAAGGCGCGCAGCAGCCCCAGCATCACGGTCGTCTTGCCGGCCCCTGACGATGGGGCAGAGACCATGACGCCGGGCGGCCAGCCGGGTGCCCGATCAGTCATCCCCCGGCTCCCACCCGGCCCAGGGGCTATCGGCTGTCCGCGGCCGGTAACGGCGATCATAGTCGGGCGCATAAAGGCGGCTTTCGGCAAAGCCCTGGGCCGCCAGCGCCCGCCCGACAAGGATCAGCGCCGTGCGCTCGATCCCCTCGGGCAGCGCCTCGCGGATGGTGGCGAGCGTGGCGCGGACGATCCTCTGATCGGGCCAGCTCGCCCGCCAGACGATCGCCACCGGGCAGTCCGGCCCGTAATGCGGCAGCAGCTCGGCCACCAAGCGGTCGAGGTTCTGGATCGACAGATGCAGCGCCAGCGTCGCGCCGGTCGCCCCGAAGGCGGCGAGCGTTTCGCCCGCGGGCATCGACGAGGCGCGCCCCGGCGTCCGGGTCAGCACCACCGACTGGGCGATCCCCGGCAGGGTCAGTTCGGACCCCAGCGCCGCCGCCGCGGCCGCAAAGGACGGCACGCCGGGCGTCACCGTATAGGCGATCCCCGCCGCCTCAAGCCGCCGCAGCTGCTCGCCCATTGCCGACCAGACGGACAGATCGCCCGAATGCAGCCGCGCAACGTCATGGCCCGCCGCGTCGGCGGCGGCGATCTCGGCCATGATGGCGTCCAGGTCCAGCGGCGCGGTGTTCACGATCCGCGCGCCAGGCGGGCAATGGGTCAGGATGGAATCGGGGACCAGCGAGCCGGCATACAGACAGACTGGGCAGGCGGCGATCAGGTCGCGGCCGCGCAGGGTCAGCAGGTCGGGCGCGCCGGGGCCGGCGCCGATGAAATGGACCGTCATCCGGATGCTCCTTCGGCCAGCGCACAGGTCGCGCGCCCATCGGCCGAGATGACGCGGGGCGACAGCAGGCGGGCACCGGGGCCGGCGGCGGCCAGCGCGGCGGCCTCGGCCACGCTGCCCGTACCCCGGCTGGCCCGCGATGCGGGTGATTGCGTGGACGTGGCCTGCGCGGTCAGCGCGGCGGGTTCGACGGGCCGACAGGGCAGCCGCAGCCGCCGGGCGAGCGCACGGAAAGCCGGGGCCTCGGCCAGGTCGGCCGGGGTCGCCAGCGCGTCGGCGGCGCCGCCGCTGCGCGCCAGGGCATCCGCGAGGCTGTCGGCCGTGGCCGATTGCCGAAATCCGAACCCCGCGACGATCACAGCACCACCCGCCACTGGACCACCGGATAGGCCGCCGTCCAACCCCGCCGGCCGCCCAGGGGCGTGGCCGCGGACAGCGAGACGCGCAGCAGCTCGCCGCCAAGGCGCGCCGACCCGGCGGCCAGCAGCGCCTCGGATTCGAGCGTGACGGCATGGGCGACGAGCCGGGTTCCGGGCGCCAGCCTGTCGCGCAGGTCGGCCAGCAGCGCCTCGGACAGGCCGCCGCCGATGAAGACGGCCTGCGGCGGCGGCAGCGCGTCCAGCGCCTCGGGCGCACGGCCTTCGACGACGCCCAGATCGACGCCCAGCCGGTCCGCGTTGGCGCGGATGCGGGCGGCGCGGTCTGGGCGCGGCTCGATGCTGGTCGCCCGGTTGGCGCGGTCGGCAAGGCACCATTCGATGCCGATCGAGCCCGACCCGCCCCCGATGTCCCACAGCGTCTCGCCGGACCTCGGGGCCAGCGCCGACAGCGCCAGCGCCCGCATCGGTCGTCGGGTGATCTGGCCGTCAGTGGCAAAGAAATCGTCCTCGATGCCGCTGCAACGCGGGATGACCCGACCCGGACCCGCGACATCGACAGCCAGCGCCACCGGATGCGCGATTTCCCCCCGCAGGTCATCCGCCCGCGCCGAAGTCACCCGTTCGCGCGGCCCGCCCAGCGCCTCGAGAACCCAGAGCCTGCTTTCGCCAAAGCCCAGCGCGGTCAGATAGCGCGCCGCCTCGGCCACGGCGGCGCCGTCCCGCATCAGCAGGATCATCCTGTGCCCCGGCGCAAGATGCGGCCGCAGCCGGGTCAGCGGCGCGGCATGAAGCCCCAGGCACAGCGTCGACTCGATCGGCCAGCCAAGCCGGCTTGCGGCCAGCGAAAAGCTTGAGGGTACGGGAATCGCGGTCCATTCGCCGGGCGCCAGGTCGCTGGTGATGACGCTGCCCGCGCCGAACCAGAACGGATCGCCCGAGGCCAGCACGACCACGCGGCGGCCGCGCAGCGCGCGCAGGATCGGCAGGCCGTCGGCGAAGGGGACCGGCCAGGCGATCCGCTCGGACGCCAGGTCCGGCAGCAGCGACAGGTGGCGCGGCGGGCCCAGGACAACCTCGGCAGCGCGCAGGGCGGCGCGGCTTGCCGCGGGCAGCCCCTCCGGTCCATCCTCGCCCAGACCGATGATCGTCAGCCACGGAGCTTTAGCCATCCGCCCGAACCTTCTGATCCTCGGCGGGACGACCGGCGCGGCGCTGCTGGCCGAGGCGGTGGCGCGGCGGGGCATTTCGGCCACGATCTCGCTGGCCGGCCGGGTCGCCCGGCCGCGCCCGCTGGCCGTGCCGATGCGCATCGGCGGCTTTGGCGGGGCGCAGGGACTGGCGGCGTGGCTGCGCGCCCAGGGCATCACACATGTGGTCGACGCCACCCATCCCTTCGCCGCCGCGATCAGCCGCAACGCCGTCGCGGCCTGCGAAACGGCGGGCATCCCGCTGATCGCTCTGACCCGTCCCCCCTGGGTCGCCGCGCCCGGCGATGCGTGGTCCCATGTGCCCGACATCGCCGCGGCGGTGGCAGCCCTGTGTCGCCCACGGGCGCGGGTGATGCTGGCCGTGGGCCGGGTCCATCTGCCCGATTTCGCCGCCAATCCGCAGCATTTCTATCTGCTGCGCCTGGTCGATCCGCCAGCCGCGCCGCTGCCCTTTCCGGATGCCGAGGTCATCGTCGATCGCGGCCCGTTCGAGACGGCCTCGGACATGGCCCTGCTGCGGCGGCACGGGATCGAGCTGGTCGTCTCGAAGAACTCGGGCGGTGCTGCGGCTTACGCCAAGATCGCCGCCGCCCGGGCGTCCGGCCTGCCGGTCCTGATGATCGACCGCCCCGCCATGCCAGATCTGCGCGAGGTCGGGGACGTCGACGCGGTGCTGGACTGGATCGCTCATGCCGGCACCGAGCGCGGGGTGAAGACATAGGGCGCACCGTCCCGCGCGATCAGCCGCGTCGCGGACGACCCGATCAGCACCACGGTGCGCATGTCCGCCATCTCGGGCGTCGCGTCACGCAGTTCGACGACGCGGATGCGTTCCTCGGGGGTCGAGACGGCGCGGGCGAAGACGATCAGCCGGTCCGGCGCGCAGACCTCGCGCAGCAGGTTCAGCGTCCGCGCGAAGCCGTCGGGCCGGGATGCCGAACGGGGGTTGTACAGCGCCATCGCGAAATCCGCCTCGGCCGCCAGCCGCAGGCGGCGCGCGATCAGGTCCCAGGGCTTGAGATTGTCCGACAGGTTGATCGCGCAGAAATCATGCCCCAGCGGCGCGCCGGCCCGGGCGGCGGCGGCCAGCATCGCGGTGACGCCGGGCAGCACGCGGATCTCCAGCGCGCGCCAATGGGCGGGCCCCGACTCGACCGCCTCGAACACCGCCGAGGCCATCGCGAAGACGCCGGGATCGCCCGAGCTGACCACCACGACCCGCCGCCCGGCCGTCGCCAGCGCCAGCGCATGGCGGGCGCGGTCCAGTTCCTCGCGGTTGTCCGTCTCGTGCCGGACCAGCCCTGCGCGGCCGCCGACGCGGCGGACATAGGGGGCGTAGCCGATCAGGTCGGTTGCCCGGTCCAGCGCCAGCGTGACCTCGGGCGTGATCAGCGCCTCGTCCCCCGGACCCAGACCGGCGATGGCCAGCCAGCCGGTCATGGCCGGCGCCCGTCGCCGTGGACGATGACGATCGAGAAATAGGGGACCGCGTCGTCCCCCGCCTCGGCCAGCCGGACGACGCGCTGTTCGGCCATGCTGGCGCATTCCACGAGCCAGGCCCGGTCAAGCTTGCCGACCGCGGCCAGGGCTGCCCGGATCCTGGGCAGGTGGCGCCCGATCTTCATGACCACGAGCGCGTCGGTGTCGCCCATGCGGCGGGCCAGTTCATCCTGCGCCATCGTCCCCGGAATGACCGTCAGGACATCCTCGCCCCAGGTGACCGGGATCCCGGTCGCCGTCCAGGCCGCCGACATCCCGGTGATCGCGGGGACGACCTCGACCGGGGCCAGGTCCCTGAGGCGCGCGTGAAGATGCATGAACGACCCGTAGAAGAACGGATCGCCCTCGCACAGGACGACCACGTCCCGGCCGGCGCGGCTCAGATCGCACAGCTCGCGGGTGATCGCCGCATAGAAGCCCGAAAGGCGCGCGGCATAGGCCGGATCGTCGACGGGGATTTCGGTGGTGACCGGATATTCCATGGCGACCTCGGTCACGTCGGGGCGCAGCAGCCCATCGACGAGATGTCGGGCGCGGCCCTTGCGCCCGGCTTTGCGGAAGAACGCGACATGGCGGGCAGAGCGCACCAGGCGATCGGCGCGCACGCTCATCAGATCGGGATCGCCGGGCCCGAGGCCCACGCCAAAGATCGTCCCCGCGCTCATTCGGACCGGCTCGCGATGGCATTGACGGCGGCCACGGTGATGGCGCTGCCGCCCAGCCTGCCCTCGACGATGATCGCCGGCGCGGGGCGGGCGTCCCACAGGGCGGATTTCGATTCCGCGGCGCCCACGAAGCCCACCGGGCAGCCGATGATGGCGGCGGGGCGCGGGCAGGCCGGGTCCTCCAGCATCTCGAGCAGGTGGAACAACGCGGTCGGCGCGTTGCCGATGGCGATGACGGCGCCGGCCAGATGCGGTCGCCACAGCTCCAGCGCGGCGGCGGATCGCGTGGTGGACAGCGAGGCCGCGAGTTCCGGCACCTCGGGGGCCTGCAGGGTGCAGATCACCGGGTTGTCGGCCGGCAGGCGCTTGCGGGTAATCCCCTCGCTGACCATGCGGGCGTCGCACAGGATCGGGGCGCCGCGCTCCAGCGCGGACCGCGCCGCCTGAACGACGCCGGGCGAAAAGCGGATGCTTCGCTCCAGCCCGACCATGCCGGCGGCGTGGATCATGCGGACGGCCACCTGTTCCTCGTCCGCGTCGAAGCGCGACAGGTCGGCCTCGGCCCGGATCGTCGCGAAGCTTTCGGCATAGATCGCCGCGCCGTCGGTTTCATAGTTGTAGGGCATCTCTACCTGCCGATCATGTCCGTTAGCGTGTCCGGGTGCAGCGACCAAAGCGCCGGCTCATCCCACGGCGCGCCATTGCGGACAAGGTCAAACGCCCCGTCGCGGCCGACCAGCGTCACCTCGGCGGGCTCGGGATGCGCGCAGCCCTTGGCGCAGCCCGAGACGTGCAGCCGACGTCCGGGCGGCAGGTGGGGGGCGAGATCGCGCGCGAGATCGCGGGTGCGGACGCTGGCCTGCGGGCAGCCGGGCGCCCCGGTGCAGGCAGCGACGCGCAACAGCGGGTCGGCAGGGTTGCGGATGAGACCGGTCGCCCCCGCGCAGGCGCCTGGGTCGGTCACGCCGGGCAGAAAGACCATCCGCCACGGCGTGATGCGCAGCACCGGCGCGCCCGCAGCGGCCAGCCGCCGCAGATCGGCCGACGCGATCTGGCCGAACGCGGCGGCCAGGGTCATGCCGCCATTCGTCGTCCCCGGCCGCGCCGCCTCGGCGGGGCTGCCGGGCGCGGCGGCCCCGGAGAGTTCCCCGGGCAGGACCGCCCCTGCCGCGATGTGGCGTGCCATGCGCCCGCGCCCATCGGCGCCCACGCCGCCCGACCGCAGGAACCAGCGCGCCAGTCCCAGCGCCAGGCCCACGGCCTCGGCCACCGAACCCGCCGCGCGGCCCGTCTCGCAGCCCTCGGCGCGGACGATCAGGCCGTCCGGCCCGCGTTCGATCCGCACATCGCCGCTGACCTCGGACAGCCTGCGCCGCGGCCCGGCATCGACGACAAAGCCGAACTTGGCAGGCAGCCCGGCGAGCGCCGGCGCGGCCAGCCCGGCGGCCAGCCGCGCCGCGATGCGGGTCTGGGGGTCGTCCGGTCCCAGCCCGCGGAAGGGATCGACGACCAGATTGCGCCGCCCCTCGACCGCCGGGTCCGGGTCGATCAGCCCCAGCGACGCCAGCCCGTCCAGCAGCGCCGGGTGATCGGCATCGGCCACGCCGCGCAGCTGCAGATTGGCGCGGTTGGTCAGTTCCAGCGCGCCCTGTCCGTACCGCTCTGCCAGATCGGCGAGGCCCGCGCATTGCCGCGGGGTGATCTCGCCCAAGGGCGGGCGGACCCGTACGACCAGCCCATCGCCCGAGCGCATCGGCCGGTGCGCCCCGGGGCACCAGCCGCGGATCGCCGGGGCGCTCATTTCCCCGTCCCCAGTTCCGCAAGGATCGCGTTGCGGCGCGTCTGCCACAGCCCGGCGTCATGCAACTCGGCGAACCGGGCGCGCATCGCCGCCAGCGCCTCGGGGTTGGCGTCCTGCAGGAAGGCGGTCACCTCGTCGTCGCCCAGCGTCGCGTCCCAGAAAACATCGAACAGGTGCGGCGCGACGACCCCCGCCAGATGCGCAAAGGCGGCCATGTTTTCCAGCGTCGCGGCGATCTCGGCCGCGCCGCGGAACCCGTGCCGCCGCATCCCCGCGATCCAGCCGGGATGGGCGGCGCGCGCCTGGACGACGCGCGCGATCTCTTGGGTCAGCGCGCGGGGCCGGGGCCGCGACGGGTCGGTGTTGTCGAGGTGATACAGCGCCGCCCTGCCCCCCGCCCGGCAGCTTTGGCCTGGCGATGGGGGGTGCGT
>NZ_JRKS01000078.1 GCF_000763805.1 Paracoccus sphaerophysae | reverse complement strand
GATCCTCACCTATCTGGCCGACATCACCGTGAACGGGCACCCCGAGACCGCCGGCCGCCCGCGCCTCGGCCGGGCGCGGGCGGCCGGCGGTCTCGGGGTGCCCGTTCACGGTGATGTCGGCCAGATAGGTGAGGATCCGCGTCGCCCGGTCCTTGCGGGGGGTGAAGTCGAACAGCTCGGGCGTGGTGTCGATGAACTTGGTCGTCGCCGTGTCGGACAGGAAGGTCGGGTGCTTCAGCAGGTTGATGACGAAGTCGATGTTGGTCGACACGCCCCGCACCCGGAACTCGCGCAGGGCCCGGTCCATGCGGCGGATCGCGGCGTCCGGGGTCTGCGCCCAGGCGGTGACCTTGACCAGCAGCGAATCGTAGAACCTGGTGATGACCGCGCCGGCGTAAGCCGTGCCGCCGTCCAGCCGGATGCCGTTGCCGGTCGCCGTGCGATAGGCGGTGATCCGGCCGTAATCGGGGATGAAGTTGTTCTGCGGGTCCTCGGTCGTCACCCGGCACTGGATCGCGTGGCCCGACAGGGTGACCGCCTCTTGCGACGGCGCGCCGGTCGCCTCGGCCAGCGTCGCGCCCTCGGCGATGCGGATCTGGGCCTGGACGATGTCGATGCCGGTGACTTCCTCGGTGACGGTGTGTTCCACCTGCACCCGCGGGTTGACCTCGATGAAATAGAAGGCGCCCGAGTCGATGTCCTGCAGGAACTCGACAGTGCCGGCGTTGCGATAGCCGACCGCGCGCCCGATCCTCAGCGCCAGCCCGCAGACCTCGGCCCGCTGCGCGTCGCTGAGATAGGGGGCGGGGGCGCGTTCCACGACCTTCTGGTTGCGCCGCTGCACGGTGCAGTCGCGTTCGTAAAGATGGTAAAGCCCCCCGTGGCTGTCCCCCAGCAGCTGCACCTCGACATGGCGGGCGCGCTGGATCATCTTTTCCAGATAGCCCTCGCCATTCCCAAAGGCCGCCTCGGCCTCGCGCCGCCCCTCGCGGATCTTCTCGGCCAGCTCGGCCTCGGACGCGATCGGGCGCATCCCGCGCCCGCCGCCGCCCCAGCTGGCCTTCAGCATCAGCGGATAGCCGATCTGGGCCGCCTGCGCGGCGATGGCGTCCATGTCGTCGCCCAGCACCTCGGTCGCCGGGATCACCGGGACGCCCGCCGCGACCGCCACCCGGCGCGCCGACGCCTTGTCCCCCAGCGCGCGCATCGTCTCGGCCGTCGGGCCGATGAAGGCGATGCCCGCGGCGGTGCAGGCATCCACGAAATCGGGGTTCTCCGACAGCAGCCCATAGCCCGGATGGATCGCATCGGCGCCGCTGGCCCTGGCCACGCGGATGATCTCGGGGATCGAGAGATAGGCCGCGACCGGGCCCATCCCCTCGCCGATCCGATATGCCTCGTCCGCCTTGAAGCGGTGCAGGCCCAGCTTGTCCTCCTCGGCATAGACGGCGACGGTGCGCTTGCCCATCTCGTTGGCGGCGCGCAGCACGCGGATGGCGATTTCGCCCCGGTTGGCGACAAGGATCTTCTGGAACATCGGCACCCCCATTTCGGCTGCGGCGACCCTTGCGCAGGGGCGAGGGGAGCGCAAGGGACGGATGCGTCGCCGTGGCGGCACCCTAGCGACGGGCGGCAAAGAACCCGCGCAGCAGCGCCTGCGATTCGGCGGCGGCGATGCCGTCATAGACCTGCGGCCGGTGATGGCATTGCGGGTGGTCGAAGACCCGCGCCCCGTGCGCCACCCCGCCCATGCGCGGGTCGGGGGCGCCGTAATACAGCGTCGCGATCCGGGCGGCGCTGATCGCGGCGGCACACATCGGGCAGGGTTCCAGCGTCACCCACAGCACATGGCCCGGCAGCCGTTCCGACCCCGCGGCGGCGCAGGCGGCGCGGATCGTCAGGATCTCGGCATGGGCGGTCGGGTCCGACAGCTCGCGCGTGCGGTTGCCGGCGGTGGCCACGACCTGGCCCTGCGGGTCGCACAGCACGGCGCCCACCGGCACCTCGCCGCGGGCGGCGGCGGCGCGGGCCTCGGTCAGGGCGTCATCCATCCGGCTGGTGAACATGGGGGCAGGGGATGCCCTGCCGCGGCGTCCCGCGCAAGAACCGCTTTCGATTCGGCCCCGTTGGGCGTATCAAGGCCGCTTGCCACCGCAGCGATGCGCAGGAGAGATCGCCATGACCGACAATACCCCCGACAATTCCCCCGAGACCGACCAGACGCCGGAGAATACCCCCGCGGACGCGCCCGAGCAGGCCCCCGAGGACGCGCCGGTCGCCGATACTGCCGAGACCGAGGCGGAATACGCCGAGATCTACGGCGCCGAGGCCGAGGCAACCGAGGCCCCCGAGGACGACACCCCCGAGACGCCCGAGGATGACGCGCCGGAAACCCCCGCCCGTGCCTCGGGCGAGCGCATCGCCAAGATGATGGCCCGCGCTGGCGTCGCCAGCCGCCGCGAGGCGGAACGCATGATCGTCGAGGGCCGGGTGACGGTGAACGGCGACAAGATCACCTCGCCGGCGCTGGACATCCTGCCCTCGGACAAGGTCCGGATCGACGGCACGCCGATGGACGCGCCGCAGGAAACCCGGCTGTGGCTGTATTACAAGCCGGTCGGGCTTGTGACCTCGGAGGCCGACGAAAAGGGCCGCCAGACGGTCTTCGACGCGCTGCCCCGCGACCTGCCGCGGGTGATGAGCGTGGGCCGGCTGGACCTCAACTCCGAAGGGCTGCTGCTGCTGACCAATGACGGCGAGCTGAAGCGGCGGCTGGAGCTGCCCTCGACCGGCTGGCTGCGCCGCTATCGGGTGCGGGTGAACGGCAACCCCAGCGACCTGACCTTTGCGCCGCTGCGCCGCGGTGCGGTGATCGACGGCGAGGAATTCGCCCCGATGGAGGTCAAGCTGGACAGCCAGAAGGGCGCCAACGCCTGGCTGACGGTCGGCATCCGCGAGGGCAAGAACCGCGAGATCCGCCGCGCGATGGCCCATGTCGGGCTGATCGTGAACCGGCTGATCCGCATCGGCTATGGCCCCTTCAAGCTGATCGGGATGGAGGCGAACGAGGTCCGCGAGGTCAAGCGCCGCATCCTGCGCGACCAGCTGGGCGGGCTGCTGACCGGCGAGGACGAGGCCGACGAGGGCGCCCGCCGCCCGGCCCGTGGCGGGCCGGACAAGCCCCGCGGGCCGCGCCGCGATGATCGCGACGGCGCGGGCTTCGACCGCAAGCCGCGCGGACCGCGAGGCGAGGGCGAGGAGCGCCGCGAATGGACGCCCCGCCCGCCGCGTGGCGAAGGGGATTCCGGCTTCGACCGCAAGCCGCGCGGCCCACGGCGCGAGGGCGAGGAGCGCCGCGAATGGACGCCGCGCCCGCCGCGTGGCGAAGGGGATTCGGGTTTCGACCGCAAGCCGCGCGGCCCACGGCGCGAGGGCGAGGAGCGGCGGGAATGGACGCCGCGGCAACCTCGGAGCGAGGGCGATGGAGGCTTGGACCGCAAGCCGCGTGCACCGCGGCCAGAAGGTGGCGCTGAGCGCAAGCCCTATGGCGCGCGGCGCGACGACGAGGGGACCGCCGCGCGCAAGCCGCGCTGGAGCCGCGACGACCGCAGCGCCCCGCGCCCGGCGCGCGACGAGGGCGATACCTCGGCCCGGCGCAGCTATCCGCGGCGGGACCGCGACGAGGGCGATACCCGCCCGCCCCGCTCGGGCGAGGGGTTCGACCGCAAGCCGCGCGCGCCGCGCCCCGAGGGGGGCGAGCGGACTGGCGGCGGACCGCGGCGCGGCCCCGGCGCGGACCGCTTTGCCGGCGGTGCCGGCAAGACCGCGGCACGGCCGGACAAGCCCTATCGGTCGCGCTCGGCCGACGCCCCCGAGAAGCCCTACCGTCCGCGCTCGGCCGACGGCCCGGACAAGCCCTATCGGTCGCGCTCTGCGGACGGCCCCGAGAAGCCCTACCGTCCCCGCTCTGCCGATGGCCCCGCAAAGCCCTCTCGGCCCCGGTCGGGCGTCGGTCCCGAGAAACCCTACGGTCCCCGTTCTGGCGACGGACCCACCAAGCCGTATCGCGCCCGCTCGGACGGGCCGGGCAAGCCCCGGGATGATCGCGGCGCGCCGGGCAAGACCGGCGGCAGCCGGCGTCCGGATGGGCCGCAAGGCCGCGACGGCTACGGATCAGGCGACCGGCCGCGGGGCGGGCCGGGCAAGGGTGGCGGCGCCGGTTCTGGCGGTCCCCGTTCTGGCGGCCCCCGTTCGGGCGGTGCCGGGTCACGCGGGCCGCGTCTTGGCGGGCCCGGCACGGGGCCGAGGACTCCGCGCGGGTCCAAGTGAACGACGGCCGGGTGGCGTCCCCCGACGCCGTCCGGCGATTCGGCCGATGGCCGTGGGTCCGGGGTGGCAGCATGTGCGGGCCGTGCCCGTCAGGTTCCCCCAACCGCGCAGATTTCCCCGGGTTTTGCGATCACTTTACCGGCAGACGGCCCGAAATGTCGTCTTGGGGCAACAAATCGTTGACCTCTGCGCCGCGTGGGAACCGGCTGTCCCATAAGGTGTTGGCGAATATGCAACAGTTGCTTTCGACCCGTAGCAGGCCCGCTTGGTCCGGCTTTCCAACATCGGGGAGTTGTGCAATTGTCGCCTCGATGCTGTCGGGTTACCGGCAGACTTCAAAATAGTACGGAGCATGATCATGACCAAATTCGCTACCTTCGCCCTGGCCCTCGGCCTGTCCGCTTCGACCGCTCTGGCCGGTGGCTATGTCGCCCCGGTCGTTGACGTCGAGCCCGTCGTTGTCGACACCCGTCCGGCGTCGACCAACGCTGGCCTGGTTGTCCCCGCCCTGCTGCTGCTGGGCGTCATCGCCGCCGTGGCGTCGGACGACGACGACAGCGAGTAATCGCACCTACATCGGTACCGATGAGGGGCCAGTCGAAAGACTGGCCCCTTTTCGTTGCACCGTGCCGCGTCCAGGCGCGCATGAAAAAGCCCGCCGGAAGCGGCGGGCCCCTGTCGGTCTCAGGCGGGCGGGTCAGTTCCGCAGCACCTGGATGGTGATGTAGCCCAAGCCCGGCCCGGCCCACTGCCGCGAGACGCCCGCGCCGGGCAGGTAGCTGTTCTGGAAGCGGATGCCGTGGCCGGCGCAATCCTCGACCATCACCCCGGGCTTGGGTCCCGGCCCGATCTGGCAGGTGAAGTCGATGGGCCGCTCCAGCCCGTCGCCGCTGTAATAGCGCATCACTCGCCGGGCGGTGCCGGACCGGCGCGCGGCGACCAGCGCGGCGCTCTGCGCTGCCTCGGCCACGGACAGGTCGTGACCCAGCCCGCGCGTCCCGCTCAGCATGAAGCCGCGCAAGATCACCGCCTGCTCGTTCATGGTCATGAAGGTGCGCATCCCGTTGTTCTCGCCGGTCATGGCAAGCACCTGGGTCGTGCCCATCGATTCCAGCGCCGCCAGGATCAGCGGGCCGGGGTTCACCGCCAGCGCCTCGGCGGCCATCGCCTGCGGGTCCGTCGGGGCGGCCGGCTGCGCGGTCCTGGCGCGCCCCGCCGTCACTTGCGCCAGCGCGGTGCGGGCGATGCCCAGCGCCGAGGGCCCCTCGTCGGCCGGGTTGCCCTTGCTGGAACAGCCGGCGGCCAGGGTGGCGATCAGCGCCGCGGTCGCGCCGTGTCGGATTGCGCGGATCATCGCCAGAACCTCCCCCAGCCGTCATACATTTTCGTCGAGTGGCTGTCGCGGATCGTTTCGTAAAGCCGCCCGTCCACCCGCAGGCGCTGGCCGCCATCGCGGGTCAGCGAGTTGAGGTCGCCGCGCGCCATCCGCCTGGTCGGCGTGCCCAGCGCCCAGGCCAGCGGCGCGCGTATGGTGATGCCCTTGTCAAAGCTGCCCTCGCCGAATTCCTCGGCGCTGAGGTCGGTCTTGGTCGCATAGGCGCCGATCGACCAGCCATTGGCGAATTCGCGGGTCAGTGTCACCGTGGCGCCGTTGTCGCCGGCCAGATACTTGCCGACGTCCAGCTGGCCCACGAAGCCGCCGCCGAACTCATAATAGGCCGAGACATGGCCGGTGGTGACCTCGTAATTGAGGAACTCGAAATTGTCGCGGTAGTCGCGCTTTTTCACCCGATTGACCTCGGCCCCCAGGGCGAGACGCGAGTTGACCGGCTTCCACAGCACCTCGGCCGAGACGCCGCCATACATGTTTTCCAGCAGGCCCACGGTGACGCGGGAATAGACCGTCGACGTCGGGCGCGCGTTCCAGTTCAGCGTCAGCTCGGGGATCCGCGGCCTGGTGTTGCCCGCATACATCCGCGAATCCGACCGGACGCGATAGACGCCGTTGTTGTCGGCGATGATCTCGTCATCCGTCATCGCCAGATATTCGTCCACTGTCAGCTTGCCCGGCGCCTTCTGGTCGGCGTTGCCGGCAAGGCGCTGGCGGACCGCGGCCTGTAACGTCAGACCCGGCGTGATCTCGTAGCGGGCCGATGCCTCGGCGCCGACCTCGATCCGGGCGGGAGAATCGGGGTCGAAGAGACCGAGCGTCGCATAGGGCTTCAGCGCCCAGCTGAACCGCGGCGCGATGCCCGGCGACCGGACCAGCCCGGCCGGGCGCGGATCGGCGTCGGTCAGCACCGCGGCGTTGGCGATCTGGCCGGCCTCGGTATTCTCCAGCCGCTCGACATCGGACCGGCGCATGGTCACGGACGAGGTGGGCATGCCGCCCTCGACCGAGGTCACGACCAGCGTTTCGACCGAGGGCGGCAGCGCCCGGGTCATCAGCCGCGCGGTGCGGCCCACGGCCTCGGCGTGCTGGATATAGCGGTTGTTGCGAATCCGGACCTCGGCGCGGTTGGCGGTCAGCACCATCGATTCCAGCGTCTGGCCCTCCTTGGCCAGCGCGTCGCCCAGCGCCTTCTGGATCGCCGGCTGTGCGGTTGGATCGCCGGCCCAGACGCCCGACCAGCCATCGGGATCGGCCGAGGGGGCCGCGCGCAGCCGCACCGGCGCCGGGCCCTTCTCCAGCCCCGAGGGATAGGGCGACTGGCGCGGGTTCAGCGTCATGCTGGCCTGGATGCCGAAATGCTTGCCGCCCAGCACATAGCCGCCGATCTGGTAGTTCTGCCCGGCTTGCCAGCTGAACCCCAGGTTCAGGTTGTTCTTCAGCGGGTCCTTGTCCGACAGCCAGACGCTGCGGGCGCAGTTCTCGGCGTCGCCGGTTTCGCAGGCATAGTCGTCGCCGGAATACTCGGCCAGCAAGGTCAGCTTGTCGGTGGCCTTCCACGACACGCCCAGGAACGGCGCGACCTCGCCCTTGAACCACTGGTCGGTGTTCAGCGTGCCGCCCTCGCCTTCATCCGGCGCGCCGCGGTCGCCGAAGGGCGAGCCGAGCCCGCCCGAGGAGGCGAGGCGCCCCCACCCCAGACCGGCCGACACCCGCAGCCGCGAGGTCACGGTCTTGCTGGCGACGACGTATTCCGAGGAATAGAAGCCGGTGCCCACCGCATCCTGCAGCCCGACCGCGACCGACGGGCGCCAGCTGCCGGGGGTCTCGTCCAGCAGCAGCACGCGGATGTCGAACGAGCGGTCGCGGACATAGCCGCGCTCTTGCTCGGTGCTGTCGAACTTGCCATAGCGCAGCGCCACCGACACCCGCGGCAGGACCTGGAAGCTCAGGCCCGTGCGGTTGCCCAGCTCGTTCCACGACAGCGCCGCGCCCAGAGTCGCGTCGGGCATCGCCTCGGCGGTGGGGGTGTCGATGATGCCGGGCAGGCCATAGCGGTTGATGACCTGGCCGATCATCGGGTCGGCCAGCGCGGCTGTCGGACCCGCGGTGACCGGGATCAGCGTCATCGCCGCAACCGGGATGGCCGTTGCCAGCAGGCGGCGGGTCGTGGGGGTGAGGCGGCGCGACGTCATGCGGGGCTGTCCTTTGCGGTCTGGCCGGATCGCCCGAGAGGGACGCAAGCTGCGCCGGCGGGCAGAGGTCGGGATCGGGCGAACGGGCCGCCCGCAGCAGGTCACGGTGCCGGGCGCGCCGGCGGGGGGTCCGGCTGGGCGACCTGCGTCCAGCCGGGAAGGCGTCACGCCTTGGGCTTGGCCGCCGGCGCAGCGGCGGCCGCGGCCTCGGCCGCAGCGCCCGCACCGGGCGAGGCGCAGCCGGCATAGGTCTTGCCGTTGGCGCGCAGCGTCGCGGTCATCGGCTGGCCGCCGCAATCCTCGCCACGGATGTTCAGCGCAAAAGCCGCGTCGTTCAGCGTGCCGACATACTCGACGCCCTTGGCATAGGCGAGCCGCTGGACCTTGACCGTGGCGGCCTTGGCGCCCGGCCGTTCAAAGCGGACGCTGCCGCCGCTGACGGTGGCGGTCCAGCCCTCGCCGCCGGCGAGGTAGCTGGCGGTGTTCAGCGTCTCGGCATCCGCCGTGGCGACCTTGACGCGGTCGCCCGCGACCTCGAGCGGCTGCTGCGTGGGCGAGGCGCCGGTCGGTTCCGGGATCGCGGGCTTGGGCGGCGCCGTGGGCGCGGGGGCCGCGGCCACGACCGGCGCGGGCTTGTCCCAGGGCATGCGAAAGTCCTTCATCGCCTGTTCGTCGCAGGCGGCCAGCGCCAGCGGCAGCGCCAGAAGGGTAAGGCGAGCGTTCATCTGTTCGGATCCTGTCCCGGTTCTCGTTCTTTTGATGACAGCCTTACGGCACCGACCCCCGCCAAGACAAGCATTGCCGGGCGTTTCAGCCGTGATCCGGCGCGGTTCCGCCATCAACAGTTCGGGACATTCACCGCCAGCCCGCCCAGCGAGGTCTCCTTGTATTTCTCGCTCATGTCCTGGCCGGTCTGGCGCATCGTCTCGATGGCCGCATCCAGCGGCACCAGGTGGGTGCCGTCGCCGCGCAGCGACAGGCTGGCGGCGCTGACCGCCTTGATCGCGCCCAAGCCGTTGCGTTCGATGCAGGGCACCTGCACCAGCCCGCGCACCGGGTCGCAGGTCATGCCGAGGTGATGTTCCAGCGCGATCTCGGCGGCGTTCTCGACCTGCTCGGGCGTGCCGCCCAGCACCGCCGCCAGCCCCGCCGCGGCCATCGCGCTGGCGCTGCCGACCTCGGCCTGACAGCCGCACTCGGCCCCGGAAATCGAGGCGTTGTGCTTAATGAGCCCGCCCACCGCCGCCGCGGTCAGCAGGAACTTGTCCAGCTGCGCGATGCTGGCGCCCGGGACATGATCCAGCCAGTAGCGGATCACCGCCGGCACCACGCCGGCGGCGCCATTCGTCGGGGCTGTGACGACCTGCCCGCCGGCGGCGTTTTCCTCGTTCACCGCCATCGCATAGGCCGAGAGCCAGTCGTTGACGACATGCGGGGGGGCGAGGTTCATGCCGCGTTCGGCCAGCAGCGACTGGTGCACCCCATGCGCGCGGCGCCTGACGTTCAGCCCCCCGGGCAGCGTGCCCTGTCCGGCCAGTCCGCGATCCATGCAGTCGCGCATCACCTGCCAGATCCGGTCCAGCCCGGCACGGATCTCGGCGTCGCTGCGGCGGGTGCGTTCGTTGGCGCGCTTCATCGCGGCGATGGACTTGCCCGACTCGGCCGCCATCTCCAGCATCTCGGCCGCGGTGGCGAAGGGATAGGGCACCGCGGCGGCGGCGTCGCTGCGCCGGTCGCCGGCACGCTCGGCCAGTTCCGCCTCGGTCAGCACGAAGCCGCCCCCGATGGAATAATAGGTCTCGCGCGAGATCACGTCGCCCTGCGCGTCGGTCGCCATCAGGACCATGCCGTTGGCATGGCCGGGCAGGGGGCGGTCATAGTCGAAGATCAGGTCACGCTCGGGATCGAAGGCCAGATCGCCCAGCCCCTCGGGCGAGACGGTCCGGGTCGCGGCGATCCGCGCAAGCGCGGCCTCGGCCTCGGCCAGATCCATCGTGTCGGGGGTAAAGCCCGCAAAGCCCAGCACCACGGCGCGGTCGGTGGCGTGGCCCTTGCCGGTAAAGGCGAGGCTGCCGTGCAGGGTGGCCCGCAGGCCGCGGGGGCGGAAGGGCGCGGCGCGCAGGCTGTCCAGGAACCGCGCCGCGGCGACCATCGGCCCCATGGTGTGGGACGAGGACGGCCCGATGCCGACCTTGAAGAGATCGAAGACCGACAGGAACATGCGGGTGCGCCCTTGGCTTGCGGACAGTCGGGACAGCCTAGGCGCCGCCGCGGCGCCCGCCAAGCGGCTCGTGCCGTTGCGTCGCAAATCTGCGGCGTCACTGTCGCCATTTGCCTGCTGCCCAGAAATTGGGCATAAAGGTGCCATCCGCGGCAGGCAGCCCCGTCGCTGTCCCCGGCACCCCCGCCGGGACGGGGTCGCGGCTTTTGCCCCGCCCCTGACAGGTCCAAGTGCATCCCATGACGAACGCTTCCGCCCGCCGCCCGATCACGCTTGGCGCCGCCACGCTGGACCCGCCGGTGTTCCTGGCGCCGATGGCCGGCATCACCGACCTGCCGTTCCGCCGCGCCGTGGCGCGCCAGGCGGGCGGCCGGGGGGCCGGGCTGGTGGTCAGCGAGATGGTCGCCTCGACCGAGATGGTGACGCCCCGGCCCTCGACCCGCGCCGCCGTCCGGGCCAAGGCGATGGTCGAGGAGAACGGCGTCCCGGTCAGCGTCCAGATCGCCGGGCGCGAGGCCGGGCCAGTGGCCGAGACCGCGCGGATCGTGGCCGACATGGGCGCCGCGATCATCGACATCAACATGGGCTGCCCCGCCCGCAAGGTCACCGGCGGGCTGTCCGGGGCGGCGCTGATGCGCGAACCCGACCGCGCGCTGGCGCTGATCGAGGCGGTGGTGGCGGCGGTGCCGGACCTGCCGGTGACGCTGAAGATGCGGCTGGGCTGGGACGAGGAGTGCCTGAACGCGCCCGACCTCGCCCGCCGGGCCCGGGATGCGGGGGTGCGGATGATCGTCGTCCACGGCCGCACCCGGGCGCAGTTCTATACCGGCCGCGCCGACTGGGCGGCGATCCGCGCGGTGCGGGCGGCGGTGCCGGACCTGCCGCTGATCGCCAATGGCGACGTGCTGGACGCGGCGAGCGCCCGGCGGGCCGAGGCGCTGTCGGGCGCCGATGCGGTGATGGTCGGCCGCGGCGCCCAGGGCGCGCCCTGGCGGCTGGCGCAGATCGCGCATGAGCTGCACGGCACGCCGGCGCCGGTCGTGCCGCAGGGCGCGGCGCTGGCCGAGGCGGTCGCGGCCCATCACGACGACATCCTGTCCCATTACGGGCGCGACCTGGGGCTGCGCGTCGCGCGCAAGCACCTGGGCTGGTATGCCGACGCGGCGGGTCTGCCTGACCTGCGGGCGGCGCGGGCGGCGCTGATGGCGGCGGCGTCGCCCGCGGCCGCGGCGGCGGCGATCCGCGCGGTGTTTTCCGGCGCGCCTGGCGCGCGGGAGGCGGCATGATGGCGCGGCCGGCCGGCCCCGATCGGCGCCACGCCGAGACCGTGCGCCGCCCGCGGCCGCCGGCGGATGGCCCCGATCCCGCGCGCGATGCCGCCCCGCTTGCCGCCGCCGCCCCGCTTGCCGCCCCTGTCCCCGACCCGCTTGCCGCTCCCGCCGCTGACCCGGCCGAGGTGCTGTCGGCGCTGCCGCTGCCGGTGGCGAGCTTCGATGCGCAGGGCCGCTGGACCGGGCTGAACGAGGCCGCCGAGCATTGGCTGAACCTGTCGGCGCGATCGGTCGCCGGGCATGCCGCCGACGATCCCGCCCTGCTGTCCCGGCTGCGGGTGTCGCCCGAGCTGGCGCCCTTGCTGGCCGCGACGGCGGCGTCCGAGGAACCGGCCCTGCATCCGCGCATCGTCTTTGAAATCTCGGACCGCGCCGGCGGCTGGGGCAGGCGCAAGGCGGCGCTGAACCTGGCGCCCCTGCCCGGGGGCGGGACGGTGATGGTGATCCGCCCCGATGGTCACGGCCCGTCCCCCCGCCACGGCGTCCGCAGCGCCATCGGCATGGCCGAGATGCTGGCGCACGAGATCAAGAACCCGGTCGCCGGAATCCGCGGCGCCGCCCAGCTGCTGGCCGAGGGGCTCAACGCCGAGGACCGCGAGCTGACCGACCTCATCGTCGCCGAAAGCCGCCGCATCGTGGCGCTGCTGGACCAGGTGGAACGCTTTGGCGACACCACTGCGCCGCAGCGCCGCGCGGTCAACATCCACGACATCCTTGACCGCGCCCGGCGCAGCATCGACCTGGGCGGGGTCGGGCAAGGTGGGGT
>NZ_JRKS01000077.1 GCF_000763805.1 Paracoccus sphaerophysae | reverse complement strand
CCTCCTGCACCCCAGCCTGCCCCCCAGCCAGCCCCGCCCACCGGGCACCGGCTGATCGCGGATTACTGCCGCCGGCTGGACGGCTCGCCCGGCGTCTATCGCATGCTCGATGCGCAGGGCGCAGTGCTGTATGTCGGCAAGGCCCGCAATCTCAAGGCGCGGGTGTCGAACTATGCCCGCCCCTCGGGTCATTCCGGGCGCATCGCGCGGATGATCCGCGACACGGCCTCGATGATGTTCCTGACCACGCGCACGGAAACCGAGGCGCTGCTGCTGGAACAGAACCTCATCAAGCAGCTGAAGCCGCGCTATAACGTGCTGTTGCGGGACGACAAATCCTTCCCCAACATCCTGGTGGCCAAGGACCACCCGTTCCCGCAGATCAAGAAGCACCGCGGCGCCAAGTCCGAAAAGGGCGACTATTACGGCCCCTTCGCCAGCGCCGGGGCGGTGAACCGCACGCTGACCCAGCTGCAGCGGGTGTTCCTGTTGCGCAACTGCACCGATGCGACGTTCGCCTCGCGCACCCGGCCCTGCCTGCTGTACCAGATCAAGCGCTGCAGCGCCCCCTGCGTTGGGCGGGTCGATGAGGCGGCCTATGGCGATCTGGTGGCGGATGCCGAGCGCTTCCTGCAAGGCCGCTCGACCGCGGTGCAGGCGCGGCTGGCCGCCGAGATGTCCGAGGCCGCGGCGGCGATGGAATACGAACGCGCGGCGGCGCTGCGCGACCGGATCAAGGCGCTGACCGCGGTGCAGTCGGTGCAGGCGATCAACCCCAGGAAGGTCCCCGAGGCGGACGTGATCGCGTTGCACATGGATGGCGGCCAGGCCTGCGTGCAGGTCTTCTTCATCCGCGGCAACCAGAGCTGGGGGAACCGCGATTTCTACCCGCGGACCGGCGGGACCGAGAACCCGGCCGAGATCATGCAGGCCTTCGTCGCGCAGTTCTATGACGACAAGATCCCGCCGCGGCTTGTGCTGCTGAGCCACCCGGTCGAGGACATGGAGCTGATGGCGCAGGTGCTGTCGGACCGCGCCGGCCGCCGGGTGGCGATGGGCGTGCCCCAGCGGGGCGAAAAGGCCGAGCTGGTGGCGAACGCGCTGCGCAACGCGCGCGAAAGCCTCAGCCGCCGGCTGGCGGAAAGCGCCACCCAGCGGCGCCTGCTGGAGGGGCTGGCCGAGGCGTTCGAGCTGCCGGCGCCGCCGCGGCGGATCGAGGTCTATGACAACTCGCACATCCAGGGCACGGCCCCGGTGGGCGGGATGGTGGTGTCGGGGCCGGATGGCTGGGTGAAAAGCCAGTACCGCAAGTTCAACATCAAGGGCACCGAGATCACTCCGGGCGACGATTTCGGCATGATGCGCGAGGTGCTGACCCGGCGGTTCTCGCGCCTGCTGAAGGAGGACCCCGACCGGCAGACCGAGGCCTGGCCGGACCTGTTGCTGATCGACGGCGGGGCGGGGCAGGTCTCGGCCGTGGCGGGCATCCTGGCCGAGCTGGGGGTCGAGGACATCCCGCTGATCGGCGTCGCCAAGGGCCAGGACCGCGACCACGGGAAAGAGGAATTCCACCGCCCCGGCAAGCGCCCCTACGCGCTGCGGATGAACGACCCGGTGCTGTATTTCGTCCAGCGCCTGCGCGACGAGGCGCATCGCTGGGCGATCGGCACCCACCGGGCCCGGCGCACCAAGCAGGCGATGGCAAACCCGCTGGACGAGATCGCGGGCATCGGCGCGGCCCGCAAGCGCGCACTGCTGGCGCATTTCGGATCGGCGAAGGCGGTGGCGCGGGCCGGTCTCGCCGATCTTCAGGCCGCGCCGGGCATCTCGGCGACGATGGCGCGGACGATCCACGATCATTTCCATCCCGAGGGCGGCTGAACCACGATCGGTCCCGCGGCTGAGCCGGATGGGCCGCGCGGGTTGCCGCGACCCCCGGGGGCGAGGATCGGTTCCGCCGCGACGTCGACCGCTCGCTGCGCCTGGCGCAGGCGCTGCGATCGCGGCCGCAGGGCAACGGCCCTACGGCCGCATGGTGCCGCGCAGCCGCGCGGGCAGCACGGCCATTCTGCGGGCGCCCCCGCCCCGCCGGCCTCAGCCGACTCCGGCCCGCACCTGCCCGCCCCGGCCGGCCGAAGGGCCGGGGATGTGGAAGCACAGCACGTTCAGGGTGTTCTCGCGGAAATAGAACAGCGACTGGGTGAGGTCGCGGATGATGTACCAGCCAAAGCCGCCGGCGTTCATCGCGGCGATTTCGGGCGCCGGCATCCGGTCGGCCGTCACCAGGCATTCCGCCGGAAGCGGCGCCCCGTCGTCGATCACCGCGCAGGCCAGCCCGCCGCCGTGGCTGGTCACCGACAGATGCACCGTCACCGAACCCGGCCGCGCCGCAGCCGCGCTCTCGCCCGTGCCGGCGCCGTGCAGCGCGATGTTGTTCAGGATTTCGGCCAGGACCAGTTCCAGCCGGCCCAGCGCATCAGAGTCCACCCGCCCGTCGAAACGGGCACGCAGGTCGATCAGCGCCTGGCGCACCTCGGTCAGCGAGGCGTCCATCACCCGGTGGAACAGCGGCGGTGTGCCGCTATGTCCCGCGGCCCCGACCGGGCCGCCGCGCCGCGGCCCCGCAGGCGGAACCGGCGACCGCCCCATCAGGCCAGCCCGTCCAGCGGCTGGGTTCCGCCGTTGCGGACCGGCCGCGGCGTCCCCGCAGGGGCCGTCTCGTGGATCGTGAACACCGTGTCCATCCGCGTGAGCCGGAACACCCGGTCGACGTTGGGCGTCAGCGCCGCGAGTTCCATCCGGTGGGTTCGCGGCAGCGCGCGGCGGATCGCGAGAATCGCGCCTAGCCCCGAGCTATCCATGAAATCGACCTTGCCGAGGTCCAGCAGGATCAGCGGCCCGTTCCGCCCGACCACGTCGCGCAGCCGATCCTTGAAATGGATCGCCTGCGCCGCGTCCAGCCGGGCATCGCACACCCGCACCACGACGCCGTCGGCAATATCCTCGATCGTGAAAGCCATGCCCTGATGCCTCTTGCGGCGAATCCCTCGGTGACCCATTCCTAACCGGAAATCCTTGCCAAACCGTAAGCGGACCCGAGGCTCCCGATGACCGACGTCTATATCCGCTCTGCCGTCCGCACGCCGATGGGGGGCATGCAGGGCGCGCTGTCCGCCCTCTCTGCCCCGCAGCTGGGCGCCGCGGCCATCGCCGCGGCGCTGTCGCGCGCGGGGACCGATCCGCAGGCCGTGGACGAGGTGTTGATGGGCTGCGTGCTGCCCGCCGGCCAGGGGCAGGCCCCGGCGCGGCAGGCGGCGCTGGGGGCGGGACTGCCGCAATCGGTGCCCGCGGTCACGCTGAACAAGATGTGCGGGTCGGGGATGCAGGCGCTGATGTCGGCGTCGGATTCGATCCGCGCCGGATCGGCCCGGACCATCGTCGCGGGCGGCATGGAAAGCATGACCAACGCCCCTTACCTGCTGCCCAAGATGCGCGGCGGGGCACGGCTCGGCCATGCCGAGGTCAAGGACAGCATGTTTCTCGACGGGCTCGAGGACGCCTATGACAAGGGCCGCCTGATGGGCACCTTCGCCGAGGATTGCGCCGGCCAATTCCAGTTCACCCGCGAGGCGCAGGACGACTATGCGCTGCGCTCGCTGACCCGCGCCAAGGCGGCGATCGCCGAGGGGCGGTTCGCTGACGAGGTCGTGGCGGTGACAGTCGCGGGCCGGGGCGGCGAGACGGTGGTGGACACCGACGAACAGCCCGGCAACGCACGCCCCGACAAGATCCCGACGCTGAAGCCCGCGTTCCGCAAGGACGGCACGGTGACGGCGGCGAACTCGTCCTCGATCTCGGACGGGGCGGCGGCGCTGGTGCTGTCGGACGACCCCGACGGCGCCATCGCCCGCATCGTCGGCCATGCCGGCCACGCCCAGGCCCCGGACGACTTCCCGACCGCCCCGGTCCCGGCGGCGGAAAAGCTGCTGGCCAGGATCGGCTGGACCAGGGACGACGTCGATCTGTGGGAGGTGAACGAGGCCTTCGCCGTGGTGCCGATGGCCTTCATGCAGAAGATGGGCCTGTCGCCTGAGGTGGTGAACGTGAACGGCGGCGCCTGCGCGCTGGGCCACCCGATCGGCGCTTCGGGGGCGCGGATCGTGGTGACGCTGGTCCACGAGTTGGCCCGGCAGGGCAAGAAGCGCGGCGTCGCCGCGATCTGCATCGGCGGCGGAGAGGGCACGGCGATCGCGGTCGAGATGATGTGACGCGGCCGCGTCACCCTGTCCAAACTAACAGGCTGGAAATGATGGAGCGTGGCGCCCAGTTGCGTTAACCTGTCGCCAGCCCCACCCATTTCCCTGGACGAAAGCCGACCATGCCCTTTCTGTCGCCTGGAAACATCACCTGGACCGCGCCGCCCGCAGATGCCGGCGCCCCCGCCGCCTGCCCCTGCTGCGGCAACGCGCTGCACGCCAACCTGGTCGAGGGCGCAGACGCGGCCGCGACCGCCGCCACCACCTATCGAATCAATCCGGGCGACACCTTTTCGGGGCGCCTGGGCGGGGCCGACGGCGCCGACTGGATCGCGGTGCAGCTGGTGGCGGGCCAGAGCTATGACTTCGCCATGATCGCGGCCGGCGGCGATCCGGTCGCCGACCCGTATCTGACGCTGCGCGATGCCAGCGGCAGTGTCGTGGCATACAACGACGACTACGACGGCTACGATTCGGCGCTGAGCTTTACCGCCACCCGCACCGGGACCTATTACATCGAGGCCGATACCTTTGACGACGCCGATTACGGCACCTATGCCATCGGCGTCGCCCTGTCGGGTGGCCCGCCCCCGGCAAGCGGCTGGCTGACGCCGCAGGAGATCGCGGATTACCTGCGGGTCGGCTTCTGGGAAGACAAGGGCCAGCCGGAACGGTCCTATGACGTCGCGCCGGGCGGGGTACTGACCTGCGACCTGACCGATCTCAGCCCGGCGGAACAGCAGCACGCACGCATGGCGCTGAATGCCTGGTCCGAGGTGACCGGCATCCGCTTCAACACCACCTCGACCGCGGGGTCGGGGGCGAATATCCGGTTCACCAACGACGATCCCAGCGGCGCCTATTGCGGCGTGACCCGCGGCGCGGGCAACACGGTCGTGTCGTCCGACGTCAACATCCCCGTCACCTGGGCCGGCGGACCGGGCACCGGCTTTGCCAGCTACTTCTATCAGACCTACATCCACGAGATCGGCCACGCGCTGGGTCTGGGCCATGCCGGGAACTATAACGGCTCCGCCGACTGGGGTGTCGACAACCACTATGACAACGACAGTTGGCAAGCGACGGTGATGTCGTATTTCAACCAGACCGACAATCCCAACGTGGACGCCACCCGCGCCTATGTCGTCACCCCGATGATCGCCGACATCATCGCGGTGCAGGACATCTATGGGCTGCCGCGCAATCTCAACGGCGGCAATTCGGTCTGGGGCGAGGGCAGCAACATCACCGGCGCCTTCGGGATGGCCAACCGGCTGATGGTGGCGCGCGAGACGGTCACGATGACCATCCTGGACCAGGGCGGCATCGACCGGCTGAATTTCAGCGCCGACCGGAACGCGCAGGTCATCAACATGGCCGGGGGCAGCATCTCGAACATCTACGGGCTGATCGGCAACCTGTCGATCGCCCAGGGCACGGTGATCGAGAACGCCGTCGCCGGCAGCAACAACGACCGCATCGTCGGCAACGCCGTGGGCAACTGGGTCAGCGGCATGGCCGGCAACGACACGATCTTTGGCGTCGCCGGCAACGACACGCTGGAAGGCGGCGTCGGCGCCGACCGTCTGGTCGGCGGCGCGGGCAACGACCTTTACATCGTCGACGCCCGCGACACGCTGGTCGAGCTGGCGGGCGAGGGGATCGACCGGGTCCGCGCGGATTTCAGCTTTACGCTCGGCGTCAACTTCGAGGCGCTGCTGCTGATCCAGTCCTTCGCCCGGGTCGGCACCGGCAATGCCGTGGCCAACACCGTCGTCGGCAACAGCCAGGTGAACGTGCTGTCGGGTGGGGCGGGCAACGACACCATCTTCGGCATGGCCGGCAACGACACGCTGGCCGGCAACGCCGGCGCCGACCGGCTGGTGGGCGGGACGGGCAACGACGTCTATCACCGCGACCAGCTTGACACGATCGTGGAAACCGCCGGGCAGGGCGTGGACACCGTCGTCACCGGCACCGACATCGTGCTTGGCGCGCATCTCGAACGGGTCGAGGTCATCGGCACCAACGCGGTGCAGGTAATCGGCAACGAGCAGGCGAACGTGCTGATCGGCAACGCCGCGCGCAACGTCCTGGTCGGCGGCGGCGGCGAGGACGTGCTGTTCGGCGGCGGCGGCAACGACGTGTTCGTCTTTGCCGCCGGCCAGACCGCCCGGATCGGAGACTTCCAGAACGACCGCGACCTGATCCGCATCGACGCCGCCGGAATCTCGGGGCTCAGCGCCGATGCAATCACGGCCGGTGCCACCGAACGCGATGGCGGGGTCGATCTGGTGATCGCCGGCGGCATGCTGAGGATCGATGGCATCACCGTGGCCGAGCTGCGCGACGACCTGATCATCGCCTGATCGCACCGGCCGGCCCTTCGGGGGCCGGCCTCACCTCTGCGGCCGTCCGGCCTGTCAGATCGACAGGCAGACGTATTTCATCTCGAGGTAATCCTCGATCCCGTGGCGCGAGCCTTCGCGGCCCAGCCCCGACTGCTTGACGCCGCCGAAGGGCGCCACCTCGGTCGAGATGATCCCGGTGTTGACGCCGACGATCCCGTACTCCAGCGCTTCCTGCACCCGCGTGATGCGGCCCACGTCGCGGGCGTAGAAATAGGCGGCAAGGCCAAAGATCGTGGCGTTGGCCTTTGCGATCACCTCGTCCTCGGTCTCGAACCGTAACAGCGGCGCGAGCGGGCCGAAGGTTTCCTCGGTCGCGACCTTGGCGTCGTCGCGGACCCCGGTCATCACCGTCGGCTGGAAGAACAGCCCATCCTTGCGCTTGCCGCCGGTGACCACCTGACCGCCCTGGGCCAGAACGTCGGCGATGTGCTCTTCGACCTTCTCGACGGCGGCTTCGTTGATCAGCGGGCCGGTGGTGGTGCCCTCGACCAGCCCGTCGCCGACGGTCAACTTGTCCACCGCCACGGCCAGGCGTCTGGCGAAATCGTCATAGACCCCGGCCTGCACATAGATGCGGTTCGCGCAGACACAGGTCTGGCCGTTGTTGCGGAACTTGGACGCCATCGCGCCTTCGACCGCCGCGTCCAGATCGGCGTCGTCGAAAACGATGAATGGCGCGTTTCCGCCCAGCTCCATCGAGCATTTCAGGACCTGATCCGCCGCCTGCCGCAGCAGGATGCGCCCCACCTCGGTCGAGCCGGTGAAGGTCAGCTTGCGCACCAGCGGGTTCTCGCAGAACTCCTTGCCGATCTCCGACGACCGCGAGGAGGTGACCACCGACAGGATGCCCTTGGGCAGCCCGGCGCGTTCCCCCAGCACCGCCAGCGCCAAGGCGCTCAGCGGGGTTTCCGCGGCGGGGCGGGCGACGAAGCCGCAGCCCACGGCCAGCGCGGGCCCGCATTTGCGGGTGATCATCGCGTTGGGGAAATTCCACGGCGTGATCGAGCCGACCACCCCGATCGGCTGGCGCAGCACGGTCAGGCGCTTGTCGGGCTGGTGGCCGGGGATGGTCTCGCCATAGACGCGCTTGGCCTCTTCGCCGAACCACTCGATGAAGCTGGCGCCATAGGCGATCTCGCCCTTGGCCTCGGGCAGCGGCTTGCCCTGCTCGGCGGTCAGGATCTTGCCCAGGTCGTCCTGGTTTTCGATCATCAGGTCGAACCACCTGCGCATGACCTGGGCGCGTTCCTTGGCGGTGCGGGCCTGCCAGCCCTTCATCGCCGCGTGGGCGGCCTCGATGGCGCGTTTGACCTCGGCCCGGCTCAGGTCGGCCACCTGCGCGATCACGTCGCCGCGGGCGGGGTTCCTGACCTCGAAGGTCGCGCCGTCGTCGGCGTCCACCCAATCCCCGGCCACGAAGGCGCGGGTTTCCAGCAGCGAGGGGTCCTTCAGCAGCGTCTTGAGATCGGTGGAATGGGCGGTCATGGCGAGAGCTCCGTCAGCGATTTCGCCGGACCTCACCATGACGCCACAGGCTTGTCAAAGCGGCGCCGTTCGTCGCGGAGTGCCCGCCTTGCGGCGCACGGGTGCCGCCGCGCGCCGGAACGGCCTCACCCAACCGCCCGTGTTTCCACGATAAGTAAATGTGACCGCCGCGTGAGAAACGGGACCCGCCGCGACATCGTTTTTCCTCCGACGGGCCGAAGCCCGGCTGAAAGGGAACTGGAACCATGAAAAAGCTGCTTGCAACCACGACTGTCGCTGCTCTGGCTTTCACCGGCGCTGCCTTTGCCGAGACCTCGGCCACGGCCGCGACCGACCTGAACCTGCGCTCGGCCCCGCAATCCACGGCGTCGATCATCGGCGTGATCGCCAATGGCGATGAGGTCGCGGTCACCGGCTGCATCGAATCGGCCAACTGGTGCGAAGTGACCTACAAGGACCAGAAGGGCTGGGCCTATGGTGATTACCTGACCGCCAAGGTCGGCGAAAAGGTCGAGCCGCTGTATCCCAACCGCCAGGCGGTGGGCGTTACGGTGATCGAGGCTCCGGCGGCTGCCGATCCGGCCAAGCAGACGACCGACACCGCCGTGGGCGGCGCCACCGGCGCGGCTGTGGGCGCGGTCGTGGCGGGCCCGGTGGGTGCGCTGGTCGGCGCGGCGATCGGCGGTTCGGCCGGCGCGGCGGCCAGCCTGGACCCGGCGCCCGAGGTCCGCACCTATATCGACGCCAACCCGCATGATCCTGTCATCCTGGACGGCGAGGTCGTCGTCGGCGCCGGCGTCCCGGACACCGTCACCCTGTATGACATCCCCGATCAGCCTGACTACAAATACGTGACCATCAACGGCCAACCGGTTCTGGTGAGCCCGACCGACCGCAAGATCGTCTACGTCTATCGCTAAGGGCGTCCCTCACCCGTGGCGACAAGGGGGGCGGGGCCGCGAGGCCCCGCCCTTTCTCATGCGCGCGCCCGCTCATGCCAGCACGGCTGCCGGTCGCCGGGGGCCGGAGCCGCCGCGAACACCGCCCGCGCCACGGCCCGCGCCAGCACGCAGGCCGCGGCGTGGCCCAGCCCGAAGGGATCGGCGTCCGCCCGCGATCCGGTCGACACCGCAAAGACCAGGTCGCCGTCAAAGGGCGTGTGCGACGGCACGATGGCCCGCGCCAGCCCGTCATGCGCGGCGGTCGCCAGCCGCGTCAGCGCCGGCTTCGCCAGCGCCGCGTCGGTCGCGACGATGGCGATGGTGGTGGCCTCGCCCTGCCGCTTCTCGGGCCGCGGCTCGGCTTGCGGGTCGAACGGCCCGCCCAGGCCCAGCCCCCCGAACTCGGCGCCGATTTCCCACGGTCCAGCCCAGAACTGCCCCGAGGGCGCGGTCACCGACCCCAGCGCGTTCACCGCCACCAGCGCCCCCACCGTGGTCCCGCCCGCCAGCACCGCCGAGGCTGACCCAAGACCCCCCTTCCACTGTGCCGTCATCGCCCCGGTGCCGGCGCCCTCGGACCCTATGGCGAATTGGGTCGCGGCGGCGTCCAGCGCCTGCCGCCCCAGCGCCGGATAGGGATTGTCCGTCCAGCCCTTGTTGCCGCCGTTCAGCAGGTCGAACAGGATCGCGCCCGGCACGATCGGCACCCGCGCCGCGCCCACCGCAAAGCCGCGCCCGGCCGCCCGCAGGCCGGCCATCACCCCGTCCGCCGCCGCCAGCCCGAAGGCCGATCCGCCCGACAGCACCAGCGCATCGACCGCCTGCACCAGCCGGTCGGGGGCCAGCAGGTCGGTTTCGCGCGTGCCCGGCGCGCCGCCCATCACATGCACCCCGCAGGCAAAGGGTGCGTCCCCCGTCAGCACCGTCACCCCGGATTTCAACCCCGCATCCGCGGCATTGCCGACCCGCAGCCCGGCCACGTCGGTAATCAGGTTCAGCCGTCCCGCCCGCATGATGCTCTCCTGTCCGGAAATATCCCGGGGTCCGGGGCGGCGCCCCGGTCCTGCCCGCGCAGTCAGCCGCGAGCCTCGCCGCAGCGCAACCCCCCGCGACCGCCGGGCGTTGTGCTGCGCCCCCGCCGCGCTTACATCCATCCCACGAGTTCAGGAGGTCCACCGCCATGACCGCACCCGTCCACGCCATCTATGACCGCCCCCTGGGCGAACCCGCACCCCACGGCTTCGAGGAGATCGTCCTCGGCATGGGCTGCTACTGGGGGGTCGAGCGGCTGTTCTGGCAGCAGGACGGCGTCTGGCTGACCGAGGTGGGCTTTGCCGGCGGCACGGTGCCGAACCCGACCTACAAGCAGGTATGCGCCGGCGGCACCGGCCACGCCGAGGTGGTGCGCGTGGTCTATGACCCCAGCCGGATCAGCACCGAACAGATACTCAAGATATTCTGGGAAAACCACGACCCGACCCAGGGCAACCGCCAGGGCAACGACGTGGGCGACCAGTATCGCTCGGTGATCTTCACCACCACCGACAGCCAGCGCATCGCCGCCGAGACCAGCAAGACCGACTACGACAACCGCCTGGCCGTGGCCGGCTTCCCCGGGATCACCACGCAGATCGCGCCGCTGGCCGCCTATTACCGCGCGCCCGAGGACGATCATCAGCAATATCTGCACAAGGTGCCGCACGGCTATTGCGGGCTGCGCGGGACCGGGGTGCAGGCCTCCAGCGCCGAATCGGTCCACGAGGTCGCGACCGGCGAAAAGGACGGCAACCCGGAACCCTCGCCGTCCTCGACCGGCGGCGGTTCGGTGGTGGCCGGCGGGGCGCTCTGATGCCGACCTGGACCGCGCTGACCCAGGCCCAGGGCCGGCCGGCCGCCGAGGCGCTCGCCGAGGCCTGCGAGGACCTCACCCCCGAACCCGTGGGCAACGGCGTCTTCGAGATCGAGGACGGCAGCGACCGCTGGGAGGTCGGCGTCTATTTCACCGAGGCCCCCGACGAGGTCGCGCTCGCGCTGCTCGCCGCCGCCCACGGCGCCCAGCCCTTCGTGGTGTCCGAACTGCCCGAGGTGGACTGGGTCGCCCATGTCCGCCGCGAGCTGTCCCCGGTCGAGGCCGGGCGGTTCTTCGTCCACGGCAGCCATGACGCCGACAAGGTCCCCGAGGGTGCCGAGGCGCTGTGCATCGAGGCCGCGATGGCGTTCGGCACCGGCCATCACGACACCACCAGGGGCTGCCTGCTGGCGCTGGACCGGATGATCTCTGCGGGCGAGACACCGCACCGCATCGCCGACATCGGCTGCGGCACGGCGGTGCTGGCGATGGCCGCGGCGCGGGTGCTGCCCGGCGTGGTGCTGGCCAGCGACATCGACCCGGTCGCGGTCGAGACCGCGCAGGCGAACGTGCTGGCGAACGGCCTGGCGGGGCGGGTGGAATGCCTGCTCGCCGAAGGCTTCGGCCACCCGCTGCTGCACGACGCGGGGCCCTATGACCTGGTTTTCGCCAACATCCTCAAGCAGCCGCTGATCGAGCTGGCCCCGGACATGGCCCGCCATCTCGCGCCGGGCGGGCAGGCGATCCTGTCGGGCATCCTGACCGCGCAGGGCGACGAGGTCGTGGCCGCCTATGACCGCGCAGGCATCGCGCTGGTCCGCCGTGACGATCTGGGCGACTGGACGACTCTGGTGGTGCGCAAGCCCTAGGCCTCGGGCTTCTTCGCCAGCCGGCGGTCGATATAGGCCCGCAATTCCTCGATCTCGAGATGCGCCTCGCGCAGTTCCTCGCGGGCTTGCGCCGCGGCAGTTTCGGCGGCGGCCAGCCGCCCCACGGCGTCGTTGTCTGGCCCGGGCGCAGGCGCCGCGCCGCCGGCGCGATGGGTCAGCCAGCCGGCCAGCCAGCCCAGCAGGAAGGCGGCGAACAGCGCCGCGCCCAGGGCGATCATCAGTTCGGTCTGGTTCATGCCGCCGATCCTACGCCGCCTCTGCCGCCGGGGCGAGGGGGATCAGGGAGCCGGCCGCTCGGGCCGCGCCGCCGGCCGGTCGCCGTCCGTCGGTGGGCCCGTCACCGGCCCCCCCGCCAAGGGCGGCGGCACCGGGGTCCAGATCGTGGCCCCTCGCACGGTGATGCTGTCGGGCCGGAGCGAGATGCCCTCCGCCGCCGCCCGCTCGTCGGGCGTGGCGGGCGGGGGCGGGACGTGCACGGCT
>NZ_JRKS01000076.1 GCF_000763805.1 Paracoccus sphaerophysae | reverse complement strand
GGGTGGCGTCGGCGGGCAGCTCGACCGCGTCGGTTGCGGGGCCGTCGGTGCCGGGGGCGTCGCTTTCCGGGTCGGTGGCGTCGGTGTCGGGCATCGCGGCATCGGAGCCCGCATCGGCGGGCTGGGTATCCGCGGGCGCATCCGCCGGCGCGGTCTCGGGCGTCGCGGTCGCGTCTTCCCCGTCCGCCGGGGCCGCGTCCGTCGCGCCAGCAGGCGCTGCGCCCCCTTGCGAGGCGTCGCTGCCAGCCGGCTCGCCATCCGCCGGATCACCCTCGCCGGTCGGCGCGGCACCCTCTTTCGCGGCGTTCGAGGTCGCGTCGTCGCCGGTCACCGCGGGCTTGGCCGCATCGGCCACGTCGCGGGCCGAGAAATCGACCGCCGCCAGGCCCTTGAGGATGTCGACCGCATAGGCCAGCTGGTAATCCTCCTCGCGCAGCTTGGCGGTCGCCTCGACCTGCTTGGCCTCTTCCTCGATCTGGCGCTTTTCCTCGTCGCTGATCGAATCGTTGTTCAGCGCCCCGCGCAGGTCGCTTTCCGAGGTCGAGAAGTTCGACGCGCTTTTCGGCTTGTCCGCCTCGGCCTCGTCCTCGGGCTTGGGGCGGGGCTGTTCGACGATGATGTCGGGGTTGATCCCCAGCGCCTGGATCGACCGGCCAGACGGCGTGTAATAGCGCGCCGTGGTCAGCCGGATGGCGCTATCGGCGGTCACCGGCATCACCGTCTGGACCGAGCCCTTGCCGAAGGACTTGGTGCCGACGACGATCGCCCGCCGGTGGTCCTGCAGCGCCCCGGTCACGATCTCGGACGCGCTGGCCGAGCCGCCGTTGATCAGCGCCACCATCGGCTTGCCCTGCGCGAGATCGCCCGGTTCGGCATTCCAGCGTTCGCTGTCGTCGGGGTTGCGGCCGCGGGTCGAGGTGATCTCGCCCTTGTCGAGGAACGCGTCCGACACCAGCACCGCCTGGTCCAGTAGGCCGCCGGGGTTGTTGCGCAGGTCCAGCACGAAGCCGGTCACCTTGTCGATGCCGCCGGCTTCCTTGACCGACTTTTCCAGCTCGGCCTTCAGCGTGTCGTAGGTCTCGTCGTTGAAGGTGGCGACGCGCAGGACGACGGCGTGGCCTTCCACGCGCGAGCGCACGACGGTCAGCTTGATCGTCTCGCGCGTCATCTTCACGTCGAAGGGTTCCTTCTCGCCCTCGCGCAGGATGGTCACGGTGACCTCGGATCCGATCGGGCCGCGCATCTTTTCCACCGCCTCGTCCAGCGACAGACCCATCAGCGATTCGCCGTTCACATGGGTGATGAAGTCGGCGGGCTTGATCCCGGCCTCGGCGGCGGGGGTGCCGTCCATCGGCGAGATCACCTTGACCAGCCCGTCTTCCTGCCCGACCTCGATCCCCAGCCCGCCGAAGCTGCCGCGGGTCTGTTCCTGCATGTCCTGGTAATCGTTGGCGGCGAGGAACGAGGAATGCGGGTCCAGCGAGGTCAGCATGCCGTTGATCGCGGCCTCGATCAGCGCCTTGGCGTCGACCTCCTCGACGTAATCCTGCTGGACGCGCTCGAACACGTTGCCGAACAGGTCCAGCTGTTCATAGACCGAGCTGTTCTTTTCGCTTTCCTGCGCGATCAGCGGTCCGGCCAGCTGCGTCGTGACAAGGATGCCGGCAAGCGTTCCGCCGATGCCGGCCATGAGGTGTTTCTTCATTCCGTCGTCCTGACCTGTTCGTCTGTCCCGGCGTTTTCGTCTGTCTGGCCCGCGGCCAAGGCGTCCGCGTCCAAGGAAGTGCCCGAGTCCGTCGCGGGCGTGATGACGGGATTCATCACGAACCATTCGGCCGGGTCCAGTGTTTCCTTGCCCCTGCGCAGTTCGACATACAGCTGCTGCGAGGAATTGGGCAGCTTGCCGCCGGCCGCGGCCTCGACGAAGGCGGCGCCGAATTCGGATGCCGCGCCTTCCTGTCCGCCCATCAGGCCAAGGGGTTCGCCCGCCGCGACGACGTCGCCGGTCTCGCCAAAGACCTGCGCCAGCCCGGCCAGCACCAGCAGATAGCCCCCCGCCGGTTCGACGATCATCACATTGCCGTAATCCAGCAGCGGCCCGCGATAGCGGATCGTCGCCGGCCACGGTGCGGTGACCAGCGCCGCCGGGGCGGTCCCGAGCGTCAGGCCCGGGCGCTTGACGCCGCGCGCGTCGGGCTGCCCCGGTTCGCGCAGCACCGTGCCCATCGCGGGCAGCGGCAGGCTGCCCTGCGCGGCCTCGAAATCGGCCATCGGGGCACCGATATCCCGTTCCATCTGGGCGATGCCCTGGGCAAAGGCGTCCAGCGTCTCGGCCGATTTCAGCAAGCTGGTCAGTTCGGCCGGGTCCTCGCCGAAGCGGGTCGGCACCTGCGAGCGGTCGGTGACCGCCGAGGCCAGCAGCCGCCGCGCCTCCTGCACCTGGCCCAGCCCCTGGGCCAGCGTGTCGGCGGCGGATTGTTCGATGGCGCGGACAGTGGCGATCTCGTCCAGCCCGGATTTCAGGCGGTCAGCCTCGGCCTGCAGGGCAGGGGTGATCGCCGACAGCACCATCCCCGACTGCGCCGTGCTGGCGGCGCCCGCGGGATGCAGCAGCATCAGCGTTTCCGGCGATTGCTGCATCGCGGTCATCACCCCGATGACGCGGGCGAGCCGTTCGCGGCGCTGTTCGAATTCGCCGCGCACCTGCGCCTCGCGCAGGGCGGCGCGGCGCAGGCTGTCGCGCAGCGCGGCCTGGCCCTGTTCATAGGCGCGGATCACCTTCCCCAGCGCGATGACCTGGTCGTCGGCTGACAGGGCGCCGTCCAGTTTCTCCATCGCCTGGCGCAGCGCCTGCGCGGCCTCGGCGGCCTGCGCGGCGGCGGCCTCGGCCGGGGTCTGCGCCTCGCGCGCGGGGTCGGCGCCCGCCGCGGCGGTGACGGCGCTGCGCCCGCCCTCGGTGACGATGCCCTGGCCGACCGCCGGCACGGCGGCGGCCAGCAGCGCCGCCAGCGCGAGAGAGCCGCGAGGGGTCACGCGCCGGGCCGCTCGATCAGGCTGCGGCCGGTCATCTCGGGCGGCAGCGGCAGGCCCATCAGGTCCAGCACCGTCGGCGCCACGTCGGCCAGCCGCCCGCCGGTGCGCAGCGTCGCGCCTTGGGGACCGCGATAGACGATCACCGGCACCGGGTTGGTGGTGTGGGCGGTGTGCGGCCCGCCCGTCACCGGGTCCACCATCGTCTCGCAATTGCCGTGATCGGCTATGATGACCGCCGCGCCCCCGGCCGCGTCCAGCGCCGCCAGCATCGCGCCAAGGCCGCGATCCACCGCCTCGCAGGCGCGCATCGCGGCGGGCAGGCTGCCGGTATGGCCGACCATGTCGGGATTGGCGAAGTTCACCACGATCAGGTCGTAGCCGGCGTCGATCGCCTCGACCAGCTTCGCGGTCACCTCGGCGGCGGCCATCTCGGGCGCGAGGTCATAGGTCGCCACCTTGGGGCTGGCGGGCATGAAGCGGTCCTCGCCCGGCTCGGGCACCTCGCGCCCGCCATTCAGGAAGAAGGTGACGTGCGGATATTTCTCCGTCTCGGCCAGCCGGAACTGCCGCAGCCCCTGCGCCGCCACCCACGCGCCCAGCGTGTTCACCACCTGCCGCTTGGGGTAGGCCGCGCCCATGTATTCGTCATGCAGCGCCGAGTAATCGACCATCCCCAGCACCGCCGCCCAGTGCGGCCGGGTGCCGGGGTCAAAGGCGTCGAAGCCTGGCTGGGCCAGCGCCGCCATGATCTCGCGCGCCCGGTCGGCGCGGAAGTTGAGGCAGAAGAAACCGTCCCCGTCCCGCGCCCCGCCATAGCCCGCGACCACGTGCGGCAGGATGAATTCGTCAGTCTCGCCGCGCGCATAGCTGTCCACGACGGCGGCGTCGGCGGTCCGCGCCGGCAGCCCCTCGCCGTGGGCGATGGCGGCATAGGCTTTCGCCACCCGCTCCCACCGGTTGTCGCGGTCCATCGCGTAATAGCGGCCGATGACGGTGCCGATGCGGGCGCCCTCGGGCAGCGCGCCGGACAGTTCGGTGATGAATCCCTGCGCCGACGCGGGCGGCACGTCGCGGCCGTCGGTGATCGCGTGGATCACCACCGGGACGCCGTGATCGACGATGGCGCGGGCGGCAGCGGCGATGTGGCCGAGATGCCCGTGCACGCCACCGTTCGACACCACCCCCATCAGATGCGCGGTCCCCTTCGTCTCGCGCAGGCGGGCGACAAAGCCGCCGATGCCGGCGTTCCGGAAGAAGCTGCCATCCTCGATGGCGAGGTCGATCTGGCCCAGGTCCATCGCCACCACCCGGCCGGCGCCGATATTGGTGTGCCCGACCTCGGAGTTGCCCATCTGCCCGCGCGGCAGCCCCACATCGGGGCCGAAGGTCGTCAGCGTCGCATTGGGACACTCGGCCCGCAGCCGGTCATAATTCGGCGTCTCGGCCTGGTCCGGGGCGCTTTGGTCGGGGCGGTCCGAGATGCCCCAGCCATCGAGGATGCACAGGACGACGGGTTTCGGATGGGTCATGTCGGTTTCCCTGCAGTTAAGGCCGCGTTCTAAGGCGCTGTGGGGCAGGGGGCAAGGCAGGCGGCTGGGCGAACCGTCGCAGGGGGGCGCTGCCCCCCGCCAGCTGCCGCTGGCCTTCCTCGCTGAAAACGGTCCACCGGACCGTTTTCCGGGCGCTCGGAAGCCCCCGGGATACTTGAGCAAAGAAGAACCACCCGTGACGGGGCGGGCGGGCTGGCCTATGGCTGGCGCCCGAAGGAGCCGCTCGATGACCGATCTTGCCCCCCGCGTGGAGCTGAAGCTGCTGGACCCCCGGCTGAAGGCCTGGGGCGGGCCGGCCTATCAGACAGCGGGGGCGGCGGCGGTGGATCTGCACGCCTGTCTGGACGCGCCGCTGGCGATTGCGGCCGGGGCGCCGGCTTTGCTGATCGGGTCGGGGCTGGCGCTGCACATGGCCGATCCGCATCTCGCGGCGCTGGTGCTGCCGCGATCCGGGCTGGGGCATCGCGCGGGGCTGGTGCTGGGGAACGGCGTCGGGTTGATCGACGCTGATTACGTGGACGAGATCCAGGTGAGCGTCTGGAACCGCAATCCGCCGGGCGGGGCCGAGATCAGGATCACCCCCGGCGACCGTATCGCGCAGCTGATGTTCGTGCCGGTGGCGCGGCCGGTGTTTGCCGTGGTCGAGGCGTTTTCGCAGGGGTCGGACCGTGCCGGCGGGTTCGGCTCGACGGGGCTGTCGTGATCTGGGGGTTGCTTGGCGCGGTCGCCGCGGTGCTGACCGGGTGGCGGTTCGGCCTGCGCGGGCTGGCCGTCGCCGTGGCGGCGGTCTGGCTGGGCGGCGTCGCGTGGCTGTTCACGCGCGGCGGCGCATCGGGCGATCTGGCGCGCTTCGCGTGGTGGACGGTGACCGGCGGCGCGCTGCTGCTGGCGCTGGGCTATGCGGCGCTGATCGGGGAACTGCGGCGGCGGACGCGGGACGCCGGCGCGACGGCGGGACTGCCGTATCGGGCGGCGCTGGCGCAGGCACCGGCCGCACCCTTGCCGCCCAACCCTGAGCCGCTTGCAGAGCCGGGTCCGCCCGCCGATCTCTCCGGCCCGCTGAGCGACGATGAACTCGACCGCTATGCCCGCCATATCGTGCTGCGCGAGCTGGGCGGCGCGGGCCAGCGGCGGCTGCGCGCGGCCCGGCTGCTGGTGGTCGGCGCCGGAGGCCTGGGCGCGCCAGTGCTGCTGTATCTCGCCGCCGCCGGGGTGGGCCGGATCACGGTCGCAGACGACGACACGGTCAGCCTGTCGAACCTGCAGCGGCAGGTGATCTTCGGCACCGCCGACATCGGCCGCCCCAAGGCCGAGGCCGCCGCCGAGGCGATGCGCCGGCTCAACCCGCATGTCACGGTCAGCCCCCTGGTCCGCCGGATCACGGCCGACGACACCGCGCTGGTCGCCGACCACGACCTCGTGCTGGACGGCACCGACAGCTTTGCCAGCCGCGCGGCGGTCAACGCCGCCTGCGTGGCGGCCCGCGTGCCGTTGCTGGCCGGGGCGATCGCGCAGTGGGAAGGCCAGATCGCGCTGTACGACCCAGCCCGCGGCGGCCCCTGCCTCGCCTGCCTGTTCCCCGAGCCGCCGGCCCCGGGACTGGCCCTGTCCTGCGCCGAGGCCGGGGTCGTGGGCGCCTTGCCCGGCATCATCGGCAGCAGCATGGCGCTGGAGGCGATCAAGCTGCTGGCCGGCGTGACCGGCAGCGGCGCGGGCGAAGGGCTGCGCGAGCGGATGGTGCTGATCGACGGGCTGTGGGGCGACACGCGACGGCTGCGCATCGCCGCGCGGCCGGGTTGCGCGGTTTGCGGGGCCTGACCTCCGCCGCCAAGCCTGGCGGCTGCCCTTGCCGCAGGCATCTGAGCGAAGAGCACGGAAAGACGAAGTTTTTTTTCGCGCCGCGACAAATTTTCGGGAACGAATGGTAAGTGACGCGCTTTTCTGATTCAGATGCGCCTCGCGCTGATCGTCATCAAGAGGGAGTAACCGAAAAATGACCTATCTGAAGCCCGCCCTGGCGCTGGCCGCCGCCATGTCCCTGTCGGCCTGTCTGCCCGGCCAGACCACCACCACCGTCACCGCTCCGGGCGCCGACCCGGTCGTCGTCGTGGACGGCCCCGACGTTGCCCCGGCTGCGCCCACCGCGACCAGCGGCACCCCCGGCGCGGATACGCTGAACGGCACCTGGAACCTGGTCGCCTCGCAGTGCGGCGATCCCGCCTCGAAAGGCCGCCTGGTCGTGCAGGGCAACAAGTTCACCTTCCCGACCGCGGACTGCACCGCGACCAGCTCGTCGGTCGAGACCAACTTCACCAAGGTTTCGCTGGGCTGCTCGGGCGCTGCGAACCGCGAACTGAACATCTCGATCCGTCCGGGCATCATGCGCCTGACCGAGGACACCACCACGCTGACCTATTACCGCTGCATGTAAGCCGCGACCGTCAGCTGACTTTGCAACGCCCCGGACATGCTCCGGGGCGTTTGCGTTTCGCGCGGTACCCGGTCAGTCGCGCAGTTCGCCGGCGTCCACGCCCCACAGCGAGGTCTTGGGCACCCAGCCCTTTTCGCCGCCGCCCGACACCCGGCACCAGTCCTTGCTGCATTCGTGCAGCCGCACGATGGCGCCGGCCTCGGCCCGGGCGATGACCGCGCCGTTCTGGTCGGGGCGGCTGCGCAACTCGGCCATGTCGGTGGTCACGATCGCCGTGCGCACGCCCGACAGCAGCGAGTAATGCACCCAGCCGCCGGCGCCGTCCTGATCCTCGACCCGGCGCCAGTGGCCGAACTCGGCCACCACCCGAAGCGGCATGCCGGGATGGCGGAACACCCAGTCGATGCGGTGCGACAGCGACGGACCGCGGCGCGCGTTGCCCTCGCCGCCCTTGAGGCTGACATAGCGCGGCAGCGGCAGGTTGGTCACCGGCCCCTTGTTCGGATCGCGGGGTGCGGCCTGATGCCGCGAGATCAGCGAATCCGCGGTGATGTCGGTCGGATCGACCTCGATGGTGGCGCCACCCGCCGCCGCATCCCGGCCGGCCTGGCCATCCCCGCCCCCCGTCGTCGTCCCCGCCACGGACCCGGCGCTCAGCTGGCCGGCGCCGGTCTTGGCGGCCTTTTCCTGCGCCAGCGCCGCGCCGGAGGCCAGCCCCAGCGCCAGGATCGTCACCGTCAGCCCGTCCCGCAGCCGGGTCATGCCATGTCCGGCCTGCCGGTCCCGCGCCGGGCCCGCCTTTGCGCGTGGTGAAAAGCTCATCTGGTCGTCTTCCTTGCCCGGCCGCGCCTGCTTGCGCGGTATGCCTGCCCCCGGACGGAGGACCGCCCGATCGGGGTCTTGTGCCTGCCCCGCCTTGCGGGCAGTTTGCCAAACGGAAACCCGCATTGGAAGAGAAGTCGCATGGCTGGCACCGCATCTCCTCGTGATCGGCTGAAGGTGACGGTGACCCGCCGGCTGCCGCCGGCCGTCGAATCCCGGATTGCTGAACTGTTCGACGTGAGCCTGCGGGATGTGGACGTGCGGATGACCCGCGAAGAACTCGCCGCGGCGATGCGCGACACCGACGTGCTCGTCCCGACCGTGACCGACCAGATCGACGCGAACCTGCTGGCGCAGGCCGGCGACAGGCTGCGGCTGATCGCCAACTATGGCGCCGGGGTGGACCATATCGATGTCGAATCCGCGCGCCGCCGCGGGGTGCTGGTGTCCAACACCCCCGGCGCCGCGACCGAGGATACCGCCGACATGGCCATCGCACTGATGCTGGCCGTCACCCGCCGCATCCCCGAGGGGCTGGCCGAGATGCAGGCCGGCCGCTGGGAAGGCTGGGCCCCGACCGCGCATCTGGGCGGCCGGATCGGCGGGCGCCGGCTGGGCATCCTGGGGATGGGCCGGATCGGGCAGGCGATCGCGCGGCGGGCAAATGTCTTCGGGATGCAGGTCCATTATCACAACCGCCGCCGGCTGCGCCCCGAGATCGAGGAGGATCTGAAGGCGACCTGGTGGGAAAGCCTCGACCAGATGCTGGCGCGGGTGGACATCCTGTCGATCAACGCGCCGCACACGCCCTCGACCTTTCACCTGCTGAACGCGCGGCGGCTCAAGTTGATGAAGCCGTCCGCGGTGATCGTGAACACCTCGCGCGGCGAGGTGATCGACGAGAACGCCCTGACCCGGATGCTGCGCGCGGGCGAACTGGCCGGGGCGGGGCTGGACGTGTTCGAGCATGGCCACGAGATCAACCCGCGCCTGCGCGACTGCCCGAACGTGGTGATGCTGCCGCACATGGGGTCGGCCACGGTCGAGGGCCGGGCCGAGATGGGCGAAAAGGTCATCATCAACATCAAGACCTTCGCCGACGGCCACCGCCCGCCGGACCTGGTACTGCCGGGGATGCTGTAAGGCATCCCCTTCGTCCCCTTCGGGCAACCGCAGCAACGAAAAAGGCCGATCCCGCAGGACCGGCCTTTTTCGATCTGGAGCGGGCGATGAGATTCGAACTCACGACCCTAACCTTGGCAAGGTTATGCTCTACCCCTGAGCTACGCCCGCGCCCCGTCCCGGTGGCATCCGCCGCCGGTGCAGGGGATTTAGACAAGGCGGCCGGGGGCTGCAAGAGGTAAAATCACCTTTCTGCGGGCCGGGGCCGCGGGTCAGGATCGCAGGCTTGACGCGGCCGCCCCCGATGGTCCCAATGGCGCCGATCCTGACGGGAGCCGGCATGGCCCGCATCGATGACATGGCGGAATTCGTCCGCGCGGGCCTCGCCGCCGGCCACGCCCCCGACGAGCTGTCGGCGGCGCTGGCCGCCGCGGGGTGGAGCCCGGTGGAAATCCACGAGGCGACCTCGACCTGGCTGCCCGCACCCCCCGGCCTGCCGCCGGTGCCGCGGCCGCGCGCCTATGTCTCGGCCCGCGAGGCGCTGATCTATGGGCTGCTGTTCCTGCTGCTGGGCTGCATCTGCTGGCACCTCACCATGCTGGGGGTCCGGCTGATCGAGCTGCTGCTAGCCGATCCGGCCGAGCGTCATCCGATGCCGGCCAGCGTGATGCGCTGGAACATGGCGGTGCTGATCCCGACCGTGCCGCTGTTCCTGTGGCTGAACCGCCGAGTGGCGGCGGCCACGGCGGGCGATCCGGGCCGGCGGCGGTCCTTGGTGCGCAAGTGGTTCGCGGCCGTCACCATGCTGCTGGCGGCGCTGGCGCTGCTGGGCGATCTCGTTGCCGTCGTCCACGCCCTGCTGAACGGAGAGCTGACCGCCCGCTTCCTCGCCAAGGCGGCGCTGGTCGGGCTGATCGGCGGGCTGGCCTTCGCCTATTACCGGGCCGAACTCGATGACCGCTAGACGTTTCGCCCAAGGCTCGGGCCAGGGCTGGGCGAGCCTCGCCATCGCCGCGCTGGCGGCGGTGCTGGTGATCGTCGGGCTCGCGGTCGCAGGCGGCCCGATGCAGGCCCGCAAGGAACGCCGCGACCAGGCGCGGACGGACGACCTCGCCCGGCTGGCCGCTCATGTGGAATGCCTCTCCCAGACCGAACAGGGCAGCATACTGCCCGCCGATCTGACCGCGACCACGTCCTGCCCCGCGCCCGAGCGGCTCGCCGACGACAACGGCGCGCCCTATCGCTATCAGCCCACCGACGCGCTGCATTACCGTCTGTGCGCCGATTTCGAGATGCCCCCTCATCCCGCCCAAGCCCGTTGGGCCGAGAAACGCGACGGCGACTGCATCCTGCGCGAGCTTCCAGTCCCGCCTGCGACCGCTGCCCGCCCGATGGACCAGGTCGAGGTCCAGCCCGCGCGCTGACCGCCTTGGCCGCGCGCTCCCCGGCGCTTCTTCTTTGCCCAAATATCCCCGCCGGAGGCACGGCCCGGCAGGGCCGTTCCCTCATTCCAGTTCCACGAGCAGGTCCTTGGCGTCGATCTGCTGCCCCGGCGCGACATGGACCGCCTTGACGGTCGCCGCACGGTCGGCGTGGATGGTGGTTTCCATCTTCATCGCCTCGATGGTCAGCATCAGGTCGCCCGCGTTGACCTTCGCCCCCGCGGTGACGGCCACCGTCGCCACCACGCCCGGCATCGGCGCGCCGACATGGTCGGGGTTGCGCGGATCGGCCTTGGCCCGCGCGGCGCTGACCGCCTTGGCGGCGCGGTTCGGAACCCGGACGCTGCGGGGCTGGCCGTTGAGTTCAAAGAACACCTTGGCGTCCCCCGCCTCGTCGGTCTCGCTGACCGTCAGCATGCGGATTTCCAGCGTCTTGCCGGGGTCGATCTCGGCGCTGATCTCGTCCCCGGGTTCCATCCCGTAGAAGAAGGCGGGCGTCGGCAGGGTGCGGACCGGGCCATAGACGCGGTGCCGCTCGGCATAGTCGAGAAACACCTTGGGATACATCAGCCAGCCGTTGAAGTCCTCGTCGTCGACGTCGAGCCCGTCGAGCTTCTGCTCCAGCTCGGCCCGCGCTGCGGTCAGGTCCACCGGCGGCATCAGTGCGCCGGGGCGGGCGGTGATCGGGGCCTCGCCCTTCAGCACCTTGGCCTGCAGCGCCGGCGGCCAGCCGCCGGGGGGCTGGCCCAGGTTGCCGCGCATCATGTCCACGACCGAATCGGGAAACGCGACCTCGACGGCCGGATCCTCGACCTGGGCACGGGTCAGCCCCTGGGCCACCATCATCAGCGCCATGTCGCCCACGACCTTGCTGGAGGGCGTGACCTTGACGATGTCGCCGAACATCGCGTTCGCATCGGCATAGGCCTGCGCCACCTCGTGCCAGCGATCCTCGAGCCCCAGCGAGCGCGCCTGCGCCTTGAGGTTGGTGAACTGGCCCCCCGGCATCTCGTGCAGCCACACCTCGGACGCGGGCGCCCGCGTCCCCGCCTCGAAGGCCGCATACTGGTCGCGCACCCGTTCCCAGTAGTTCGAGATCTCGCGCACCGCGCCGATATCCAGCCCGGTGTCGCGCGGGGTGTTGGCCAGCGCCTCGACGATCGAGCCGAGGCAGGGCTGCGAGGTGCCGCCGGAAAACGCATCCATCGCCGCATCGACCACCGCCACCCCGGCCTCAGCGGCGGCCAGCACGGTCGCGCCGGCGATCCCCGAGGTGTCGTGGGTGTGGAAATGGATCGGCAGCCCGACCTCGTCGCGCAGCGCGGCGAACAGCGCGGTGGCGGCGGCGGGCTTCAGCAGCCCGGCCATGTCCTTGACGCCCAGCACATGGGCGCCCGCGTCGCGCAGCGCGGTGGCGGTCCGGACGTAATAGCGCAGGTCGTACTTGGCCCGGTCGGGGTCGAGGATGTCGCCGGTATAGCAGACCGCCCCCTCGCACAGCTTGCCGGCCTCGATCACCGCGTCCATCGCCACGCGCATGTTCTCGACCCAGTTGAGGCTGTCGAAGACCCGGAACACGTCCACCCCGGACCGGGCCGCCTGCGCGACGAAGCTTTGCACCACGTTGTCGGGATAGTTGGTGTACCCCACCCCGTTCGAGGCCCTGAGCAGCATCTGCGTCATCACGTTCGGCATCGCCGCGCGGATGTCGCGCAGCCGCTGCCAGGGGCATTCCTGCAGGAATCGATAGGCCACGTCGAAGGTGGCCCCGCCCCAGCACTCGACCGAGAACAGGCCGGGAAGGTTCGCGGCATAGGCCGGCGCCACCCGGATCATGTCGATCGATCGCATCCGCGTCGCCAGCAGCGACTGGTGCCCGTCGCGCATGGTGGTGTCGGTCAGCAGCAGCCGCTGCTGCCCGCGCAGCCAGTCCGCGACCGCCTGCGGGCCGCCGCGACCCGCCCGAGGGCACGCGGCAGATGCT
>NZ_JRKS01000075.1 GCF_000763805.1 Paracoccus sphaerophysae | reverse complement strand
GCGTCGTTGTAGCTGGACCAGTTCGTCGTGCGGTAGCGGGCGGGAGAAGGCTTGCTCATGCCCCCAGCCTAACCGACTGGATTCCCGCCGTGAATCCTCCGCGGGCGGACTTCTGCAACAACGCCGAGGCCGCGCAATCCCTGTATTCACAAGTCAGCATCACGCGGGGGTACGACTCGGTCGAGGTGAAAGACAACGGCACAGTCGGTGTGCTGGTGCCGATACAGGGGACGGCCCTGGCCACCCATCATATCAACGCCAGCGCGGTGACGGGCGCAGGGGTCAGCATCTACAGTTATTCCGTATCGTCGCTGGCCCGTACCCTGACGGGCTCGGCGCAGGGCGATTACATTTACGCGTCGGGCAGCCACCTGACCAATGACGTCCTGTATGGAGGGGCTGGGAACGACAATCTATACGGCGGTGAGGGCAATGACCGCCTCTACGGAGGATTGGGCTGGGACACCCTCAATGGCGGCAACGGGAACGACTCCCTCTTTGGCGGCTACGGGCAGGACCTGATCGACGGTGGTGCAGGCAGTGATACGCTCGTGTTTTTGGGTGCACGGTCCGAGTACCAGATCGACATCGTGGATGGCCTCTACCAGGTCAGCCACATTGGCGGCACCCGCGCCGACGGCATCGACCGCTTCGCCAACATCGAGAACCTGCAGTTCACCGACCAGACGGTCGCAACGGACGAGTGGCTCCTGATGTAGTGCCTCCCTAAGCAGGACCGAAGTCGTTGTTGATAAGGTCGGGCACGAGAGGAGGATGGATGGCGCAGAGTGACGCTACTAACCCCATGGACCGGGCCAATGCGGCGCCCCGGTGCAGGGCCACGGCCAAGCGGACGGGCAAGCCATGCCGCGCCCCTGCCGTAACTGGCTGGAGCGTCTGCCGCGTTCATGGTGCTTACGGGGGCGCTCCGCCCGGCCCAGCGCATCCGAACTGGCGCCACGGAGAGCGCTCACGCGAGGCGGTAGAGCTACGCGCCCTAGTCAACAAGCTGGTCAGGGAGAGCCGCGACCATCTGCCCGGCCTTGAGTGAATATTCACGCGGCGCAGGAAAATTCAGACACCGGAAATAATCTGCGCGTGAGAGACGAGACGGGTCGGTGCCATCAGAGATGCAAGACTTTCCGCCCACCCCCGCCTGCGCTGGGCTGAGCAGAGTTGGAGATGCCAAGTGGGGCGCAGCCGTGGGCGCTGTGCAGCCCCCCTGAAGTCCTACCCTGTCGCCGGGCAGCTTCGAGTGAAAACGCATCGGGTCGCCGGTCACGAATGAGGCGGGTGCGCTTAAACTCTGGGGGAGGAGCGGGGTGAAAGCTGGCAGGTTTCCGTTCGCTGACCGGCAGCCCAGCGCCCAGAACGCATCTGCGATTCAGAAAATGAGCTAGGCCGCTGGTTCATCGCGCCTAGGCAGGCCGGGGCCGCCTGTCGCATCATGCAGCATCCAAGCGTTTTCAGCATGGCGGGCATTTTGGCGGGTAAACCGCGAACGTCGCCAAAATATCTCTTGAAATCAATATGGAATGGCGGAGACGAAGGGATTCGAACCCTCGAGACGGTTTCCCGTCTGCACCCTTAGCAGGGGTGTGCCTTCGACCACTCGGCCACGTCTCCGCCGCACCGTCTAGCGGCCGGGGCGGGCAGGAGCAAGGGCGTTTGCGCCGCCCCATGACGGCCCAGCGAAGAATGTTGGCGGCAGGGTCACGGGCGGCGCAAGACAGGCCGGTGCCGCTCAGCCGCGGGGCAGGCCGATGCGGCGGCCGACCTGCTCGGGCAGGGGCAGGGGGCATGGGCGGCGACCGTGTCCGCGATGCGCGCCTCGACCTCGGGCGACCATCGGGTGACGCGGCGGGTGGTCAGATCGACATGCAGCACCAGGGCCTCGTTGATCGCCGCGACCCAGGCCTCGGCGTGGCGCATGGTCTGGACATAGTGCAGGCGCTTGGCGTCATGGGCGATCAGCCGGGTTTCCACCGTCACGCTGTCGCCGATGTTCAACTCGCGCAGGTAATGGATCTGTGCCTGCGCGGTGAACACCGACTGGCCGGTGTCGCGCGCCACCTCGGGGCCGAGGCCCAGCGGCTCCAGCACCACGTCCAGCGCGGTGTCGAACAGGACGTGATAATAGGCCATGTTCAGATGGCCGTTGTAATCGGCCCACTCGGGCCGCACCGGCATCGGCGCCGAGACGAACGGCCCGCTCACAGCCGCCGCCTGGCGCGAAGCGCCGCGTTGATGGTGCCGTCGTCCAGATAGTCCAGCTCGCCCCCGATCGGGACGCCCTGCGCCAGCACGGTGACCGCGACGGGGGTGCTGACCAGCGCCTCGGCGATGTAATGGGCGGTGGTCTGGCCCTCGACCGTGGCGTTCAGGGCGAGGATCACCTCGGCGATGCCCTCATCGCCCACGCGGGCGATCAGGCGGGGGATGCCAAGCTCGTCCGGGCCGATCTCGTCCAGCGCCGACAGCGTGCCGCCCAGGACGTGATAGCGGCCGCGAAAGGCCCGGCCGCGTTCCAGCGCCCACAGGTCGGCCACGTCCTCGACCACGCACAGCTCGCCATTGGCGCGGGCAGGGTCGGCGCAGATCGGGCACAGCTCGGATTCGCTGACGTTGCCGCAGCGGGTGCACTCGCGCGAGCGCTCCGCGACCTCGGCCATCAGCGCGGCCAGCTGTGCCATCTGCCCGGTGCGGCGCCGGATCAGCGCCAGCACCACGCGGCGCGCCGAGCGAGGGCCGAGCCCCGGCAGCCGCGCCACCTGCGCGATCAGCGTCTGGATGGCGTCCGAGCCTTCGGCCATCGGCTCAGACGGGCAGCTTCATCCCCGGCGGCAGGCCCATCTCCTGCGCCAGCCGCTGCGCCTCGGACTGGGCGCGTTCGGTGGCGCGGGCCTGGGCGTCCTTGATGGCGGCAAGGATCAGGTCCTCGACCACCTGCTTTTCCGAGGGCACGAAGATCGAGGGGTCGATCTCGATCGCGGTCAGGTCGCCCTTGGCGGTGGCAGTGACGCGCACCAGCCCGGCGCCAGCCTCGCCGGTCACCGAGATCGCTTCCAGCGATTTCTGGAATTCCTCGACCTTGCCCTGCATGTCGCGGGCGGCGCTCATCATCTTGGCCATGTCGCCCAGGCCGCCCAGGCCGCCAAAGGGGTTCTTCATCGCTTACTCCTCGTCCTCGAAGGGGTCCCATTCCTCGGCCTCGGCCAGCCCGCCCTGCAGCGTGGCGTGGGGGTCCGCCGGGGTGTCCTCGGCCGGCGCAGGCGGGGTTTCGTCGCGGATCGCGGCGAACTTCGCACCGGGAGCGGCGGCGAAGATCGCGGCGATCACCGGGTTTTCCAGCGCCCGGGCCTCGGCGGCGCTGCGGGCGCGGGCCTTGTCTTCGGAGATCGTCGGACCGCCGCCCTGGTCCACGACCGACACCGCCCAGCGGGCGCCGCCGGTCCAGCCGCGCAGCCGTTCGCCCAGACGCTGGGCGAGGTCGCGGGGAGCGTTCGGGGTGGGCTGGAACTCGATCCGGCCGGGGGCATAGCGGACCAGCCGCAGGTGATCCTCGACCTGGGTCAGCAGCACCATGTCGCGCATCCGGCGGATCAGCTCGACCACGGCGGCAAAGTCGGGATAGGCCGCCAGCGCATCGGCCGCCGCCTGCGGTTCCGGCGCGGCGGCGATCGCGGCGCCGCCGGCCGCGCGGCGCATCGCCGGGGCCGAGGGCGGGGCGGCTGCCATCCGCGGCGCGTGCACCGCGCCCTGCGGCGCGCCGGCAGCGGGCGCGCGGGTGAACTCGCCCGCGGCCTGACCGGCCTGCACGCGGCGGATCAGCGTCTCGGGGTCGGGCAGGTCGGCCACATGGGTCAGGCGGATGATCGCCATTTCCGCCGCCATCATCGCGTTCGGCGCGGCCGAGACCTCCTCGAGCGCCTTCAGCAGCATCTGCCACAGCCGGGTCAGCGCCCGCATCGGGACCCGTTCGGCCATGTCGCGGCCGCGGCCACGTTCGTCGGGGCCGACGGTCGGATCCTCGGCGGCCTCGGGGGTGATCTTCACAAGGCTGACCCAATGGGTGATCTCGGCCAGGTCGCGCAGGACGGCCAGCGGGTCGGCGCCCTCGGCATACTGGCTTTGCAGTTCGGCCAGCGCCTCGGCCGCGGCGCCGCGCAGGATCATGTCGAAGAGGTCCAGCACCCGGCCGCGATCCGCGAGCCCCAGCATGGCGCGGACCTGTGGCGCGGTGGTTTCCCCGGCGCCGTGGCTGATCGCCTGGTCCAGCAGCGACGTCGCGTCGCGGGCCGAGCCCTCGGCGGCGCGGGTGATCAGCGCCAGCGCGTCGCCGGTGATCTCGGCCCCCTCGGCAGCGGCGATGCGGCGCAGCAGCGCGATCATCACCTCGGGCTCGATCCGGCGCAGGTCGAAGCGTTGGCAGCGCGACAGCACGGTGACCGGCACCTTGCGGATCTCGGTGGTGGCAAAGATGAACTTCACGTGCGGCGGGGGTTCTTCCAGCGTCTTCAGCAGCGCGTTGAAGGCGCTGGTCGACAGCATGTGAACCTCGTCGATGATATAGATCTTGTAGCGCGCCGAGGCCGCGCGATAGTGAACCGATTCAATGATTTCCCGGATGTCGTTCACGCCGGTTCGAGACGCCGCGTCCATTTCCAGCACATCGACATGCCGGCCCTCGGCGATGGCCACGCAGTGTTCGCAGACCCCGCAGGGGCTGGTCGTCGCCCCGCCCTGGCCGTCGGGCCCGATGCAGTTCATGCCTTTGGCGATTATCCGGGCGGTAGTGGTTTTCCCGGTCCCGCGGATGCCGGTCATGATGAAGGCCTGGGCGATGCGGTCGGCTTCGAAGGCGTTCTTCAGCGTGCGGACCATCGCGTCCTGGCCGACGAGATCGGCGAAGGTCTCGGGGCGGTATTTGCGGGCGAGCACCTGATAGGCGGGTTGGTCAGACATGGGGCCTCGGGGTCGGGTCAGCGGGAATGTAGGGGGATGGCGGGCCGAGGGCAACGGAGGAGCCGGTGCGCACCGTGACACCAGGCCAGCCGCCGTGGCCTTGGCTTTCCCGGCGGGCGCGGTCAGGGTGGCGCGGTCGGGGCAGGGGGCGCGCATGAACCGGACGGCGATGGCATTTTCGGGCGGCGGGCTGGACCGCGCGGCGCATCTACGCGGGCGCGAGAGCTGGCGGGACGGCGTCGCGGTCACGCCGGTCTGGCGCGGCAAGATCTGCATCACGCCCGATGAACGGCTGGTGCGGCTGCCCCCGGATCACCCGGCGCTGACCGAGGGAGCGCCGCCGATCCTGATCGGACTGGACGCGGGGCAGGCGGTCGCCGCAGTGGACATCTCGGCCTGGACGCCGCCCAGCCTGCCCGAGACGCAGCTGTTCTTCGACCCCACCGAGCAGGTCCACCCCGAGATCCCGCAGGGCCGCTTCGTCGAGCTGCGCGGGGTGATGGCCCGGCTGCCGGCGCTGGACGCCGAGATCGCTGCGACCGCGCGGGCGCTGACCGGCTGGCACGCCAGCCACCGCTTCTGTTCCGCCTGCGGCCAGCCCAGCGAACCGCGGGAATCCGGCTGGCAGCGGGTCTGCCCGTCCTGCCACGCCCCGCATTTCCCACGCACCGACCCCGTCGTCATCATGCTGGTCGCGCGCGGCGACAAGGTGCTGGTCGGACGCTCTCCGGGCTGGCCCGAGGGGATGTATTCCTGCCTCGCCGGCTTCATCGAGCCGGGCGAGACCATCGAGGCCGCGGTCGCCCGCGAGGTGCTGGAGGAGACCGGCGTCCGCGTCGGCGCCGTGCGCTATGCCGGCTGCCAGCCCTGGCCGTTCCCGGCGTCGCTGATGTTCGGGATGACCGCCGAGGCCGAGAGCGAGGCCATCACCCTCGACCCTGACGAGCTGGAGGACGCCCGCTGGCTGGACCGCGCAGAACTGGCCGCGGTGATGGCCGGCACCCATCCGGTGCTGAAGGCGCCGCGGGCCGGGGCCATCGCAGGCTGGCTGCTAGCGCGGTGGCTTGAAGGCGACGGCTGAGGGGGGAGGGCTGAAGGGAAGGGGTGAGAGGCTGGACAGCGACCCAGACGGGAATCGTTACGGCTGCTTCCTTCCGGACCTGACCGGTTTGGCGAGGCGCCTGCCCGCGCCAACCTCTCGCCGTCCAGATAAGCCCGTGCGCACGGCGATGCAAGGGCGCGCCGGGCGGCGGGGCAATGCCGCCCGACCTCTCCAATTGTTGCCAGGCGCTTGCCTTGCATCGGCCCGGGTGCGCCGTTAAGAGGCGCGCGACATTGCCCAGTCCCTTGGATGTGCCCGATGAAGTTCTCTCTGCGCCAGGATACGGATCTGTCGGCAGAAGAGCTTTTCGCGGCGATCAGCGACTTTGCCCGGATCGAACGCATGCTGGTCCGCCGTGGCGCCGACGTCCGCCGGCTGGACCCGGCGCAGGAACCCGGCGCCGGCATGGCGTGGGAGATCGGCTTTGACATGCGCGGCAAGCGCCGCGACATGCGCATGGACGTCACCCAGTTCGACCGCCCCGAAAAGATCGTGATTCTGGGCGAGGGCGAATCGCTGGGGCTGACGGTCGAGATGACGGTGATCGCCCTGACCCGGTCCAAGTCGCGGATGATCTTCGAGGTCGAGGCCAAGCCGCGCAACATGCGGGCCCGGCTGATGCTGCAGACCGCCAAGCTGGGCAAGGCGCAGCTGGACCGCAAGTTCGCCGACCGCGTGGGTGCCTTCCTGTCCGACCTGTCGGCGCGGCGCAGCTGAAGCTCAGCGCGCCGCTGCCTGTTCGGCCCGCAGCGGGTCGGCCGGATAGACGCCGAGGATGGTCAGGGTCGAGGTGAAATAGCGCAGCTCCTCCAGCGCCCGGGCCACGGCGGGATCGTCGGGGTGGCCCTCGATGTCGGCATAGAACTGGGTCGCGGTGAACACCCCGTCCACCATGTAGCTTTCCAGTTTGGTCATGTTGACGCCGTTGGTCGCGAACCCGCCCATCGCCTTGTACAGCGCGGCCGGGATGTTCCTGACCCGGAACACGAAGCTGGTCAGCATGTCGGGACGCCCGGCCGAGTTCGGACGCCGGGTCATGTCGGCCTCGCGCGCCATGATGAGAAAGCGCGTCGTGTTGTTCTGGCGGTCCTCGATCTCGTCGGCCAGCCGGTCCAGCCCGTAGATTTCCCCGGCCAGCGGGCTGGCCAGCGCCGCCCGCTGCGGCTGGCCCGCCTGCGCGACCTGCATCGCGCTGCCGGCGGTGTCGGCGCCGGTGATGCTGCGGATGCCGTGCCGTTTCAGGAACTCGCGGCACTGGCCCAGCAGGACGGTGTGGCTCATCGCCTCGGTCACGTCCTCGAGCCGCGCACCGGGCACGCCCAGCAGGCTGATATGCACCCGCACGAAGGTTTCGGCGATGATGTGCAGGCCGGATTCCGGCAACAGATGGTGGATGTCGGCGACCCGGCCATAGGTCGAGTTCTCGACCGGCAGCATGGCCAGGTCGGCGGCGCCCGACCGGCAGGCCTCGACGGTGTCCTCGAAGGTGGCGCAGGGCAGCGCCTCGTGATCGGGCGCCCACTGCCGGCAGGCCTGGTGCGAATAGGCCCCCGGTTCGCCCTGAAACGAGATGCGGCCGTTGCGGACGGGGTTGGAGGACGCGCGGTCGGGCATGGAAAACCTGTGTCGGATAGTGTCTGCGGGCCGGGCGATGCGGCGGCGAAACGCCGCGCCGGGGCTTTGCGGCAGGCGTCGAACTATACCTTGAACCGGGAAAGTGAAAGCGGATAGATAGCCTGCAACGCAAGGCAGAGACCCAGAGGATTTCGCGCGATGTTCAACACGATGACGGTGACCAAGGCAGCCGGGGCGCTGATCGGTTCGCTTCTGTTCCTGCTGCTGACATCGTGGGCGGCGTCGGGCCTGTATCACGTCGGCCCCTCGGGGCACGTCGCCGAGGGCGAGGCACCCCCGCAGGCCTACACCATCGCGGTCGAGGGTGGTGGTGACGCGGGCGCCGAGGCTGGCGCCGCCGAAGAGCAGGTCGATTTCCCCGCGCTGCTGGCCGCGGCCGATCCTGCCGCGGGCGAAAAGGTCTTTGGCAAGTGCAAGTCGTGCCACAAGCTGGACGGCAGCAAGGGCACCGGACCGCATCTGGACGGCGTGATGGGCCGGCCCGTCGCCAGCGTTGCGGATTTCGCGTATTCGGACGGCATGAAGGCGCATGGAGGCAACTGGGACCCCGAGCCGCTGCAGGTGTTCCTGACTGACCCCAAGGGCGTCGTGCCGGGCACCAAGATGTCCTTTGCCGGCCTGAAGAAGCCCGAAGACCGCGCGAACCTCATCGCCTATCTGCAGACGGTGAACTGAACCGTCCAACAGGGCCACACGGGCGCCGGCACCCACCGGCGCCCTTTTTCATGTCCCGCGGACCTGTCACGAATGTGACATGCCGCTTGAAGCGGCTCGCTCGGCTGGCCTAGCCTTTCAACTGGAACCATGTGAGCGGAGGTGCCGATGATCGTGCGCAATCTGGTGCTGGCGGCGCTGCTGGCGACGGGCGCAACCGCGCTGGCGGCGCAGGACGCCGGAACGGCGGGGACGGCCCCCGTGCAGGGGGACGAGCCCACCATCGTGTCGCACGGCGTGTCCACCTTCGGCGATCTCAGGTTGCCCGCCGATTTCGCGCATCTGGCCTATGTGAACCCCGCCGCGCCCAAGGGCGGCGAGATCAGCGAGTGGGTCTCGGGCGGGTTCGACAGCTATAACCCGTTCTCGATCAAGGGCCGTGCCGCGGCGCTGTCGAGCATGCCGCTGGAGAGCCTGCTGACCGGCACCGCGGACGAGGTCGGCGCCGCCTATTGCCTGCTGTGCGAGACGGTCGAATACCCCGAGAGCCGGGACTGGGCGATCTTCACCCTGCGCGAGGGCATCCGGTTTTCCGACGGGACCCCGATGACCGCGGCCGACGTGCTGTTTTCCTATGAGCAGTTGCGCGACAAGGGGCTGTCGTCGTTCCGCACGGTGATCGCGCAGCAGATCGCCTCGGCCGAGGTGCTGGACGACCGCCGCATCCGATTCACCTTCACCCCCGACTATCCGCGCCGCGACCTGATCCAGTCGGCGGGCGGGCTGCCGGTGTTCTCCAAGGCCGATTTCGAACGAAGCCAGCATGATCTGGGGGAAAGCTCGAAGACGCCTTATGTCGGGTCGGGTCCCTACATGTTCGACAGCGCCGATATCGGCCGGTCGGTGACCTGGAAGCGGAACCCGGACTACTGGGGCGAAAAGCTGCCGATCAACATCGGCCGCAACAATTTCGACCGCATCCGCATCGAATATTTCGGCGACTACGAATCCGCCTTCGAGGCGTTCAAGGCCGGCGAATACACCTTCCGCAACGAGGCCTCCTCGATCATCTGGGCGACCCGCTATGACTTCCCGGCCTTCCAGAACGGCTGGGTGGTCAAGGAGGAACTGAACGACGGCAACGTCGCCAACGGTCAGGCCTGGGCGATCAACCTGCGCCGCCCGCAATTTCAGGACCCGCGGGTGCGCGAGGCGCTGGGGCTCATGTTCAACTTCGAATGGGCGAACAAGACGCTGTTCTACGGGCTTTACGAGCGGGTGAAGGGGGTCTGGGACAACTCGCCCCTGCACGCGACGGGGCTGCCCTCGCCCGAGGAACTGGCGCTGCTCAAGCCCCTGAAGGCCGACATCCCCGAGGCGGTATTCACCCAGGACGCCTTCGTCCCGCCGGTCAGCGGCGAACGCCAGCTGGACCGCGGCAACCTGCGCAAGGCGGCGCGGCTGCTGGACGAGGCCGGCTGGGTCATCACGGACGGCTCGCGCGACGGCTTGCGCCGCAAGGACGGCCAGACGCTGCGGGTGCAGATCCTCAACGAAAGCCAGACCTTCGATCGGGTCATCAACCCCTACGTCCAGAACCTGCGCGCGCTCGGCGTCGATGCGATGCACGAGCGGGTCGACGACGCGCAGCTGGAAGACCGCAAGCGCAACCATGATTTCGACCTGATCAACGCGCATCTGGGCCAGGACCTGATCCCGGGCGCCGAGCTGCAGCAGTATTTCGGGTCAAAATCCACCGGCGACGTGTTCAACGCGATGGGGCTCGCCAATCCGGCGGTGGACGCGCTGATCTCGCAGATCGAGGCCGCGACCACGCAGGCCGAGCTGACCACCCGCGTCCACGCGTTGGACCGGGTGCTGCGCGCGCTGCATTTCTGGGTGCCGCAGTGGTTCAAGGGCAAGCACACCGTCGCCTATTGGGACATGTATGGCCACCCCGAGACGCTGCCGCCCTATTCCCTGGGTGAGCTTGATTTCTGGTGGTATGACGCGGATAAGGCGGCAAGGCTGAAAGAGGCCGGGGCGATCCGCTGAGGGCCGCTACCGGACAGGACGGGCAGGGACGGGAATGGGCGCATATCTTCTGCGGCGGCTGCTGCTGATCGTCCCGACGCTGATCGGCATCATGCTGGTCAACTTCACCCTGACCCAGTTCGTCCCCGGCGGCCCGATCGAACAGATCGTCGCCCGCGTGCAGGGCGAGGGCGACGTGTTCCGCAACATCGCCGGCGGCGGCGATGCCGGGCAGGGCGGCGGGACCGAGAAATACGCCGGCGCCTCGGGCCTGCCGCCCGAGTTCATCGCCGAGCTGGAAAAGGAGTTCGGCTTCGACAAGCCGCCGGTCCAGCGCTTCCTGTCGATGCTGGGCGACTATCTGCGCTTTGATTTCGGGCAGTCGTGGTTCCGGTCGATCTCGGTCGTCGATCTGGTGGTCGAAAAGATGCCGGTCAGCATCACGCTGGGGCTGTGGTCCACGCTGCTGGCCTATCTGATCTCGATCCCGCTGGGCATCCGCAAGGCAGTCCGCGACGGCACCGCCTTCGACACCTGGACGTCGAGCGCCATCATCATCGGCTATGCGATCCCCGGGTTCCTCTTCGCGGTCTTGCTGATGGTGCTGTTCGCCGGCGGGTCCTATTGGAAGATCTTCCCGCTGCGCGGCCTGACCTCGGACAATTTCGACACGCTCAGCACGCTGGGCAAGATCAAGGATTACCTGTGGCACATCACCTTGCCGGTGATCGCGGCCACGATTTCCAGCTTTGCCACCCTGACGCTGCTGACCAAGAACAGCTTTCTGGACGAGATCAACAAGCAATACGTGATGACCGCCCGCGCCAAGGGCCTGACCGAGCGCGGGGTGCTGTATGGCCATGTCTTCCGCAATGCCATGCTGATCGTGATCGCTGGCTTTCCGGCGATGTTCCTGGGGGTGTTCTTCGGCTCGTCGATCCTGATCGAGACGATCTTCTCGCTCGACGGGCTCGGCCGGCTGGGCTTCGAGGCGGCGGTGCAGCGCGACTACCCGGTGATCTTCGGCACGCTCTACGTGTTCGGCCTGATGGGGCTGCTAGTCGGGATCCTGTCGGACCTGATGTATGTGCTGGTCGACCCGCGCATCGACTTTGAAAAGCGCGCCGGATGAGCCAGCCCCGATGACATTGTCGCCCCTGAACCAGCGCCGCTGGCGCAATTTCCGCCGCAATTCCCGCGCCTTCTGGTCGCTGGTGATCTTTGCGGTGCTGTTCGTGGCCTCGCTGTTCGCCGAGCTGATCGCCAACGACAAGCCGATCCTGGTGAACTATCGCGGCGAGTACTTCGTGCCCGCCTATCGCTTCTACCCGGAAACCGCCTTTGGCGGCGATTTCGGGACCGAGGCGAACTACAAGGACCCGGTGGTCCAGTGCCTGATCGCCAGCGGCGGGATGGAGGTCTGCCTCGACACCCCCGAGGACACGCTGGCCGGGCTGGCCGACGGCTCGGTCGCGGCCGAGCGCAAGGGCTGGGCGATCTGGCCGCCGATCCCCTATCACTACCGCACCATCAACGACGTCGGCACCGCCCCCAGCGCGCCGGACGCGGCGCACTGGCTGGGGACCGACGACACCGCGCGGGACGTGGCGGCGCGGGTGATCTACGGGTTCCGGCTGTCGATCCTGTTCACCCTGATCGTGACGACGGTGGCCTCGGTCATCGGCATCGCGGCGGGCGCCGTGCAGGGCTATTTCGGCGGCCGCACCGACCTGATCTTCCAGCGGCTGCTGGAAATCTGGGGCTCGACCCCCTCGCTTTACGTCATCATCATCCTGTTCGCGATCCTCGGGCGCAGCTTCTGGCTGCTGGTCTTCGTGTCGATCCTGTTCGGCTGGCCGGCGCTGGTCGGCGTCGTCCGGGCCGAGTTCCTGCGCGCGCGCAACTTCGAGTATGTGCGCGCCGCCCGCGCGCTGGGGGTGGGGGACGGCACGATCATGTTCCGCCACATCCTGCCCAACGCGATGGTCGCCACGCTGACCATGCTGCCCTTCGTCGTCACCGGCACCATCTCGTCGCTGGCGGCGCTGGACTATCTCGGCTACGGCCTGCCCGCCTCGGCGCCCTCGCTGGGCGAGCTCGCGCTGCAGGCCAAGCAGAACCTTCAGGCGCCGTGGCTGGGCTTCACCGCCTTCTTCACCTTCGCGATCATGCTGTCGCTCCTCGTGTTCATATTCGAGGGCATCCGCGACGCCTTCGACCCGCGCAAGACCTTCAAATGACCGCCGATCCGCTTCACCCGCCCGCTGCCGCGGTCCCCCCGGTCTGGCTCTT
>NZ_JRKS01000074.1 GCF_000763805.1 Paracoccus sphaerophysae | reverse complement strand
GGCGTCGTTGTAGCTGGACCAGTTCGTCGTGCGGTAGCGGGCGGGAGAAGGCTTGCTCATGCCCCCAGCCTAACCGACTGGATTCCCGCCGTGAATCCTCCGCGGGCGGACTTCTGCAACAACGCCGCAGGGAGGCGGAAGGTGGCGGAACCTAGGGGGAGGCGTGCCGGTCAATGGCTCAGAAGGGAAAAACCTACACCCTCTGTTGATTGCTCCGTGAATTGCAACGAGAGCCTGTCCTGCTTATTGTCAAGCTAGTTTCATAGGTTCCAACTCAACCATATGATGTGCCGCGCGATATGTTCTCTGCTTGTTGTCCTGCTCGTGTTGGCGGGCGCGACGCAGCATGGGAAAAGTGCTGGCCCAGCCGGACTGCCGACCGATCACGTTGTCGCTTCGATCAGCCATCCCGGCGACACAGCCGGGCATGAGCACGGTTATTCGGGAGAGCCTTCTCGGCACGATATGACCGATGCCTGTGCGATTGTATGTGTCGGCACACCTACGCCCTGGCTTGCTGCCGCACAACTTGCGCCTGTTGAGACCGAGCATTCGCTGAAATGGCACTCTATAGCAGTGACACGTGAGGGCCGTCTGGTCAGCCCCGGATACCGCCCTCCGAAATCCATCTGAACACTTGCTTGCCGCACCTTTTAAGGTGCCGAACATGGTTCGCCCTACGGGGTCTGATGGATTATTCATATGACTTGCACACTGAATCGCCGCGGCTTTCTGACCGCATCCGCTGCCATGGCCGCAGCTTTTGTCATCCCTCGCGCGGGCTTTGCGCAGCCAGCCGCGCTGGCATTGCAGGCAACGACGCGCACGCTTGACATCAATGGCCGCGCCGCGACTGTTTTTGGCCTGATCAACGGCAACGGAACCCCTGGGCTGACGCTGGATCCGGGCCAGCGTTTCCTGCTGGACCTGACCAATGATCTGACCGAGCCGACGATCATTCATTGGCATGGACAGATCCCGCCGAACGCGCAGGACGGTGTTCCCGACATGCCGCTGCCGCTGCTGCAGCAAGGAGAGACGCGTGCCTATGATTTTGAGGCCGCAGCAGGCACGCACTGGATGCACAGCCATGTGCCCATCCAGGAGATGCAGTTGCTGGCCGCACCCCTGATCGTCCGCCGCCCCGAGGATCTGCGAGCTGATCGGCAAGAGGTCACCATGTTCCTTCACGACTTTTCCTTCCGCCCGCCGGAAGAGGTGCTGGACGAAATCCGCTCGGGAAAGGGGCATGACGAGGCCGCCGAAGCCGATATGTCGCAACCAGCCGATCCCCATGCGGGCCATGACATGGGTGGCGGTATGGCCATGAACGGGATGTCGGAAATGAGCGGCATGTCCATGCCCGGTATGGCCGGGATGCAGATGGACCTGAACGACTTCGATTTCGATGCCTATCTGGTGAATGACCGCACCTTGGGCGACCCGGAAGTTGTGCGGGTAGAAAAGGGTGGCCGGGTCCTGCTGCGGGTCATCAACGGGGCTGCTGCCACGGTGTTCTGGCTCGATAGCGGCGAGGTTTCGGGTCGGCTTGTCGCTGTGGATGGCCAGCCGGTGCAGCCCTTGTCGGGAACGCGCTTCGGTCTGGCCATGGGTCAGCGCCTGGATATCGAACTTGACCTGCCCGCCGGAGGCGGCGCATGGCCGATCCTTGCTCTGCGCGAAGGCGCGCATGAGCGCACCGGCCTTATCCTTGCCACTTCCGGCGCCAACGTGCCGGTCATTCTCGGAATGGCGGACGATGCGGCACCTGCATTCGATATCGACCTTGCGCAGGAAGCCGCCTTGCGGGCCGTTGCTCCGCTGACGGAACGAGCTGCCGATGCCTCACCCATGGTGATGTTGGGCGGGCAGATGCAGCCCTATCGCTGGACCATCAACGACCGCGTGTTCGAGGATCGGATTCCGGTTACGGCGAAAACAGGCCAGCGGGTCGAGATCATGTTTCACAACATGTCGATGATGGGCCATCCCATGCATCTGCACGGCCATCATTTCCAGGTCGTCGCGATCAATGGCAAGCGGTTCGTCGGCGCTTTGCGTGACACGGTCTATGTGCCGCCCATGTCAATGGTCACGGTGGCGCTGGATGCGGGCGAGGCGGCGGAATGGATGCTGCATTGTCACCATATGCCGCATCTTGCCAGCGGCATGATGACGACGTTCGCGGTCTCGGCGTGAAGGGAGTGACATGATGTTTCAGCGACGCATGATCCTGACCCTGGCCCTTACCGCACCGGCGATGGCCATCGCACCGCGCCTATCTTGGGCTGGTCATTCGCTTCCACCCGAATTCCGCAGGCAGCTTGAGCACGACGCGAATGCACCGATCTTCGGTAATCCAGACGGCGACGCATCTCTGATCGAGTTCTTCGACTATAACTGCCAATTCTGCCGAGCGATGATGCCGGTGGTGGATGCCGTGTTAGGAGCCGATTCCGGCTTGCGGATGGTGATGCGGGAATGGCCGGTCTTCGGCGAGGGTTCGGTTTTCGCGGCCCGCGCGGCGCTGGCGTCGCGCAAGCAGGACCGCTACGCCGACTTTCATCGCGCCCTGATGAGTCAGAAACCCCGGGCCGAAAGGGCCAGCGTCCTGCGTGTTGCGCGATCCATGGGTTTAGACACGCAGCAATTGCAGCGCGATATGAACGGCCCGGAGATTGCTCAGCATATCCAGCAGTCCAATACGCTGGCCGAGGCGATGGGGCTTGTCGGCACGCCCACCTTCATCGCCGGATCGGATTCACGCTTTGGCGCCATTTCTTCATCCGAATTGGCCGAACTGGTCGCGGCCTCGCGCCGGAACTGACAAATTTCAAGAAAGGACAATGCTATGGATCATTCTGATCGACACAAGAGCCACGGAAGCATGAGCGGCGGAAGCTATGGCCGTTTCGCGGCGATGATCGCTACCTCGACGATGATCATGTTCGGGCTGATGTATCTGAACACCTGGGCGATGGATCATGTCTTTTTCAGCCAGACCCGGATGTGGATGGCGCTGTATATGGGCGGCGCCATGGCTCTGATCATGTTGGCCTTCATGCTGGGGATGTACCGCAATCCGCGTGCCAATTTGATCGTCGCGGGCCTTTCAATTCTGGCATTTGCCCTCGGCCTGTTTCTGGTTCGCAGTCAGGCAACGGTCGACGACACCGCCTGGATGAAGGCGATGATTCCGCATCACTCGATTGCGATCCTGACATCCACCCGTGCCGATATCTCGGATCCTCGTGTGCGGGCGCTGGCGGACAGCATCATCGAGGCCCAGACGCTGGAAATCGCCGAGATGAAGGCGCTGATCGCCGATCTGGAAGGCGGACCTGCGGCGACGCCAGAGGTCGATGGGCGCTGAACTCGCTGCATTTACCACATTCTCTCAAGTTAGAAATAAATGAGGAGCAATCACATGCTGACACGCAGACATTTCATTCGGACGACAACCGCCCTGTTCTCGGCTGCCGCTGCCAATCCGTTAATGGCATCGACCTGGCCCGACGCGACGCAGAAGGCCGCCTGGGATGCCGAGGTGGAAGCCGGTGGCCCCAATCCCTGGGGTCTGCATCCGCGCTTCCTGCCGCAGCGGATCGTCGCGAATGATGGTCTGGTGCCGGGCGATATTCATGTCGATGCCGTGGCAAGATACCTTTACCACATCGAAGAGGGTGGCACGGCGATGCGCTACGGCGTCGCTATCGGCCGGGGCGATCTGTATGAGCCGGGCACCTATACGATCAAGCGCAAGGTCGAATGGCCGCACTGGACCCCGACACGGAACATGATCAAGCGCGAGCCCGAGATCTATGCGCAATTTGAGGGTGGCGTCGAGCCCGGCCCCCAGAACGCGCTGGGTTCGCGCGCGCTTTACCTCTACCTCGGCGACCGCGATACCTATCTGCGCATTCACGGTACGCCGTTTCCGACCTCGATCGGCAGCCGCGCCAGTTCCGGCTGCGTCCGCATGGTCATGGCCCATATCAACGGGCTCTACCCGCGGGTCCAGATCGGTTCGACCGCCTATCTCTATTCACCGGAAGGCAGCGTGACGGCGATAAGCTAGTCTGCTGCCCTCCGGCGATCCTGATGGGTCAGACCGGTTTTGCGTTGCAGATTTGGTTGCCATTCGCGGCCCGCAGCGGCACCAGCGTCGTTTCGACCGGACCTGCGTGGTAGTACCAATAGCAGTCATCCGCCGGGTCGAGGCGCGCCGTGGTCAGGTCCTGGTTAGGGCCGGCAATGGCGACGACCTCGTTCGGGATCGGATAGGGCGAGGCTTCCTCGGCGGCGATATCGGGCCTCTGGGCCGCGCATCCGGCAAGGACAAGCAGCGTCAGGGCGATTGCGGCGGTTCTTATCTGCATTGGGAAACTCCTAGGCTATGGTGGTGACGCGCCGGGAGGTCATGGCGCGCTGTCCTTGGTGATGCGGCTCTGGATCGCGCGCTCGCGTTCCGGCCAGGTGGATTTGATATAGGCCAGAACGGCGGTAATCTCGGCATCGCTCATGACATCAGTAAAGCCGGGCATGTCGCTTTCATAGCCATCGCCGACCACGGCGGCGGTGCCGTCGCGGATGATGCGTTCCAGAAGCGCGTCGGCATGATGCCATGTGTGGCCGGTCTCGTCATGCGGTGGCGCCGGATAGCGGCCATTTGCGAGCGGGGTCTGCCAGTCCGGCTGGCCCTCCAGATCGGCGCCGTGGCATGTGGCGCAGTTTTCAGCGTAGAGCCGCTGGCCAAGCGCGATCACGGCCTGATCCTGCACGGCTGCCTCCGTCGCCGCGCTGCCGCGCCAGAGGATCAGGATCGCAGCGGCCAGACCGACCGCCGCGATGAGGATGAGTGCGTTGCGCGTCATCTGTTACCCGTCCAGCGGGAAGGCGCGTCCGTCGCCGGCAATGCCACCCCAGGCGATGACCTCGGCGGTGGCCTCGACCCCGCCGCCCATGCCCGGCGAGCCGGCGGGCATCCCCGGCACGGCGATCCCGTTAATGTCGGGGCGCTGTTCCAGAAGCTGCCTTATGGCCGCGAAGGGCACATGGCCCTCGATGATATAGCCGCTGATCCGGGTCGTGTGGCAGGACCACAGGTTTTCGGGCACAGCGGCGTCGCGCTTCATGCCGACATAGTCGCTGGCCTCAGTGATCTCCACCTCGAACCCCGCCTCGATGGCCAGATCGGCCCAGGCGCCGCAGCAGCCGCAGCCGGGGTCCTTGGTGATGCTCAGCAGGTTCGGCTTTTCGTCCGAGCCGGTGGCGGCAAAGGCAAGGGTAGAGGTTGTCGACAGCATCGCCGCGACCGCCAGGATCGCCCCGCGACGCGAGAAATTGGGATTGCTCATATCTGATGTCCTTCAGGATATTGCGCGCCGTAGGGGCATTCGCCCCTCTCGTGGCGCAATTGATCAGCTTGCAGGCCCATCGGGCCAGGCGGCGTCAGAGAGCAACGGGTCGCGGAGGGGGCAGCGGCAAACGCGGCCTGGCGGATTTCATATCCTGCAACGCGGGAATGTGCCGGATGCGGCGTGGCAAACGGGCCGCGTTCGGCGTGACTTCGGCATGGCCGATGGCGGCACAGGCTGTGCAGTCGCCATGCTGAGAGTCCGGCTGTGGGGTACAGCATTCATGCGCGGCCGGCGGCACGGATGTTTCGGCTATCGAGGCCGTCTGCGACGCTTCCGCCGTTGCGGCGCCGGTCAGGGCCAGCGGCATCGTCACCGCCAGCATGACAGCAAGCAGGGCCGACAGCAGGAACCGCATCAGCCGCGCACCTTGTCCATCAATTCAACCACCTCACGGAACATCACCCTCTGCCGGTCCTGATCGCCAGATTGGATCGCGTCTTCCATGCAGCTTCGCGCATGATCCTCGATCAACAGGCGCTCGACCCCGCGCAGGGCCGAGCGGATGGCGGCGGTCTGGTTCAGGATATCGACGCAATAGCGCCCGTCCTCGACCATGCGCGACACGCCCTGCACCTGACCGTTCAGGCGGGAAAGCCGCTTCAGGATCGCGTCTCGGTTCTGCTTGTCATGCGCCAAGGAGGGCTCCGAACTTCAACATCTGCAGCTTGTGCTATACCCTCAAGGGGTATAGAGCAAGTCTGATATACCCCCTATAGGTATCTGCCGGGAGAGATTCATGGACCACAAGCACGATCATTCGCATAGGCAGCACGATCACGGGACACACGGTGGCGCACCGGCACAGGCTGATCCCGGTAAGGCCATCGACCCGGTTTGCGGCATGCAGGTGACGATCAAGCCCGAGGCACGCCAGCGCGACTATGAGGGACAGACCTTCTATTTCTGCTCGGACGGTTGCCAGTCGAAGTTCGACGGCGATCCGTGGTTCTACGCCTCGGGCGCGGCGGTCAAGGTCGAAAAATCCGCCCCGGCAGGCACGCAGTGGACCTGCCCGATGCATCCCGAGATCGTCCGCGACGAACCTGGCGCCTGCCCGATCTGCGGCATGGCCTTGGAGCCGATGATTCCCTCGGACGAGCCCAGCCATGAACTGACCGATTTTACCCGGCGGCTCTGGGTCAGCGTGGCCGCCGCCGTGCCGCTGTTGATCCTGACCATGGGCGAGATGGTGGGCATTCCGGTCCGCGACTGGATCGGGCACCGCACCGCCGCTTGGCTGGAATTCCTGCTGGCTACGCCCATCGTGCTGTGGGCGGCGCGGCCCTTCTTTCAGCGCGGGCTGGATTCCTTCATAAACCGCTCGCCGAACATGTGGACGCTGATCTCGCTGGGGGTCGGCGCGGCCTATCTCTATTCGCTGTTTGCGACCTTCCTGCCGGGCATCTTTCCCGAAGAATACCGGATGGGCGGCATGGTCGGCACCTATTACGAGGCTGCCGTGGTCATCGTTGCCCTGGTCTTTGTCGGACAGGTTCTGGAACTCAGGGCGCGGGAACGCACCGGCGATGCGATCCGGGCGCTGATGGATCTGGCACCCAAGACGGCGCGGCGCATCCTGCCCGATGGCAGCGAATATGACGCGCCGCTGGAAAACATCGTGGCCGGGGATCTCTTGCGCGTGCGTCCCGGAGACAGCGTGCCGGTGGATGGCGAGGTGGTCGAGGGGCGGTCGTCCTTAGACGAAAGCATGATCACGGGCGAGCCGGTGCCGGTCGAGAAGGTGCAGGGCGATCGCGTGACCGGCGGCACGATCAACAAGAACGGGACGCTGGCGATCCGCGCCACAGATGTCGGCGCCGATACGGTTCTGTCGCAGATCGTCCAGATGGTGGCCGGGGCGCGGCGGTCCAAGGCGCCGATTCAGGGGCTGGCTGATCGGGTCTCGGCAATCTTCGTGCCGGCGGTGGTGGTGATCGCCATCGCGGCCTTTGTCGTCTGGCTGATCTTCGGTCCCAGCCCGTCCTATGTCTTTGCCGTCGCATCTGCGGTCTCGGTGCTGATCATTGCCTGTCCCTGTGCGCTTGGGCTGGCGACGCCGATTTCCATCACCACGGCAGCGGGACGCGGCGCGCAGGCCGGCGTGCTGGTCAAGAATGCCGAGGCGCTGGAACTGATGGCCGATGTCGATACGCTGATCGTCGACAAGACCGGCACGCTGACCGAAGGCAAGCCTGCACTGACCGATGTGACCAGCTTCGGCGATGTGCCCGAGGATGAGTTGCTGGCCGCCGCCGCCGCGCTGGAACGCGCCTCCGAACACCCGCTGGCCGAGGCAATCGTCGAGGGTGCCAAGGCGCGTGGGCTGAGCCTTGGCAATGGCGAGGAGTTCGAGGCCGTAACCGGCAAGGGGGTGATTGGCAAGGTCGATGGACGCGATGTGGCGCTTGGCAATAACGCGCTGATGACGTCGCGTGGCATCGACTGCGACACGGGCGAGGAGACCGCCGACCGCCTGCGCGGCGAGGGCAAGACGGCGATGTTCGTGGCGCTGGATGGCAGGCTGGCGGGGCTTGTCGCCGTTGCCGACCCGATCAAGCCAACGGCCGAGGCGGCGATACGTGACCTGCATGATCTGGGAATCAAGGTGATCATGGCAACCGGCGACAATGAACGCACGGCGCTGGCCGTGGCCAGCCGGTTGGGCATCGACGAGGTCCGCGCCGGGATGCTGCCCGAGGGTAAGAAGGACCTGATCGACGGGCTGCGCGGCAAGGGGGACAAGGTCGCCATGGCGGGCGACGGGGTGAATGATGCGCCAGCCCTTGCGGCGGCGGATGTGGGCATCGCAATGGGCACCGGCGCCGATGTGGCGGTCGAAAGCGCCGGGCTGACCCTGCTGGGCGGCGATCTGACCGGCATCGTCCGCGCCCGCAAGCTTGCCGTGGCCACCATGCGCAATATCCGCCAGAACCTGTTCTTCGCCTTCATCTACAACGCCGCCGGCATCCCGGTGGCGGCGGGGCTGCTCTATCCGATCTTTGGCCTTCTTCTGTCGCCGATGATCGCGGCGGCGGCCATGTCGCTGTCCTCGGTGTCCGTCATCGCCAACGCGCTACGGCTGAAACGGGTCGATCTGTGACACAGCAGGCCATGTAACATTGCAAAGACAGCATTGCGAAGATCTGAAACTCCCACCATCAGTGGCGCCTATGCTCGACATAGTTGCAATACTTGGCCTTTGACCAAGGTTTCCCCCTCCCCGTTGAGTTCATGTGTCGCGCTCGATTTGGGCGGCGCCGATTGCATTGAAGCCGTTCCCGCCTCACTTGAGGGGACTTGATCCCGGTACTGGCCGCCATCCCGTTCGCCTGCCGCTGTGGCTGGAGGAGTTGATGAAGTTCACCCTGCTGACCCGCGACCGGGCTGACTATCCTGTTGATCGCTTCTCCGAGCGCAAGGAAAGCGCGGAGGCCCTGACGCGGCGGGTCAATCTCTCGGCCTCGACCTAGTGCACACTGCGACCGGTGGACGCAGAAGTCCGCAGGGGTGAGCCTGCGCGAATGGATGGAGTGGCCCGATCAGGCTGCGTCATAAAAACTTCACTGGACAGCATTGTTAATTCCTGTATTCCGGAATTATGGAAAAAAACAGCGCCGCCCATGCATTCGCCACCCTCGGTCACCCTGACCGCCTCGCCGTCTTCAGGCTGCTGATGCGCTTTGCCCCGCGTGGCGTGCGCCCGACCGAGATTGCCGAGGCGCTAGGTCTGAAGGCCAATACGCTGTCGCACCATCTCTCGGACCTTGCGTCGGCAGGGCTCGCGAGTGTCGAACGGCGAGGGCGGTCACTCTTCTACTCCGCGAACCGCCAACTCACCGAGGCGCTGATCGACTATCTCGCGCTAGACGTAGGCCGCGCCCGACCTGACCTCATTTCTCCCTCCCTGTCGGCTCAGAAGGATCCCGCCATGGACGATACCGACTTCGACGTGCTCTTCATCTGTTCAGGAAATTCCGCCCGCTCGATCTTTGCCGAGGCCCTGTTGCGCGATCTTGGCAAAGGGAAGTTTCAGGCCTTTTCGGCCGGCACCCGCCCCAATACTGCGCTGAATCCCTTCGCGCTGGAGGTGCTTGAGCGAAATGGCCATGACACCTCAAGCTTGCGATCCAAGCATGTGTCCGAGTTCCAGCAGCCTGACTCCATCGTCATGGATTTCGTATTTACAGTTTGCGACACATCCGCCGCCGAGGAATGCCCGCCATGGCCCGGCCAGCCGATTACCGGCCATTGGGGCCTGCCGGACCCGGTAAAAGCCATGGGTACCGACGCCGAAAAGGCACTGGTATTCGCCCAGACCTATGGTGCGCTGCGTCGCAGGATCGAAACGTTCATTTCCTTGCCCTTCGCAACCCTTAACCGGCTATCGCTGCAAAACCGCGTCGACGACATAGACACCGAAGCCCTCAAGGAAGACTGAGATCATGCCCCGTATCGCCCTCAACGGCCTTGGCCGGATCGGCAAACTTGTCTTGCGCGACCTTATCGATACAGGCGCAGGTGGCGACATCGTCCTGCTGAACGATCCTGTCGGCGACGCCGAACAGCACGCGTTGCTGATGGAGTTCGACTCGGTCCATGGTCGCTGGCGCACGCCGGTTGCCGCCGCCGAGGGTGCGCTGGAGTTGAACGGAAAACGCATCAGGCTGACCCATGAGAAGACCATCGAGGCTTTGCTGCTGGCAGAGCTTGGTGTCGATCTGGTGATCGATTGCACAGGCGTCTTCAAGACAGCGGCCAAGGTCGCGCCTTATTATGCCGCCGGGGTGAAGAAGGTCGTCGTCTCTGCCCCGGTCAAGGACGGCGGGGCGCTGAACCTTGTCTACGGTGTCAACCATGATCTTTACAACGGATCGCAGAACCTTGTGACGGCGGCCTCCTGCACGACGAACTGCCTCGCGCCGGTAGTCAAGGTGATCCACGAGAACCTTGGGATCAGGCATGGCTCGATCACCACGATCCACGACGTGACCAACACCCAGACCATCGTCGACCGCCCTGCCAAGGACATGCGCCGCGCGCGGTCCGCCCTGATGAACCTGATCCCGACAACCACAGGTTCGGCCACCGCGATCACGCTGATCTATCCCGAACTGAAAGGCCGCCTGAACGGCCATGCCGTGCGCGTGCCGCTGCTGAACGCGTCACTGACCGACTGCGTGTTCGAGGTTGAGCGCGAAACAACCGCCGAAGAGGTCAACGCCCTGTTCAAAACCGCCGCCGAAGGGCCGCTGAAGGGCATTCTGGGGTTCGAGACGCGGCCGCTGGTGTCCTGCGATTTCACCAATGATCCTCGCTCGTCAATCATCGACGGGCCGTCGACCATGGTGATCAATGACACGCAGGTGAAAATCTACGCCTGGTATGACAACGAATGGGGCTATTCCTGCCGACTGGCCGATATCGCCCGCATGGTTGCGGGAGCGATGTGAGCGACGTGACTGCCTCTGCGAACCCCTTGCGCGCCTATGCGGCGGTGACGGCGGCCTATTGGGCCTTCATGCTGTCGGATGGCGCGCTGCGGATGCTGGTCCTGTTGCATTTCAACGCGCTTGGCTTTTCGCCCGTGCAACTGGCCTGGCTTTTCCTACTTTATGAGGTCGCGGGCATCGTGACCAACCTTGCCGCAGGCTGGCTGGCGGCGCGGTTCGGCTTGGCGGCGACGCTTTACGGCGGGCTGTCGCTGCAGATCGGGGCGCTGGTCGCCCTGGCGCAGCTTGACCCGGCCTGGTCGGTTGCGGCCTCGGTCGCCTTCGTCATGGCGGTGCAGGGCGTCTCGGGCGTGGCCAAGGATCTGGCCAAGATGTCGTCGAAATCTGCGGTGAAACTGCTGGCCCCGACCGAGGACGGGGGGCTGTTCCGCTGGGTCGCGGCTCTGACCGGATCGAAGAATGCCGTCAAGGGTTTCGGCTTCTTCCTGGGTGCGGCGCTGCTTGGCCTTGCAGGGTTCGACGCCGCCGTCTGGGGCATGGCGGCGGTACTGGCGGTGATCTTGCTCGCGGTCGTGCTGTTTCTGCCTGCGGGTCTGCCCGGGCGGATGAAATCCGACGAAAGCTGGTCCGGCTGGCGGTCGAAGGACATCCGCGTGAACCGCCTGTCGCTGGCGCGCATGTTCCTGTTCGGGGCGCGCGATGTGTGGTTCGTCGTGGGCATCCCGGTCTATTTCCAGGCGGTGCTGTCGGACGGGACCGCCGAGGGACGGCGCGAGGCCTTTTTCCTTGTCGGCGGCTTCATGGCGCTCTGGATCATCGCCTATGGCGTTGTGCAGGGTTTCGCACCGCGCCTGTTGGGGGGCAAAGGACAACCCGAGGCTGAGACGGTCAACAAGGCGGTCTTCTGGTCCGGTCTCCTCGTGCCGGTGCCGTTCGTGCTGGCCCTTGCCGCGTTGGTCGCGGGAGGACCCGCCCCTTGGCTTACAATTCTTCTGGTCGTGGGGCTTCTGGTCTTCGGCTTTATCTTCGCGGTGAATTCCTCCGTACATTCCTACCTGATCCTCGCCTTCGGATCGGCCGAGCGGATCACACGCGACGTGGGGTTCTATTATATGGCCAACGCTGCGGGCCGCTTGATCGGGACTTTACTCTCGGGCGTCAGTTTTCAGCTTGGTGGGCTGCCGCTCTGCCTTGCGACCGCCGGGGTAATGGCGCTTGCCAGTTGGCTTGCCGCGCGTCGCCTCAGGCTCGTTTGATTGCTTGGAGCGCGCGCGTGGCCAGCGCGCCGATCCCGGCGGTCACATATAGCGCCCCGAGCCCCCAGACCGAAAGCGCCGTCCCGAAGATCAGCGGGGCGGCGGCCTGCAACAGTCGAGCCGGGGTCTTGAGCCAGCCGAGTCTCTGCCCGCACTCTGAGGCGTCGAACAGCGCCAACCAGCCCGAAAGCCGAGCGCGGCATAACAGTCGCGCCGTTTCGCCCACGAGAACAGCCAGACCGGCCGACCGGCCGCTTGCGCCGCCATGGCATTGCCGGAAAAAAAAGCATGAGATAGGCGGAAAGCAGGGTCAGCGCCGCCCAACCGAAAGCGGAAATCACGGCGTCACGCCTCGCGCTCGGGATCGAAGCGCAACAGGCGCAAAGCGTTCAGCGTGACCAGAACTGTCGCCCCGGTATCGGCCATGATGGCGATCCACAGACCGGTAATCCCCAGAACCGAGGTCACAAGAAACACCGCCTTCAGCCCAAGCGCGATGGTGATGTTCTGGCGGATATTTCCCATGGCCGTGTGGGCAAGGCGGATCAGTGCGGGGATGTCGGTCACCCGGTCGCGCAGGATCGCGGCATCGGCCGTCTCCAGTGCCACATCGGTGCCCGATCCCATCGCGACACCGATGCTGGCCTGCTTCAGGGCCGGAGCGTCGTTGATGCCGTCTCCGATCATCATCACGCCGCCTTGCCCGCCCATTTCACGGATCGCGGTTAGCTTGTCTTCGGGCATCATGTCGGCCGGCGTTGTTGCAGAAGTCCGCCCGCGGAGGATTCACGGCGGGAATCCAGTCGGTTAGGCTGGGGGCATGAGCAAGCCTTCTCCCGCCCGCTACCGCACGACGAACTGGTCCAGCTACAACGACGCC
>NZ_JRKS01000073.1 GCF_000763805.1 Paracoccus sphaerophysae | reverse complement strand
ATACGGGCCCTGCGGCATGGATCGCGCCGCATCATGAGGCCGGACACATGTCAGCACCCGACAACGCGCCAAGATCAGCTTCAAAATCCCTCTTGCGCTTGGGGCGGTTACACATGTTGCACAAATCGGCTGAGGGCCGGAGTTTTTCTTTCCCTGGACAGACCTATCCTGTGACTTCCGTGATGGGCGTGGCGAGCGCGGTCGTCGCAAGATGGTTGTGCCCACACGCTCTGATGTGCGCAGGATCTCGTTGCGGGCGATCGCATCGGCGGTGTCGGGCTTCCGCGGCTTTGCGTTATTGCGGGGCGGGATGCTCGCCGCGGCACCGCGCGCGGCGATGGCATCATGGCACTTGCGGGTGTCAGAGGCGCCGTTGGCGGTGACGGTGGCGGTGCGATCTTCTGCTCGGGCGTGATCTGGTCCAGCAGCTCGGGCAGAATAGGGCGCGTGCACAATGTCGCTGATGGTGAACTCCGCAGCCCGGATTTCCAGGTTTCTCATCGATCCCGATGTGGATATTGACCCGGCGTTTGGCGCCGCCATGCTTGCGGAAATTCCATTCCCCCCTCGCCTTCCACCCTGATCCCGGTGCTGTCCACCAGCAGGTGCAACGGGCCCGTTGGAACCCCTGTAGGGAATGTTCACCTTCAGCGTCTTCTGGCGGCGGCTGAGCGGGCTGAAGTCCGGCACCTCCCAGTCCAGGCGGATCAGGCGCAGGAGGCTCTCGCCAAACCCGGTTGTCTGTCGAAGCGCCATGCCGAACAGCACCTTCATCGTCAGGCACGTTTGGACGGCGGCATCACCGTATGCGGGCTGCTGCCCGCGCTTGCCAGTGGGTGCGGCTTCCCACATCATGGCGCGATCGAACCGGATCGTCAGCACGAACCCGCTGGAGCGGGTGAACGCGAGGTGAAGCGGCGCGCCGACGTCATCGGCATCTTCCCCAACGACGAGCCCTCCATCCGCCTCGTCGGCGCGCTGATGCTCGAAACCAACGACGAAGGGGCGGTCGCCAGGCGCTGAATGTCGCTTGAAAGGCTTGGCCGCGTGACCGAAAATCCAGCCGTCAGGCTGCCCGCGGTGCCTGGCTGATCATGCCTTGACCTCTCCGAAGGTCGGCACTCGTATGGCGACGCGGGACACTGTCGAAAAGAGGCAAGAATTGTCGAACGCATTGCGGGTCATTCGGGGAGAGTTCGGGCGCGTGTGCCTGCTCGACATGAATCGCCCGCTGGTTCGGCATGCGCACCACCATGTCCATTTTTTGGTGAAAGCCGAAGGAGCCGATACCTTTTTCGAGGTGCGCGGTGTAACTGTCGAACTAACCGATACACTGGGTGTCGTCATGAACGCGTGGGAGCCTCATTCCTATGTCCACGACCCGAAGAAGCCCCCCACCATTATCCTCGCTTTCTATATCGAGCCCGCGTGGCTGGCATCTTACTGCCTAGATTGGCAATATATGCCCGACACGCAGATTTTTTCAGGAAACCGTGTCCTGCTCGATTGGACGGCCCGCTGCTATGTACAGGATCTGGCGCAACTGATGGTGCTACATCCTGTCCAGACAGCCGAACACGTGGCCTGCTTGTCACAGCTAATGATGCATCTCGTGCACACCCTTACTGATCAGCAGACATTGCGTCGGTCGCTGAGGGAGCTTGCCCGGGGCAGCTCGCTGCTGCCCCCCGTCCGGCGTGCCCTGTCGCTGATCTCGCAAGAGCCCGCGATCTATAGCGACATCGGCGCTCTGACGCGGAAAGTCGGAGTTTCCCGCGCGCATCTTTACCGCATGTTTGAGGATAGTATCGGCATCCCACCGAAACTCTATGCCAATGCAGTGCGGATCGAGAGAGCGATTTCCATTGTTTCGCAGCCGGATGCGAAGATGATGTCGATCAGCGACGATCTAGGATTTTCTGCCCCCGCACACTTCTCGCGCTTCTTCCACGATCATGCTGGCAGCTATCCGACCACTTGGCGCAGCGCGGTCGCTGAATAATAAAAAATGAGACAACTGGGTAAGCCCGTGGACAGTACGGTATCGTCTGGTCCGCGGGCAACCTGCATTTCGCTGAGAAGACCGAGGTTCACGCCTTGGCCAGGGGAGGAATGCAGGATTGTTACACACGACATCTCTTGTCGGTGACGCAGGAACGCTGGTCGGTCAGTGTGTCGCGCGTGTCGAGGATGCGACGCTGCTGACCGGGAACGGGCGATACCTGGATGATCTGCCGCAACGAAAAGATACCCGACACATCGCCTTTTTAAGGGCCGATCAGGCCCACGCCAAGATTATCTCCATCGACACCAAAGACGCTCGCGCGCTGCCCGGCGTCGTTGCCGTCCTGACAGGGGATGATGTCGCTGCGCTAACCCGGTCGATGACGGTGGGCGTCAAGGCGGATGTCGAGGCTTGGCCGATGGCCCGCGACCGCGTTCGCTATGTCGGAGAGCCGGTCGCAATGGTGGTGGCCGTAGACCGCTATGTGGCCGAGGATGCGGTCGACCTGATCCGCGTCGAATACGAGACCATGCCCGCCGTGGTCGATCCGATGGCTGCGCTAGCCCCGGGGGCTGAGGTGCTGCACCCGTCGCTGGGGGGCAATCTGATCTCGGAGCGCAGCTTCCGCTACGGCGATCCCGAGCTTGCCTTTTCAGAGGCTACGCACCGGGTGTCGATTTCAGTCGTCTATCCCCGTAATTCTTGCACGCCGATGGAGTGTTACGGCGTCGTTGCGGAATACCTGCCGTCCGAAGATATGTTCGATATCGCGGCGAATTTTCAGGGTCCATTTTCGATCCACACGGTAATCGCGCGTTCGCTGGGCGTGCCCGGCAACCGCCTGCGGCTGAGGACGCCTCCAGACAGCGGCGGGTCGTTCGGGGTCAAGCAGGGTGTGTTCCCCTATGTCATCCTGGCCGGTGTCGCGGCCAAGGTCGCGGGCTGCCCTGTCAAGTGGATCGAGGACCGGCTGGAGCATCTGTCGGCGTCGGTGTCGGCAACCAACCGGGTCACGACGCTTTCGGCAGCGGTGGACGGGACAGGCCGAATCCAGGCGCTCGACTGGGATCAGGTCGAGGATTGCGGGGCCCATCTGCGCGCGCCGGAACCGGCCACGTTGTACCGGATGCACGGGAACATGACGGGCGCCTATGCGATCCGCAACGTGTCGATCCGCAACCGGGTCGTGCTGACGAACAAGACCCCGACCGGACTGAACCGCGGCTTTGGTGGACCGCAGGTCTATTTCGCCCTGGAGCGGCTTGTCCACAAGATCGCGCTGGAACTGGGCATCGACCGGCTGGAACTGATCCGCCGCAACCTGGTCCCAACAGGTGACTTTCCATATCGCACCGCGACGGGCGCCTTGCTGGACTCCGGGGATTACAGCAAGGCCCTCGATACCGCCGCGCATGCAGGAAAACTGGACAAGCTTCTTGCCGTTCGGGACGCGGCGCGGGCCGAGGGGCGGCTTTACGGCATCGGCTATTGCGTGGCGGTCGAGCCTTCGGTCTCGAACATGGGCTATATCACCACGGTCTTGACCTCCGACCAGCGGGCCAAGGCCGGCCCCAAGAACGGCGCGCAAGCGGTCGGTACGATCACCGTCGATCCGATGGGGACGGTGACGGTCAAGACGGCCTCGGTCCCGCAGGGACAGGGCCACCGGACGGTGCTTGCGCAGGTAGTGGGCGACATCCTGGGCCTGCCGATGGGCGACATCCGCGCCATTGTCGATGTCGACACCAGCCGCGACCCCTGGTCTATCGCGGCAGGCAACTATTCCAGCCGCTTTGCCGCCGCCGTCGCTGGCGCCGTCAGCCTGGCCGCGCAACAGCTTCGCGGAAAGCTGGCTGAAATGGCCGCGCAGCAACTGGGCTGCGGCCCCGAGGCGATCACCTTCGCCGGGGGCAAGGTGTTCGACCGCGCAAATCCTGCCGCCGGGATCCCTTTCGGCCGGCTTGCGGGCACCTCGCACTGGGCGCCCGGTACCCTGCCCGAGGGCATCGGCCAGGCGATCAGCGAGACGGTCTTCTGGTCACCTCCGGAACTCACTGCGCCAAACGAAAAGGACGAAGTGAATTCCTCGCTTTGCCATGGGTTCATTTTCGACTTCTGCGGGGTCGAGATCGACCGGTTGACCGGGCAGGTCAGGATCGACCGCTATGTGTCGATGCATGACTGCGGGCGCATCCTGCATCCCGGCATGGTGGACGGTCAGGTCCGCGGCGCTTTCCTGCAGGCTGTCGGCGCCGCACTTTACGAGGAATTTGTCTATGCCGAGGACGGATCCTTCGAAAGCGGGACCTTGGCCGACTATCTGATCCCGACGGTCATGGAGACCCCGGACATCCAGATCCTGCATTTCGAGACGCCCTCGCCATTCACGCCTCTGGGCGCCAAGGGCGTGGCCGAGGGCAACTGTATGTCAACCCCCGTCTGCATCGCCAATGCCGTCGCCGACGCCCTGTCGTGCGAGAACATCACACTTCCCATCACACCATCCAAGGTACTGGCGATGATCGGAGGGGAGGAACGTCCGCCTTCAAAGCCAATCGCCAAACCTGTGAAGGCCAAGGCGAAACCCGGCGAGCGGGCGCTGACAGGCGAGGGTGAGGCTGACGTCTCCTCCCCGCGTGAAGCTGTCTGGCACATGCTGCTGGAAGCCGAGACGCTGGCCGCCATCATTCCCGGCGCGCATGGCGTGCAGAAATTGTCGCCGGACCATTTTACCGCGACCGTGACGCTGGGCGTGGGTCCGGTGAAGGATAAATACGAGGCCGACGTCAGGCTGTCCGACATCGACCACCTCAATAGCGTGACACTGACGGGAGCCGTTACGGGAAGGCTGGGCGCGGGAGGGGGAAGCGGGGTCATCCGGCTGTCCGACCTGCCGGGCGGCGGCACGCGGCTGCATTATTCCTATGTCGCAACGGTCGGGGGCAAGGTCGCCTCGGTGGGGGGGCGGCTTCTGGACGGCGCGGCGCGCGTCATCATCGGCCAGTTCTTCCAGAGCCTAGCGCGGCACGCAGGCGGCGGGACAGGCCGCCCGTCCTTCCTGAAACGGATTTTCCTTCTTTTCCGGGGGCGCTGATGAAACCCGCACGCTTTTCCTTTGTTCGCCCGCAGTCGCGGCAGGAGATCCTGGACGCGCTGACCGAACACGGGTCTGACGCCAGCGTGATCGCCGGGGGGCAGACGCTGGTCCCGATGCTGAATATGCGCTTGGCCAGGCCCAAGGTGCTGATCGACGCGGCACGGCTGCCCGACCTTGCCCGGATCGAGGAGGAGAAAGGTGAACTCCGCATCGGTTGCGCCGTCCGCCAGGCACAGCTGGAGCAACTGCCGAACCTTGTCAGCAAGCAGCCCCTTTTGGCCCGTGCAATCCCTTTCATCGGTCATGTCCAGACACGCGCCCGTGGCACTGTCTGCGGGTCGATAGCCCATGCCGATCCCAGTGCCGAGCTGCCCCTGTGCCTGATCGCACTGCAAGGCAAGGTCCACCTGCGGACCCGCCGAAAGGCGCGAACGGTCCGGGCAGAGGATTTCTTCCTGGGCATGATGTCCACCGGGCGCGAACCCGACGAACTGATCGAGGCGGTCAGCTATCCAACCGCCGCGCCGGGAACAGGCTTCGCCTTCCAGGAAATCGGCCGGCGCCACGGCGACTTTGCCATCGTGGCCGTAGCCGCCGTCGCCTCGGGCGACGGGGTCAGCCTGACGGTGGGCGGGGTCGATGATGTCGCGCGGCGCTTCGACCTGGGCGCAGGTCGGGACGATGGGTTGGACGATGCGCTTAACGACATCGCCTGGTCGCTGAACGCGCGTGACGACCTGCACGCCTCGGCCGCCTATCGCCGCGAGATCACCCGGCGCCTCGGCAGCCATGTCATCCACCAAGCCAAAGCGGAAGCCGCCCGATGCCAGTCCTGAATGCCACGTCCCGCCACGAAGTCACCTTCCGCGTGAACGGCACCGAACGGACCGTTCGAGTGGAAAACCGGATGCTGCTGTCTGACGTCCTGCGCCACGAGATCGGGCTGACCGGCACCCATGTCGGCTGCGAACACGGCGTCTGCGGGGCCTGCACCGTCCAGATCGACGGCGCCCCGGCCCGGGCCTGCCTTGTCCTGGCAGCGCAGGCCGAAGGCATGAATATTCGCACGGTCGAGGCGCTTGCCGCCGAAACGGGCCGCCTGTCGGTTCTGCAACAGGCGTTCCGCGACCATCACGGCCTGCAATGCGGGTTCTGCACGTCCGGCATCCTCATGACCCTCGACGCGCTTCTGGCCGCTGAACCGGACGCGTCCGAAGGCGTCATCCGGGACGCGCTGTCCGGCAATCTGTGCCGCTGCACCGGCTACGAGCCGATCGTCCGCGCAGCTCTCGCCGCGCGCGACACGCTAAGAAAGGGAGGAAACTGAGAATGCTTGATCTTGGCACCAGCTTCTTGGCTGCCGTCAGCAGGGATCCGACAGCGCTGGCCATCGTCGATGGCGATGTCCGGCTGACCTACGAGGAATGGTATGGACGGATTTCCGCGCTGGTTTCGTATCTGGACGGCCTGGGGGCAAGAAAAGGCGACCACGTCGTCACCCTGTTGCAGAACCGGTGGGAAAACGCCTCGTTGCACTGGGCAGCGCAGTTCGCCGGGCTGATCATCACCCCTGTCAACTGGCGCGCCACCGCCGAGGATCTTTCCCATGCCCTGACCGACAGCGGGGCGCAGCTGCTGATCTTCGACGACATCGCGGCGGACGCGGTCGCCGCCTGTCGCGAAGCCGCGACGGTGCAGCGCCTGACCCTCCGCGACCTCCAGGAGGCGCTGGCCCGAACTGCCCCGCCCGCCCAACCCCGCGCGGATGCGGATTGCATCTCGCTGATGCTTTATACCTCGGGCACCACGTCCAAGCCCAAGGGCGTGCCGCGCAGGCACCGCACGGAACGGGCCGCGGCGGTCGCGCATGTCGCACAGAACCTTTACGCCTACAAGGAACGGACCCTGGGCGTCATGCCGCTTTATCACACGATGGGGGTGCGGTCGCTGCTGGCCCATGCACTGATAAACGGTACCTTCGTCTGCCTGCCGCGCTTCAGCGTCAGTACCGCCCTGGCCCTGATCGAGAACGAGCGGATCACCAATCTCTACCTTGTGCCGACCCTGTATCACGACATGGTCAATAACCCCGACTTCTCGCCCGATCGGGTGCGGAGCGTGCGCAAGCTGGGCTATGCGGGCGCGCCGATGACCGACGGGTTGACCGCGCAGCTGGACAGGCTGTTCCAGCCCGACCTGTTCGTGAACCACTACGGCTCGTCCGAGGTCTATACCTTCTCGATCGACCAGTCCGCGGCGCGCAAGCCGGGATCGGCGGGCAGGGCCGGGCTGAACCAGATCATCCGCGTCATCCGCCTGGACGCCGAGGATGTCGACAGCCTGGCCGCCCCGCGCGAGGAAGGACAGATCATCGCGCTGTTGCAGGGCGATGAGGCGTTCGAGGGTTACTGGCGGCGTCCCGACGCCGACAGCAAGGCGCTTCGCGACGGCTGGTACCTGACCGGCGACACCGGCTTTTTCGACGAGGAAGGCGACCTGTTCGTCACCGGCCGGGTGGACGACATGATCATCACCGGGGGTGAGAACGTCTCACCGGTCGAGGTCGAAAGCTGCCTGTCGCTGCACCGGCTGGTGGACGAGGTTGCCGTGGTCGGCCTGCCCGATGAACGCTGGGGCAAGGTCGTCACCGCCTTCATCAGGCGGCGCGACCCATCCCTGACGCCCGAGATGCTGGACGAGCATTGCAAGCATTCGGGCCTGGCAAATTTTCGTCGTCCGCGCAGCTATGTTTTCGTCCGTGAAATCCCGCGGTCGCCTGTCGGCAAGCTGCTGCGCCGCTGTCTCGTTGCAGGTGAATACGAGCCTGAGAAGCTCCCGACCAACGCCTGAGCGATCTTTCAATCTGCATGAACAGGACACCCAACATGCCCACCACCTATGACTTCAAGAACCCGCGCCTGGCCGCCCTGGACGGTTTCCGCGTCGAAATCGACGCTGCAAATGAACGCGCGGACATCATTCTGTCCCGTCCACCCTACAACGTCATCTCGATGGCGGCGCGTGATCAGCTGCGCCTGGTGTTCGAGGAACTGGACGAGGATGCAGCCGTGCGCGTTGTCGTCCTGCGCAGCGATGGGAAGGATTTCTCCTCGGGCGGCGATATCCGCGGCTTTCTGGAAGCCTCGCCCGAGCATGTCTCGAAGCTGGCGTGGAACATCGCGGCGCCTGCACGCTGTTCCAAACCGGTGATCGCGGCAAACCGGGGATATGCCTTCGGGGTCGGCTTCGAAATCTCGCTGGCCTGCGATTTCCGCATCGCCTCGGAAACGACGCAATACGCACTGCCCGAACAGAAGCTGGGCCAGATCCCGGGCTCGGGCGGGTCTGCCCGGCTGCAGAAGATCGTGGGTGTGACGCGGACGAAGCACATCGTGATGCGGTCAAAGCGTATTTCGGGGCGTCAGGCATATGATTGGGGCATCGCGACCGAGGTCGTCGCAGATGATCAACTTGAAGCGACTGTGGATGCGCTGGTGCAGGAGTTGCGGGAGTTTTCTCCCATCGCCCAGCGGACGGCCAAGAAGCTGCTGAACGACACCGACGACGCCCTTCTCTCCATCGCGATCGAGCTGGAAGGGCATTGCTACAGCCGCCTGCGCACATCGGACGACTTCCGCGAGGGGGTCGAGGCATTCCACGCCAAGCGCGCGCCCGCCTTCGTCGGCAGCTGACGCGAACCGGGGGCGACATGGGGGTCGCCCCCGCATTTTTCAGGGAGGAGAAAACATGGCTTTGATCGAAAAGGGGCCCGGCTTTGCCAGCGGCCTGCGCGACCTGCGAACCTGGTTCGGGGTCAAGCCGCTGTCGGCGGGCGTTGTCGCGGCAATCTTCGGCTGTTCCGGGCCCGCGCTGGTCGTGATCGGCGCCGCCGAGAGCGGCTCGCTGTCGCAGGGACAGACCGTTGCCTGGCTGTTCGGCATCTATTTCTTCGGCGGTCTGATCAGCCTGATCATGGCCCTGTACTACAAGATGCCGGTGGTTGGCGCCTATTCCATTCCGGGAGCGGCCATGCTGGCCGGGGCCATGGGAAGCTTTCCCTTCGACGAGATCGTCGGCAGCTTCATCATGGCCGGGGTCCTGGTGCTGGTCCTGGGGCTGACGGGCCTGGTCGGCCGGATCATGCGGTGGTTGCCGATGCCCATCGTCATGGCAATGATCGCAGGCGCGATGATCCGCTTCGGAACCGGCACGGTCGAGGCCACCCTGAAGATGCCGCTGATCGTGGGCGGGGCCATCGCTGCGTTCTTCCTCTCCATGCGCTTCGTCAAGGCTGTTCCCCCGGTCCTGTCCGCGCTTGTCACCGGCCTTTTGATCACGTGGTTGACCGGCGGCTTCGTTGCGTCCGAGTTGAACCAAGGCTTCATCGCGCCCGAACTGACGGCACCCAGCTTTACCCTGGGCGCGCTGCTGGCCGTCGCACTTCCCCTTGCCGTGCTGGTCCTGGGCGCCGAGAACGCGCAGGCGACCGGCGTCCTGATGGCCGAGGGCTACGAGCCGCCAGTCAACGCCATGACCATCATTTCGGGCATCGGCGGGATCCTCGCGGGGCTGGTCGGGGCGCATAACGCCAACATCGCCGGGCCGATGACCGCGATCTGTTCGTCCGAACAGGCGGGCGAGGACAAGGCAGGGCGCTATGTTGCAGCCGTCACAAATGGCGTGCTGTTCGGGTCGTTCGGCCTGTTCGCCGCCGTGGCTGTGCCGCTTGTCCTGCGCCTGCCTTCGCCCTTGATCATGGCGGTCGCGGGGCTGGCGATGATCGGCGTGCTGGTCACTTCGCTGCAGGAAGCCTTTGGCGCCGCGCGCGGCCACCAGATCGGCGCCTTCACCGCGCTGGTGGTGGCGATGTCGAACGTGAACCTGCTGGGCATCTCGTCGCCCTTCTGGGCGCTGGTCGCGGGGGTGGTGGTGACGCTTGTCGCCGACCGGAACGGCAAGCCCGCGCCGCAGGCGGCCTGACAAGCTAGGCCGTGTTGACAAAAGGGATTCACTGTCTCCGTTGAGCGTGATTCAAGCTGGTATCTGCGATGGAGACCAGCTTGGCACGAGACCTGATGTCGGACGATGAGTGGGCGTTCCACGAGCGCTTCATCTTGGCTGTCCGGGCCCCGAACGGACGCAAACCAGTGAACCACCGCCTTGTTCTGGATGGTATTTTCTGGATTGCTCGGACGGCTCGCCATGGCGCGACCTTCCCGAACAGTTCGGCAAGTGGTCGTCCGTCTATCGTCAGTTCGGACGCTGGCCGGGCTGTGGGAGCAGATCCTTGATGCGCTGAACGAAAGCCGGATCGTGCCGGACGCGCTGCGGATGATCGACAGCACCGTGGTCCGCGCCCATCATCAGGCAGCGGGCGCAAAAGGGGGACTCCGCGGCAAGGTCTCGGCCGCTCGCGCGGTGGCTTCACGACCAAGATCCACCTGCGGGTCGACGCGGCCGGCCTGCCCATGAGGACCGAGATCACGCCGGGCCAGCATCGGACTACCTCGGTTTCGATCTGGTCATGGCCGACAATCTGCCCGAGCCGTCGGTCCTGCTCGCCGACCGCGGCTACGACTCTGACAAGGTTCGCAAAACCATGGAGGCACGAGACGTCGTGCCGGTGATCCCGATGCGAAAGACCCGAAGGCTCCGCGTCGCCGTCGACCGCAAGCTCTATCGCCTGCGCAACCTGGTCGAGCGCTGCTTCAACAGGCTGAAGAACGCTCGCCGCGTCGCAACCCGCTACGACAAGACAGCCGAGAGCTTCCTCGGCTTCATCGACATCACATCAATCCGCCTATGGTTCCGCCATTTGTCAACATAACCTAGCTTGACGGGCAGGGGGTTCGCTTCCGCGCGGGAGGGCAATTTCCTCTGACAATTCCCTGTATTGCCATAAATGCAACCATGAGGTTATCATATCCCAATAGAAACTACTTTGGGTTGATTCTCTTCCGCGTGGACGGTCTCCGCCCTCCTTCGTGTGAGCAATAGAGGACGGATCAATGACCGATCGACAGACACTCCTCTCAACGCCTTCCGCAGGAAAAACCTTTCACATTAACTCGGCCCTGCCCGGTTCCGACATGGTGACCGGGACCGACGGAAACGACACGGTCTATGCCAAGGCGAGCGGACGCGTTGTCGATCAGATCCACATCTATGCCGGCGGCGGTGACGACACGATGCACCTCAACCTGGCCGTCATAGGGTTAAGCACGATCCAGCACGGACATCATGTGTTCGGGGGCAAGGGCGCGGACAGCTTTCGGTTCTCCCATCTCGACATCGCCCGAGGGACCTTGATCGGTCGCATCGACGACCTCACTGCGGAAGACAGTATTTACATCAATGACCAGCGGCTCGATCTCGCGCGTCCCCAGGACATCAGGGGGTTCACGGTTCAGGTCGTGCTCTACCAAGGTCAGCAGTGGCTGGAGATGCGAAACGCGGCCGGGGGCCGGGCCCTTTACAACCTGGAAGGTGCCCGCCAGGAACGCCGGGCTGACGGAACCTGGTCGGATGAAGAGCACTTCATGGCGTGGGATCATCCGCTTCCCGAGGTCTTGCCGGTCGTGCGTTACGAAGATCCTGTCAACTTCATTCCGGCGCAGTTGAAGGCGGCCTTCAACGCCGATCGCGATCTGTCCTACGATGGCGACCTCGCGGCTTCGGTCACGCGTGTAGGATCTTCTCTGGACGATCTGATCGTCACCCGCCGGGGCGACGACCTTGTCTCCGGCGGAGCCGGAAATGACAGTTTGGACGGGTTCATGGGAGCGGATACAATCTACGGCGGCACTGGCCACGATCTGATTGAAGGCGGGAAGGGCCATGATCGTCTGGCCGGAAATGACGGCGCCGATATCATCGCCGGAGGCTCCGACAACGACACCCTACTTGGGGGGAATGGCAAGGACATACTGTTCGGGGGCAGTGAACACGACCTGCTGATTGGCGACGCCGGCAATGACGTCCTGCGCGCCGGAACCGGCACCGACACGTTGCGCGGAGGTCAGGGGGCAGACATCTTGTTCGGCGACGGTGGCGACGATTTGATCCTGGGCGACGACGGTACGGACGGCGGCAATGACATCCTGCTAGGCGGCCAGGGGAATGACACGCTGCGAAGTGGCGCCGGCGACGACACGCTGATCGGTGGCGGGGACCGGGATGTCCTATGGGGTGGGACGGGAGCCGATACATTTGTCTTCCATGCCCATGACGGCCAAGACGATGTAATTGGGGACTTCAGCCGCCACGACAGCATCGACCTATCGGCCATCGATTTGCGCCTCGTCAACGGCTTCACCGGCCACGGGCGCGAAGTTATTTTTGCAGGAGGCCGGGTATGGCGCCCGAATTCTGGCTGATGTCGATGGTGACAGGGTGGCGGATTTCCGTCTCACGATCATCGGCGACATGGGTTATGATCGTGCCAATTATCTGAATGCACTGATCCTCTAGGTTCAGGACTATAAAGCTGCTTAGGGTCAGGACTCGTTCTCGATTCATAGTCAGAACATGACGGTTGCGGCGAGGGCGATGGCTGAGAGGAAGACCTTCGGGCATCTGTCGTAACGGGTTGCGACCCGTCGCCAGTCCTTCAGCCGCCCGAACATGATCTCGATCCGGTTGCGGCGTTTGTAGCGGCGCTTGTCATACTTGACGGGTTTGACCTGCCACGGGCTTTTTCCTCCATCTGTGACTAGAGTCCGGCCCAACGAGAGGACGGACGAAGATGAAGAAGGCACGACGGACCGAGGAACAGATTATCGGTATCCTTCAGGAGCATGATGCCGGCGCGAAGTGCGCAGATCTGTGCCGCAAGCACGGCATGTCGGAAGGCACATTTTACGCTTGGAAGGCGAAGTATGGCGGGATGACGGTGTCGGAGGCGAAGCGGC
>NZ_JRKS01000072.1 GCF_000763805.1 Paracoccus sphaerophysae | reverse complement strand
GGCGTCGGTGGGTGCGGGCTTTGGCGGCACCATGCTGGGACTGACCGGCGCCGTCATCGGTCGGGCGGTCGGCGCCACGGTCGGGCGGGTGATCGACCAGCGCCTGCTGGGCGGCGGCGCGCGTCCGGTCGAGACCGGGCGCATCGACCGCCTGCGCCTGCAGACCGCCGGCGAGGGGACCGCGATCCCGCGGGTCTGGGGGCAGATGCGGGTGCCGGGGCACGTGATATGGGCCTCGCCGGTCACCGAGATCAGCCGCACCCATGACGCGGGCGGCAAGGGCTCGGGGCCCAAGGTGTCCGAGATCAGCTATCGGCTGAGTCTTGCGATCGGGTTGTGCGAGGGGCCGATCCTGTCGGTGGGGCGGGTCTGGGCGGATGGCGAGGAAATCGACCCGGCCGATCTGAACATGCGCGCCTATCCGGGCGGCGAATCGCAGCTGCCCGACCCCGCCATCGCGGCGCATGAGGGCGAGGCGGCACCGGCATATCGCGGCATTGCCTATGTCGTGCTGGAGGACCTGGCGCTTGAGCGCTGGGGCAACCGTGTGCCACAGCTGTCGTTCGAGGTCACTCGCGGCATCAGGGGCGCGGAGTCGCTGGCCGAGAATGTCGAGGCCGTGGCGCTGATCCCGGGGACGGGCCAATATGCGCTGGCGACCGAGGATGTCTCGATCGACCTGGGGCTGGGCGAGACGCGCATCCTGAACCGCAACACGCCGATGGGCGGGACGGATTTCGCCGTCTCGCTGCGGACGCTGGGGCAGGAACTGCCCAAGGTCGGGTCGGTATCGCTGGTGGTGTCCTGGTTCGGCGACGACCTGCGGGTGAACCGCTGTGCCGTCCGGCCGAAGGTCGAGCAGAAACTGAATGACGGGCAGGAGATGCCGTGGCGCGCGGGCGGGATCGACCGTGATGCGGCGGAGGAGATCGTGCGCAAGGACGGCCGGTCGATCTATGGCGGGACCCCGGCCGATGGCTCGGTCGTGCAAGCGATCCGGGCGATCCGGGCGGCGGGGAAGGCTGCGGTCTTCTATCCGTTCATCCTGATGGAGCAGATGGCCGGGAATGGCCGGCCCGATCCCTGGACCGGTGCCGCCGATCAGCCGGTCATGCCGTGGCGGGGGCGGATCACCTCGTCGTTGGCGGCGGGGCGGACGGGTTCTCCGGACGGCACCGCTGCGGCCGCGACCGAGGTCGCGGCGTTCTTCGGCACCGCGGCGGTGTCGGATTTCCACGTCGCGGACGGCGAGGTGCGCTATACCGGCCCGGCGGAGTGGTCCTATCGCCGCTTCATCCTGCATTACGCGCATCTGTGTGCGCTCGCGGGCGGGATCGACGCGTTCCTGATCGGGTCCGAGATGATCGGGCTGACCCAGATCCGGGGTGCGGGTGGCAGCTATCCTGCCGTCGCCGCCCTTCGGCGGCTGGCGGCCGAGGTGCGTGGCATCCTGGGGCCGGCGGCGCGCATCGGCTATGCCGCGGACTGGAGCGAGTATTTCGGCCATCATCCGGGCGGCGACGAGGCGGTGTTCCATCTCGACCCGCTGTGGGGCGACGCGAACATCGATTTCGTCGGCATCGACAACTACATGCCGCTGTCGGACTGGCGCGATGGCGAGGCGCATCTGGATGCGCATTGGGGCGATGTCCACAACGTCGACTATCTGCGCGCCAACGTCGGCGGTGGCGAGGGCTATGACTGGTACTATCGCAGCCAGCAGGACCGCGATGCGCAGATCCGCACGCCGATCACCGATGGGCACGGCGAGCCGTGGATCTGGCGCTACAAGGACCTGAAGGGCTGGTGGTCGAACTGGCATCACGACCGCAATGCCGACGGTGTCGCCGCGGCGAAACCGACCGAGTGGGTGCCGGGGTCGAAGCCGATCTGGTTCACTGAATACGGCTGTGCCGCGCTGGACAAGGCGACCAACCAGCCGAACAAGTTCCTGGATGCGATGAGCAGCGAATCGATGCTGCCCTTCTATTCCGACGGGCGCAGGGATGATGCGATCCAGGCGGCCTATGTCGAGGCGGTGACCTCGTACTGGGCCGATCCGGCGAACAACCCCCCGATGGACGCCGGCGGGCGGATGGTCGACCTGGCGCGGGCGCATGTCTGGTGCTGGGATGCTCGGCCCTATCCGGCGTTCCCGGCGCGCGGTGACATCTGGTCGGACGGCCCCGCGTGGGAGCGGGGGCACTGGCTGAACGGCCGGGCCTCGGCGTTGCCGCTGGGGGACGTGGTGGCGGACGTCTGCCGTAACTCGGGGGTCGTGGCGTTCGATGTCTCCGGTCTGCACGGGGTGGTGCGCGGCTATGCGGTCGCCGGTGCCGAGAGCGGCCGGGCTGCCTTGCAGCCGCTGATGCTGGCGCATGGCTTTGACGCCGTGGAACGCGAAGGCGCGCTGCGTTTCGTCATGCGCGACGGCCGGCTGGACGAGACGGTTCCGGCGGGGGAACTGGCTGTCGTCGAGGACGCGACGGGTTTCGAGATCAGCCGTGCGCCCGCGGCCGAACTGGTCGGCCGGCTGCGGCTGAGCCATGTCGAGGCGGGCGCGGACTATGGCACCCGGACCGCCGAGGCGGCGCTGCCGGATGGTGAGCGGATCACCGTGTCCGACAACGACCTGCCGATGGTGCTGACCCGCAGCGAGGGGCAGGCGACCGCTGCGCGGTGGCTGGCCGAAGCGAAGGTCGCGCAGGAAACGGCGCGGTTCGCGCTGCCTCCGTCGCGGGCGCATCTGGGGCCGGGGGACGTGGTGTCCGTGATGGACGGTCCGGCCGCCGGCGCGCGCTGGCGCATCGACCGGGTCGAGCGCGCGGGCGCGGCGATCGTCGATGCGGTCCGGGTCGAGCCTGGGGTCTACCGCGCGCCGGCGCATGCCGACGAGGCGCCGCGCGGCAAGGCGCATGTGCCGGCGGGGCCGGTCTGGCCCATGCTGCTGGACCTGCCGCTGATGCGCGGGACCGAGGCGCCGCATGCGCCGTGGCTGGCCGCCACCGGCACGCCGTGGCCGGGGGCGGTCCGCGCCTGGGTCTCGGTCGACGAGGAAAGCGGCTATGAGCCGAACGTCATCCTGCCCACGCGCAGCGTGATGGGGGTGACGCTGACCCCCCTGCCCGCGGCCAGGCCGGGGGTGATGGACCGGGGCGCGCCCCTGCGAGTGCGCGTCAAGGGCGGCAACCTGCGGTCGGTCACGCCCAACGCGCTGCTGGCCGGGAGCAACGTGCTGGCGATCGGGGACGGCACCGCCGGGAACTGGGAGCTGTTCCAGTTCGCCGAGGCGACGCTGGTCGCGCCGGGCGAATGGGACATCCGCGGCCGGCTGCGGGGGCAGGCGGGCACCGACGCGATGATGCCGGCCGTCTGGCCAGCGGGCAGCGTCGTGGTGCTGATCGACGGGTCGGTCCGGCAGGTTGACCTGCCCGCGGACATCCGGGGTCAGCTGCGGCATTGGCGGATCGGGCCGGCGAGCAAGTCTCCGGACGATTCCAGCTATCGCCACCGCGCGCATGTCGTGTCCTGTGACGGACTGCGGCCGCTGTCGCCCTGTCATCTGCGGGTGACCGGGCGCGAGGTCAGCTGGATCCGCCGCACGCGGATCGGCGGCGACGGCTGGGACGCACCCGAGGTGCCGCTGGGCGAAACCGCCGAGCGTTATGAGGTGACGGTCGTCCAGGGCAGTGCGGTGCTGCACCGCGTCGAGACGACCGTCCCGCGCTGGACCGTGCCCGATGCGGTCTGGAGCAACGCCGTCGCCGGCGGCTCATTCGCCATCGCGGTGGCGCAACTGTCGGATGTCTACGGGCCGGGCCCGTCTGCGAGGAGAATCATCCATGTCTGAACCGACCACCCAGCGTTACGGGCTGCCGCTGTTACAGCCCGCGCAGGCCCAAAAGCATGTGACCGTCAACGAGGCGCTGATGCGGCTGGACGGGCTGGTCAACCTGGTCCTGCAAAGCGCCAGCGCGCCGACTCCGCCGGCGACCGCGACCGACGGCCAGTGCTGGGGCGTGCCGTTCGGCGCGCTGGGCGACTGGGCCGGCAGTGCCGGCCGCATCGCCATCCGGTCGAATGGGGGCTGGGTGTATGCCGATCCGCAGCGCGGGCAGCAGGCCTTTGTCCGCGACCTGGGCGCAACGGCTTTGTGGACGGGCTCTCAATGGGCTTCGGGGGCGATCACCCTGGGTGCCCTGGGCGCGGGTCTGAGCGCCGGGGTGACCGAGGCCGAGGTGGACATCGTGGCCGGCACGGCGTTCTGGAGCGGGGTCTTCATTCCCGCGAATACGCTGGTAATCGGGGTGACGGGGCGGGTAATCCAGCCGATCACCGGGACGCTGACCAGCTGGAACATCGGGATCAGCGGGTCGGCGACGCGTTTTGGCTCGGGGCTGGGGGTCGAGAAGAACTCGTGGTCCCAAGGGCTGCTGACGACGCCGACGGCTTATTATGCGGCGACCAACCTGCGGCTGTCCGCCACGGGTGGATCGTTCGAGAGCGGACGGGTCGCGCTGGCGATCCACTGGCTGGAGCAGCGGCTTCCAGACGCCGCGTGATGGCGCCTTGGACGGGCCGCGCGCATGGCCCGTCTTTCGATCAGCGACGAACTGCCTTATGTCAGCCAGACAGGACAGGAGCGTCGCATGGACGGACAGAGCGATCGGACGTTGATCGCGGGGCTGCAGCCGCGCGAGACATTGTGGGACAGCATCCGCGCCGAAGCGGCGGCGGCGGTGCAGGCCGAGCCTCTGCTGGGGGCGCTGATCCATGCGGGGCTGTTGCATCACAGGACGTTTCACTGCGCGCTCGCGTATCGGTTTTCGCTGAAGCTCGCCTCGGGCGAGATGAGTGAGCAGATCCTGCGCGAGATCGCGGACGATGCCCACACGCGCGAGCCGTCACTGGCCGCCGCGGCGCAGGCGGACCTGGAGGCGGTCTTCGCGCGCGACCCCGCCTGCCACCGGCTGATGCAGCCGATGCTGTTCTTCAAGGGCTATCAGGCGCTGCAGGCGTACCGGATCGGACACTGGCTGTGGGAAAACGGCCGCCGCGACATGGCCTATTTCGTGCAGATGCGCTGTTCCGAGGTGTTCGGCGTCGACATCCACCCCGCGGCCCGGATCGGCACCGGGGTGATGATCGACCACGCCCATTCGATCGTGATCGGCGAGACGGCGGTGGTCGGCAACGACGTGTCGATGCTGCACTCGGTCACGCTGGGCGGGACCGGCAAGGAGGACGGCGACCGCCATCCCAAGATCGGCGACGGGGTGATGATCGGCGCCGGCGCCAAGGTGCTGGGCAATATCCGCGTAGGCGCGCGCAGCCGCATCGCCGCGGGTTCGGTTGTGCTGATGGACGTGCCGCCGTGCAAGACCGTCGCCGGGGTGCCGGCGCGGATCGTGGGCGACGCGGGCTGCGACCAGCCCTCGGACATGATGAACCAGATCCTGGGGCTCGACAGCGTCTTCTAGGCGGCCCAGCGGTCGGCTTTGGACCCGGTGAGGTCGGCCAGCGTGGTGTTTTCCGTGCGCAGCCGCGCGGCTAGTCCGCGCGCGATGCGGTCGGCCAGCGAGAGGCCCTGATAGATCAGTGCGCTGTAGAGCTGGACCGCCGAGGCGCCGGCCTGCAGCTTGGCCCAGGCCTGATCGACCGAGCCGACACCGCCGACACCGATGATCGGCAGGCGGCCGTCGAGCAGACGGTAGAGCCGCGCGAGGATACGGGTCGAGCGGTCGAAGAGGGGGGCTCCGGAGAGGCCTCCGGTTTCCTGCGCATGGGCGGAGGTCAGGCCACTGCGGTCGAGCGTGGTGTTGGTGGCGATGACGCACGCGGCGCCGCTGTCCCGGAGGACGGCGGCAAGCTCGGTCAGCGCGGCGGTGTCGAGGTCGGGGGCGATCTTGACCAGCACGGGCGGGCGGGCGCCGGTTTCGTCGCGGGCCGAAATCACGCCTTGGATCAGTGCTGCGAGGGCGCGGGCGCCTTGCAGGTCGCGGAGTTTCTCGGTGTTGGGCGAACTGACGTTGATGGTCAGGAAATCGGCGTGAGGCGCGGCCTGGCGGGCGACCTCGGCGAAATCGGCGGCGCGGTCGGTGCTGTCCTTGTTGGCGCCGATGTTGAGGCCGACGGGGACTTCGCTGGGCGGACGGGCGGCGAGGCGGGCGCAGATCGCCTGCGCGCCCTCGTTGTTGAAGCCGAAGCGGTTGATGATCGCGCGGTCCTGGGTCAGCCGGAACAGCCGCGGTTTGGGGTTGCCGGGTTGGGGGCGCGGGGTTGCCGCGCCAACCTCGACGAAGCCGAAGCCGGCGCGGGTCAGCGGGCCGATGATGCGGGCGTTCTTGTCGTAGCCGGCGGCAAGGCCGACGGGGTTGGGCAGCCGCAGGCCGGCGATCTCGGTTTCCAGATGCCGCGAGGTGAACGCCGCTCCGGGCAGCGGGGCAAGGCCGGCGGCGAGGGCGCGGATCGACAGATCATGAGCTTTTTCCGGGTCAAGCCGGTGCAGGGCCAGCAGCCCGGCCTTTTCGATCAGCGACATCAGAGCTCTTTCAGGTCGTGGCCTTGCGGGGTCAGGACGATTGGCCGGTGGGCCGTCACGTCCGACAGCCGCAGCTTGCGGTAGAGATGCGGGAACAGCGCGCCGCCGCGGGAGGGCTCCCACCTTAGATCGGCGGCCATGGAATTCGCGTCGCAGGTCAGCAGGTGCAGGCCCTCGACGCCGGCGAAGTGCTTGTCGAGCGTCCCGCGCAGCTGGTCGGCGGCCGAGAAATGGATGTAGCCGTCGGCGATGTCGACGGGGGCGCCGTTGGTTTCTCCCTCGGCCTGGAGGGCGGCCCATTCGTCGGCGCGCAGGATCTTGTAGATCTTCATCGTTTGATCTTTCGAGGGCGGCAGGGCTGCCAGCACGCCGGCTGCGAGCCGGTGGTCGAGGTCGTTCTGCGGTCCGTCATGCCACGGGCAGAAGCGGAGCCGGAAGGCGGCAAGCCGGGTCGCGGCATCGGCGGCAGGATAGCCGATCCGGTCGAGCAGGGTGTCGAAGGGGGCCTCGGGTCGGATGGCTCTGGGGAAGATCGCGAGGCCCTGCCGGGCGAGCCGGCCCCAGTCGAAGCGCGGGCCGGGGTCGGATTTGCGGCCGGGGGCCATGTCGGAATGGCCGATGATCCGATGGGGGGCGATGGACCAGCGGGCCATGATCTCGCGCAGCAGCGTTTCGAGCGCGGCCATCTGAGGTTCGGGGAAGGGGCGGTCGCCGGGGTTGGCAAGCTCGATCCCGATGGAGTGCGAGTTCACGTCCTCGCGGCCCTGCCAGGACCCGGCGCCGGCGTGCCAGGCACGGCGATCCTGGGGCACCAGCGCCTCGGTCGTGCCGTCGGTGTCGATGAGCCAGTGGGCGGAGACCTCGGCCGCGGGGTCGCAAAGGCGGGCGCGGGCGCCGGCGGTGTCGGGCATCCCGGTGTAGTGGATGACGATCAGGTCGGGGGCGTTGGTCCCGCGCCGTTCGCCGTGGTTGGGGGAGGGCGATGTCATGCGTTGGGCGGCGCGGCGTTCTGGTCGTGCCCCGCGGGTCGCGGTCGCACGGCGCGGGAGATTTTTCCGACCGGCACGCCTTTCCCCTTCGTCACGACATCAGCGCTGCCGAAAACGCCGCGCTTGCGCAGGATCACAGCGGCGCGCCGCGGTCCGGGGTCCAGCCGCAGACGCGGCCGTCGCCGTCGGGGTCGAGGCCCAGCGGGTCGCGCTGGGGGCCGCCTTGGGCGGCGAAGGCCTGCTGGGCGGCCTGGGGCGAGGGCCAGGCGGCGCAGTTGCTGCGGACCGACCCGTCGCGCGGCCAGCGGCCGGTGGGCGGGGCGGCCACGACGGTTGCGGGGGCAACGGTGGCGACCGCCCCCGGCCCGGGGCGGGTGATGCGGTAGTGGACGGGCGGCGCGGTGTCGACTGCCGGGGCGCCCTTGCGGTCCAGCGCGCCCAGCGTCCGATCCGTCGTGACCCCGCTGCGCGCCGCCGCGACGGTCGTTTCGCGTTCCAGGATCCGGACCGGGGAGGGGCCGGCGATCTCAGCGGCGGTGGGGGCCTTGGCTGGCAGCGCCACGGGGATCACCCGCGGCGGCGCCTGCTTGCCGGTCAGCGCCGCCTCTCGCGCGCGCAGGTAGTTGCCATAGGGCGTCGCCTCGGCGCGATAGTTCGGGTTCCAGCCCTGGTTCTCGCCGGAGCAGGCCGCAAGCGCGACGACGGGGATCAGGAGCAGGGCGCGCATTGAGGTCATCCTTTGGCGATTCCGGGCAAGCCTACCACCAGCGATCCGGCTTGGCGACGAAGCCCGCGGCTTTTTCCAGCACCGCGCCGTGGTTGAGCAGGTTGCCCTCGTCCCACGGCCGCCCGATGAGTTGCAGGCCCAGCGGCAGACCGGCGGAGTCGAGGCCCACCGGGATGGCGAGCCCGGGCAGGCCGGCGAGGTTCACGGTCACGGTAAAGACGTCGTTGAGATACATCTCGACCGGGTCCGCGTCCTGCATCGATCCCAGCGGGAAGGCTGCGGACGGCGTCGCAGGGGTCAGGATCGTGTCGATGCCCTGCGCGAATGCCTCGTCGAAGTCGCGCTTGATCAGCGCGCGGACCTTGCGGGCGCGGTTGTAATAGGCATCGTAGAAACCCGCCGACAGAACATAGGTGCCGATCATTACCCGACGCTGCACCTCGGGGCCGAAGCCCTCGGCGCGGGTCTTTTCGTAAAGCTCGGTGATGCCGTCGCCGGCCGACAGCTTGGCGCGGCGGCCATAGCGGACCCCGTCATAGCGGGCGAGGTTCGACGACGCCTCGGCCGGGGCGATGACGTAATAGGCGGGCAGCGCGTATTTCGTGTGCGGCAGCGAGATGTCCACAATTTCGGCGCCGGCGTCGCGCAGCATCTCGGCGCCGCGGTCCCACAGGGCGGCGATCTCGGCGGGCATCCCGTCCATGCGGTATTCGCGCGGGATGCCGATCTTCTGGCCGCGGATATCGCCGGTCAGCGCGGCCTCGTAATCCGGGACCGGGCGGTCGGCCGAGGTGGAATCCTTCGGATCGACCGAGGCCATGGCGCCCAGCATGATCGCCGCGTCGCGGACCGAGCGGGTCATCGGCCCGGCCTGATCCAGCGACGAGGCGAAGGCGATCGTCCCCCAGCGCGACACCCGGCCGTAGGTCGGCTTGAGGCCAACTGTCCCGGTGAAGGCCGCCGGCTGGCGGATCGAACCGCCGGTGTCGGTGCCGGTCGCCGCCAGGCACAGGTCCGCGGCCACCGCCGCCGCCGAGCCGCCCGACGAGCCGCCGGGAGTCAGCGGCTGGTCCAGCTTCCACGGGTTCACGGCATTGCCATAGACGCTGGTCTCGTTCGACGAGCCCATCGCGAATTCGTCCATGTTCAGCTTGCCGAGCATCACCGCGCCGGCATCGAACAGGTTCTGCGTCACCGTCGATTCATATTCCGGGCGGAAGCCTTCCAGAATCCGGCTGGCGGCCTGCGAGGGGACGCCCTTGGTGCAGAACAGATCCTTGATGCCCACCGGAATCCCGCACATCGCCGGCGCATCGCCCTGCGCGATCCGTGCATCGGCCGCCGCCGCCTGCGCGCGGGCAATGTCGGGCGTGTGGTGGACAAAGGCGTTCAGCGCGCCGGCGCCCTCGATGGCGGTCAGGCAGGCCTCGGTCAGCTCGGCCGCGGAAATCTCGCGGCCGCGCAGGCGGTCGCGGGCCTCGGCGATGGCCAGGGTATTCAGCGTCATTCCACCACCTTCGGCACGGCAAAGAACCCCTCGCGCGCATCGGGCGCATTGGCCAGCACGGCGGCCTGCTGGTGGCCGTCGGTCACCACGTCTTCGCGCCGCTTCAGCCGCATCTTCTCGACGCCGGTCATCGGCTCGACGCCGTCCACATCGACCTCGTTCAGCTGCTCCATGAAATGCAGGATGCCGTTCAGCTCGGCCGCCAGCGCCGGCAGCGCGTCGTCGGCCACCGCGATCCGCGCCAGATGGGCGACCTTGCGGGCCTCGGAGGGGTCAATCGCCATGCAGAGTTCCTTTCGCTCGCGCCCGGATTTACCGGGCGTGGACGATAACGGCAAGGCGGGCTAGCCTTTCACCGCACAACCCCGCGGAGGAATGACGCATGAAACTGACCTGGCTCGGCCATTCCGGCTTTCGGCTGGAGATCGAGGGCGCGGTGATCCTGATCGACCCGTGGCTGACCGGAAACCCGGTCTTTCTCGAGGACTGGCGGCCCGAGGCGATCCGCGGCGCCACCCATGTCCTGATCACACACGGCCACGGCGACCATACCGGCGACGCCATCGCCATCGGCAAGGAGCTGGGGATCCCGGTCGTCGGCATCTATGACCTGATCACCTTCTGGCAGTCGCGCGACGGGATCGAGGGCGTGGGCTTCAACAAGGGCGGCACCGTCGATCTGAACGGCGCCCGGGTCACGATGGTGAACGCGGTCCATTCCTCATCGATCGAGGGCCGCGACGGGCCGGTCTATGCGGGCCACGAATCGGGCTACATGATCGCCGGCGAGGGGCACACGATCTATGTCTCGGGTGACACCGACATCATGGCCGACATGGACTGGATGGGCGAGTTCCACAAACCCGACATCGGCATCCTGTGCGCGGGCGGTCACTTCACCATGGACATGGAGCGGGCAGCCTGGGCGGCCCGGCGCTATTTCGATTTCACGACCGTGATTCCGTGCCATTACAAGACCTTCCCGCTGCTGGCGCAGGATGCCCAGCCGCTGCGCGACGGACTGCCCGGCGTCGAGGTACGGACGCCCGAGGTGATGGAGACGATCGCCCTGTAATCAGCGCGGGGTGCGGATCGTGTCGCCGGGCAGGAAGGTCGGGGCCAGCGCCACCACCCCGGTTTCGGGCCGCGGGTCCTTGCCCGCCACGATCCGCGCGGCGCGTCGGCCGATATCCAGCCGCCGGGCGTCGGTCGTCGCCAGCCGCATCGGCAGGCCGTCCAGCAGATCGACTCCGTTGAAGCCGGCAAGCCCCAGCCGGCCGGGAATGTCGATGCCCCTCTCGCGCGCCCAGATCAGCCCCCCGGCCCCGATCAGGTCGTTGGAATAATAGAGGAAATCCAGGTCCGGTTCGCGCGCGAGGATGCGTTCGGTCAGCTCGCGCCCTTTGGCCAGCGACGAGCCGCCCTGGTAATATTCCCGCGCCACCAGCGTGGTGCCGGCCTCGGACAGGGTCCGTTCCAGCCCGGCCAGCCGCTTTCGCGCCCGGTGATCCTCGGGCATGTGGGTGCCGATGAAGCCGATCCGGCGATAGCCCGCGGCGAGGATATGGCCGGCCATCTCGGCCCCGGCGCGGTCGTGGCTGATGCCCACCGCGGTGTCGATCGGCGTGCCGTCGATATCCATGATCTCGACCACCGGAATCCCCGCCGCGTCCAGCATCGCGCGCGACGACCGGGAATGTTCCAGACCGGCGAGGATCACCCCGCTGGGACGCCAGCTGAGCATGTCATACAGCACGGCTTCCTCGCGCGCGGGGCCGTAATGGGTGACGCCGACGACCGGCTGCAGCCCGGTGTCGTCCAGTTCCGCCGAGATGCCGCCCAGCACGTCGGGAAACACCAGGTTCGACAACGAGGGGATGACGACGGCGACCAGGTTCACCCGCTGGCTGGCCAGCCCGCCGGCGATCTTGTTGGGCACATAGCCCAGCGAGCGCGCCGCGGTCAGCACCTTTTCCCGCGTCGCCGGCGAGACGTCGCCGCGATTGCGCAGGACCCGGCTGACCGTCATTTCGCTGACCCCCGAGGCCATCGACACATCGCGCAGGGTGAGGGGGCGGCGGGGACGGCTGGCGGTCATGAGGCTCTCGTCGGGGGGTCGGACAGCGTTAGCGCATGACAGGCCGTCCCGCAACCTTGCCGCGCTGCCCAGTCTGCAACCCAGTCTGCAACCCCGTCTGCAACCTTGCCATGCGGGCGGGGGTCGTGCGACAAGCGGCGCCGAAGACCTCGTGGCTCAACTGGATAGAGCAGCCCCCTCCTAAGGGGCAGGTTGCAGGTTCAAGTCCTGCCGGGGTCACCATCTCTGCCCCTCCAGATCGCCGGTTGACCGGGGGTCAGCAGCCCCCCTTGCCCGCCGGCCCGGCCGCCTTGCCGCCGTCGACCAGTTCGCGCCAGCGCGCCACCGACGCGGCGGCGGCCATCGCCAGCAGCCGGGTGTCGCCGGAAACCGTCGTCAGGTCGAACCCCCAGCCGATCGCCCTGGCGGCATAGTCCGCCTCGCCGCAATGCAAGCAGGCACGCAGGCCGTTCTTTGCGCAGACCGCCTGGATGCGGCGGATCAGTTCGACGATCTCGGGTTCCTCGCGGTCAAAGCCCGGAGGCAGGCGGCCGTTCCGGGTGCCCAGCGTCAGGTCGGACGGGCCGATATACAGCCCGTCGAGCCCTGGCGTCGCCGCGATTGCTTCCAGATTGTCCACGCCCGCCTGGGTCTCGATCATCGCCAGCGCGAGGATCTGGTCGTTCGCGGCCCCGGTGTCGTAGCCGCCATAGGCAAACGACGCGCGGGTCGGGCCGAAGCTGCGCTGTCCCAGCGGCGGATAGCGCAGGTAGCTCACGAACTGCGCCGCCTCGGCGGCCGAGTTGATCATCGGGCAGATCACCCCCATCGCGCCGGCGTCCAGCACCTTCATCACGCTGCCCGCCTCGTTCCACGGCACCCGCGCAAGCGGCACCACGCCCGAGGCGCGCAGCGCCTGGAACATCGGCAGCGCCTGGCCATAGTCCAGCGCGCCGTGCTGCAGGTCGATGGTGATCGAATCATAGCCCTGGCCGGCCATGATCTCGGCGATGAAGGGGTTGCCGACCGACAGCCAGCCATTGATCGCCGGCCGCCCCTGGGCCCACAGCGCCTTCAGCCTGTTCTCGAACATCGTCCCCTTCCCTTGCGATGCGACCTGCGGGGCATGGTAGCAAGCCCGGGTGGGGGCTCAAGCGCGGTCGGGCTGAGGCGAGAGGGGGGCTGCCCCGCGCAAGACGGGGCATGCAAGCCGTGCCGAGGAGGGCGTTCAAGATGGAGCTGTCGGGGGAAATGTGTGGATTGCTACGGTTGTAATCCTCTCCGGCCGTGAAAAATCAGTAGATTGACTTGGGCTTTGGGCACCAAAACTTCCTTTCTCGCCACGCGGATCTTCCTCATCTCACCTTGGGGCCAGCCGCCGGAAGGAGGTGGATGCGTCGAGCACTCGTCGCATGTGCAACAGAGTGTCGGCTGTCGTCTGTCAGTTACTTCTGAATTTGCTTCAGATTCTGATCCAATCAATGTTCGTGCCCATCGGCGGTGGAGACTGACATCGCTCAACTTCTCTTTCAATCATGTTCCATAATTTCAGCAAATGTTGTGGGTCGCGTCGATCGGATAACTTTATGAGGTAATATCCGAAACGGGACGGCAGCGACGTCGCGCGGTGCTGACCTTCACCATTGCAAATTGCTGAAGGTCGGACGAATTGCCAATCTGGTGAAGCTGCACCGCAGCGCTCTCTGTGGTGATAGATGTCCACGACATACGTTAGCAGGATAGAGATAAGATCATCGTCGCAGAGACAGGCCAACTGCTCCGACGGATAGTCACCCCGCTGTATCGTGTCAAAAAAGGTTCGCCCGGCCAGCAAAGGCATCAGCTGGTGGCCGTAGGTCCGGAAAAAGCTCTCGATGTGACCACGAAGCCAGGGCTTCCCGGCGGCGGCAAAAGCGTGGTGACGCCGAGGGAATGAGCGGCACCTTGGAATTCATCTGAGATGAATGCGGTCCCCTGATCGGTGACCAGTGCCTGCACCCCGCCATGATGATGCCATGTGTTTTCGCATCCGACTGGTCTTGCCCCCGTTTCGCCGGACACTCAGGCCGTTGCGGTTTGAACTTTGACCTGCCACGGGCTTTTTCCTCCATCTGTGACTAGAGTCCGGCCCAACGAGAGGACGGACGAAGATGAAGAAGGCACGACGGACCGAGGAACAGATTATCGGAATCCTTCAGGAGCATGATGCCG
>NZ_JRKS01000071.1 GCF_000763805.1 Paracoccus sphaerophysae | reverse complement strand
GCGGCGGGGATCAGGGCGTCGGGGTTCAGCCGGAACGGCGCCTCGGGCGCCTCGGGGGCTGCGGCGCGCGCCGCCTCGACCCGGCGGGCGGTGTCGGCCATGCGGGCGGCCGCGGCATCCACCGCCTCGGCCAGCGAATTCGTCAGCGCCGCGGTCCGGGCCGGAGACAGCGGCAGATCGCCGGCGATCCGGGGGGATGCCATCGCGATGGCGGGTTCGGTGAAGGCGGCCGGCGCGCCAGCCTCTTCCCCCTGTGCCCCCGGAGCGTCCTGGGCGATCAGATTGCGGATCGAGGCGAGCACGTCGCCGATATCCTCGCCCCGCGCCAGCGGGCGCGGGCGGTCCTGGCGCAGCGGGCCGGTCATTGCCGGCCCCCTGCGGCCGGCAGCGTCGCAAGATCAGTTGCGCGGGCGGCCGCCCGGTTCGCGGCCGATGGCACGCAGCACCCGGTCGAGATTTTCGCCCTGGGTGCTGGTATAGGGCGCGTCGCGCACCGCATTGTAATAGGCCGAGGGGTCATAGGTCGGGATTCCCAGCTTGAGGTCTTTAACCGTCAAGAGTCCCATAGCGGCCAGAAGTTGATAATGTGCTAACTGCAGGTTGGCTTCGGCGGTAATCTTGTCCGCCCGCGCCTCGAGCAGGTTCTGTTCGGCGTCCAGCACGTCCAGCGTGGTCCGCGCGCCCAGCGTCGCTTCCTCGCGCACGCCGTCATAGGCCTGCTGCGCGGCCGAGATCTGTTCGTCGATCGCCGCGATCTGCGCCCGCGCCACGTCGATGTTGGCCCAGGCGGTCCCCACCGCCTCGGATACCTGGCGCGAGGCGTTCAGCAGCGCCGAGCGGGCGGCGTCGCGCTGGGCCATCGCCTTGCGGTGCACGGCCGGCAGGCGGCCGCCGGAATAGATCGTCTGCGATGCCTCGATCCCGGCGCCCAGCGTGGTGGTGTTTTCCTGCGGGCCCTGGCCGAACAGGCTGGTCGAGGGCCGGCGCGTGGTGCCGAGGCTCAGCGAACCCGTCACCTCGGGACGACGCTCGGCCGCGGCGGCGGCGACGCCCAACTCGCTGGCGGCGACGGCGCGTTGGGCCTGCCGGATCGCAGGGTGGGTCCTGACCCCCGTCGAGCGCGCCGAATCCAGCGATTTCGGGCGCTTGGGCAGCGGCGGCGGCGGGTCCAGATCGCGCGGCGCGCGGCCGACCGCGGCGCGATAGGCCTCGCGCGCGATCTCCAGCTGGCCCTGCGCCGAGGCCAGCGAGGCGCGGGTCTGCGCCAGCTGCGCATCGGCCAGCGCCACGTCGGTGGTGGTGATCTCGCCCACGTCGAAGCGGTCCTGCGCGGCCTGCCGTTCGCGGCTGAGCAACTCGACCGAGTTCGAGTTCAGCGCCACCTGCTGTTCGGCCGAGCGGACCTGCAGAAACGCCTGCACCGCCGACAGCAGCACGTCCTGTTCGACGGCGATCAGCGATTCGCGGGTGGCGAGCACCTGTTCCTTGGCGATGTCGATCGCCAGCTGGTTGCGGCCCCAGTCATACAGCGTCATTTGCGCCACGATCTGCACCGTGGTCGCCACGGTCTCGACCCCGTCCGAGCGCGAGAAATTATGCGACGCGGCCCACTGAACGATCGGGCGCAGGGCCGACATCGCGGTCGCCACATCCTCGTCCGCGGCCCGCAGCAAGGCGCGGTTCTGGTCCAGCAGCGCCGAGTGGCGATAGGCCGCCACCATCGTGTCGGCGAGCGATTCGGCCCAGGCGGGCAGGCCGGCCAGCGCGGTCGTGAGCGCCAGGGCTGCGGCCGCGGCGAGCCGGCGCGGGGTCACAGGACGAACCCCGTGCGGCGTTCGTAACCGGGCAGCACCGGGCCGCCGGCATGGAAGGCGAGCCGCCAGTCGATTCGCCCGTCCAGCTTGCGCCCCAGCCGCACCACGCCCAGCGCGCCCTCGATGAACATCGCGACGATCCGGCCGCCTTCGGCCAGCTGGTCGGCGATGGGCTGCGGCAGCTCCTCGATCCCGCCGCCGATCAGGATGGCGTCATAGGGGCCCAAGTCGGGCTTGCCCTCGGCCAGCTTGGCCTGCACCGCGACCACGTTGTCGGCGCCGACGGCGGCCAGGCGCTGGGCGGCGATGCCGGCCATCTCGGGGTGTTCCTCGACGGCGACCACCGCCTGCGCCAGCCGGCCCAGGATGGCGGCCGAATAGCCATAGCCGCAGCCCACATCCAGCACGAGATCGGTCGGCTGCACGTCCAGCGTGTCGACCATCATCGCCAGCGTCCGCGGTTCCAGCAGCACCCGGCCGTGCCCCAGGTCGAGGTTCTCGCCGATATAGGCGATGTCGCGGCGCGACTCGGGGACGAAGTCCTCGCGCGGGACGTCCAGCATCGCGGCGATGACGGGATACTTGGTGACGTCGTTGGGGCGGACCTGGGTGTCCACCATCATCATGCGGCGCTGTTGAAAATCGGTCATCACGGGCAAATCCGGCTGTCGTGTCGACCCCGTGTTTCGCACGATTGCCCCCGAGGAGCAACGGCGCGAGTCGCCGCACGGACCCGGCTGCCGCGGGATGGCCGCCGCGCGGTTCCCTTTGCCCGCGGATGGCGGCAGGATGCAGGCGCCCAGACCCATCGGAGCCCCGCCATGACCCAGCGCCAGACCGCCCGCATCGCCATCGTCACCGTGTCCGACCGCGCCAGCCGCGGCGAATACGAGGACAAGGGCGGCCCGGCCGCCGAGGCCTGGCTGCGCGAGGTCGTCACCTCGCCGATCGAGATCACCCGCCAGATCATCCCCGACGGCCGCGAGGGCGTCGCCGCGACGCTGCGCCAGCTGGCCGACGGGGACGGCGCCGACCTGATCCTCATCACCGGCGGCACCGGCCCCGCGCCCCGCGACGAGACCCCCGAGGCGCTGGCCGAGGTGATCGAGAAGGAACTGCCCGGCTTCGGCGAGGAGATGCGCCGCGCCTCGCTTGCCGAAGGGATCCCGACCGCGATCCTGTCGCGCCAGACGGCGGGCATCCGCGACGCCTGCCTGATGATCACCATCCCCGGCAAACCCGCCGCCATCGCCACCTGCCTGAACGCGGTCTTCGCCGCGGTGCCCTATTGCCTGGACCTGATCGGTGCGGCCCGGATCGAGACCGACCCGGAGCGGATCACCGCGTTCCGGCCGAAGGCGTAACCCCCAGCATTCCGTGCGATTCGTGCAGCAACCGTGAGGCAAGTGCACAGGGCTCGCCAGACCGGCCCGGTCTTTCGTGCCTAAATATCCCCGCCCGAGGCTCCGGCCGCGCGCAGCAGCGTGACCAGCGTGCCGCCATAGCGGCGCTGGTCGATCTGGCTGAGGCCGGGCGGGGGCAGGGGGGCGGTGTCCTCCTCCCACACCACCAGCGCGCCGGGGGCGAGCCAGCCGCCGGTCAGGGCCGAGGCCAGCGCGGCCTCGCCCAGCCGCTGGCCATAGGGCGGGTCGAGGAACACCACGTCATAGCCCGCGCCGCGGTTGGGGCCGAGGTCGGTCGCGTTGCGCCGCCAGATGTCGGTGGCACCCATCGCGCGGGCCTTCTCGACATTGGCCCGCAGCAGCGCCCGCGCGGTGGCGCCGTCATCGACGAAGGCCACCCGGGCGGCGCCCCGCGACAGCGCCTCGAGCCCCACCGCGCCGGTGCCGGCGAACAGGTCCAGCACCCGGGCGCCATCCAGGGCGACGCCGTGGCTGTTCTCGATCAGGTTGAAGACCGCCTCGCGCACTCGGTCGGTGGTGGGGCGCAGATGGGCGGCCGAGTCTCCGGCGCCGATCTCTGCAAGCTTGAGACCGCGCAAGCGGCCGCCGACGATACGCATGGGGGCTGGTCCTTTCGGGGGCTGTCTACAGGCGGGCGGCGGTGGAGGGGAAGGGCGGTTGTGCGGGTACGGGGCGCGCTGGAGGGCGCTTTCCGGTGCCAGTTCCGGGATGACCGCATTGGCTGAAAACAGGCCGCTGGAGCGTTTTCCGGGCGCTCGGGAGCCTCCGGCCGGGATATTTGGGCAAAGAAGAAGCCGGGCGCCGCGTGGTCGCTGGACGGGCCCGCGCGGCGCGCCAAAGACCCGCTTTCCCTTTGCGGCCGAAAGTGGCAAAGGAAGCCCGTTCCGAGAGAGAGGTTGCCCCATGCAGATCGAACGGACCCCCATCGAGGGCGTGCTGGTCCTGACCCCCGCCCGCTTCGGCGACAATCGCGGGTTCTTTTCGGAAAGCTGGAACCGCCGCACGCTAGAAGGCGCGGGCGTGAACCTGCCGGAGTTCGTGCAGGACAACCACTCGGTCTCGGCCAGGGCGGGCACGCTGCGCGGGCTGCATTACCAGGCGCCGCCGCATGCGCAGGGCAAGCTGGTGCGCTGCGGGCGCGGGGCGCTGCTGGACGTGGCGGTCGATGCGCGGCGCGGCAGCGCGACCTATGGCCAGCATGTCATCGTCGAGCTGTCGGCCGAGAACGGCAAGCAGCTGTGGGTGCCGGCGGGGATGCTGCACGGCTTCGTCACGCTGATGGACGACACCGAGATCGTCTATAAATGCACCGATTACTATAACCGCGAGGCGGATGGCGCGGTGCGCTGGGACAGCGTCGGCGTTAACTGGGGCGTGAGCGACCCGATCCTGTCCGACAAGGACGCCGCCGCCCCGGCCTTCGTCCAGTGGCAGTCGCCGTTTGAGGCCGGAGCATGAAGATTCTGGTGACGGGGGGCGCGGGCTTCATCGGCTCGGCCGTGGTGCGGCAGGCGATGCGGGACGGGCACGAGGTCGTGAACCTGGACGCGCTGACCTATGCGGCGAACCTCGAGAACGTGGCCGACGTGGCCGGGATGCCGGGCTATGCCTTCGAGCAGGTCGACATCCGCGACCGCTCAGCGCTCGACCGAGTGTTTGCGCAGCACAAGCCCGACGCGGTGATGCATCTGGCCGCCGAAAGCCATGTGGATCGGTCCATCGACGGGCCGGGGGCCTTCATCGAGACGAACGTGAACGGCACCTACAACATGCTGGAAGCCGCGCGGGCCTGGTGGACGCGCGAGGGCAAGCCCGAGGGCTTCCGCTTCCACCATATCTCGACCGACGAGGTGTTCGGCTCGCTGCCCGCGGACCCGGCGGTCAAGTTCACCGAGGACACGCCCTATGACCCGCGCTCGCCCTATTCGGCGTCCAAGGCGGCGTCGGACCACCTGGTGCGGGCCTGGCACGAGACCTATGGCCTGCCGGTCGTCCTGACCAACTGTTCCAACAACTACGGCCCGTATCACTTTCCCGAAAAGCTGGTGCCGGTTGTGATCCTGCGGGCGCTGGCGGGCGAGCCGATCCCGGTCTATGGCGACGGCGGCAATGTGCGCGACTGGCTGTATGTCGAGGACCACGCCGACGCGCTGCTGCTGTGCCTGCAGAAGGGGCAGGTCGGCCGCAGCTACAACATCGGCGGCGAGAACGAGGCCACCAACATCGACCTCGTGCGCACCATCTGCGCCCATCTGGACGAACTGCGCCCCGACGGCGCCCCGCATGACCGGCTGATCACCTTCGTCACCGACCGCCCCGGCCATGACCGGCGCTATGCCATCGACCCGTCGCGCATCCGAGCCGAGCTGGGCTGGCGCCCCTCGGTCACGGTCGAGGAGGGGCTGCGCAGGACGGTCGCGTGGTATCTGGCCAACGAGGACTGGTGGCGCCCGCTTCTGGACCGCGAGGGCGTCGGCAGGCGCCTGGGGACCGGCTGATGACGCCGCGCGGGACGCTGTGGCTGCATGTCGGCACCCACAAGACCGGCACCACCTCGATCCAGGAGGCGATCGCGCAGCGCCGCGACGCGCTGGCGGCCGCGGGCGTCGCGGTCTGGCCGCAGGGCAATGCGCAGGATCTGGCCAACCATTTCATCCGCCCATCGCTGTGGACCATCCCGCGGCTGCTGGGAATTTCCGCGCCCATCGACCACGAGGTCTTCGACGAGCTGGCGGTGCGGATGGACGAGGCGCGCGGCCCACATCCCGACCTGCTGATCAGCAGCCAGGAATTCTGCATGATGCGCGACGCGCTGGAAGCCTATGTGCTGAAATCGACCCTGCGGCAGGTGTTCGACCGGGTGGTGCCGATCGTGGCCTTCCGCGACGTGGACGACTGGCGCGCCAGCCGCGCCGACGAGCTGAACCGGATCGGGATGTGGGAACGGCAGGACTCGCTGCCCGACGCGCTGTCCAGCGACGGCAACTGGTATTACGACCCACCCGCCGTGCGCCGCTTCTGGGCGCAGATCGGGCCGGTGGTGGAAATCGACTATGACGCGGCGTGGGCGGCCGAGGGCTCGATCCTGCCGGCCTTCGCCCGCGCGCTGGGCCGCGAGGGGCTGTTCGACGGGCTGGACCTGCGCCTGAACCGGCGCGGCGAGGAGGTGGGCGCATGATCCTGGTGTTCGGCAGGACCGGGCAGGTTGCGCAGGAACTGGCGCGGCTGGCGCCCGGGGCGCATTTCGCCGGCCGCGACGAGGCTGACCTGACGCACCCCGATGACTGCGCCGCGCTGATCGGCCGGCTGCGGCCCGCGGCGGTCATCAATGCGGCGGCCTATACCGCGGTGGACAAGGCCGAGGGCGACGAGTCGACGGCCCGGCTGGTCAACCGCAACGCGCCCGAGGCGATGGCTGTCGCCTGCGCGGGGCTGGGGATTCCGTTCGTGCATATCTCGACGGACTATGTGTTCGACGGCTCGGGCGAGGCGCCCCGGGACGAGAGCGCCCAGACCGCCCCGCTGGGCGTCTATGGCGCCACCAAGCTCGAGGGCGAGGACACGATCCGCGCCGCCGGGGGCCAGTGGGCGATCATGCGCACCAGCTGGGTGTTTTCCGCCCACGGCAACAATTTCGTCAAGACGATGCGGCGGCTGGGGGCGGAACGCGACCGCCTCACCATCGTCGCCGACCAGATCGGCGGGCCGACCCCGGCTGCCGCCATCGCCGCCGCCGCGCTGGAGATGGCGCGGCAGATGCAGGCGGACCCTGCCAAGGGCGGGCTCTATCACTTCGCCGGCGCCCCGGACGTCAGCTGGGCCGACTTCGCCCGCGAGATCTTCGCCCAGTCGGGCCTCTCGCCGCAGGTCGAGGACATCCCGACCAGCGCCTATCCTACCCCGGCGCGCCGGCCGGCCAATTCGCGGCTGAACTGCGCGGCCATCGAACGCGACTTCGGCATCGCGCGCCCGGATTGGCGCGAGAGCCTTGCCGCCGTCATCAAGGAGCTTTCCGCATGACCACCCAGCGCGGCGCCACCCAGCGCAAGGGCATCATCCTGGCCGGCGGCTCGGGGACGCGGCTTTACCCGATCACCATGGGCGTGTCGAAACAGCTGCTGCCGATCTATGACAAGCCGATGATCTATTACCCGATCTCGGTGCTGATGCTCACCGGCATCCGCGAGATCGCCATCATCACCACCCCCGAGGACCGAGCCCAGTTCCAGCGCCTGCTGGGCGACGGCAGCCAGTGGGGGATCAGCTTCACCTGGATCGTCCAGCCCTCGCCCGACGGGCTGGCGCAGGCCTATATCCTGGCCGAGGAGTTCCTCGCCGGCGCGCCCTCGGCGATGGTGCTGGGCGACAACATCTTCTTCGGCCACGGCCTGACCGAGCTGCTGCGCGCCGCGGACGCACGGGCCGAGGCGACGGTCTTCGGCTATCACGTCGCCGACCCGGAACGCTATGGCGTGGTCTCGTTCGACGCCGAGGGCCGGGCGCAGCAGATCATCGAAAAGCCCGAGGTGCCGCCGTCGAACTATGCGGTGACGGGGCTGTATTTCCTCGACGCCGACGCCCCGCGCCGGGCGCGCGAGGTCCAGCCCTCGCCGCGGGGCGAGCTGGAGATCACCACGCTGCTGGAGACCTACCTGCACGAGGGCCGGCTGAACGTCGAGAAGATGGGCCGCGGCTATGCATGGCTGGACACCGGCACCCATGCGAGCCTGCTGGACGCCGGCAACTTCGTGCGGACGCTGGAACAGCGCCAGGGGATGCAGTCCGGCAGCCCCGACGAGATCGCCCATGACAATGGCTGGATCGACGACGCGGCGCTGAAGGCGCGGGCGAAGAAGTTCGGCAAGAACGATTACGGGCGGTATCTGGACGGGCTGCTGGACTGAGTCGCCGACTTCGCCGCTGCGTGGGCGGCGCTGCCGGAGCCTCCGGCGGGGATATTTTCGGACAGAAGATGTTCGGGGCCGGGCGAGCTTCGCTCAGTCCGGGACCAGCATGTAGCCGGCGCCGCGCACCGTCTGCAGATAGCGCGGCTCGCGCGGGTCGCGTTCGATCTTACGGCGCAGGCGGGTCATCTGCACGTCGATGGCGCGTTCGGAATTCTCGCCGCCCTCGTCGGGGTCGCGGCCCAGCACCTCGATCAGGGTCGGGCGGTCCACCGCCTCGCCCGGGGTTTCGGCCAGCCGCCGCATCAGGGTCTGTTCGCTGCCGGTCAGGCGGATATGGGTCTCGCCTTCCCACAATTCGCCCTTGGCGGCGTCATAGCGCAGCGGGCCGAGCGACAGGTATTTCGGGCCCCGCGCCTCGACAGCCGGCATGCGGCGCAGGATGGCGGCGATGCGCAGCAGCAGCTCGCGCGGCTCGAAGGGCTTGGCGAGATAGTCGTCGGCCCCCGATTCCAGCCCGGTGATGCGGTCGCCGGTCTCTCCCTTCGCGGTCAGCAGCAGGATCGGGGTCTGGTTGCGCCGGCGCAGGTCGCGGGTCAGCGAGAACCCGTCCTCGCCCGGCATCATCACGTCCAGCACGATCAGGTCGAAATCGAGCCCCGACAGAAGCCGCCGGGCATGGGCGGCGTCGCGCGCGGTGGTGACGAAATAGCCGCTGCGGACCAGGAAGCGCCGAAGCAGCGTGCGGATGCGTTCGTCGTCATCGACGATCAGCAGGTGGGTTTCGGGTGCCGTCATCCCCGCGCCCCTGCGGTCGGCGCGTCGAGCAGCGACTGGAACTGCGCGCGGGTGTCGCGGTCCATCATCGCCTCGAGCACCTGGCGGAACCCCGCGACGGCTTGCGGCCCGGCATTGCGATAGGCGGCCTTCATCCGGGCGCGCTGCGCCTCGGACAGGCGCCGTTCCAGCGCCGCGCCCTTGTCGGTGAGACGCAGCTGGCGCTCGCGCCGGTCACGGCGGCCGACGCGGCTGTCGACCAGCCCGTCCTCGATCAGCGCCCTCAGCACGCGGTTCAGCGACTGCTTGGTCACCCCCAGCACCTCGAGCAGCGAGGTCACCGTCAGACCCGGGTCGCGGTTGATGAAATGCAGCGCCCGGTGATGGGCGCGGCCATAGCCGATCTCGTCGAGGATCAGGTCGGGGTCCGAGGTGAAGGCGCGATAGGCGAAATACATCGCCTCGATCCCGCGCCGGATCTGTTCGTCGGTCAGGAACAGCAGGTTTTCCCCCCCCGCCGGCGCCGGCAATCCGTCCCTCAGTCCCGCGTGCTGCATGGCAATCCCCCTGTCGTCGCCCGGACGATAGGGCAGCCTTGTTGACTTTCCAAGAATCAATCTCTACCGCTGGCCGCGTCGGCGCAATTTTTTGCCTGCGATCGTGGGTGCGCGGGAAATATTCGCAAATATGGGATGACGGACATGGCTGGAAGCTATGAAGATCGGGACGGCAAGATCTGGATGGACGGCGAGCTGGTGGACTGGCGCGATGCGCGCGTCCACATCCTGACCCATGCGCTGCACTATGCCAGCGCCGTCTTCGAGGGCGAGCGCTGCTATGACGGCAAGATCTTCAAGACCCGCGAGCATGCCGAGCGGCTGCTGAAATCGGGCGAGCTGATCGACATGGAAATCCCCTGGACCGCCGACCAGATCGTCGCTGCCAAGGACGAGGTGCTGAAGGCCAACGGCTTTACCAACGCCTATGTCCGGGCGCTGGCCTTCCGCGGCGCCGGTCCCGACATGGGGGTCGCGGCCAGCCACAACCCGGTGCGGCTGGCGATCTGCACCTGGGAATGGGGGAGCTATTACGGCGATGCAAAGTGGCAGGGGGCCAAGCTGGACATTTCCAAGTGGAAGCGGCCCAGCCCCGAGACCATCCCCTCGGCCGCCAAGGCGGCGGGGCTGTACATGATCTGCACCATGTCCAAGCACGCGGCCGAGAAGAAGGGCTGCTCGGACGCGCTGTTCATGGATTACCGCGGCTATGTGGCCGAAGCGACCGGCGCCAACGTGTTCTTCGTGAAGGACGGCGAGATCCACACCCCGCTGGCCGACGTGTTCCTGAACGGCATCACCCGGCAGACCATCATCCAGATGTGCAAGGACCAGGGCATGACGGTCCACGAGCGCCACATCCTGCCCGAGGAGGTGAGCGAGTTCCAGGAATGCTTCCTGACCGGATCGGCGGCCGAGGTGACTCCGGTGGCGCAGATCGGCGAGGACTGGCATTTCCAGGTCGGCGCGACGACGCGGAAGATCGCCGAGGATTACGAGGCGCTGGTCCGGGCGTGACCGCCGCCGGGGGGCTTCGCGCCCCCCATGAACCTGCGGTTCATCCCCCCGCGGGATATTTGCTGACAGAAGATCGAGGGCGGGTGGCGTTGCAGTCGGCCGCCCTATGCCTATCTTGGCCCTCATGGCCGAGTTGACCGTTTCCGTGCTGCCCTCGATCGGAGGGATCGCTGCCGCCGAGTGGGACGGTTGCGGACAGGGCGAGGCACGCCGGGGCGGCGACCCGTTCACCACCCACCGCTTCCTGGCCGCGCTGGAGGAGTCGGGGTCGGTGGGCGAGGGGACGGGCTGGCATCCCTCGCATCTCGTCGCGCGCCTGGACGGGGTGGCGGTGGGGGTGGCGCCGCTTTACGTCAAGACCCACAGCCAGGGCGAATACATCTTCGACCACGCCTGGGCGCATGCCTATGAGCGCGCGGGCGGCCGCTATTACCCAAAGCTGCAATGCGCCGTGCCGTTCACCCCGGCGACCGGGCCACGGCTGATCGCCGACGACCCGAACGTGCAGACCGCGCTGCTGGCCGCGATGGAGCATGTCGCCGGGCAGGCCGGGCTTTCCTCGGCCCATGTCACCTTCTGCACCGCCGCCGAGCGGGCGCTGGGCGAGGCCAAGGGCTGGCTGGGGCGCACGACCACGCAATATCACTGGGATAACGACGGCTACGCCAGCTATGAGGATTTCCTGTCCCGCCTGTCCTCGCGCAAGCGCAAGGCGCTGCGCAAGGAACGCGAGCGGGCCAATGCGTTCGGCGGCGAGATCCTCAGCCTGCGGGGCGATCAGATCAAGCCGCAGCACTGGGACGCGATGTGGGCGTTCTATCAGGACACCGGCAGCCGGAAATGGGGCCGGCCCTATCTGACGCGGGCCTTCTTCGATGCGATGCACGAGACGATGCGCGACGACTGCCTGCTGATCCTGGCCGAGCGCGACGGCCGCGCGGTGGCCGGGGCGCTGAACCTGATCGGCCGCGATACGCTCTACGGCCGCTATTGGGGCTGCGTCGAGGACCACCCGTTCCTGCATTTCGAGCTGTGCTATCACCGCGCCATCGACTGGGCGATCGCGCACGGGCTCGCGCGGGTCGAGGCCGGGGCGCAGGGCGAACACAAGCTCGCCCGCGGCTATCTGCCGGTCGAGACGCATTCGCTGCACTGGGTGGCGGATGCGGGGTTCCGGCGGGCGCTCGCCGGCTATCTGACAGACGAGATCGCCGCGGTCGGCGACGACATCGCCGAAACGGCTGCCTTCGGTCCGTTCCGTCGCGGATAGGCAAAAATTTAGAGAAATGCCCGGTATTCGGGGCGCTGCGGGTTACCGGACCTTAAGTGCTGTAGGCCACCCTTGTCCTGGTAGGATTGGACGGGGCAGGGTCGATGGGGATCGGCTTCCAGTTTGTCGGGACGACGGTGCAGGGCTACGTCAGTAGCCTGACCGACCTCTCATTTGCCAGCGTCGGCGGGCAGATCGTGGTCATCGGCGCGACCCATGTCGGCGGCGGGACCTCGATCTGGGGGGTGACCGACGCGAACGGGCTGACCGAGCATCTGGCCTCGTACGCCTATTCCGACAACCAGCGGCATCTGGCCGAACCGCAGGCCATCGTGCTGGACCGTCCCTATGGCGAGGGGTTCCTGATCGCGGGGCTGCTGGGCGGGGGCGATGCGGCGCGCGCCCTGGACAGCGGCGGGCTGCGCGGGGCGGCCGACACCCCCTTCATCGCGGCGGCGGTGCCGGTCGATCTGCTGCACGCCGGCAGTTTCTCGACCTTCGCCGGCGCGCAGCTGATGTGGACCGCACGCCACGATCAGCCGACCTTCCAGCTGTGGCGGCAGTGGTCGGATGGCCGGATCAGCGCCGTCGCGACCACCACGGCGCCGCCCGGGCTGGTGCCCGATGCGCAGATCGACGCCATCGTCGCGGTGCGGCTGGGCGGGGTCGACCTGCTCGTCTCGGCCTCGACGCGCGGCAATTTCATTTCGGCCCATCTCGTCGGCCCGGCGGGGGGACTCGCCTCGGGGGAATTCGTCGGCTCGGCGCGCGGCACGGGGTTCAACGGCCCCCGCGACATCGTGGCGGTCGAGGTCGAGGGCAAGCATTACCTGGTCGTCAGCTCGGCCTGCAGCTCGTCGCTGACCACCGTCCGCATCCTGCCGGGGGGCGGGATGGTGCCGGTCGACCACATCATCGACGAACGCACCACGAGGTTCCAGTCCGCCACGGTGATGGAATCGGTGACGATCGACGGGCGGTCCTTCGTCGTCGTGGGGGGCGCGGATGACGGGCTGAGCCTGTTCACCGTCACTCCGGACGGGCGACTGATCCACCTGGACAGCATCGCCGACGACCAGCGGGCCGCGCTGGCTGACGTATCGGCGCTGGCGCTGCGGGTGATCGACGGGCGGATCGTCGCGCTGGCCGCCTCGGCGACCGAATCGGGGCTGAGCCAGTTCGTGCTGGACCCCGGCAAGATCGGCCAGACCCGCCATGTCGCCGAGGGGGCGCATGTCGGCAGCGACGAAAACGACCTGATCCAGGGCGGGCTGAACACCACCAGGATCAGCGGCGGGGCGGGGGACGACATCCTGATCGCCGGATCGCGGGCGATAGCCCTGGTCGGCGGCGCCGGGGACGACGTCTTTGTCCCGCTGCCGGTCGGCGGGCGCGTCGCGATCCTGGACTATACTCCCGGCGAGGACCGGCTGGACCTGTCGATGCTGGCGATGGTGCGGTCGACCTATCAGCTGCGAATCGTCAGCAACAGCCAGGGCGCCAAGATCCATTTCATGGGCGGGTTCATCGACGTGATCTCGCGCAATCGGACCCCGCTGAGCGCGGCCGATTTCGACAATTCGATGTTTCCCGTCGCTCATTACCAGCCCCCGGACGTGCGTTCGACGATCCTGGGGACGGCCGGGTTCGACGTCCTGCGCGCGGCGGCGGGCGGGTCCACGATCTACGGTTATGGCGGCAACGACACTCTGTTCGGCAGCGGGCTCGAGGATCACCTGCTGGGCGGTGCCGGCCACGACCGGCTGATCTCGCATGACGGCGATGACACCATCTGGGGGATGGGGGGCAACGACTTCATCCGCGCCGGCGCGATGAACGACGTGGTCCTGGCGGGAGAGGATCACGACGTCGTGCTGGGCGAAGCCGGCGACGACCGCATCGCCGGGCAGACAGGCAATGACATCGTGTATGGCGGCACCGGCGACGACAGGGTCAACGGCGGCAGCGGCCATGACTACCTGGCCGGAGAGGCCGGCAACGACCGCCTGTACGGGCTGTCCGGGGACGACCGGATGGTGGGCGGCGCGGGCGATGACATCATGGTGGACGCCGTGGGGGATAACGTGTTCCGCGACGTGTCGGGCAACAACATGATGTTCGGCGGCCCCGGCCGCGACCGGATGTATGGCGGCACCGGGCGCGACACCATGCGCAGCGGCGACGGCAACGACTTCTGCGCCGGCGGGGGGGACCGCGACAACATCTCGTCCGGGGCGGGCGACGACACGGTCCTCGGCGGGGGTGGCGACGACCTGGTCATCGGCGGCGGCGGCAACGGCTGGCTGGATGGGGTGGCTCTTATACACAT
>NZ_JRKS01000070.1 GCF_000763805.1 Paracoccus sphaerophysae | reverse complement strand
GGGAAAGAGGGGGCGGGGTGGCGACGCCAAGCGTCAGAGCTCGTGCGTCAGACGCCATCGCGGGCGATGATGCCCACGGCGGCAAGCTGGCCGATCTTGGTGGTGATCTTGGCGCCGTCATCGACAGTGGCGTCATAGGCGAGGCCCGCACGCGAGACGATCGAGGGGCCACGGGCAACGACAATGCCGACAGCATCGGCAAGCGTGGCATCGACCGCATAGAGCAGGACGGCGGTCGCGGTCTGCGCGCCGTCGCTGCCGCCACTGGTGGCCAGCTTGTATTTGCCGCTGGCGGTGATCTTGCCCAGCACCGAACCGACCGGGTAGGGCTGGCCTTGCAGCAGGGTGATCACCTCGCGGGTGTAGTTCGGGTTGACCTCATATTTGAGGACATCGCCCATGCTGGGCTGTTCCGTCAGGACGGGCATTTGTCAGTCTCCATGTTCTGGGGTGGGGAAGGGGCGCTGGCTCAGCGTTTGGCGTCGGTCGCAGCCTTCTTGGCGGCAGCGATGATCGGGCTGTCTTTGGCAGCTGCCGCCGCGGGGGCAGTCGCGATGATGCCCGCCGCATCGCTGCGGGCGGCAAGATCGGCCAGAACCCTAGCGCGCAGGGCCTCGGGCTTCAGACCCTTGCTGACCGCGTCGGCCGCGTCGATGGTCACGCCGAGCCGGTCGGCCTGCGCGCAAACCTGCGCTACCTCGGCGGCTTCGGCACGCACAGCGTCAGCGGTCATGGCGCTGGGCGCAGCATCGGCCGCCGCAGCCGGTGCGTCTGGCGCGGCCGCGACCGCAGGCATTGCCGCCAGAGGAGCGGCAACCGGTGTCGGGTTCGGGGTTTCTGTGGGCGTGGTGGTCATCTGTGGACCCTTTCTGTTGGAGGAACTGGAGCCGCGGGGTGCGGCGGCGAAGGCGTGGAAGGCGGCGACGGGATCGGCGAGATCGTCGGCCAGACCAGCAGCGATGGCGTCGGCCCCGCGGAAGACCGCAGCTTCGGTGGCCGCCGCGGCTTCATGGGTCAGCCGATCACCACGACCGGCAGAGACGGTTTCTGCAAAGAGGAACCGCACAACCTCCAACTCGCGCTGCATCTGGTCGTGCACAGCTTCGGACAGGGGCTGGTACGGGTTCGCATCGATCTTGTGGGCCCCGGCATGGATCAGCGTGACGGCGATCCCTTTCTGATCGAGCGCGCCGCTCATATCTGTGTGCAGCGCCACGACGCCGATACTGCCGACAGCACCGGTGCGCGGAAGGATGACTCGCTCGGCCTGGGAGGCGAGGACATAGCCAGCCGACAGCGCATGTTCGGCGACAAAGGCGTGGACCGGCTTTTGCGCCCGGGCCGCTCGGATGCGATCCGCCAAATCGAAGGCCCCTGCGACTTCGCCGCCGAAGCTGTCGATGTCCAGTGCGATACCGCGAACGCCAGGATCGGCCAGCGCCGCCTGCAGTTGGGCCGCAATGCCCTCGTAGGAGGTGAGGCCAGAGGATTGCCCGATCCACGCGCCACGGTACACAAGTGTGCCCGCGATTTCGATCACGGCGATGCCATCGACCAACGTAAAGGGCTGGGTGCCGTTCCGCTGGTGCCGCTGGGCGAGATCGTTCCCGAACAGCGAGGCGCGGGCTGGCAGTGTGGCCGTTGCTTGATCGGATGCGTCGACCTCCAGCCCTTGGAAGGTGATTTCCTGTCCGGTGATGCGTGGGCCCAGACCGGACAGGAAGGCCAGCGCCTTGGCCGGGTCCACCATCAATGGCGTGTTGAAAGCGCGCTGGGCGATTTGCGCGTGGTGCATCATGCGCCCTCCTTCGGGTCAGATTTCTCGTCGCCGGTGTCGTCGGCCTCATCGTCCTTTTCTGCGTTGGGATCCTCACCCGTCTTGCTGCCTTCGCTCGGCCCCTGCGCCGGGGAACCCGGACGGCGAAAGTCGAGACCCAGCGCCGCTTCGCGTTTCCGCTCGGCGGCGATTTCGCGGTCGACCTGCTCGGCGTCGCACCCACGCTCTGCCAAGGCCTGCGTGCGAGATTTCAGGCCCGCTTCGATCTGCAGGATCTCGGCCGAGGCGTCCTTCATCGGATCAATCCAGTCCCATTTCGTGGGCAGCCAGGCGCAGGCCTGATATTGGCGGCGCTGGCTGTCGTAGCCAGCGAAGTCCAAGGCACCTGACAACACAGCAGTGTCCATCCAGCGCACCCAGACGGCGCGGCAGAGCTGATAGACCAGCACGCCATGTTGCCAGGCCGAGATGCGGCGGCGGAACTCGATGAGGCTGATCCGCGTGTTGGAGAAGTTGCCCTTGGCCGTATCGCCGGTCAGATAGCCGTAGGGGACGCCCAGCGCGGCCGCGATCTGCAGCAGGGTCCGGTACTGGAACGGCTCGTAGGTGCCGCCGGAGTCTGGCGTTGCGGGTGTCGAGACATCTTCGCCCGGATCCAGCCGCACCACTTGGCCGGGTTCGACCTCCAGATCCTCCTCGGTCGGTTCCAGCGGGGTTTCTGGCGCGGGCGAGGTGATGAACATCGCGAACATCGCCGCGATTTTCTTCCGCTCCAGTTCGGCGTCGTCATAGAGGTCCAGCGTGAACAGCTTGACGATGGCGGCGGCGAATCGCGACACGCCGCGCAGCTGGCCCGCTTCCACCGGGTCGAGGACATGGATCACGTCTGCCGCCGCGACACGGACGGTTTCGCCCGCGAGGCCGGGATCTGTCAGATCGCCGGGATGGCGGCGCAGGAAGTGATATGCGACGCGGCGGCCGATGCCGTCGAACTCGATGCCCTGCCGGATCAGTCCCGCGCCGGGCAGGGTGCGGTTCATGTCCAAGGGCAGCATTTCGGCGGGCAGCATCTGTAGTTGCAGCGGCACGGTCAGGCCGTCCTCGGCCCGGCGCGGACGGATGCGGATGAACACTTCGCCCGACAGGAACACCTCGCGCGCGGCCCGGCGCTGCAGCCCATAGAAATCCGTCAGACCCTCGGCGTCAGCATCGTCGGTCCATGCCAGCCACAGCGCCTGCAACTCTTCCTTCTTGGCGGCATCTGCGATGGTCGACGAAGGTTTGATGCCATCGCCGACGACATTGCTGGCGAAGCTTTCCACCGCATTCGCCGCATAGCCGTTGTTGCGGACCAGCCAGCGGGCACGGGCGGTGATCGTGTCGCCCGAAGCGGCGATCAGCGTGTTCACATGGGCACGGGATGCTCGGAATCCGCGCAGGCGACGATGGGCCTGCGCAGCATCGAAACCGCCGATGATCGACCCCAGCCGCTGGCGGAAAGCCTCGAATGCCATGGATCACAGACCCTTTGAGGCGACCGTGCCCCAGCGCCGACGACGCGGGGTGCCGGTCGTGGCTGTGGAGATCCGGGTTTCCAGATCGCTGATGGCATTCGCGAGTTCCGCGTCCGAGCCATAGTTGATCGATTTGCCGTCATAGCTGACCGAGCGGACGCCCGCATAACGGGCCTCCTGAAGTGCTGCCAACAGGGCGCGCATCCGTTCCAGATCCATTTCAGTCCCTCATGAAGTTCGGTGTGTAAGCCCGGCGTTTGCGCCGTGGCGTGGTTGGCGTCCCAGCCTTGGGCGGGGTGGGTGTGGTCGGTTCTGAGGCCTCAACTCCGACAGCTGCCGGGACGACTGGCGGTCGGGTTTCCACCCCTGCCTGCGCTTCCAGCCGCCGCCAGGTTGCCTCGTCCCAGCGATCCGCGCCCATGATCCATGCTGCCGCCCGCGCGTAGACGCGGGCGTCCAGCGCCTCGTTGCGTTCCCGCATTTTCTGCCATTCGGGGTGGGCGTAGCCGCGCTTGTTGCGCACCGTGACCAGCTGTTCGGCCACCAGCTGCTTCAGCCATTCGGTGTCGATCCAGTCGGGCAAATGCACCGTGCCGGGGGCATCGAGCACGCCCAGCGTCAGGTCCTCGTCCGAGGGGCGTTCCAGCCGCAAAAAGCGGTAGGTTTCTGTCTTGAACGTCGCCGTAGCCACCGACCAGAGCCGCGCGCCCCGGCGCAGACGCTTGCCGCCAATAGTGGCGTCGACGAAGGTCGGCCCCGACACCGGCGTGGCGCGGTTGAAGCCTTCCAAACCCTTGATCGGGGCGACTTGGTCGACTCCTTGCTTCCGCGCCCACGCGTAAACCGCCGGGGCCTCATAGCCGGTGTCGATGGCCAGCTTGCCGAACAGCATCACTGCGCCATTGGCGCAGGTCCATGTCCGACCGAGCAAAGCTGTCAGCTTGTCCCAGCAGGTCGGATCGTCGGGGCCACCGGCAATGACGATGTGATCGACGAGCCAGGACTCCAAACCCCGGCCCCAGGCCCAGACATCGACCTCGATCCGGTCTTTCTGCACATCGACGCCAGCGGTCAGGAACAGACCGCCGACGGGGATTTGCACACCGGCGTAACTTTCGCGGCGTTCCGCCAGTCGTTGCCATTCCGGTGCGTCGCCGCTCTCCACCCATGTCTCACCCAGCAGGGTATTGCGCGCGACGCGCAGCATCTCTTCCGAGCCTTGCGCCGCCAGCCATTCGCGCGCGATCTGCTGCCAGCTTTTCCAGCCCAAGGGCGAATAAAGCGCCGAGATATGGAAGCCGATGGAATGCGGATCGGCCGACACTGCCGTCGCCCGCCACTCGCCCCGCTCCAGCATCTGCGTCTTGTGATGCTCGGCGATGGGCTTTTCGCAGCCCTCGCAGTGGTAGGCGGCGGTGTCGGGAAGTCCCTTGTCCCAGCGCAGGCGTTCGAACTGCAGCCACTGCATTGCGCCGCAATGGGGGCAGGGCACAAAGTACCGCCGCTGGTCGCTGGCATCAAACTCCCGTTCAATACGCGACAATCCCCGGATCGTCGGGGTCGAGACCATGAACACCTTGCGCCGGTGCGAGAAGGTGGTGGTCCGCGCTTCCGCCAGAGTTACCGGATCACCTTCCTCGTCGGCAGAAGCGGGATAGGCGTCTACCTCGTCGAGAAAGATATACCGCGCAGGCATCGATCGGAGGCCGGTGGCGCTGTTGGCACCGGTCAGCACCAGGATGCCGCCGGGGAATTCCTTCGACAGCATTGAATTGCCCGCGTCGCGCGACCGGGCCGGGTTCACCCGTTCGCGCAGAGCCGCGCTGTCCGCGATCAGGGGATCAAGACGGCCCCGCGACGTGCGTTTGGCGAGTTCCAGCGATGGCAAGACCGCCAGCATCGGCCCCGGCGCATGATGGATGACAAAGCCGATCCAGTTGTTGCCAGCCTCTGTGGCCCCGACCTGTGCCGCTTTCATGAAGGTCACACGCTGCGCCGGATGACGCGGCGACAGCGCGTCCATGATCTCGCGCAGGTAGGGCGCGCGCGCTGTCCGGTATCGCCCGGGTTCGGCCGCACCGCGAGACGACAGCCAGCGGTGTTCATCCGCCCATTCCGACACGGTCAGGTCTGGGTCGGGACGCATCCCCTTGCGCCAGGAGCGCAGGATGTCCTCGGCCCCGTCAAAGCCAAGGTCGAGATCTGCGGTCAGGTCATCGCTATCCGAGGCTGACCCTGAGATCGGCGAGGGCGTCGAGGTGCTGTCTGACATGGGCTTCCAACACCCTCTGCAGGATCGCGGCCTCGATGATCACCGGCGTTCCGGTTTGTTTCTCCACTCCCAAGGCCACTTCGGCCGCCATCAGCGCTGCCACTCTGTTGGGCCAGGTGACCCAAGTGTCGCGTTCCTGTCGGGCCAACCGGAACACCAGCGCTTCCGCCCGGGCCCGGTCGACCAGCGTGCCCTTCTTCTTCTGGATGCCCAGCTGCTTGTCCTGCGCCTGGTAGACGGTCAGCGCAGTGCGGGCCTTCAGATAAGATGAGCTGTCTGCAGGACCGCTGAACCCGCTGTCGCCACCCGTGCTGCGCCGCTGCTGGTCCGGATCGGTCATCTCGGCCCGGCGCACATCTGACGCGGCGGCGTTGATTGACCCGTCGCTGTAGACCACCAACCGACTGGCGCGGCGCGCCTTCTGGATGGCCCCGCGCGAGAGGCCGGAATGGGCGGAATACTCCCGCTCGGACATACCTTCCATGGCGCTGCGACTGACCTCAAGATATTGAAGTTAAACGAAAATAATGTGACTATTCAGTTGATTACACTCCTGCGTAGAGCGATTCTGGTTTCAGGAAATCACCCCCGGATCGGAGACCAGATCATGACCATGGCCACCACCACCATCCGCATCGACATCGACACGCTGCCGGAAAACCTCGACCGCAGCCGCCCCAGCTTGGTGGCGGAGGTGATCGAGGCCGCTCTGCGCGAGGGCGGGATCAAGGCTGACTGCTCGGACCTGTTCTCGCACCTCAAGATCGACCTGCCGACCACGCAGCTGGCCGCCGCCAGCGCTGTGCTGGTCGATCTGCAGCTGATTTGAGGTGGCACGATGAGCACCCGCGCACAAATCGCCATCCAGCTCGGCCCCGAGGAATGGGCGCATGTCTACGTGCATTTTGACGGCTATCCCGCCCACATGCTGCCCGCGCTGGCGCGCTGGAAGCCCGAGGATATCCTCTCCGCCCGTGAAATCCGGCAGGTCACGCCCGAGGCGCTGGATTGCTTCAGCCCGCCCCGCGATCCCCGCATCCTGTCCCGCCCGACGCGGGAATTCGCGCATCTTTACATGTGGATCGGATGCCAGTGGGTGCATGTGGTGCCGCAAGCCGATGCGCCCGGAGTGTAATCAGAAAGCACTGATATTGCTTGGATTTACCTACACTAGCCGCCCCGCTGGAGCGATGGTGATTACATAGAAACGATGCAACTCACCCAAAGGACACCCGTCATGACCACCCGCCGCGCCATCGACAATGGTGAGACCGGTTTCGCCACCGGTTCGAGAAACCGGTCGAACGCCCTCGACGCCTTCATGACCACCAAGTTCCAGATCGACGCGATGCTGGAGCGCCTGAAGGCCCTGAGCGACGACCACTTCGAGACCAGCCCCGACGAGGTCAACTGGGGCCATGTCGGCACCCTGAACCATTACGCCAGCCTGCTGCGCCAAATCACCGACGCCGCCTTCAAGGAGGGTGAACATGCCGCTTGATCCCGCCCAGCGCCACCAGATTGAACAGGACGCCCTCACCGCCGCATGGGAGGCCAAACGTCTGGCCGCCTGCGATGACGCCATCGCCCTGCTGCGCGAGATCGCCGATCTGGAACGTGATGACGATGGTGACGTGATCATCGGCACGGATGCCGACGGCCACAACGACCTGATGTCGCGCATCACCGCCTTCCTTGCCGCCAACGACGAATAGAGGAACCCGCCATGACCAAGCTGACCGAAACCCAGACCATCATCCTTAGCGCCGGGGCCCAGCGCCCGGAAAACATCGCCCTGCCTCTGCCCAAAGGGCTGGCCGGTGCGGCGGCGAAGATGGCCGTCAACAGGATGATCGAACACGGCTGGCTGCAGGAGGTCGACGCCAACCTGCGGCGCAGCGAACCGCTTTGGCGCGAAACCGGCGATGGCCATGGCACCACGCTGGTGGTGACCGACGCTGGCTTGTCGGCCATCGGAATTGAACCAGCGGTGGTGAAAACCGTGGTCGCGATCCGCGAAAACGCCGTCCAGCTACCCGCATCAAGGATGCCCAATCCACGCGGCGGGACAAAGCAGGCCATGTTGATTTCTCTGCTTCAGAGACCCGAAGGTGTCACGATGGACGAGATCGTCGCCGCAACCGGCTGGTTGGCACATTCCGCGAGGGGTGCCATGTCGGGTGCTTTGGGCAAGAAGCTGGGGCTGGTTGTGTCCTCGGCAAAAGAGGAGAGGAGAGGGCGGGTCTATCGGTTGGGTGGAGCTCCGCATATTAGCGTGTTACCTGAAACTCCAACCGCTGAGTGAGACGAAGCGCGCCAGTCCCCCGGTTGGAATTACCGGCGTGGCTCTCTATGCGTGGAGTGAAAGCTCAGAGCTGCACGCGCCTTGTCGGTTAGACCGAAACGTTGTGCATAATCAGCCAGCGCCCCCTCGAGCTGCACAATATACTGTTGCAGTGCTTCCAGATCGTCGTCCGGGGGAGTGCTCTTTTTGTTTTTTCCCATTTTCGTTTCCAACTCATATGCGAGACAGCCTACCAAAAAAATGGTTGAGGTGAAACAAATACCCGATTTTACCATCTGCAATGGCACATGCAGTTCTTGGCCGCGTCCATCGTCCAGTGCGTCCATGCCTTATGATTTCCCCGTATTTCTCTGGGCTGCGGCATCAACAGCCTTGCAATACTGCCAAACTCCCCGTCGCGAACTCCCAGCGCCGCACGGCGACGTCGCAATAGACCGGGTCCAGTTCCATCGCGAAGCAGCGTCGCCCAGCGCGTTCGGCGGCGACGATCTGGGTGCCGGAGCCGCAGAACGGCTCATAGATCAGATCGCCTGGATCGCTGAAGGCCGTCAGGACTGCCTCGACCAGCGCAACCGGGAACACGGCCGGGTGCGATCCGGCAGCGCCCAACCCGCCCTTGTGGCGCATGATCCGGAACACACTGTCGGGGATGCGATGACTCTGGATCGCGTTGCCGGTTCCGGTCTTGGCGTGGACGCTGCCGTCGGCCCCGCGCAGCCCACCGCCGCCGAGGGTTTCGCCCGCGTGCTTGGACGGGACGGTCTTGTGCGGTTTGCGCGGGGCGCGGTTGAAGTGGAAAATGAACTCGTGCGACGGGGCCAGGCGGCCGTTCCAATCGCCCGGCAAACCGGGGCCCTGATCCCACACATACCAGCCAAACCGTCGCCAGCCAGAGCTGCGCATCCATTCCACCCATCCTTCCCAATAGGGCTGCCATTCGCTGTCGCGGTGCACGAGGCCCAGATTGACCAGCAGCTGTGCGTCGGTCGTGACCAGCGCGGTGGTGAACACGCCCTGCATCAGCGCATCCCAATCGCCGACCTTTTCCTTGGCCGCGCCGTAGTCGCGCTGCTGGGCATAGGGTGGCGAGGTAAACATCAGCGTCGCCTGTTCGCCCTGCATTAGCTGGGCCACGGCGGCAGGATCCGTTGCGTCGCCGCAGCAAAGCCGGTGTTTGCCCAGCGCCCAGATGTCGCCCGGCTTGGTGATCGGATCGGCGGGTGGCTCGGGGATGGAATCGGCGGCATCGTCTGAAATTGCCGGGCGGTCGTCAGCGTCCGCCAGCAAAGCTTCCAGCTCATCCTCTAGGATGCCAATCAGCCCGAGGTCAAAATCCTCTGCCAACAGCGCATGCAATTCCTGCAGTAGCAGGCCCTCATCCCAGCCGCCCAGCTCAGTTAATTTGTTGTCGGCGATGCGATAGGCCCGGCGCTGCGCCTCGGTCAGATGGCCCAGCACGATGACTGGCGCTTCGGAAATGCCGAGGTGGGCGGCGGCCAGGACGCGACCATGGCCCGCGATCAACTCGCCATCGACGGCCACCAGCACCGGCACGGTCCAGCCAAACTCGGCCATGCTGGCGGCGATCTTGGCCACCTGGTCGGCGTCGTGGGTCTTGGCGTTGCGGGCGTAGGGTTTAAGCCGGGCGAGGGGCCAGTGTTCAATCCGGCCCGGCAGGATTGGCGCATTCATGCCGCCAGCCTTTTGGCTTTGAGGTCGGCAAAACTCTCTCCGGTGTCGGCCAGCAGGGCGTTGGCACCGGTGAACTGCTGCCAGCGCTCGATGGCGACATCGACATAAGCCGGGTTCAGTTCGATCCCGAAGCACACCCGGCCCGTGGTTTCTGCCGCGATCAGTGTGGTGCCGGATCCCATGAACGGCTCATAGACCGCCTGTCCAGGGCTGGAATTATTCAGGATCGGCCTGCGCATGCATTCCACCGGCTTCTGGGTGCCATGGACAGTGTCGGCATCCTGATCCTTGCCGGAGATGTGCCACAAGGTGGTCTGTTTGCGATCCCCGGCCCAGTGGCCCTTGCCGGTCTTCTTCACCGCATACCAGCAGGGTTCGTGCTGCCAGTGGTAATCGCCGCGGCTGAGCACCAGCCGATCTTTGGCCCAGATAATCTGCGAGCGAATGGCAAAACCTGCAACCAATAGGCTTTCAGCAACCGTCGCCGCGTGAAGCGCGCCGTGCCAGACATAGGCGACATCACCGGGGAACAGCGCCCAAGCCTCGCGCCAATCGGCACGGTCGTCATTTAACACCTTGCCGGTGCGTTTGGTCTTGGCCGCTCCTGCCTGGTTGCGCCAGCTTGGGTCATACTCCACGCCGTAAGGCGGGTCGGTGACCATCAGCAGCGGGCGAACATCGCCGAGCAGCCGCCCGACCACATCGGCGGAGGTGCTGTCGCCACAGATCAGACGGTGCGACCCCAGCTGCCAAAGGTCGCCCCCAACCGAAACGGGCGTGACCGGCGGTTCGGGAATGTCATCTTCGCCCTCGACGGCACCGCCCTCGGCCTGATCCGGATCGCGCAGCAGGGCGTCCAGATCCTCGTCGGCGATGCCAAGCAGCGACAGGTCGAAATCCTCGGCCAGCAAACCCGCGATCTCGTCGCGTAGCATCGCCTCGTCCCATTCGCCCAGCTCGGTCAATTTATTGTCGGCGATCCGGTACGCCCGGCGCTCGGCTTCGTCGAGGTGGCCGAGCCGGATCACCGGCACATCCTTCATCCCCAGCATGATGGCGGCCAACACCCGGCCGTGCCCCGCGATCAGCTCGCCACCGTCGGCCACCAAGCAGGGCACGGTCCAGCCGAACTTGGCCATGCTGGCGGCGATCTTGGCGACCTGGTCCGTGCCGTGGATCTTAGCATTGCGGGCATAGGGGCGCAGCCTGTCGATCGGCCAGGTTTCAATCTGGCTCGGCGCAAAGACCAGGTCCATCAGGATGCTTTCATGTAGGGCAGAGCGGACATGCCGATGCGCGCTGGGCGCTGCCAGCGTCACGATCAGGATCCGCGATGTGGGGAAATGAAAAACGCCCGCGAGGGGTGTCCTCCGGGCGCAATTCTTCGATGATCAATGGGTAGGTCAAGGGGGGCAGCTTTGTCAAATGAAAAATGCACGCGGATTCAATGGCTTCCCTGTAAGTGGCTTCCGCTGGCTGGCTTCCGGCAAAGTGGCTTCCGCAAACTGGATTCCCTGGATTCCGCAAAGAATCCAGCGCGTCAAGATCGTGATTCCGCAACCCTTTGATAATGGGTCACTTTTCCCAAGATCACCCGTCAGGTGGATTCCGCCTGGCTTCCCCGGTGAAACTGCCTGTCGCTAGCGAAACGCCGCGCTGCGCCCCCCCGCATACGTTCGGGGCTGGGGAGGAACCATCGGCAGGGGGGATTGTGTCAGCTCACGGCCTAGACCCGTCGGTCGAGGGAACACCCATATGTAAGATGGCTTCCCCAGACCGGGCGGCAATGCTCGATGCAGCGAGGTCAATCGGGTAAAGCCCGTCGTGCGAGGCAAGTCGGACGTTCAACTTGCCTTGGCTGCTTTGCAGGCCGTAGGGTTGGACGGCAAAGAAAAGGAATAGGCGTGGCGCAGTATCTCACCGTACACGGCAAGCAGGAAATAGATGTGCATCTGGAAGCAATTTACTCCTCCGCCGAACGGACATACCGCTGGATCAGACAATATTCAGGCAGCCCGATGGAGCTGTTTCGTGCGTTTAAGTTCGACCCCGTGGGCGTTCATCCATTCGCAGGCCACGCGCTGAATGTAATCGAACAGGTCAATCAGACGGCAACTTATCTGGTAGCCCTTGAAGCCGCGAGATTGTTGTTTGATCTCCATCCAGAAGAGCCAGGATACGTGATTGCACCGGGAGCATACATGTCTCACCCTCTCGACATAATGAGCATTACTGAGGGGCAAGTCGGCGCTGAAACCTTCGCCGCAGTCGATCCGCGCAACAATAACAAACTGAAGAAAGATTTGATGAAGTTGGCGACTCGGGCGGAGCGAAATCGTTACGTGTTCTTTTCGTCTCCGCTCCATCCAGAAACGAAGCGCAGAATTGAACTTGAGGTGAATGGGGTCCAAGTCTGGTCCGTCGCAACAAGCCTGTCGGTGCGATGACACAAGGAAAAAGCTCAACTCTAATCCAAATAGTAGTCTCGGGAGACGTGTATGGTTCACGACCTTTATCTTTGGTCCGGTAGCTTCGAAGATCTCGCGTCTAGAGATCAGAGCACAGTCGCACAGCTTGTTGTTGGTGGGAAGGCTGTTGCCGGAACCGTCGACCAGCTCCTCGCGCGGCTCAAGCGGACCCGGTACGTTGCGCTGCTGCGCAAGGCAAGCACAGATCGGATCGTTGCCGCGGCAGCATGGAAGCGGCCTAACGCAACCTATCGTCGCGAAAGTTTTGCCAAGGCTGGCACGCCGATTACTGGCTTCGAGGCTGCCTCTGAACTCGGCTATGTGGTGGTTGCCCCCGACATGCAGGGAAAGCGACTCTCCGGAAGGCTCATCGCAGCCATTGCCGAGAAGATCACCGTGCCCACCTTCGCCACGACGGACAGCAACACAATGCGTAACAACCTCGAACGCTCGGGGTTCATTCGAGTCGGTGGCGAATGGCAGGGCAAAAGGGCTATGCTTTCGCTGTGGATCACAACGCGATGATCGGCCTAAACTTAGATGTGGGAAATCTCTCGGCTTTGTTTCACCAACACTGTCCGTTCCCTTCTCGACGGCCACCCAAGAAACCGCATCGAGTACCTCATGCCGTGGCGGCATTCGCAGCCGTCAAGCCTCGCCGCATAGGGCCAAGTCGTCGCGCTTACCGACCATCGGCATGTTTCACCCGTCGTGCAACAATACAAATCGCATCGGGTGGCCGACCGGCGACCTTACCGGGCCGGTTCTTCATGCCACCGGACCGGAGTCTTACCGACAGGAATGGCATGTCTTTCGAGCGCGCCATCTTGACGCTCAATCCGCTATGAAAACAAATACAGATGGGATCCTCTGAGGTCGACAGCATCATGGACGTCTTGTTCTTCTTCAAAGAGCGTACCCGCTTCATTCGCCAGTTCTACTCCACGGCAGCCGCTCCGTTCATTCAGACGATGGAGGCGATTGAGCAGGGCGCGCCGCCCTTCGACAATCCGCCGTACAGTGAGGATGGCGAACCGGCCTACCTCGTCGAATGGATCGAGGCATCTGAAGCGCTTGAGGTGCTTGGCCGCACCTGCCTGTCGATGCTCTCGCCCTCATTGCAGCTCTACTTCAAAACTTGGGAACGACAGCTGGGCGTTCGTTGGGACGAAGCCGACCGCAAGAAGGCTTTCAGGAAGGGCTTCCTCAATGGCTACTTGATTTGTTTCGAGCAGGTTTCGGCCATCGTGCGAAAGGAATGCCCGGCCGATCTTGATCTTATCGAGCATGTCATCCTTGCAAGGAACCGCGACCAGCACCCGGAGGACATAACTTCAATGCGTGTGACTCATGGCAGGGTGGATGCTGACACGCCCGGCTACCATTTCTTCATGAGCGAAGTGGATCGCGCCATGTTCAATGATCGCGAGATGCAGAACCTTTCGTTTCTTAATCCTGCCGTCCATGTTTCACGAGAGCAGCTTTTTACGGCGATCTCAAATGCGGAAAAGCTGGCGGACTGGCTGGAAATCCATCTTATCAACACTCGCTGGGGGCCTCGTGTGCACTGATCCACTTTCGAGGCTGCAACGGCCGCCTTGCAGGTTTTTCTGCCACTCCAGGGCAGCGCCACGAACGACTAGTGCTTGCGCGTTGCAATCTCTACGCTGTGGATGACGAACGGTTGCTATCGCCAACTCTTGCGGACGCACTGCGGCATTCTCATTGCCCGTTTCCCGCCGTTTTCGTCATATCCCTCCCAGCCCATCATCGAACGTCGCGACTAGCCCAAGCAACTTTTCGATGATCCGCTCGGTGATCTTTTTGCGTTCAAGGATCCTTGGCTTTTGCTCCAGCACATCGATTACTGCTTCTCGCAAGGGCGGCTTGCCGGTGAATTGGTAGTCTTCCACCAAACGCTGAAATGCCGCCGGTGCAATGCCCTCCTCGGCGCAAACGGCTTCCATCGCCTTAATCCGCTCGTCGTTCCAGAAGGCCAGAAAGGTCTCTTCGACACTGGCGCCGCTGTCATGTGCCTTCGGCATATGCTGTTCGATGAACCGCTCGATCAATTCACGCTTGCTGCGCAGCTGCGCCTCTGAACCCAGCATGTGGCGTTGTTGCGCAACTCAGCTAGCGGCGTGAGCTGCCCCTTTCCCCGCTGAACTCAGCTGACGCGAACGATCTCGGCGGTGCCGAGGGCGGAGAAGCGGTTCATGAGAGCAATGCGGATGTGGATC
>NZ_JRKS01000069.1 GCF_000763805.1 Paracoccus sphaerophysae | reverse complement strand
GGGAAGGGGCACGATCAAGGTCCGGGTGGCTGAGGGGTCGCGAGGCTGCGGCCGGGTCGATCGGCCGCGTTTTCCGCCCTCATATCAGCCGATCATCGGCAGCGCGACCGCCCCGCCGCGCGCGTCACGCGCGCCGCGACATTGTTGCCGCACCCATCGCGGTCGGCGCCGACTGGCGGGCCCGCGAGGCGGCAAGGGTCTGGCGCAGCTCGGTTTCCATCTTCTGCAGGTCCAGCTCGGCGGCCGAGCGGCGGGCCTTGCCCTCGTCGGCGATGCGCAGCGAGTCCTCGATGGTGCCGATCAGCTCGGCATTGGCGGTGCGGACGGATTCGATATCGAAGACGCCGCGTTCCATTTCGGTGCGGATCCGGACGTTGGCCTCGCGCAGGTTCTTGGCGTTCGCGGTCAGCAGGTCGTTGGTCAGGTCGGTCGCCTGCTTGACCGCTCCGGCCGCCTGGGCGCCGCGCTGGATTGTCACGGCCTGGGCCAGCTGGGTTTCCCACAGCGGCACGGTGTTCACGAGGGTCGAGGAAATCTTGGTCACCAGCGACTTGTCGTTTTCCTGCACCAGCCGGATCGAGGGCAGCGACTGCATCGTCACCTGCCGGGTCAGCTTCAGGTCGTGGACGCGGCGTTCCAGGTCGTCGCGCATGGCGCGGAGGTCGCGCAGCTCCTGCGCCTCCATCACGTTGCCGTCGGTGGCCGAGCCCTGCACCTCGCGTTCCTTGGCGGGGATGACGGTCTGGTCGAGTTCGCGCAGCTTTTCCTCGCCCGCAGCGATATACAGCGCGAGTTCGTCATAGAAATCCAGCGTGCGTTCATAAAGCACGTCCAGCGACTTGATGTCCTTGAGCAGCGTGTGCTGGTGCAGTTCGAGGTCGTTGGTGATCTTGTCGATCTGGCCCTGCACCTGTTCGTAATTGGCGACGAACTTGGCGAAGGGCGCGGCGCGGCCCAGCAGCCGTTCCCACCACGACCGTTCGCGGCGCACGTCCAGCTCGCTGACCGAAAAGCCGCGGATCGTGGACACGATGTCACGCAGGCTGTCGCCGGCCGGGCCCACGTCCTTGTTCTTGACGTCGGCCAGCATCGACTGGCTGATCTCCTGCAGCCCGGCCTGGGCGCGGGACCCGAAATGGACGATCGAGGTGGTGTCCCTGAGGTCGATTTCGTCCATCCGGCGGCGGATTTCCTCGGCCACCGGGGCGGGGGCCTGGGCCAGCGGCACGACCTCGGCCGCGGGTTCGGGCAGCACGACAGCGGTCACCGCCTCGAGTCCGGGCAGCGCAGCCTCGGCGCGGGCTTGGGTCTGGTTGCTCATGAGGCGGGTCCTTTGTCGTGAGGGGCGCGGGTCGTGACGGGCGGTGCTTGCGGGCGGCGCGGCACGCGGGCGCGGCGCACCCGCCTGGCCGCGCAATCAACATGTTGAGGGCGCGAAAGTTCCTGTCGGCGCGGCCTGCGTTGCGCGGGTCGGGGTGCGCGTGTATTCAGCCCGAGTTGGACAGGCGGGAAGGAATTACCAATGCGCAGGGTCGTCGTCACCGGACTGGGGATGGTCACGCCGCTGGCGTGCGGGGTTGAGGAAACCTGGACCCGCCTGCTGGCCGGCCAGTCGGGCGCGGGTCCGATCACCCGGTTCGATCCCAGGGACGTGGTGACGAAATACGCCTGCGAGATCCCGATGGGGGACGGCAGCGACGGCAGCTTCAACCCCGACGACTGGATGGAGCCGAAGGACCGCCGGAAGGTGGACGACTTCATCCTGTACGGCATGGCGGCGGCGGATCAGGCGGTCCGCGACAGCGGTTGGCAGCCCGAGACCGACGAGGACCGCGAGCGCACCGGCGTGATGATCGGCAGCGGCATCGGCGGGCTGACCTCGATCGCCGAGACGGCGGTGCTGATCAAGGAGCGTGGGCCCAAGCGGGTGTCGCCGTTCTTCATCCCCGGCGCGCTGATCAACCTGGCCAGCGGGCAGGTGTCGATCCGCTATGGCTTCAAGGGGCCGAACCATGCGGTGGTGACGGCCTGTTCGACGGGCGCCCATGCCATCGGCGACGCGGCGCGGCTGATCGCGCTGGGCGACGCGGACGTGATGGTCGCCGGCGGGACCGAGTCGCCGATCTCGGAAATCGGCATTGCCGGGTTCAACGCCTGCAAGGCGCTGTCCACCAAGCGTGACAACGACCCCGCCGCGGCGAGCCGCCCGTGGGACGCTGACCGCGACGGCTTCGTGATGGGAGAGGGCGCGGGGGTCGTGGTGCTGGAGGAGCTGGAGCACGCCAAGGCGCGAGGGGCGAAGATTTACGCTGAGGTTCTGGGCTATGGGCTGTCCGGGGACGCCTATCACATCACCGCGCCGTCCGAGGATGGCGATGGCGGGTTCCGGTCGATGAGCGCCGCGCTGAAGCGCGCCGGGCTGACCCCGGCCGATATCGACTATATCAACGCCCACGGCACCAGCACCATGGCCGACGTGATCGAGCTGGGTGCGGTCGAGCGCCTGCTGGGCGACGCTGCAAAGAACGTCACCATGTCGTCGACGAAATCCTCGATCGGGCATCTGCTGGGCGCGGCGGGGGCGGTCGAGGCGATCTTCTGCATCCTCGCCATCCGCGACCAGATCGCGCCGCCGACGATCAACCTGGACGATCCGGTGCAGGAGACTGCGGTCGATCTGGCCGCCAACGCCGCCGTGCGGCGCAGGATCGACGTGGCGCTGTCGAACAGCTTCGGCTTTGGCGGCACCAATGCGAGCCTGGTGATCGGGAAGGTGCGCGACTGATGTGGAAGGCCATCGCCTCGAACGCGCTGACGCTGCTGGTCGTGATCCTGGTCGCAGTGGCGGTCGCCGTCGCCTGGGGGCGCAACCAGTATGTCGCGCCCGGTCCCAGCGCGATGGCGCAATGCGTCGAGATCCCGCAGGGCGCCAAGCTGGACGAGGTCAGCCTGCAGCTGCAGGCGCAGGGGGTGATCACCTCGCCCTATATCATGCGCACCGGCGCCGATTACGCCGGCAAGGCGGGGCAGCTGAAATACGGCAGCTACCTGGTGCCGCCCAAGGCCAGCATGAAGGAGGTGGTGGACACCATCACCGCCGGCGGGCCGTCCACCTGCGGGACCGAGGTGGTGTTCCGGGTCGGCGTGCGCGAGAACGCCGTCGTGCTGCGCGACCTGAACGCCCAGACCGGCCGTTACGAGGACCGCATCCGCTATAACCCCGCGACCGAGGAGCCGCCCGAGGCGATCGTGCAGGCCGAGGCCAAGCCCGGCGCCCGGCTGCGGGTCGCCGTCGCCGAGGGCACGACCGTGTGGCAGGTGGTCGAGGCGCTGAAGCAAGCGGATTTCCTGGACGGGCAGACCGGGCCGCTGCCGAGCGAGGGCACGCTGGCGCCCGACACCTATGAGGTGGCCAAGGGCGGCAGCCGGCGCGAGCTGATCGACCGGATGCGCGCCGCGCAGGACGCCACCCTCACCGCGGCGTGGGACGCGCGGCCCTTTGGCCTGCCCTATCAGACGCCCGAGGAGGCGCTGACCATGGCCTCGATCGTGGAGAAGGAGACCGGCATCCCCGAGGAGCGGCGCAGGGTGGCGGCGGTCTTCGTCAACCGCCTGCGCGAGGGGATGCGGCTGCAGACCGACCCGACGGTGATCTATGGCGTCACCAATGGCCGCGAGGTGCTGGACCGCGGCCTGCGCCGGTCGGAACTGGACCGGAAGACGCCCTACAACACCTATCAGATCGACGGGCTGCCGCCGGGGCCGATCGCCAATCCGGGCAAGGCTGCGATCGAGGCGGCGCTGAACCCCGACGACAGCGCCTATCTGTATTTCGTGGCCGACGGGTCGGGCGGGCACGCCTTTGCGCGGACGCTGGCCGAGCACGAGGCCAACGTCGCCCGCTGGCGCGAGATCGAGCGGGCGCAGGGGGCGGAGACGGAAACACCGGTGCAGACCGACTGAGGTCGGCGCGGGCGTCGCGGCCGGAGCCTCCGGCGGGGATATTTGGGCAAAGAAGAATCGGTTTGGCCCCGGGGAGGAGCCGATTCAGGGCGGCTGTCGGGGCGGATTCCGAGCTGTGTTGCGGGTGGGGCGCTGGGGTGTTGCGTCCAACAATGCCCTGAATTTGCTGGAGAAATATATGCGGTTGCCGGGGTCGACCGGCGTTGCGGATTGACTTTGCGAACGGTCCCGGATACACATTCGACATGCTGGGAGAGGTGGGCAAGCGGCCGGGGCGATGAGCCCGCGGGCCGCTTTTTCGTTTCTCGCTCGTGCGGACAGGCACCGAGGGGCAGGGCATCACTACATGGACATGAGTTTCGATCCAGGGGCCGATCCGCCCCGGGGACCGTTTGTCGCCGTGGGGGACGGGGACGGATTTCTGAGCGCTCAGGAAGCGATCGACGTCGCGGGCACGATCTTCCGCGAGGTCGCCGAAGAGCTGCACAAGCTGCGGGCGGGCATCCGCAGCGGCAACACGGACGACGCAGAAAAGACGGGGAAACTGGTGCGCGACCTGCGGGTCGCGGCCAGCCTCGTGCTGGAGGAAAGGAATCGCGTTGACAAGCTTCGCAAGGACATTGCCGGCGGTGTCGGGGCCGGCCAGCTCGATCTCGACGCCGCACGCGACGAGATCGGGCGCAGGCTGGCTTGCCTCCGCCGAGCCCGGGGAGATTGACGAGTTCATCGGCGGCCTGTCGGACAACGCCCTGGCCAGCCTGCCGTGGCTGTTCGAGTTCTGGGCGCTGCCCCACCAGCTGCCCCCCGCGGGCGACTGGAAGTCGTGGATCATCATGGGCGGACGCGGCGCGGGCAAGACCCGGGCCGGGTCCGAATGGGTGCGCGCGCAGGTCGAGGGGACGACGCCGGAGGCGCCGGGCCGGGCGCGGCGCGTGGCGCTGGTGGCCGAGACCTTCGACCAGGGGCGCGACGTGATGGTGATGGGGGACAGCGGCATCCTCGCCTGCTCTCCCCCCGACCGTCGGCCGGTGTGGGAGGCGACGCGCCGGCGGCTGGTCTGGCCGAACGGCGCCACCGCCACGGTCTATTCGGCGCATGAGCCGGAGGCGCTGCGGGGCCCCCAGTTCGACGCGGCCTGGGTCGATGAGCTGGCCAAGTGGAAAAAGGCCGAGGAGACCTGGGACATGCTGCAGTTCGCGCTGCGGCTGGGCCAGAACCCGCAGCAGGTGGTGACGACGACGCCGCGCAACGTGGGCGTGCTGAAGGCGATCCTGCGCAACGCCTCGACGGTGGTGACGCACGCGCCGACGGACGCGAACCGGGCCTATCTGGCCGAGAGCTTCCTGGCCGAGGTCGAGGCGCGCTATGCGGGTACCCGGCTGGGCCGGCAGGAGCTGGAGGGCGTGCTGCTGGACGACGTCGAGGGCGCGCTGTGGACTACGGCGATGCTGGAGGCGGCCCGGGTGGATCGGGCGCCGCAGCTGGACCGGATCGTGGTTGCGGTGGACCCGGCGGTGACCGGGGGCGCGGCCAGCGACGAATGCGGGATCGTGGTGGCCGGGGTCGTCTGCGACGGCGCGCCGCAGGAGTGGCGGGCTTATGTGCTGGAGGACGCCTCGGTCCGGGGCGGCCCGACCGAGTGGGCGCGCGCCGCCATCGCCGCGATGGAGCGCCACGGCGCCGAGCGGCTGGTGGCCGAGGTCAACCAGGGCGGCGACCTGGTGGAAAGCGTGATCCGGCAGGTCGATCCGCTGGTGCCGTTCCGCGCCCTGCGCGCCGGGCGGGGCAAGGGACTGCGGGCCGAGCCGGTGGCGGCGCTGTACGAGCAGGGGCGCGTGAAGCATCTGCGGTCCGGCGCGCTGGGCGAGCTGGAGGACCAGCTGTGCCGGATGACGGTGCGGGGCTTCGAGGGGAGGGGCTCTCCGGACCGGCTGGATGCGCTGGTCTGGGCGGTCCACGAGCTGATGATCGAACCGGCCGCGCATTACCGCCGCCCGCAGGTGCGGGGGCTGTAGGGACGGGAGGGCCGCGCCGGGTGGCGCGGTCGGGAGTTTGGATTTTTGGGCACGAAAGCCCGGCAGGGCCGTCCGCTGGGCGGCCCTTTCGCTTTCGGCGAACAGGAGGGCACGCATGGCGATGCGGTGGTTCGGGCGGCGCGGTCCGCAGGAAGAGAAGGCGGCGCCCGGAATAGCGCCGATCGAGGCGAAGCTGGCGCCCGTTCCCGTGGCGGGGGCGGCCGAGTGGAAGGCCAGCGCGGCGGGCAAGCTGACCGGGCTGCCGCAGGGCGCCGTCAGCCGCGCCGTCTGGGGGCACCGCGACACCGGGACGCTGACCCGGGGCGGGTTCATGGGCAACCCGGTGGGCTTTCGCGCCGTCAAGCTGATCGCCGAGGCCGCCGCCGCGGTGCCGGTCGTCTGCCAGGACGCGCAGCGCCGCTATGAGGTGCATCCGGTGCTGGACCTGATGCGCCGGCCCAACCCCGGCCAGGGCCGGGCCGAGCTGTTCGAGGCGCTGTTCGGGCAGATCCTGCTGAGCGGCAACGGCTATGTGGAGGCGGTCGCGGGCGACTCGCCGGGCCTGCCGGTCGAGCTGCACGTTCTGCGGTCGGACCGGATGAGCGTCGTGCCCGGCGCGGATGGCTGGCCGGTCGCCTATGAATATGCGGTCGGCGGGCGCAAGCACCGTTTCGACATGACCGGCAGTCCCGATCCGATCTGCCACATCAAGAGCTTTCACCCGCAGGACGACCATTACGGCCTGTCGCCGATGCAGGCGGCCGCGACCGCGATCGACGTCCACAACAGCGCCAGCCAGTGGTCGCGGGCCCTGCTGGACAACGCGGCGCGGCCCTCGGGGGCGATCGTCTACAAGGGGGCGGACGGGCAGGGGGTGCTGAGCCCCGACCAGTATGACCGACTGCTGAGCGAGATGGAGACGCATCACCAGGGCGCCCGCAACGCGGGCCGGCCGATGCTGCTGGAAGGCGGGCTGGACTGGAAGCCGATGGGGTTCTCGCCCTCGGACATGGAGTTCCACGAGACCAAGCTCGCCGCAGCGCGCGAGGTGGCGATGGCGTTCGGCGTGCCGCCGATGCTGATCGGGATCCCCGGCGACGCGACCTATGCCAACTATGCCGAGGCGAACCGGGCCTTTTACCGGCTGACGGTGCTGCCGCTGGCGACGCGAGTGGCGGCGAGCCTTGGCTGGTGGCTGTCCGAGCATCTGGGCGCCGAGATCGACCTGAAGCCGGACCTGGACCAGATCCCGGCGCTGGCGGCGGAACGGGACCAGCACTGGGCTCGGGTTGGGGCGGCGACGTTCCTGACCGATGCGGAAAAGCGGGCGGCGCTGGGGCTGCCTCCGGTGGTGGGTTCGTGACGATGGAGGGGTCGAAATTCATCGAGCGCCCCGGCATCTGGCACGAGCAGAAGCTGGAGGCGCAGGAGCGGATCATGGCGCTGCAGTTCGGCCAGGTGGACCGGCGGCTGGAGCGGATCGAGTCGCTGATCGAGGGGCTGGAGCGGCGGCTGTGGATGACGGTGTACGGCGTGGTCGCCGTGATCCTGACCCAGGCCGTGCAGTCGATTTTGCAGTTTGCGCCGAAGGGGGGCTGAGGGATGCGGATGGACGATCTGGGGCTGGAGCTGAAATTCGCCGGCGGCGCGCCGGTGCTGACCGACGAGGCCGGCACCGCGGTGATCGAGGGCTATGCGAGCCTGTTCGGGCTCGCCGACCAGGGCGGCGACATCGTGGCGACCGGCGCCTATTCCGCCAGCCTCAAGCGGCTGGCCGAGAAGGGCGACAAGGTGCGGATGCTGTGGCAGCACGATCCGGGCCAGCCGATCGGCATCTGGGACGAGGTGCGCGAGGACGCCAAGGGCCTGTGGGTCCGGGGCCGGCTGCTGTCCGAGGTGGCGCAGGCGCGCGAGGCCGCGGCGCTGATCGCGGCGGGGGCCATCGACGGGCTGTCGATCGGCTATCGCACCGTCCGCGCCGACCGCGACGCGCAGGGCCGGCGGGTGCTGACCGAGGTCGAGCTGTGGGAGGTGTCGCTGGTGACCTTCCCGATGCTGCGCGAGGCCAAGGTGGGCCGCAAGTCCGAGGACCTGGGCGAGGACGACCTGGCTGAGGCGCTGCGCGCCGCGACCGAGGCGCTGCGCAGCTGACCCGGTGCAGGTGACCAGATGAGGCGGGGCGGCGGGAGAGCGGGGCAGGCGTCCCGGTCCCGCCGCCCGGCCCGATGAGCACGTGGCCGCGGCGGACGCCCCGGCCCGACGCGAGTGCGGCCGGGGCTGGCGCCCGGGGCCGGACGGCAGGTGGCGCCCCTCGGGTGGCCGCCATTTCTTACGAGGAGAGACGGGAATGACCGAGAGGACAGCCCTGGAGGCTGGGGCCTCTGGCGGCGGCACGCCTGCCGGAGTGAAGGGCGCGATGGTCGAGTTCGTGAACGAGCTCAAGACCTTCCGCGCGGACATCGAACAGAAACTGCAAGCACAGGACAAACGCATGACCATGCTGGACCGCAAGACCGCCTTCCGTGGCCGCTCGCCGCTTTCCCACGCCGCCGAGGCCGAAGTGCCCCACCAGAAGGCCTTTGCCGCCTATCTGCGCCGCGGTGACGAGACCGGGATGCAGGGCCTGGCCATCGAGGAAAAGGCAATGGCCTCGGGCACCGACGCCGGCTATCTGGCCGCGCCGACGATTTCGGAAGGCGTGCAGGCGGTGCTGCGCACCACCGGGTCGCTGCGGGCGCTGGCCAATGTCGTGCAGGTCGAATCCTCGACCTATGAAGTGCTGATGGACAAGTCGGACGTCGGCAGCGGCTGGGCGACCGAGACCAACGCGCAGGTCGAGACCGACAGCCCGCAGGTCGAGAAGATCTCGATCCCGCTGCACGAGCTGGCGGCGATGCCCAAGGCCACCCAGCGTCTGCTGGACGACGCCTCGTTCGACCTGGAAGGCTGGCTGGCCGAGCGCATCGCCGAGAAGTTCGCCCGCGCCGAGGCCAACGCGTTCATCACGGGCAATGGGCAGGACAAGCCTCGCGGAATCATGTCGGTTGCGACGGCCCCCAACGCGACCGCGACCGAGGCCCAGATCGGCACCATCAACACCGGCGCCGCCGGCGATTTCTCGGCCACCGCGCCGGCCAACGCGCTGATCGACCTGGTCTATGCGCTGGGCGCGCCCTACCGGGCCAACGCGACCTTCCTGATGAACAGCCGCGTGGCCGGCATGGTCCGCAAACTGCGCGACGGCGACGGCCGCTATCTGTGGAGCGACAGCCTGGCCGCGGGCGAGCCGGCCCGCCTGCTGGGCTATCCGGTGATGATCTCGGAAGACATGCCGGCGCCGGCCGGCGGGTCCAAGTCGATCGCCTTCGGTGATTTCCGCCAGGCCTACACCATCGCCGAGCGTCCCGACCTGCGCATCCTGCGCGACCCCTATTCGGCCAAGCCGCATGTGCTGTTCTACGCTACCAAGCGTGTCGGCGGCGGCGTCGTAGATCCGCGCGCCATCAAGATGCTGAACTTCGCAGTCTGATGCGCCGGAGGGGTCGCGGCGCAGTTCGGCCAGACCGGCTGAGCCAACTGTCCGCGCGCGCTGTGGTCGATCACCACGCGCCGCGGCCCCGCTTTTCATTTCAATGCGGCCGCGGAGGAACGGGAGGTTTCAGGAATGTTGCTCGTCGAGGAAACGGCGCCGGATCAGGGCGCGCTGCCCGTCGCCGCGCTGAAAAGCCAGCTGCGGCTGGGGTCGGGCTTTGATCCGGTCGAGGATGCGACCGAGCATGCCGCGCTGGCGGGGTTCCTGCGCGCCGCCATCGCCACGGTCGAGGCGCGCACCGGCAAGGTTCTGCTGACCCGCGTGTTCCGGCTGCGGCTGGAGGACTGGCGCGACCCGGCGGCGCAGCCGCTGCCGCTGGCGCCCGCGTTGGCGGTCGAGTCGGTCGAGATGACCGACCGCACCGGCGCGGTCACGGCCGTTCCGGCCGATCAGTGGCGGCTGATCCCGGACAATCAGCGGCCGATCCTGGCTCCGGTCGGGGCGGTGTTGCCGACGGTGCCGATGGGCGGGTCGGTGACGGTGCGCTTTACGGCGGGCTTCGGGACCAGCTGGGGCAGCGTCCCGGCCGATCTGGCGCAAGCGGTGCTGATGCTGGCGGCGCGGTATTACGAGGACCGCGGTTTCGACAGCGGCCAGCAGCTGGCGCTGCCGCACGGGGTCGGCGCGCTGATCGAGCGGTGGCGCGCGGTGCGCACGCTGGCCGGTCGCGGGGGCCGGGCATGAACGCGCCGCGGCTGACCATCCCGCTGGTGCTGGAAAGCCCCGAGCGGGTTCCCGATGACATGGGCGGCTATCGCATGGCCTGGCGGCCGAAGGGCGTCCTGTATGCCCGGATGCGGGCCGGATCTGGGGCCGAGCGCCAGGCCGAGGTCGGTTCGGAAAGCGTCGTCACCTGGCGCATCACGGTGCGGGGGGCGCGAGACGCAGACCCCCGCCGGCCGCGCCCGGAACAGCGATTCCGGATGGGCGCGCGGGTGTTCCGCATCGAGGCGGTGGCCGAGGCCGACCCGTCCGGGCTGTGGCTGGACTGCATTGCCAAGGAAGAGAGGTTGTCATGAGTTTCGAGGCTTCCGCGGCGCTGCAGGCCGCGATCTATCAGGCGTTGCGGACCGATCCGGCGCTGACCGGGCTGGTCGGCGACGCGGTCTATGACGCGATGCCCGCCACCCCTCCGACCGGGACCTATGTGGCGATCGGGCCCGAGGACGTCTCGGACGCGGGGGACATGACCGGGCGGGGCGCGCGGCATGACTTCATCGTGTCGGTGCTGTCGGGGTCCGAGGACACCGGCGGGTTCGGCCCGGTCAAGGATGCCGCCGCGGCGGTGATGGAGGCGCTGGAGGACGGCGCGCTCATTCTGGAGCACGGCCACCTGGCCGGTTTGTGGTTCGTCGGCGCGCGGGCGCGGCGATCGGATGGTGGCGCCGGTCGCCGCGTGGACCTGACCTTCCGCGCGCGCATCGACCTGGGCCTGAAAGCTGCATGAGGAGGGCCACGCAATGGCTGTACAGAACGGACGCGATCTGCTGATCAAGATGGACATGACCGGGACCGGCACTTTCGAGACGGTGGCCGGGCTGCGCGCGACGCGGCTGGGGTTCAACGCCGAGACCATCGACGTGACCTCGACCGGCAGCGCCGGCGGCTGGCGCGAGCTGCTTGGCGGCGCGGGGGTGCGGTCGGCCTCGATTTCCGGGTCCGGCGTGTTCCGCGACGAGGCCACCGATGAGCGCGCGCGGCAGGTGTTCTTCGACGGCGAGGTGCCGCGCTGCCAGGTGGTGATCCCGGGTTTCGGCACCGTCGAGGGGCCGTTCCAGATCACCGGCCTGGAATATGCCGGCAGCTATAACGGCGAGGCGACCTACGAGATCTCGCTCGCCTCGGCCGGGGCACTGCAATTCGTGGCGGCGATCTGATGGTGAACCCGCATCGCGGCGAGGTCGCCGTCACCCTGGACGGCCAGCCGCATGCGGCGCGGCTGACGCTGGGCGCACTGGCCGGACTGGAGGCCGATCTGGGCTGCGACAGCCTGATCGGGGTGATCGAGCGGTTCGAGAGCGGTCGCTTTGCCACCCGCGACGTGCTGGCGGTGCTGGTCGCCGGCCTGCGCGGCGGCGGCTGGCAGGGCAGCTCGGCCGATCTGATGACGGTCGAGATCGAGGGTGGCCCGGTCGCCGCCGCCCGCGCGGCGGCCGAGTTGCTCGCGCGGGCCTTTCATGGCGCGGGCTGAGGCGGTCGGGGCGGCGGGTGCGGCGGCGTCCGCGCCGGGCGGGGAGGCCCGGCGCGGGACGGAGGAGGCCGCGCCCGCCCTGGGGCTCGATTGGCCGGGGCTGATGCGTGCCGGCATCCGCGGGCTGGGGCTGAAGCCGGCGGAGTTCTGGGATCTGACGCCGGCCGAGCTGGCGCTGATGCTGGGCATCGAGTTCGGCGCGGGGGCGATGACCCGGTCGAGGCTGGGCGACCTGATGGCGCGGTTTCCCGACGCGGGAGGCACCGCGGGCTGAGCCCCGCGCGACAGCAATTCTGAAGGAGACAGGCGATGGCGGACAGGGACGGTTTTGGAAGCGCCTCGGGGCGCGACGGGTTCGAGCGGCTGGGCGAGAAGCTGGATCAGTCGGGGCGGATCACGGCCACGTTCGAGGCGGAGTTGAGCCGTCTGGCGCAGGTTATGAGCCAGACCGGGCGCGAGGTGACGACGCTGAGTTCCGGCTTTGGTGGCGGGCTGCGCAAGGCGTTCGAGGGCGTGGTGTTCGACGGCATGAAGCTGTCGGACGCCCTGAAGGGCATTGCCCGCAACATGGCCGACACGGTGTTCGCCGTCGCCATGAAGCCGGTGCAGCAGGCCGTTTCGGGCGCCCTGGCGCAGGGGATCAGCGGGTTCGTGTCCGGCGCCATGCCGTTTGCGAATGGCGGCGCCTTTACCCAGGGGCGGGTGATGCCGTTCGCGCGGGGCGGCGTGGTCAGCCAGCCCACCTATTTCCCGATGCGGGGGGCCACCGGACTGATGGGCGAGGCGGGACCCGAGGCGGTCATGCCACTGCGCCGCGGCGCCGACGGGCGGCTGGGAGTCGCCGCGGCCGGTGGCGGCGGGCGGCCGGTGAACGTGACCTTCAACGTCTCGACCCCCGACGTCGCCGGCTTCCGCCGCAGTCAGAGCCAGATCGCGGCCAGCCTGGGCCGCGCGTTGTCGCGTGGCGAAAGGAACGCATGATGGCATTTCACGAGATCCAGTTCCCGCCGAAGCTGTCCTTCGGGTCGGTCGGTGGCCCTGAGCGGCGCACCGAGATCGTCACGCTGACCAACGGCTTCGAGGAGCGCAACAGCCCCTGGGCCCATTCCCGGCGGCGCTATGACGCGGGCGTCGGGCTGCGCAGCCTGGACGACATGGCCGCGCTGATCGCGTTCTTCGAGGCGCGGGCGGGGCAGTTGCACGGGTTTCGCTGGAAGGACTGGGCCGATTACAGCTCGGCCCCGCCCAGCCGTCCGGTCACGCCGGGCGACCAGGTGATCGGCCGCGGTGACGGCACCACTGTCGCGTTCCGGCTGAGCAAGCTGTACCGGTCGGGCAGCCAGAGCTATCGCCGGCCGATCCTCAAGCCGGTGCCGGGCACGGTCAAGGTCTCGGTCGGCGACGTCGAGCAGTTCGAGACGATCGACTTCTCGGTCGACTATGAGACCGGGACGGTGACGCTGAACGTTGCGCCGATGACCGACGCGCCGATCACCGCAGGGTTCGAGTTCGACGTGCCGGTGCGCTTTGACACCGACCGGATCGCGGTGTCGGTCGCCTCGTTCCAGGCCGGCGAGGTGCCGCAGGTCCCGATCGTCGAGGTGCGGCAATGAGCGGCGCCGTGACGGAACCGCGCGTCGAGACGACGACGGATGCGCGCGTCGAGACGACGACCATCGCACGCTGCTGGGCGGTGACGCGGGCGGACGGCCTGGTGCTGGGGTTCACCGACCATGACGCGGTGCTCGACTTTGACGGCATCGCGTTCCGGCCCGATGCCGGGATGACGGCGCAGGCGCTGGTGCAGGGGCTGGGCCTTTCGGTCGACAACACCGAGGCGCAGGGCGCCTTGTCCGACGACGCCATCACCGCCGACGACCTGGCGGCCGGGCGCTGGGACGGGGCCGAGGTGAGGCTGTGGGAGGTCGACTGGACCCGGCCCGCCGACCGCCGGCTGACCTTCCGCGGCGCGCTGGGCGAGATCACCCACGCGCATGGCGGCTATCGCGCCGAGTTGCGGGGCCTTGCCGAGGCGCTGAACCAGCCGCAGGGGCGGGTCTATCACGCGCGCTGCTCGGCGCTGCTGGGCGACGGGCAGTGCCGGTTCGACACCGGCCGCGAGGGGTTTTCGGCCGAAGGCGTCATCGCCTCGGTCGCCGAAGGCGGGGCGCGGCTTGAGCTGCGCGGCGTGCCGGCCCATGAGGCGGGCTGGTTCGCGCAGGGCCGGATCGAGTTCCTGGACGGCGCGGCCTCGGGCCTGACCGGCTGGGCCAAGATCGACGCGATGCCGCGGGTCGGGGTCCGGGCGGTCGAGCTGTGGACCTCGCCGGGGGCGGCGCCGGCGGTGGGCGACCGGGTGCGGCTGGTCGCCGGCTGCGACAAGCGGGCCGAGACGTGCCGCATGAAGTTCCTCAATTTCCTCAATTTCCGGGGATTTCCGCATCTGCCGCCCGAGGACTGGCTGATCGCGCCGCAAGCCAATGGCGGCGGGCGATGAGCGCGCGGGTGGTCGATATCGCCCGGGCCTGGATCGGGACTCCGTATGTCCACCAGGGGTCGGCGCGAGGGGCGGGCACGGACTGTCTTGGCCTGATCCGCGGCGTGTGGCGGCAGCTGTATGGCTCTGAGCCCGAGGTCGCCCCGGCCTATACGCCCGACTGGGGCGAGATCGGCGGCGACGAGCTGCTGATGCAGGCGGCGCTGCGCAACCTGATCCCGGTCAAGCCGGGGGGGGGCGCGACGCCGGGCGAGGTGCTGCTGTTCCGGATGCGCGACGGGGCCGTGGCCAAGCATCTGGGCATCCGGGCCGGCGTGGGCGAGGCGGCGAGCTTTGTGCACGCCTATGACCGTCACGGGGTGGTGGAAAGCCCCTTGTCCGCGCCGTGGCAGGCGCGGACAAGGGGCTTTCCACCACCC
>NZ_JRKS01000068.1 GCF_000763805.1 Paracoccus sphaerophysae | reverse complement strand
AACAGTGAAGCTGACACTCTCATCATCGGGCCGAAACCCTAAAGAGCCGATATGCTAGGCGTCTACCATCGAAATGGCCAAACCGCCCGCATATCCCTTCAATATCATAACAATGTCAAACAGCAGAGGAACAAACGAACCGCAGTCGCCAAACTTGCTTGGCGCCAACAGCCAGATCGATCCAGATTGTCGCCCCGTTTCCGCGGCAGAAACCCTACATAGAGAACGTCGCGTCCGGCGTCAAGAACATTCTTAACGATCTTCGGCGTCGCCCGCTGTGGGCCCGGACAGTTTCGGAAGCTCCGACTTTTCCGTCCGATCCGGCGTCTGCCGTCTCGGTGAGGGGCTATCTAGGGGTGGCCGCGCCGAGTCGCAAGCGGAAAAATTCCGAGAAGGCGAAAATAGTTTCAACCCCCGGAAAACATGAGATTCCCCGGCCAATCAGCCCTGTGGGGACGAACCTGCCACCCCGACGTGACGCCGCCATGACGGTGCCGGGCCGCGGAAACGGCAAGGGGCGCGGCCTGGCTGGCCGCGCCCCTTTCTCGTCGAATCGTGTGATCGGATCAGCGCTTCGAGAACTGGAACGACCGGCGGGCCTTGGCCTTGCCGTATTTCTTGCGTTCCACCACGCGCGAATCGCGGGTCAGGAAGCCGGCGGCCTTCAGCGGCGCGCGCAAGCTCGGTTCGTGCAACTGCAGCGCCTTCGAGATCCCGTGCTTGACCGCACCGGCCTGGCCCGACAGCCCGCCGCCCGCCACCGTGGCATAGACGTCGTACTGGTTCGCGACGCCGGCGATCTCGAACGGCTGGCGCAGGATCATCTGCAGCACCGGGCGGGCGAAGTATTCCGCCATGTCCTTGCCGTTCACGGTCACCTTGCCCGAACCCGGCTTGACCCAGACGCGGGCGACGGCGTCCTTGCGCTTGCCGGTCGCATAGGCGCGGCCCTGCGCGTCACGCTGCGGCTCGCGCGGGGCGGCCTCGGCGGTCAGGCTGCGCGATTCGTCCGCGGTCGAGCCCTGCACGCCGCCAGCGCTGGCGGTCACGGCGTCCTTGAGCTGGTCGAGGGATTTGATGTCTTCGGCCATGATCAGGCGCTCCGGGTGTTCTTGGTGTTCATCGACTTCACGTCCAGCACTTCGGGCTGCTGCGCCTCGTGCGGATGCTGGTCGCCGGCATAGACGCGCAGGTTGGTCATCTGCTGCTTGCCCAGCTTGTTGCGCGAGATCATGCGTTCGACCGCCTTGATCACCACGCGCTCGGGGTGGGCGCCGTCGAGGACCTGCCGCGCGGTGCGGAACTTGATCCCGCCCGGATGGCCGGTGTGCCAGTAGTAGCGCTTGTCGTCACGCTTGTTGCCGGTCATCTGCACCTTGTCGGCGTTGATGACGATGACGTTGTCGCCCATGTCCATATGCGGCGTGAAGGTCGGCTTGTGCTTGCCGCGCAGGCGGCTGGCGACGATCGTGGCAAGGCGGCCCAGAACGATGCCCTCGGCGTCGATCAGGATCCACTTCTTTTCGATATCCGCCGGTTTTGCGGTATAGGTCTTCATCTCTCGTCCCTTTCGGGGGGTGTGAATTCGGATGTGGGTGTATCGCGAAACCGCCGCGGCGGGTCAAGCGCGGCAGGCGGAAATATCCGCTTGCAGATCAACGGCTTGCACTAATGGTATTTATATACCATCGCAGAACGCCGCATCCTGTCACGGTTTTGGCGGAATCGAATAGGTCATCGCGGCCCGCGCCACCACGCCGTCGTGCCCCTCGGCCCGGATCAGGGCGTCCCCCACCGCCAGCACGCGCCCGAGCTTCAGCAGCCGGCAATCGGCGACCAGGTCCCGCCCCGCCGGGGGCTTGCGCATGAAGTCGATATTGGCGCTGGTCGTTACCGCCAGCGCCACCGGCCCGATCCGCGACAGCACCGCCGCATACATGGCGAGATCGGCCAGCTCGAACATCGTCGGCCCCGATACCGTCCCGCCGGGGCGCAGGTGCCGGTCGGACACCGCCAGCCGCAGGGTCACGCCGGCGTCGTCCACCCGCTCGACCGTATAGCCCGACACCTGCGGGAACTCCGCGGCCAGAAACGCCTCGATCTGCGGGCCGTCCATCATCGGCATGCTTGCCCCCCCGTGCTGCGGCCCTAAGCTGGGGCAAGCTTGGGGGAGATGACAATGGCAAACGACGATCTTCTGCGCCGCGAGGATCATGGCGCCGTCGCGCGGCTGGTGATGATCAGCCCCAAGAACTTCAACGCCCTGTCGACCGAGATGATCGCGGCGCTGCGGCAGGCGCTGGACGGCATCGTCACGGACCCGGCCGTGCGCGTGGTGGTGCTGGCCGCCGAGGGCAAGGCGTTTTCGGCCGGCCACGACCTGCGCCGGATGCAGGCTGCGCGCGCCGATGCCGATGGCGGCCGCGCCGCCTACGAGACGCTTTTCGCCGACTGCGCCGAGATGATGCAGGCGATTCGCGCCCTGCCCCAGCCGGTGATCGCCGAGGTGCAGGGCATCGCCACCGCGGCGGGCTGCCAGCTGGTCGCCAGCTGCGACCTGGCGGTGGCGGCCGAGGGCACCCGCTTTGGCGTCAACGGCGTCGATATCGGGCTGTTCTGTTCGACCCCGATGGTGGCGCTGACCCGCGCCATCCCGCCCAAGGCCGCGTTCGAGATGCTGACCACCGGCGAGTTCATCCCCGCCGACCGCGCCCGCGAGCTGGGGCTGGTCAACCGCGTGGTCCCGGCCGACCACCTGACCGAGGAAACCTTCGCGCTGGCCCGCACGATCGCCGCCAAGCTGCCGGCGGCGGTGCAGATGGGCAAGCGCGCCTTCCACCGCCAGACCGGACTGGCGACGCCCGAAGCCTACGCAGCCGCCGGCGCCACGATGTGCGAGAACCTCATGCTGCCCGACACCGCCGAGGGGCTGAGCGCCTTCCTGGACAAGCGCCCGCCGGCCTGGGCCGACCGCTAGCTCACGCCGGGCTGCGCGCCTGGGCCAGGAAGGCCGTCACCGCGGGGCGCAGGCAGGTGGCGCCGCGCGCGCGTTCCTCGTCCAGCACCTGCCGCAGCGCCGACAGGTCGATGCGCCGGATCAGGGACTTGACCGGCCCGATCGAGGCCGGCCGCATCGACAGCTGCCGCAGCCCCAGCGCGGCAAAGACCGCGGCCTCGGCCGGGCGGCCCGCATCCTCGCCGCAGAAGCTGACCGGCACGCCCTCGGCGGTGCAGCGGTCGACGATCATCTGGATCAGGTTCAGGAACGGCGTGGACAGCGTGTCATAGCGGCGCCGGACCCGCTCGTTTTCCCGGTCGGCGGCATAGAAGAACTGTTTCAGGTCGTTGCCGCCGATCGACACGAAATCGCAGCTGCGAAAGAACGACGGCGCGGCGAAGGCGAGCGAGGGGGTCTCCAGCATCGCGCCGACCCGCAGCTCGGTCGGGACGGCGTGGCCCATCGCGGCCTCGCGCTCCATCTGCTCGGCCAGCATGGCGCGGGCCTGGGCGAATTCCTCGGCATCGGCGATGAACGGGAACATCACGCTCAGCGCCCGCCCGGCGGCGGCGCGGATCAGCGCCTGCAGCTGCATCTGCAGCACGCCGCGCTTGTCCAGCCCGACGCGGATCGCCCGCCACCCCATCGCCGGGTTCGGCTCGTCTATCCGCTTCATGTAGGGCAGCACCTTGTCCGACCCGATGTCCAGCGTGCGGAACACCACCGGCTTGCCGTGGGCGTGTTCCATCACATGCGCATACATCCGCGCCAGCTCGCTGCGGCGGGGGACGCGGGTGCGGGTCAGGAACTGCAGCTCGGTGCGGAACAGCCCGACGCCCTCGGCCCCCGACCCGTCGAGGCTGGGCAGGTCGGCCATCAGCCCGGCATTCATGAACAGCTTGACGCTGGTGCCGCAGAGCGCCGTCGCCGGCAGGGTGCGCAGGCCGGCATACAGCTTCTGCGCCTCGGCCTGCATGGCGATCTTGTCGCGGAAGGCGGCGGCGACCGAGTCCTCGGGGCGCAGATGCACCACGCCGGTGTCACCATCGACCAGGATCGGGTCGCCGTTCAGCGCCTCGGTGGTGATGCGCGCCGCGTGGACCACCAGCGGGATCGCCAGCGCCCGGGCGACGATCGCCGCGTGGCTGCCGACCGAGCCTTCCTCGAGCACCACGCCGCGCAGCCGCCGGCCGTAATCCAGCAGCTCGGCGGGGCCGATGTTGCGGGCGACGAGGATCGGGTTCGCGGGCATCGCGCTGCCGGTGTCGCTGCCTTGCCCGGTCAGGATCCGCAGCAGCCGGTTCGACAGGTCGTCGAGATCATGCAGGCGGTCGCGCAGATAGGGATCGGCGGCGCTTTCCAGCCGCGCGCGGGTCTGGGACTGTTCCTTTTCGACCGCCGCCTCTGCGGACAGGCCGCGGTCGATGTCCTCCTCCATCCGCCTCAGCCAGCTGCGTGAATTGGCGAACATGCGATAGGCTTCCAGCACCGCCTCGCCCTCGCCGCCGCTGACATCGGCGGTGGCGACCATCTGGTCGACGGTCTGGCGCAGCATCGCCACCGCCTCGGTCAGGCGGGCGAGTTCCTTGTCGGGGTCGTCGCCGACCGGGTTGGTGATGACCACCCGCGGCTCGTGCAGCCAGACCTGCCCCTCGGCGGCGCCCTCTTGCCCGGTCGCGCCGCGGAAGACGGCCGGGAAGCGGTGGGTCGAGGGCTGGGCCTCGTTGCCCAGGAACGCGCCCAACTCGGCCATTTCGGCCAGCACCATGGCGACGACTTCCAGTCCATAGACCTCGTCCTCGGAATATTCCCGGGCGTCGCGCGATTGCACCACCAGCACGCCCAGCTTCTCGCCGACCCGCTGGATCGGCACGCCCAGGAAAGAGGGGAACACTTCCTCGCCGGTCTCGGGCATGTAGCGGAAGCCGGGCTGCGCGGGGGCGTTGGCGGTGTTGATCGGGCGGCCGGTGCGGGCGACGCGGCCGACCAGCCCCTCGCCCAGGCGCAGCCGGGTCTGGTGGACCGCCTCGCGGCGCAGGCCTTCGGTCGCGCACAGCTCGAGCGTCTCGGGGTCGCGGAACAGGTAGATTGAACACACCTGCGAGCGCATCGAATCGGCGATGTGGTGGGTGATGCTGTCCAGCCGCGCCTGCCCGCCGCCGGGGGCGGCCAGCGTGTCGCGCAACCGCTTCAGCAGCCTGCGTGATTCGCTCTCGCTCCGTTCCGGCATCACCGTCACTTTCCCGTCGTCCCGGCCGGACGGCGCACGCAGTGTCGCGGATCAGGCCCTTTCCAGCTCGAACGCATCATGCAGCGCCTGCACGGCCAGTTCCATATACTTGCGGTCGATCAGCACCGAAATCTTGATCTCGCTGGTGGCGATGACCTTGATGTTGATGTTTTCATCAGCCAGCGCCTTGAACATGCGCGCCGCGACCCCGGCATGGGACCGCATCCCGATGCCCACCACAGACACCTTGGCCACCTCGGTATCGACGGCCAGGTCGTCATAGGCGATCAGCCCCGCCGAGCGCGCATTCTCCATCGCCTTGCGGGCCCGTTCGACCTGGTTCACCGGGCAGGAAAAGGTCATGTCGGTGACCGAGCCCGGGTGATCCTCATAGTCCTTTTCCGAGATATTCTGGACGATCATGTCCACGTTCACCCCGGCATCAGCCAGCGGCTGGAAGATCGCCGCCGAGATGCCCGGCCGGTCCTCGACCGTCACCAGCGTGATCTTGGCCTCGTCGCGGCTGTAGGCAACGCCCGAAACGACCCTGGATTCCATGATCTCATCCTCATCGCAGACCAGCGTGCCGCTGGTTTCGTCGGTGTCCTCGAAGGACGACAGCACCCGCAGGCGCACGTTATAGCGCATCGCCAGCTCGACCGAGCGGGTCTGCAGCACCTTGGCGCCGAGGCTGGCGAGTTCCAGCATCTCCTCGAAGGCGATGCGGTCCAGCTTGCGCGCCTTGGAGCTGATCCGCGGATCGGTCGTATAGACCCCGTCCACGTCGGTATAGATGTCGCAGCGCTCGGCGCCGAAGGCGGCGGCAAAGGCGACCGCGGTGGTGTCCGACCCGCCCCGGCCCAGCGTGGTGATGCGCCCGTCCGGTCCGATGCCCTGGAAGCCCGCGACGACCGCGACCTTCATCCCCTCGGCGAACTTGGCGTCGATATTTGCGCGCGGGATCGACACGAAACGCGCCGCCGAATGCTGCGCGGTGGTGTTGATCGGCACCTGCCAGCCCTGCCAGCTGCGCGCCGGCACACCCATCTCCTGCAACCGCAGCGCCATCAGCCCGGCGGTCACGTTCTCGCCGGAGGCGACGACGGCGTCATATTCCCGCGCGTCATACAGTCGCGAGGTGCCTTCGACCCAGCCGACCAGCTCGTTGGTCTTGCCGGACATGGCGCTGACGATGACGATCACGTCATAGCCGCGCTCGACCTCGCGCTGGACCTTGGCTGCCGCATTGGCGATGCGGTCGAGATCGGCCACCGAAGTGCCGCCGAATTTCATCACCAGAAGCGGCATTTGGGCCTCCAGTCGCCGGGTGGAACGCGGGGCTATTAGAGGGCGGGTCGAGCAAGGGCAAGGGCCTGCGGGAATTTCCCACGCGTGGGGTCGGGCGCGGTGTCGGGCACCGGCGGGCGGCTCAGCTGAGCTTGCGCCGCGACCGGAACGGCAGCGGCGCGACCGGCACCCCGTCCTCGAGCAGCTTCTTCGCCTCGTCCAGCCGCGCCTCGCCGTGGATCGAGCGCTGCGGGATGTCGCCGTCATGCATCGCCCGCGCCTGGGTGACGAAATCCCCGCCGACGTAATCCGAATTGGCCTCGACATGGCGCCGGAACTCGGCCAGCGCCCGTTCCGGGCCCGAGGCCGGCGTCTCCAGCGGCCGAGCCTCGGACTCCTCGCGCGCAGGCACCGCGGGGGCCATCGGTGCCTTGGTCACGACCGTGCTGCCGCAGACCGCACATTCGACCTGCCCCGCGGATAGCAGCGAATCAAAGCCCGCGGCCGACCGGAACCACCCGTCGAACCCGTGCCCCCGGTCACAGCGCAGCGCATAGCGGATCATGCCGATCTTTCCTTTCGGTCCGCCAATATCGGGCGCAGAGGGCGAACGCGCAAGGACCGCTCAGACAAGCCCGATGATCCGGCCGGCAAGGGCGCGCGGGTCCGGCGCGCTGGCGTCCAGCAGGCCGCGCGCCGCCTGCCCCATCGCGGCGCGCGCGGCCGGATCGGACAGCACCGCCGTGACGGTCCCCCCGAGGCTCTCGGCCGTCACCTCCTGCGCCGCCCCCGCCGCGTCCAGCGCGGCATAGTCGGCGGCAAAGTTGGCGACATGCGGCCCGTGCAGCAGCGCGCAGCGATAGGCCGCCGGCTCCCACGGGGTGTGGCCGCCGTGATCGGCCAGCGATCCCCCGGTCAGGCACACGCCGGCCGCCGCATAGGCGCCCTGCATCGCGCCCAGCCGGTCGATCAGCAGGACCGGCGGCGCGCCGGCAGTGCCCACCTCGAGCGCGCCCAGCCGCTCGGCCGGAAACCCCGCCGCGGCGATCAGCCGCGCGACGGCGTCGGTGCGGCGCGGGTGGCGCGGGGCGAGGATCAGCCGCGCATCGGGCAGCCGCGCGCGGACCGCTGCGTGGGCGGCCAGCACGATCTCGTCCTCGCCCGGATGGGTCGAGGCGGCCAGCCACACGCGATCCCGCCCGCCGCCATCCCTGGGCGGCCGGATCGCCGCCGGCCCCATCAGCTTGAGATTGACCCGCGACGCCAGCGCCCGGGAGGGCAGCCCCAGCGCGATCAGCCGCGCCTCGGTCGCCTCGTCCTGCGCCGACAGCAGGCCGATCCCGCCCAGCACCGGCCCGATCAGCCCCCGCGCCCGCCCCCAGCCCTGGGCCGAGCGCGCCGACATCCGCGCCCCGATGACCGCCTGCTTGACGCCCCGCGCCCGCAAGGCGGCGGCGCGGTTCGGCCAGATCTCGTTTTCGATTGTCACCGCCAGCGCCGGCTGCGCCGCGTCCAGGAACCGGCCCACCGCCTGCGGCACGTCCAGTGACGCCAGCCGCGCCGGCAGGCCCCAGCCGCGGGCCACCTCGCGTCCGGTCACGGTGTTGGCGGTGACCAGCACCGGCCGCCGCGCCGCCAGTTCGGCGATCACCGCGCGGGCCGAATTCAGCTCACCCACGCTGGCGCCGTGGACCCAGATCCCGCCGCGGACCGAGGGCACATCGTCCAGCGCCAGCCGCTCGGCCAGCGCCTCGCCCGCCAGCGGCGCGGCCCCCCGCAGGGCCGCGCCGGCAACGGCGGTGAGTGCGCGATAGATCATCCCGGCCGGCCCTATCTGCGCGGCCGACCCGGTCAGGCCGTGAAGGGGAAAGGATGGAGGCGGGTACCGGAATCGAACCGGTCTTCACGGATTTGCAATCCGCTGCGTAACCTCTCCGCCAACCCGCCGCCGTGCAGCGTTTGCTAGGGTTTTCGGTCGAGAGGGTCAAGGGGGTTATCACTCCGGTTATCAGTTTCATGTTCTGGTCCCGTTCCGTTCTCAAGTCCGGGACCGCTTGGCTGCGGCCTGTTTGGCGCGCATTTTCTGCCGGGCTTCCCCGGCGTATTTCTGGATCATCGCCTTGGTCATGTGCCCGCTGTAGGACGCGATCTCGTCGTCGTCGCAGCCCGACAGCGCCAGCTCCTGCACTCCGCGATAGCGCAGGGCGTGAAGGTCATAGTCCTCCAGCCCCAGCCGCTTGCGCTCGGCCAGCATGATCTCGGCCAAGCTCCGGTAAAGCATCGGCTGCCCGCGTTTTCCGATCAGGATCGGCCGCGACGGCATCGGCGCGAACGGCAGGGCTGCTTTGGCTGCGTCCAGCGCGGCCTTGAGCTGCGGGGTGCAGGGCAAGGTTAGCTCAACGCCCCCCTTGTTCTGCTTCAGGCGCAGGGTGCCGTCGCCTTCGGGATTGTAATCGCCCCAGGTGAAGCCAACCCAATCGCCGGGCCGCTGGACGCTGCCGACGCCGATCTCGAAGATCAGCCGCTCCAGGGCGCCAGCCTCTGCCCGGAACTTCGCCACGGCCGCGTCAGGCCAGGGCAGATGCGGCTGCTTGCGCTCGTCGGGGACTGCCAGCTTGCGAACTCCCTTCGCGGGATTGACCTTGATCCAGCCCAGGTCGATCGCGTGTTCGCACAGCACCGACATCACAGCGGGGATGTAGTTGGCGAACCGGGTCCGGTGTTCGTTCTTGCGCTGCGCCTCCACCACGTCCTTGCGGGTCAGGCGGGTCATGTCGCGGTCGCCGTTCTTTTTGATGATGTAGGCCATCACGGCCTCATAGTCGGCGCGGGTGCGGGGCTTGAGCTTGGTCCAGCGATCCGATCGGCGGTAATCCTCGATCAGCGCCTTCCAGCTTGTGCGGCTGGCCGCCTTCTTGCCGGTCCTGACCTCCCAATACTGGCGGTCGAACTCGGCCGTGTCCTCGGGCGCGGTGAAGCGGTGCAGGTATTTCCCGCCCCTGTAGAAATACAGGAAGCCCGGCTTGACCTCGCGGACGTAGGGCTTGCGACCGGCTTTCCTCACCATTCCATCGGCCCCTCGATCGCCGCACCGCTGCGGATGCGCTCCAGCGCCTCGGTTTTCCACCGCTTGAAGCCCGGCGCGATCTCGTCAGGCGGCGGCAGGTGCCCGGCCTCGACCAGCGAACGGAACTCGGCGGGCTTCATGTCCAGAAGCCGTGCCGCAGTCGTTTCGCTGGACCAGATCGGGCGAACGCTCATCGGTCAGTCCTCGGCGCGGGCATCGGCCCACAGCTCGACAGAAACCAGACTCAAGGTGGCGGGCGCTGCGGACCGCTCGACCAGCAGGCCGCGCGGGATCGTGACAAAGCCCTCTGCATGGCGATTGCCCTGAAACGGCATGACGCGCTCGCGGACTATCTTGCCGTTGGCATCGTGAACCCAGGCGACCAGCTCGGCCCGCACGTCGCCCGGCTGGACGGTCAAAGAAACCACGTTCTCGTCAAACCACCGGGATGCGTCATCAAGCCCTCGGTCGAGATACGCGCTGTAAATGAAGGCCAGCACTTCCTCCAAAGTGTCACCGCCGAAGCGGCTGGCAAACTCATCCTGCCCCACGATCTCTCGCCAGGCTTGCGACGTGGTGGAATGGGGCGAGTAGCGCAGTTGCCCGAACAGCTTGACCCGCTCGACCGCTTGGGCCGGACCGTCGCAGGCCAGCAGGGCGATCGTCATACGAGCTGCGTCCAGCGGGGTCATGTCGGGGGCGTTCACGCCCCGCGCCCCCGTGGTCAGCAGTCGCGCTTCTTTCAGCGCGCGCGCAAACACGGTGACCGTTTTCTCTTCGACAGAGAATGCGGCGGCGATCATGGCGTTGAAGGGTCCGGCTTTCATGGTCACTGTGTATCGCACAAATAGCCCCGGCGCAACCCCCATTCGTGGGAAACGCAGATAGAAGCCCCCGGCGGTGCCATAGGTCCGCCGGGGTCATCATTACGCCGCCTTCCACGCGGCCTCGTAGGCATCGCCAAGCTTCCGGCATTGCCATTTGAGCGCGTCCCGCAGTCCGATCAGCCCGTTGCGAGCGTCCACCTCGTCGCTTGACAGTCGGGTTTCGGGCATAACCGCGAACGGCTCCGCGACCACGCACAGCGCGCAGATCAGATTCTCAAGATCGCTGATTGCATACTCAATTTGGGACAGATGTTCCTTGTGCCCAGTCATCACGCGGCCTCCCATTGCGGCAGGTTCACCACGTCCAGCGCCGATTGCAGCTCGGCAATGATGCCGACCAGGACGGCCAGCAGCTCGCCCGTGGTCTTGTGCTGGGCCATGCCCTTGTCCGCCATCAACTCGATCGCCTCGGCCACCGCCTGCGCCCGGACGGCCTGCGCGTGGCAGTCGCCCAGGTAGAGTTTCAACTCGGGATTCATGCCGCGCTCTCCAGCACGTCCAGCGCCTCGGCCAGGGCGGCACGGGCGGACAGACGGTTGACCTCGGGCAGATGCGCGGCCTCGGTCTCGTCCAGCGCCAGCAGGATCATGTCGCGGATGACTTGCAGTCCCTCGGCCGCCTCTACGCCAAGGACTCCAGCCGCATTGCGAAACATCAACAGGTCGTTGGCGGGCACTGATGCCAGCGCGTCGGCCAGCGACAGCAAGCCGGGGCCGTTCGCGCGGGCGCGTTCTCTCGTCGTCATTTTCAGGGTCTCCGGGTGTCAGGTTTGGGGTTGAGTCTCGCGGTCCATCCGCTCGCGCACGGCGCGGATCGCCTCGCTGTTGAGGCTCGATCCGTTCCGCTTGGCCTGTTCGGTCAGCCATGCCTTCACGTCAGCGGGGACGCGCAGGGCCAGTTGTTTCAGGTCGTCCATCTGCGCCTCCAAGCACAATGCTATAAAGCACGTTGCTTGGATTGCGTCAACGGGTTTTGTAGCACATTGCTTGGCCCGGAGGTGCCATATGTCGAAGCCGCCAGTCTCGGAACAGGTTCAGGTGAACTTTCGGATGCCCGTTGATCTGCGGGACCGGATCAAGGCCGCCGCCGAGGCGAACAACCGCTCCATGAACGCAGAGATAGTCTCGCGGCTGGATGACAGTCTTTTCTCGGACTATCCGCCTGACGCGAAGGCAATCCAAGCGATAGCTGATGCAGTAATCCGGCGCATCGCAGAGTTTGCGCCGGAAGAGACGCTATCCCAAACTGTGGAATCCATGCAGGCCGTGAAGTCCACAATGGACGCCCCTCAAGAATAAGCCGGCCGCAACATCCCGCTGCGACCGGCCCTTTGCCCTGACGCGGGCGGCGCTTACACGCGCCAATCCCGGCCTCTCCGCCGGGTGTGTGCTGGCCCCGCTTCGGACGTGCCAGCCTGCGCCGCGCCCACCGAAAGGAGGTGCATGGGCCGCGCCTTGACGGGGTTGTTTGCCATGTCAGCGGGACACTCGCCGTCTAGTCCCAGGTGCTTCGCGGGCCTCTCAATCCGCAGGGCGCACCTCGGCCCTATCCCTTGGCCTCCGACCAGTCCAAAGCCTTGAAGGCGGCTGCGACCGTGGAATGAGGCAAACCGGCTTCCTTGGCCGTCGCCAGCGCCTGCATGATGCCCGCCAGCGCCCGTGCCGATCCGCCAGCGTCGAACGATTGCAGCGCCCGGTGAACGTCGATGCTGACGCGCGTTCCCAGCTTCACCGTCGCTTCTTCCGCGACCAGCTCGGCCAGAGGCTGCAACGTCCATGTCGCAAGCTGACGCTGGCACTCCCTGATTGCAGGACCAGTCGTCGCCGGGTTCAGCCAGGCCGGAAGGATGCCATAAGCCGCGCAGATCGCGCCTCGGGCCGCTTCCAGCGTCTCCGCCGTCATCGCCCGTTGCAGGTCCGGGGTCAAGTTCTCCACCCGCTTCTCTAGGCCGGGGTGCATCCCAGCCGCTACAGCCTGAGCCACGCCCTCCACGATCAGCGCCTGACCCCGCGCGCCGCGGAAGGATGCCCGCAGCCCGGCCATGTCCTCGGCCGACGAATCAGGCAGCGGAATGATTTGGCTGCCAATCGGCGCATTGCGCCAGACCTCGCGCAAGGCGGTTTCCACCTCTTGCAGCAGACCGGCCGAAAGGCTGGCCCGATGAAGCGGTGCAGTCCCTGCCCAGGGCGTGACCATGCTGGCCCCGATGCGGACGTGCAGCACCTCGGCCGCCAGCGCCGTCTCCGACCGCCCGCCGCCGATCTCGCCAACGCTCACACGGTAAGCCGTGGGTTCGCCGTTGCGGGTCCGCATATCCCAGTCGGTGCAGGCGACCAGCCGGTCCCGGATCAGGAACACGGCTTCGCCCCGCAGCGCCAAGGCCCGCGCCAGCATCGCCAGCGCCCGCCGGTCCAGCAGGTCGGTGCCCTTCACGTCCGCCAGCGTGAAGCCGCTTTCCCACAGCGAGACGCAGCTCTGCACCGTCGCCGTCAGTTCGGCCACGTCAGACCGGCCCGACAGCCATTCATGCCGGGCGGCGATCAGGTCGGCCGTGTAGCCTTGAGCAGCCGCACGGTTTTCGTTCGGTTCGGCCTTCCGCCTGAACAGATCCATGAAGCCCATCATGCCCTCCAGCGATTGAGTGTGCGGTTCAGGCCGGTTCGCGGCGCATACGGCACCAGCAGCCCGCCTTCGGTCGGGGACCAGTTGCGCGCCTCGATCTGCGCCGCCGGATAGGCCGGGCGCGTCACCGCCGACAGCTCGAACAGCGCCGCCTTGCGGATCGTCCGCAGGGTGCCGCCCGCGCGCCGCTCGATGCGCTCGCCGCCCGCCTCCACCCGGAAGCCGGGCGACAGACCCCGGATCAGCCCGCCAGCATGGGCGGCCAGAAAGTCCCGCGCCCATGACGTGCCGTCCGCAATCGTCGCCTCGATCACCAGCGCGTCGTCGCCATCCGTCAGGTGCAAGTTGCCCGCTGCGCGTGATGCCAGCGGCTTGTTGAAGTCGTGACCAGACAGCAGGTGAATATCCTCGCCCGCCTCGATCCGGTCTGCGAAGGCACGTGCGGCGATAACCTCGTGCCGCCCCGGTGCCAGTTCGGTCTCTGCGCCGTAAGGAAATCGGGCGCGAAGGCGGGTTTCCCCGCCCTCGCTCCGCAGTTCCAGCGCCCCGAGATTAGCGCCCCAGAGCATCTTAGCCGCCCGTCAGGCCGGTCAGGATGCGCGTCTGCATCCCGCGCGGGACCGTGAAGTCCGCCGTGACCAGACCCGTCAGGACCAGTTGCCCCGACTGCGCCTTGGTGTAGGGGTCGCGGATCAGGTCCACCCCGCCCCAGAGGCCCAGATAGCCGGGCGCGATGCCCTGCACCGTGGCTGTCAGGATCGCCGTGTTGTCGGGGATGACGTTGGACAGCGATGGGGTGCCGACGTGCTTGGTCAGGCGGTCCCATTGGCTGACTGCCGTGCCCGAGATCAGCGCATCGTCCAGGTCGGCCCAGATTTGCGGCGTCAGGCCCAGGTTCACCGCGTTGGCGCTGGTGATCTGGTTGCTTTCCATGAACGCCACGATCTCGGCCCGGAAGGCTGCCCAGGACGCGGCCGCCCCGACCGGGGTGCTGGTGATCCCGTAGGTCGCCGCGCCGGGGATGATACCCAGCGGCTGGCCCCCCGTCCCGGTGCCGTTGATGACCACCCGGTCCAGTTCGGCGGAGATGACCGCCGACAGGTCGCGCCGGATCGCATCCTCAAGCCCGCGCCCCGCCTGCATCAGCGCCTTGCGGCTGATGACCATCTGCGCCCCGCCGGTGTGATCCGGCGTCAGGCTGCGTTCGGTGGTCTCGTAGGGGTTGGGACCGCCCACGTTGCCCAGCTCGGTCGTCTGCCAGCCGAACACCGCCCCGCTGGTCGCCACCGGGAAGGCCAGTTCGCCGCGCTCGATCTGGATGCGCTCGATGCCCAGCCGGGCCGCGACGCTGTTCGGGAAGATGCGGTCGATCACGTTCCGATAGGTCTTCGGCTTGATCTGGTCCTCGGCGATGGTCTCGCCCGCCCGTTGCTCCAGCGCGGCGAACGGGACCGGGACGCCCCGATAGCCGCCGTGCTGCCGCAGTTCCTCGACCACCTCTTTCGTGGCCCCGGTCAGCGCCCGGCCCTCGTCGATGGCAAAGGCGACCTGGCGAAGCTCGAACCGGCCGACAAGATCGGACCAGTCCTTGTCCGACCGGGTTTCCAGATCGGCCCCGGCCTCACGCCGCTCGGTGTCCTCGGCGGTCAGGGCCGCGCGATAGCGGGTCTCGTTGGTCCGATACTCGGCGTCGAGCGCCTCCATCGAACGGGTTTCGTCCTCGCTCGGCTCGGTCTTGCCGACCAGGGCCGAGAGTTGCTGGCGGATTTCGCTTTGCCGCCGGGCGATCTTCACGGAATCAAGCATGATTACCTCGTTTGCTCGATAGGGGTTTGTTGTCGGCCATCAGTTCGTTGACAGCCTTCCGCCAACCGTGGCGGTCGTATGCGGGCGGCGCACGGCCGACCTCGACATGGGTTTTCGCCGAGTGACACGATGGGCACCGCATGGCGCAGTTGTCCGGGTCATAGGCGAGATGAGGGTGTGTCCTGACCGGCAGGATATGGTCGCACTCCAGGCGACCCCGGCTCTTGCCGCAGTCCACGCATTTGAAGCCGTCGCGCTCCAGCACGGCCATGCGAAGGCTTTTCCAGCGCGGCCCGCGCGTCACGCGGCGGGAATGGCGCTGCCACTCGGTCACGCCCATGCGACCCTCCGCTTTTTCGTCGGAGCGGCCAGCATCCGCTGCCCCTGCGCCACGGCCAGCACCGTCGCCGCCGCCGCGTCGATCCGGCCCAGGCTGCGGGCCTTCGCCAGCTTGGCGTTGCCAGCCGGGTCATTCAGCACGATCGCGTCGGACATGGCCGACCGCAGCAGCAGGGACGGCGCGCCCTTGATCTCGCCGTCGAACAGCGCCCGGCGGAACCGCTCAATATCCTCGCTGCCGTCCTTCCAGCCGAAGCCGCGATAGATGAACGGGACGCGGCCCACCCCGGCCTTGTCCATTGCCTCGGTGAACTCTGCATGGCGGAAGCGGTCGCCAACGATGCAGGCCGGGG
>NZ_JRKS01000067.1 GCF_000763805.1 Paracoccus sphaerophysae | reverse complement strand
CACGCGGCCCCCGGCCCGCAGCCCGAAACCCCCGAGAAAACGCCATGACCACCCCGTCCGGTCTGCCGCATTTCATCATCGCCGGGGCCGCCAAGTCGGCGACCACCTGGCTGCAACGCTCGCTGCAGCAGTCGCCGGCGATCTTCATGCCCGACCACGAGCCGCATTTCTTCGCCTGCCATTACGACGAGGGCATGGCGGCCTATGAGGACCTGTTCGCAGCCGCACCCGCGGGCGCGATGCGCGGCGAAAAGTCGAACAGCTACCTGACCCAGCCCGAGGCCGCCGCGCGCATCGCCCGGCATCTGCCGGCCGTGCGGCTGGTCTTTCAGCTGCGCGACCCGGTGGCGCGGGCGTGGTCCGACTACCTGATGCTGCTGCGCCGCGGCGCGGTGGACCGCGACGTGGCCCGGCATCTGTCACCCGACCGCGCCGCCGGCGACCGGTTCCTGCATGACGGGCGGTATGGCCACCACCTGAGCCGATTCTACGAGCTGTTCGATCCGGCCCAGATCCTGGTGCTGAAATACGAGGACCTGCGCCGCGATCCGGCCGGCCATCTGGCCCGGCTGGCGGCGCATCTCGGCCTGGACGGCCCGCTAGCCGCGCCGCTGGACGGTCGGGTCAAGGACGCCTGCGCCGCGTCGGTCCCGCGGCCGCTGCGCCGGATGCTCGCGCCGCTGCGGCCGATCCTGGACCCGCTGCGCCACACCGCCCCGCTGCGCGGCCTGCGCGGCCTGGTGGCCCGGCCCGAGCGCTATCCCGAGCTGGACCCCGCCCTGCGCGCGCGAATCGCCGACTTCTATCGCGACGACACCGCCGAACTGGCCCGAATCACCGGGCTGGACGTCAGCGACTGGACGACGGCGGCGGCGCGCCCGCACCACCCCGCTCGGTCCGCCTGACCAGCCTGCGCGGCGGGAACGGCACGAAATTCAATTTGAGGTTGCAATTACCCGGTCAATTACACGGCTTGGTTAATGGGCGCGCCGTATTTCGGTCCCGAGATGCGTCCCCATTCCCGTTAACCTGTCTGAACTGATGGGTTCGCAACGCGGTCTGCGTGCGAGTTTCGGCGAAACCCTGCCTGAATCTGCGCGGTCGGGCGGCTTTTCGCCACCCGCCGCATTCGAATTGAAGGTCTGCGTCGCGATGGAAACACTGATCCGCAATTGCGCCCCCGGAGAGGAAAGGATCCGCCGGCGCCTGAAGAGAACCGTCATCGAGATCCGCGGCAACCGCAAGCTGCTGGCCGCAGACGCGTTTTCGGTCGCGATGGCGTCGATGGTCGCGGTTCTGCTGTCGTCGGGGCCGCATTTCAGCCGTGCCGAGCGCGCCGTTCTGCCCGAATTCGTGCTGCTGTCGCTGCTGGTCGTCCTGCCGGTCATGGCGCTTGGCGGCGCCTATCGGTGCCACCGCCACGCCTCCAGCCTGCCCGGCATGCTGGCCGTCGCCCCCAGCGTCGTGCTGGGGGTTGCGCTGTGCGGGCTGATCGCCCGCGGCGCAGGCGTCTTTCCCGAACTGACGCTGACCACCTTTCCGATCATGGTCCTGATGCTGCTGTCGCTCAGCGCCGGGGCGCGGGCGGCCGCCCGGATGCGCGAAGCGGCGCGGCACCGCCGGCGGCAAGCGCAGACGGCCGCCGAGGGGATCCCGGCGGTGCTGGTGGGGCTGGGGCCCGCGGCGGACCTGTTCATGCGCGCCGTGAATGACGGGCTGTCGCCCTATCGCGTCGTCGGCATCGTCGACACCTCGCTGGGCAGCACCGACCTGCTGTTCCACACCGCCCCGATCCTCGGATCGGTCCGCAGCCCGGGCGACGTGATCCGGCGGCTGTCCGAGATGCCGGAACGGCCGCGCTGCCTGCTGATCCCGGCTGCGACCTCGCATTTCGAAACCGAGGGGATCGCCACGCTGCGCGCCTGGGCCGAGGCGCAGGGCGTCCGCATCCGCGCGCTGCCCGGCCTGACCGACGGGCTTGCCGGCGGCACCGGCGTTCCGCAGCCGATCGACCCCGAGGACATCCTGACCCGCCCGCAGAAGCGGGTCGAACTGGCGCTGCTGCAGCAGACCTATCGCGGCCAGCGGGTGCTGGTCACCGGCGCCGGCGGCTCGATCGGCAGCGAGCTGGTGCGCCAGCTGGCCTCGCTGGACCCGGCCGAGCTGATCCTGATCGAGAATTGCGAACTGAACGCCTATCACGTGGACCGGATGCTGGCCCGGCATTTCCCGAACGTGCCGCGGGCGCTGCATATCGGGTGCATCCGCGACAAGCAGCACGTCGATGCGATCTTTGCCGCGCACCGCCCCTCGCTGGTCTTCAACGCGGCGGCGCTGAAGCACGTCCCGCTGGTCGAGGCCAACCCCTGCGAGGGGGTGCTGACCAACATCATCGGCACCCGGAATGTCTGCGACGCCGCGCGCCGGTTCGGGGTGCGGGCGCTGGTCCAGGTGTCGACCGACAAGGCCGTCAACACGACCAACATCATGGGCGCGACCAAGCGGGTGGCCGAGTTCTATTGCCAGGCGCTGGACCTGATCAGCCGCGACATGGGTGCCACCACCCGGTTCTTTGCGGTGCGGTTCGGCAACGTGCTGGGCTCGTCCGGGTCGCTGATCCCGCTGTTTCAGGAACAGATCGCCCGCGGCGGGCCGCTGACCATCACCGACGCGCGGATGGAACGGTTCTTCATGACCATCCGCGAGGCGGTCGAGCTGACGCTCGTCTCGGCCGCGCACGGGCTGTCGGACACCGAGAACATGGGGCGCATCTTTGTGCTGGACATGGGCGAGCCGGTCCCGATCGTCGAACTGGCCGAGCGGATGATCCGCATGGCCGGCAAGACGCCCGGCACCGACATTCCCATCCAGTTCATCGGCATCCGCCCGGGTGAGAAGCTGTACGAGGAGCTGTTCGACCGCGCCGAACAGGTCGTCCCGGCCAGCTTCCCCGGCGTCGCCTGCGCGATCCCGCGCCCGGTGGCGATGCCGCGGCTGCGGGCTGGCATGCACCGGCTGGAACAGGCCGCGCGGGCGGGGGACGCCGCGGCCGTGCGCGAGGGTCTGGCCGCGCTGGTGCCGGGCTTTGGCGGCGGCCCCGCAGCCGAGGACGCCCTCACCGCGGTGGTCCCGCACGCTGCGGCTGCGGCGGACGCCGCGGCTGGCTCGCCGCGGCTTGACCTGCCGGTCTTCGCCGCCATGACACCCCCGCCCGCCGGCCCGCCGCCGGCCGAGGCGCAGGAGCGGCGCAGACCCGCTGCAACCAATGGCTCGCCGGCAGCTGCGATCCGTCAGGTCCCGCCCGCGCAGCGCCTGTCGCTGCCCTCCGTGCCCGCAGCGCTGGAACCGGCCGTCGCATGATCGGCGGCCAGCCCGCCCCGCCCGAGGGGGCGCCGCAGCGCCCCGCGCCGCGGCGCGTGCTGGTCATCGGCGGGCTGGCCTGGTCGCTGGTCAATTTCCGTCTGCAGCTGATGCGGCGGATGGTCGCCAACGGGCACGAGGTGATCGCCGCCGCGCCCGACTTCGACCCCGCGACGCAGGCCATCCTCGAGGCCGCGCGGATCGATCCGGTCCATGTCCCGATGGACCGCACCGGCATCAACCCGCGCCACGACCTGGAAACGCTGGACGCCCTGCGGCGGCTGATCCGGCAGCGCCGTCCCGACGTGGTCCTCGCCTATACGATGAAGCCGATCGTCTATGGCTGCTGGGCGGCGCGGCTCGAAGGCGACCTGCGCTGCCACCCGCTTTTCACCGGGCTGGGCTATGCGTTTTCCGACCCCAACCCGACGGGCAAGCGGCGCGCCGTGCGCGCGGCGGCGATCCTGCTGCACCGCCACGCGCTGCGCAGCGTGCGGCTGGGCTTTGTCTATAACGACGCCGACCGTGCCGACCTGCGCCGCTTCCGCATGGTCCCTGCCTCGGCGCGGCTGGTGCCGGTGCCGGGCTCGGGCGCCGACACGGCGCATTTCACCCCGCAGCCGTTGCCCGCCGCGCCGCCGCTGGTTTTCCTGTTCGTGGGGCGGATGCTGTTCAGCAAGGGGCTGACTGACCTGCGCGACGCGGCGCGCCTGCTGCGCGGCCAGGGCCATGCGTTCCGGGTCGAACTGCTTGGCCCCACCGACAGCAACCCCGATGCGGTCGACGCGGCGACGCTGAACGCTTGGCAGGCGGCGGGCGAGGTCGTCTGGCACGGCGCCACCCGCGATGTGCGGCCCTACATTGCCGCCTGTCACGTGCTGGTGCTGCCGACGCGGCTGCGCGAGGGGATCCCGCGCACCATCCTCGAGGCGATGGCCTGCGGGCGGCCGGTGATCACCACCGACGCGCCCGGCTGCGGCGAGACGGTCGGCGACGGCGATGCCGGGTTCGCGGTCCCGCCGGGCAATCCCGCGGCGCTGGCCGCGGCGATGCGGCGGTTCCTGGACGACCCCGGTCTGACGGCGCGGCTGGGCGAAAACGCGCGGCAGCGCGTGTGCCGGAACAACGACGTGCACGCGATCAACCGCCTGCTGCTGACCGAAATGGGTCTGGAACTGCGGGACCATCCCCCGACGCTGCCCCCCGCCGACAACCTTGCGCCGCCGGCCCCGCCGCCGGCGACGGCCGACGATCCGGGCGCGCTTGCCTTCTCGTCGGCGGCAATCCGCATCATAAGTCGCGGAGCGGTCCGGTGAAGACGGTGCTGATGGCAGCCGCGCCGGTGTCGGACCCGACCGATCCGGCGCCGCGGATTCCAAACGCCATGGTCGAGATCGGCGGACGGCCGATCATCACCCATGTCATGGACATCTTCAGCCACTTCCGGCAGCGCGACTTCATCATCGCCGCCGGGACGGGCGCGATCGGGATCAAGCAGTTCTTCGCCAATTACGACATGCTGACCCACGACCTGACGGTCTGCATCGGCGCCGGCCGGGTCGAGCTGCAACCCTCGCCCGGCGTCGCGCTGACGCTCAGCGTCGTCGATTCAGGGCCGGCAACGGCCAGCGGCGGGCGGCTGCGCCGGCTTCGCCGCCGGCTGGGGACAGAGACGTTCCTCTTGAGCTATGGCGACGCGCTGGGCAACGTGGACATCGACGCGCTTCTGGGGTTCCACCGCCGCCACGGCAAGCTGGCGACGGTGACCGCGGTCAGGCCGCCGGCGCGGGCGGGGGCGCTGGACCTGCGCGGCGACCGGGTGGTCGACGTCCGCCAGGAACTGCCGGCCGAGGATGCCTGGATCAATGGCGGCTTCCTGGTCCTTGAGCCCGAGGCGCTGGACTATGTCGTCGACGACGATGCGCCGCTGGAACACGGGCCGATGATGCAGCTGGCGCTGGACGGAGAGCTGATGGCCTATCGCCATTCCGGCTTCTGGCACCCGCTGGACACGGTCGAGGATCGCCGCTTTCTGGGCGCCTGCTGCAAGGCCGAGGTCCCGCCCTGGCTGAGCTTTCCCGCCGCGGGGCCGCCGCGGGCCGACGGTCCGGCGCCGTTTCCGTGAGACTGCTGCTGGTCCAGGGCGGCTTCGGCGCCGGCGGCGCCGAAAAGATCATGGCGGCGCTGGCCGGCCATCGCGCCGCGCAGGGCGACGAGGTCCATGTCGCCGCCATGATGATGCCCGCGGCGGGATCGTTCTTTCCCTATGACCCGCGGGTGCGGCTGCACCTGCTGCGCTCGGGGCCCGGGATGCTGCGCCAGCCGGGCCGCGCGGCGGCGATCCGGGGCCTGATCCGGCGGCTGCGGCCCGACCTGGTGGTCAGCTTCCTGACCAAGGTGAACTGCCTGACGCTGATCGCCGCCGCCGGGACCGGGGTGCCGGTGGTGGTCTCGGAACGCAACAACCCCGCCCGGCAGTCCGCCGGCGGCTGGCAGCGCCTGCAGGCCGCGCTGCTGCCCCGCGCCGCCGGCATCGCCATGCAGACCCGGGATGCGGCGCGGGACCTGCCGCCGGCGCAGGCGCGCCGCGCCCATGTGATCGCCAATCCCTGCCGCCCGGTGGACTTCACCCCGCCGCCGCCGGCGCCCGAGTGCCGGTTCGTGGCGGTCGGGCGGCTGGACCCGCAAAAGGGCTTTGACCGGCTGATCGACGCCTTTGCCGCCCTGCCGCGCGACCTGCCCGCCACGCTGTCGATCTTTGGCGAGGGGCCGCAGCGCGCCGCGCTGGCGGATCGAATCGCCGCCGCCAGCCTGGGCGGGCGGGTCCGGCTTGCCGGCCTTGCGCCGTCGCCGGCGGCATGGCTGGGCGCGGGGGACGTGCTGGTGCTGAGTTCGCGCTATGAGGGGTTCAGCAACGTCCTGGCCGAGGCCGCCTGTTCCGGCCTGCCGGCGGTGGCCGTGGACTGTCCCTTCGGCGTGCGCGACATCATCGAGCCCGAGGTGAACGGCCTGATCGTCCCCGAGGGCGATCCGGCCGAGACGACGGCGGCGCTGACTGGCGCGATGGCCCGGATCGCCCGCGACCCGGCGCTGCGGGCGCGGCTGGCAAGCGCCCCGGGCGGCGTCGCGGCGCGGCTGGACCCGGCGCGCATCCTGGGCCAGTGGGACGTGCTGATCGCCGAGGCGCTGGCCGCTCAGCCCGCCGCCGCGATCACCACGTCCAGCTGATCGAGGCTTTCGATCTGCGCCTGCGCGGCATGGGCCGCGTCGGGGGCGGCGCCGTCATGGACCCGTTCGGGGCGCAGCAGCTGCACGGTCAGCCAGCCCAGCCGGTTCGGGGTGACGAAATCCTTGGCCGCGTTGTCCGCGACATAGACGCAGGGACCGCCTGCCGCGGCCGCGACCAGGTCGAACGCCCTCGGGTGCGGCTTGCCGAAGCCCGCCGGCCACTGCCCGGTCGGGACCACCACCGCGATCCGGTGGGCCAGCCCAAGGGCGGCGATCTTGGCGCGCTGCATGGCTTCGGGTCCATCGGTGATCAGGCCGTGCGCGCCGCCATGCGCATCCAGCCAGCGCGCCGCGTCCCGGCACAGCGCGATCTTCGGGGGATGGGCGCGGAACAGGGCGACGAGGTTCCCCACCGCCTCGGCCCCGTCGAGCCCGAAATCGCGCAGCGCGGCGTCGAAGATGTCGCCCCGGCGGCCTGCGGCAAAGGCCGCGATGCAATGCTCGGCAAACCCCTCGACCCCGTGGCGGGCGCGCATCGCGGCGCCCACCGCACGAAAGCCGCTGAACGCAAAGTCGCGTTCCAGATACAGCGTGTCGTCCAGGTCGAAGACGACGCGCTCAGCCCAGAAAGACGGCATCGTCATAGCGCAGCATCACCACCCCGTCGCGCCAGTCGTCATGGGCGGCGCAGCTGCCCGCGGCGACCTCGTCGACCAGCCAGTCGGCGAACCGGCCGCCGGCGGCATGGGCCAGCGGATAGCCGCCCCCGAAGCGGGCGTTGATCTCGATGATCCGGGGCCCGAGGGCGGGATCGTCGATGACCTGGAAGCACAGCACCCCCTGCGCGCCCGGCAGCGCCCGGTGGACCAGCCCGGCCAGGCGGGCGAGGTCCTCGCGCCGCGTGGTGCGGCCCTTTTCGACCTCGCCGGCACGAACCTGCAGCCGCTCGTGCGGGACCACGCAGCGCAACCGGCCCTGCTGGTCGATGAACATGTTGACGGTGAATTCGCGTCCCGACAGCACCGGCTGGAACATCATCGGCTCGGCGAACGCCGGCGGCAGCGAGGCGGCGTCGGCGTAAACGCCCAGCCCGCGGCTGGCGCTGCCCCCGACCGGCTTGCCGAAGACCGGCCAGCCCAGCCGGCCCGGATCGGCGCGCAGCGTGGCCTCGTCCACCGTGTCGGGCACCGGGGCGCCGGCCTGGGCCAGCACCGTCATGGTCCGCAGCTTGTCGCGGGCGATGGCGACCACCTCGGGCGCCGAGACATGGACCCGCGCCCCCGCCGCCGCCAGCCGCCCGGCCGCCGCCGCGTAGGCGGGCAGCTCGGTGTCGATCGTCGGCACGATCAGGCGGATGCCGTGGCGGCGCACGATGTCCTCGATCGCGTCGATGAAGCCCGGCTCGGTGCAGCGCGGCACGGCATGGGCGGCATCGGCCAGCGCGCAGGCCGAGGACAGGCCCGGCACCAGGTCGCAGGCGTGCAGCTCGACCTCCGGCCGGGCGCCGCGAAAGGCCCCGACCAGCGCCGCCCGGCGCCCCGCCGACGAGATCAGCACCGGCAGCGGGCTCTCGCCGGTCATTCCGCCGGCGCGCCGTAATAGTCGCGGAACCACGCGACATAGGCGCGCAGCCCGTCCCGGACCGAGGTGCGCGGCGCATAACCGGTCAGCCGCCGCAGCAGCGTCGTGTCGGCCCAGGTGGCGGGGACGTCGCCGGGCTGCATGGGCAGCATCTGCTTGACGGCGGAGACCCCGGCCGCGTCCTCGATCGCGGCGATGAAGTCCAGCAGCGGCACCGATTCGCCGTTGCCGATATTGACCGCCCGCCAGGGCGCGACCGGCGACAGGCTGTCGCCGGGCTGGATCGCCTCGGCGCTGTCGGGCCGCACCGGGGGCACGTCGATCAGCAGCCGGATCGCCCGCACCAGGTCCCCGACATAGGTAAAGTCGCGCCGCATGTCGCCGTGGTTGAAGACCTTGATCGGCTCGCCCCGCAGGATCGCGCTGGTGAACAGGTAGGGCGCCATGTCGGGCCGCCCCCAGGGGCCATAGACGGTGAAGAACCGGAACACCGTCACTGGCAGCCCGTAGAGATGGGCATAGCTGTGCGCCATCGCCTCGTTGGCCTTCTTGGTGGCGGCATAGAACGACATCTGGGTGTCGACCTTGTCGGTCTCGCGATAGGGCATGGCGGTGTTGGCGCCATAGACCGAGCTGGTCGAGGCCATCAGCAGATGCGCGGGGGGATGGGCGCGGGCGGCCTCGAGCAGTTCGAAGCTGCCTTGCAGGTTCGCCTCGACATAGGCCCGCGGCTTGTCGATCGAATGGCGCACGCCGGCCTGTGCGGCCAGGTGGACGACCGCCTGCGGCCGGTGCCGGGCAAACAGCTCTGCCAGCAGGCCCGGCTGTTCCAGCTTGCCGCGGATGGGGTGATAGCCGGGGCGCGAGGTCAGCCGCGCCTCGCGCGCGGCCTTCAGCGCAGGGTCGTAATAGTCGTTGTGGCTGTCGAGGCCCACGACCTCGTGGCCCTCGTCCAGTAGCAGTGCCGCAAGGTGATAGCCGATGAAGCCGGCCGCGCCCGTTACCAGAACCCGCATCAGTCCACCCCGAACAGATCGCGCGTGAACAGCTTGCCGGACACGTCGTCCAGTTCCGCGTGGCGACGGTTGGCGACGATCAGGTCGGCCTCGCGCTTGAACGCGCCCAGGTCGCGCACCACGGGACTGTTGAAGAAATGCGTCTCGTCCAGCGCCGGTTCATAGACGATGCAGGGGATTCCCTTGGCCTTGACGCGCTTCATGATGCCCTGGACCGAGCTGTCGCGGAAGTTGTCCGACCCCGCCTTCATCACCAGCCGATAGATGCCGACCACGGCCGGCTGCCGCTCGATGATGCGGTCGGCGATGAAGTCCTTGCGGGTGCGGTTCGAGTCGACGATGGCGGCGATCAGCTTTTGCGGGACCTGGTCATAGTTGGCGAGCAGCTGCTTGCTGTCCTTGGGCAGGCAATAGCCGCCATAGCCAAAGCTGGGGTTGTTGTAATGCGCGCCGATGCGCGGGTCCAGCCCGACGCCCCCGATGATCTGGCCCGTCGACAGCCCGCGGGCGATCGCATAGCTGTCCAGCTCGTTGAAATAGGCCACCCGCATGGCGAGAAAGGTGTTGGCGAACAGCTTGATCGCCTCGGCCTCGGTCGGCCCGGTGAACAGCACCGGCACGTCGCGGTCGATCGCGCCCTCGAGCAGCAGCGCGGCAAAGCGGTGCGCCGCCGCCGAGGTGTCGCCGACGACGATGCGCGAGGGGTGAAGGTTGTCGTACAACGCCCGGCCCTCGCGCAGGAACTCGGGCGCGAACAGGATCGCGTCGGTGCCATGCTGGTCCCGCATCCGGGTGACGAAGCCCACGGGCACCGTCGAGCGCACCACGATGACCGCGTCCGGGGCGCGGGCGCGCGCCTCGGCGATCACCGCTTCGACCGTGCGGGTGTCAAAGCCGTTGGTCACCGGGTCATAGTTGGTCGGAGTCGCCACAACGACGAATTGGGCGCCCGCATAGGCGGTGTGCGGATCGGCGGATGCGGTCAGCCGCAGCGGCCGGGTGGCCAGGTATTCGGTGATCTCGGGGTCGTCGATGGGCGCGCGGCGGTCCGCGACCAGGCTCACCCGGACCGGATCGACATCCAGCGCCGTGACGTCGTGGTGTTGCGCCAGCAGCACGGCATTCGACAATCCGACGAATCCCAATCCGACGACGGTGATTTTCACGCCATTCCCCCGGCTGCCGCGAATGCGCCATCAATTGCCGGCTAATGCGGCAGGTCGCGTGAACGCCGCATCAGTCCCGGACAGTGTCTTCCGTCTGATAGCCATATTGCGACAGATCGAACCCTATCAATTCCGATAGGATCGAATTGGATTGCGCAAATCGTCCGGCGAACCGGTGGCGGACCAGCGCCGTCATGCGGCGCTCGAGCCGGCGGTCCAGCGCCGCCGTCCAGCGCGGGTCGAGCCGCCCGGACAGCGCCCCGAAGCGCCGCCGGAACCCGCCCAGCGCCACCGCGCGGCTATGGCTCAACTCGTTCGCGCTGAGCCAGCGGTTGACCTGCCGCTGGGCCAGCTGAAAGCTGGCGGCGCGCTTGGCGTTCTGGGTCCGCGTCACCGGCGGCGGCGCCTCGCGCCCGACGAAGCGCAGGATCCGCTGCAGGGTGGGGCCGGGGCTGCGGGCGAACTCCTCGAACGGCAGGCACAGCACGCGGTCGGCGCCAAAGAGCGCGCGATAGCGCTGGACCAGCCGGTGATAGCGATAGAATTCCTCGGAAAATCCGGGGATCCGCTTGAGAAACGGCTCGCGCGGGGACAGGTAGTCACGCAGGTTCAGATCGCCGCCGTCGCTGACATACTGCGAATACATCGACAGGATCGAGGCGCGCTGTTCGCGCACGACGATCAGGATCCGGGCCTGCGGAAAGCAGCGATGCAGCCGGTCGGCGATGATGGTGCTGTCGAACCCACCCGAGGGCGGATAGCCCGAAAAGCGTTCGTGCGACAGCACCGGCACCCGTCCCTGTTCCGCCGCACGGTCCAGAAGCGGCGTGTAATGTCGGGTCGCCGCGGCGGCGTCAAAGCACATCGGCTGCGGCACGACAAAGCGCTGGACCAGCGCGTGGCGCGGTCCGGGCGGGGGCAGGAACGCGCCGCCGGGATCGGCGAAAAGCTGGTCCTGCAACACCGTCGAGGCGGCCTTGTGATAACCGACATGGATCAGCATTTCCGCCGCCGTTCTTGTCATGGATGCAAAATCCGTTTGCCTTTGGACGCCGCCCGGGACATGGAATGAAGCGAATCGCGCGCCCGTCCCGCCCCTTTTGCCGCGGCCCGAAATATGGTGCTGAGTTGAGCGACAATCAAAAGAAATCGCGGCGCGGCGGGCTGCGGCGAAATCTGTCATGGACATTCTCGGGGCAGCTTGTCGTTTCGCTGATTGCGGTGGCGACGCTGTTCATCACCGCCCGCGCGCTGGGGGCGGCGGCGCTGGGGGTGCTGGCGCTGGTCGAGGCCTATGTCCGGCTGATCGACCTGATCTTTCGGCTGGAACCGTGGCAGGCGGTGATCCGGTTCGGGGTGCGCGCCCACGATGCCGGCGACGACGCCGCGCTGGCCCGGCTGGTCAAGCTGTCGCTCTTGGTCGATGCGGCGGGCGGGGCGCTGGCCGGGCTGGTCTGCCTGCTGACCGCGCCGTTCCTGGCGCCGCTGACCGGCCTGCCGGCCGGGACCGGCGTGCATTATGTCCAGCTGGTGGCGCTGGGGCTGTTCCTGTCGTTCCGGCCGACCGCGCTGGCGGTGCTGCGCATCTTTGACCGCTTCGACGTGCTGGCGCGCATCGACGTCGCCTCGGCCCTGCTGCGCCTTGCGCTCACCGCGGCGGCGTGGCTGGCCGGCCTGGGGCTGTGGGCGTTCGTGCTGCTGCTGCTGCTGCAAAGCCTGATGGACGGGCTGCTGGCGCTGGTCTTTGCGCTGCGGCTGCTGCGCCGGCGGGGGGTGCGCGGGGTGGCCGGCGCGGACTGGCGGCGGGCGCTGGCCGAGAACCCCGGCTTCCTGCGGTTCCTGTGGAACTCGAACGTCAACGTCATCCTCCGCCAATCGGTCAACCGGCTGGACGTGCTGGCGGTGGGGGCGCTGCTGGACCTGCGGGCGGTCGGCTTCTACCAGCTGGGCAAGCGGGTGATGAACCGCGCCACCAAGTTGGCGGCGCCGCTGCGCCAGGTGGTCTTTCCCGAACTGTCCCGGCTGTGGTCGCGCGGCCAGCATGCCCGGTTCAACCGGATGGTCCTGCGGATGAGCCTCGCCATCCTGGCGGTGCAGCTGGTCGTCGCGGTGCCGATCCTGCTGAACCTCGAGGCGGTGATCCGGCTGATCTTCGGCCCCGATTACGCCGGAGCCGGCCCGGTGATGGCGATCCTGCTGGAGTCGTCGATCGTCTATGCCTCGGGGATCATCCTCAACCCGGCCTTGCTGGCGATGGGCCGGGACCGGCTGCTGGTCCGGGCGACCACGGTGTCGGCCGTGCTGATGGCCGCTTCCTTCGTGCCGCTGGTGATGGCCTACGGGGTCGAGGGCGCGGCCCTGGCCAATCTCGGCTTCAACCTCGCCTGGACGGCGGGCTGCCTGCTGGGGTTCCGCCACGTGCGAGGTTCGCTCGGGGGGGCGTGACCGCTCGGGGGCCTGACGCGGCGCGTCAGCGCCCTAATGGCCGCGCCCGGCCATCTCACCACAGTCGGCCGCGATCGGACAGCGCCCCCGCACCCCGCTTTCGCGATTCACAGCCGATTCACACCGCCGGTGCGAATCATCCCCCAAGGCGCAGCACCTGGCCTGCGCCGACCGTCACATCGGGGGAGAACCGTCATGACCGAAGCCAAAGGGCCGATCTTTGCCGCCGGATTCCAGGCCATCACCAAAGGCGGGTATCCCGTCCTGCTGCTGCCTGACGTCAACAACGACGCGCGGCAGCGCGAGGGCAAGCCGCCGGTCTATCACTGGCTGCCCAACACCGTCCGCCTCGCCCGGAAAGAGAACGGCGATTACAAGTTCAGCTTCCTGCATTTCGTCGGCGTGCGCGACGAGGAAACCCATGTCGGCGCCACCGGCACGGAAGAGGTCGCCGGCGCCCTGGTCGGCTTCGCTACCACCTCGACCCCGCCCCCGGGCGTGCTGGAGAAGGTGAAGGAGGAGCAGAAAGCGCGGTTTCGCGGCAGCAACGATCACTTCTGGGGCTGGCGCTCGGGGGTCGAACCCGATCTGCGGCCGGCGCCGATCGTGTCCAATACCATGTCGATCACCGACCTGGCCCCCGGCAGCGACGGCGGGGTGCCGGTGATCGACCCGCCCGGCGGCGGCGGTGCGTCCGGTGATTCCCCCGGTGGCGCCCCGATGCCGCCGACCGGCGTTGTTGCGTATCTCACGCCTGAGGCATGATAGCCCCTTTCCCCCACGGCATCAGCCGACGCGAACGATTTCAGCCGCTCCGAGGGCCGAGAAGCGGTTCATGAGGGCGATGCGGATCTGGATTTCGGCGGTCTGGCGGTCCGGGTCTCTTTCGGCGATGCGCTCACCGAAGGTTTTGAGACACCGCATCTTTGCCTCGATGCGGCTTCGGACATGGTATCCGGTCCAGCGTTTCCAGAACGCCCGGCCGTAGGAGCGCGTGGCGCGGGCGATCGCGGCCGGGCAGTCCTCTTTCCAAGGCCGGCCGTTCTTGCGGATCGGTATGATCGCCGTGGCCTCGCGGTCGATGACGGCGGTGTGGCAGCCCTGGGCATGTCGGTGGGCGACATCATCAAGATGCAGGCCTTCCTGGTCGCCCCGGAAGGCGAGGCGGTCGATTTTGATGGCTTCATGAAGGGCTATTCGCAGTTCTTCGGGACCGAGGAGCAGCCGAACCTGCCCGTCCGCTCGGCCATGGTGGTCGATGCACTGGTCAATCCCGGCTGGCTGGTCGAGCTGGAAGTGACGGCCGTGCGACCCTAACCATTGGCAGGCCGGGCGCGTGTCGTGCCCGGTCTTTTTCTGTCCGTCATCATAGCGATGCTTTAGGGCGAACTCAGCCAGCCTGCTCTGCACGCTCACTGCTGATCCATCGGCTGAGGAAATTGACGTCGCTTTCGCAGATCAGCCAGGGCGCGCGCCCGGTTTCCGGCCCCCTGCCGATGGTGGCGGCTGCGCCGCAGACCCGGTTCGCGGTGACGCGGATCGACGCTGTCACCCCGCTCGACGATCAGCTTGGCATCGACCCGAAGCGCGGCTGGCCGGCGGCGCTCGACCTGTTTTTCGCGTCGGATCGCGGGCGGCATTGCTATGTGTTGCTCGATGCGGCCGAGGGTGACGGGCTGACCGAGCTGCTGGACGGCTCCGGGCTGGACCATGTCTGTCTGTATCAAGGCGCCGCCCTGTATGAGCTGGGCGAGGTCGCGCCCTGGCTGGTGCGGCTGGAGCCCGGCAGCAGCTTTGCCCGGATGCTGCTGACGCGCGGGCGGTCGCCGGCCAGCATGTGGGGGCGGTTTGGTGGCCTGTATCTGCGGACCGATGCCGGGCTGGGCGATCTGCGGGCCCATCTGCGGCGGCGGCTGCGGGTGCAGGACGCATCGGGCAAGGCCTATTATCTGCGCTTCTGGGACAGGCGGCTGATCGCGGAACTGGCGCGGTTGCAGGGCGATTCTGCCGATATCCTGCGGGCGCAGTTCGATGGCCGCGATCTGCGCATCGACGCGCTGGCCCGCGATCTGGGCGAGGGCAATTTCGCCATCATTGCACGCCAGAATGGCGGGGATGCCGGCATGGCGGCGCCGGCAGCAGCGGCCACCGCCAGCCGCGCGGATCTGACGCTGCCGGCGGTGCTGCGCGCGGTGCGGGCATCGGCGCAGACGACCTGTGTGCAGGTGGTCACCGACGGGCTGATGCGGTCGATCCCGCGGCATCTGCGGATGCTGGATGTCCGGCGCGCCGAGGTCGAACGGCTGGTCGTGCAGGTCGCGGCCGATGCGCGCGGCTTTGGCGTCACTGGGCGGGCAGCGATCGGCAAGCTGGCCGCCGCATCGGCCTTTCTGGGCTATCGGATGCTGTATGATCCGCGGCTGGCACGGCTTTGCGCGCCCTGGCTGCCGGTGCGCGCGCCGCTGTCGGATCTCGCGTCGGTCACCCGGATGATCGAGGGTATCGCCGAATGGCGTAACAAGCAGGGGCTGGTCGGCGATCTGGCGCAACAACTGGCTGCCATCGGCCAGACCGGGCCGGACCCGGCGCGCAGCGACGGCGGGGCGCAGGGGATTATGGCCGACTGTCGCGTAGCCCTTAAAAGGGCTCTGCCTCAATCTGTGTGGCGCAGGGCGTTGTTGCGCAACTCAGCTAGCGGCGTGAGCTGCCCCTTTCCCCGCTGAACTCAGCTGACGCGAACGATCTCGGCGGTGCCGAGGGCGGAGAAGCGGTTCATGAGAGCAATGCGGATGTGGATC
>NZ_JRKS01000066.1 GCF_000763805.1 Paracoccus sphaerophysae | reverse complement strand
CCCCGGACCCCCCGGAGGATATTTCCGGACTGAAGATGACCGCGCGTCGCGGACGCCGAGGGAGGTCTGGATGCTGACGATCACCACCTATGACTGGGTTCCGGAAGCTCCGCGCGGCTGGGTCCGGGAACTGCGTCCCGCCTGGGCCTGCGCCGAGGCCGGGCTGCCTTATCGCTTCGACACCGTGCCGCTGAAGCCCAAGTCGGCCGCGCATCTTGCCCGCCAGCCCTTTGGCCAGGTGCCGATCCTGCGCGACGGCGACATCGAGCTGTGGGAAAGCGGCGCCTGCGTCCTGCACATCGCCGAACGCTCGGAGGCGCTGAAGCCCAGGGACGCCGCGGGGCGGGCCGAGGTTCTGAGCTTGATCTTCGCCGCACTGAACAGCGTCGAGCCGCTGGAGCTGTTCCGGCAATACGTGCACATCTTCGATCCGGTCCCCGCCGCCCAGCCCAGTGCGATCAAGGCGTTGCAGGCCCGGCTGGCGATGCTGGAAGACGCCTGGGACGGGCGGGCCTTCGCCGCCGCGGGCCGCTTTACGGCGGCCGACATCCTGCTGGCCGACGTGCTGCGCGCCTCGGCCGCCGCCGGGCAGCTGGACGGCCACCCGCAGCTGGCCGACTACGTAGCCCGGCTGACCGCGCGCCCGGCGTTCCGCAAGGTCCACGACGAACAGGTCGCCCGGTTTCAGGCAGCCGACGCCCGGCAGGCCGCGCGATGAGCCTGACCCTGTGGCACCGCCCGCGGTCGTCCTTTCCGGGAAGGTGCTGATCGCGCTGTACGAATCGGGGCTGGACTTCGACCGCCGGCAGCTCGACCTGTCCCGCGCCGACGAGCGCGCGGCGCTGGCGCAGCTGAGCCCGATGGGCAAGATGCCGATGCTGGTCGCGGGCGACCGGGCGCTGGCCGAAAGCTCGGTCATCATCGAGTGGCTGGCGATCCATCATCCCGCCGCCCCGCGGCCTGGTCCCCGCCGACCCCGAGGCCGCGCTGGTTGTGCAAATGTGGGATCGGATCGCCGACCTGCACCTGGCCGAGCCGCTGCCGGCTGACCGCGCGCCCTTCGTCTGCCCGCGTGATGGACGAGGCCCGGCCGTGGTTTCACCTGTACCCCTTGCCGATCGCATCCCGGGCCGGTTCCGCTGAACCCCTTGGCCTTTCGCATCCGCGCCGCTAAGGCTCGGACGCCGCGAAAGGATGCCGGACGATGACCATGGACAAGACCTTCGACGCCGCCACCGCCGAGGCCCGCATCGCCGCCGCGTGGGAGGCGCAGGGCGCCTTTGCCGCCGGCGCCAATGCCAGGCCGGGGGCGCCTGCGTTTTCCGTGGTGATCCCGCCGCCGAACGTCACCGGCAGCCTGCATATCGGCCACGCGCTGAACAACACGCTTCAGGACATCCTCGTCCGCTGGCACCGGATGCGCGGCTTCGACACGCTGTGGCAGCCCGGCCAGGACCACGCCGGCATCGCCACCCAGATGGTCGTCGAGCGCCAGATGGCCGAGCGCCAGGAGCCCAATCGCCGCGTCATCGGGCGCGAGGCGTTCCTGCAGAAGGTCTGGGCGTGGAAGCAGGAATCGGGCGGCACCATCATCGGCCAGCTCAAGCGGCTGGGCGCCTCGCTGGACTGGTCGCGCAACGCCTTCACCATGTCCGGCGCCCCCGGCGCGCCCGCGGGCGAAGAGGGCAATTTCCACGACGCGGTGATCCGGGTCTTCGTGGAGATGTACGAGAAGGGCCTGATCTATCGCGGCAAGCGGCTGGTGAACTGGGACCCGCATTTCGAGACGGCGATTTCCGATCTTGAGGTCGAGAACCGCGAGGTTCCCGGCCAGATGTGGCACTTCAAGTATCCGCTCGCCGGTGGTGAGACCTATGAATACGTGGAACGCGACGCCGACGGCAACGTGACCCTGCGCGAGACGCGGGACTACATCTCCATCGCGACGACCCGGCCCGAGACGATGCTGGGCGACGGCGCGGTGGCGGTGCATCCCTCGGACGCGCGCTATGCGCCGATCGTGGGCAAGCTGTGCGAGATCCCGGTGGGGCCCAGGGAACACCGGCGGCTGATCCCGATCATCACCGACGACTACCCGGACCCCGATTTCGGGTCGGGCGCGGTCAAGATCACCGGCGCGCATGACTTCAACGACTATGCCGTGGCGCAGCGGAACGGGATTCCCCTTTATGCGCTGATGGATACCAAGGGGGCGATGCGCGAGGACGGGCTGTCCTATGCGGAAAGCGCTGCCCTCGCCGGGGCCATCGCGCGGGGCGAGCGCGAGGCGGGCGATGTCAGCCAGATCAACCTCGTCCCCGAGGACCTGCGCGGGCTGGACCGGCTGGAGGCGCGCCGCGCCGTCATCGACCAGATCAACGCCGAGGGGCTGGCGGTCTGGTATCTGCACAAGGAAATCGACAAGGAAACCGGCGCCGAGCATCTGGAGCGCCGCCCCCTGGTCGATCAGAAGCCGATCATGCAGCCCTTCGGCGACCGCTCGGGCGTCGTGATCGAGCCGATGCTGACCGACCAGTGGTTCGTGGACACGGCAAGGATCGTGCAGCCCGCCATCAACGCGGTGCGCGAAGGGCGCACCCGGATCATCCCCGAGCAGCACGAGAAGGTCTATTTCCACTGGCTGGAGAATATCGAGCCGTGGACGATTTCCCGCCAGCTGTGGTGGGGGCACCAGATTCCGGTGTGGTATGGGCCGAGCAGAGAGTGGCTTGAGGAGTATGCGGGGGCGGCTGCGGCAGAAGGCATCTCATCGACAATGCTGGCGTGGAATAGGCGAAACCCTAAGCAGTTTTGCGCCGTAAGCGAAGACCACGCTCTCGCAGAGGCAAGAAAATATTATGGGGATGACGTTGAGGTTAACATCGATCCGAACGAGGATCGCATCCCCGGGTTCAGGTTCGGCACGGGCATTCGGAAGCAAAAACGGGTCGATCTCTTCCGTGACCCCGACGTCCTCGACACCTGGTTCTCGTCCGGCCTCTGGCCCATCGGGACGCTGGGCTGGCCCGACCAGACGCCCGAGCTGAAGAAATACTTCCCGACTGACACGCTCATCACCGGCTTTGATATCATCTTCTTCTGGGTCGCCCGGATGATGATGATGCAACTGGCCGTGGTCGGCGACGTGCCGTTCCGCAATGTCTATGTCCACGGGCTGGTGCGCGACGAAAAGGGCGCCAAGATGTCCAAGTCCAAGGGCAATGTCATCGACCCTCTGGACCTGATCGACCAGTTCGGCGCCGACGCGCTGCGCTTCACGCTGACCAGCATGGCGGCGATGGGGCGCGACCCAAAGCTTGGCCCCAAGCATGTCGAGGCGAACCGGAACTTCGTCACCAAGATCTGGAACGCCACCCGCTTTGCCGAGATGAACGGCGTGCGCGGCGGCGGTCCCCGGCCCGATCCGCAGCACACGGTGAACCGCTGGATCATCGGCGAGGTCGCCCGCACCCTCGCCGCGACCGACGAGGCGCTGGCCGGGTTCCGCTTCAACGACGCGGCCAACGGGCTTTATGCCTTCGTCTGGGGCAAGGTCTGCGACTGGTACGTCGAATTCGCCAAGCCGCTGTTCGACGGCGACCACGCCGCCGAGACCCGCGCCACGATGGGCTGGGTGCTGGACCAGTGCTACACGATGCTGCACCCGATCATGCCCTTCGTGACCGAGGAATTGTGGGCGCTGACCGGCGACCGGGCCGGGATGCTCGTGCATGGCGACTGGCCGGAACTGGGGCCGGACCTGATCGACCCCGACGCCGACCGGCAGATGAACTGGGTGATCGGGTTGATCGAGGCGGTGCGCTCTGCCCGCGCCCAGATGGGCGTGCCGGCGGGGGCGAAGCTGGACCTGATCGTGACCGAGGCCGATGCCGCCGCCCGCGCCGCGCTCGCCGCCAACGCGCCGCTGATCGAGCGGCTGGCGCGGGTCAACGCGCCGGTGGACTGGGCCGCGGGCCGGGGCATGATCTCGGTCGCCGCGCCGGGCGCGTCCTTCGCGCTGCCGATCGGTGGGGTGATCGACGCGGGCGCCGAAACCCAGCGGCTGAGGAAGGCCGCGGACAAGGCCGCGAGGGACGCCGGTGGCCTGCGCGGCCGGCTGGGCAACGCGAAATTCGTGGAAAACGCCGACCCCGAGGTGATCGAGGAAACCCGTGCGCGGCTGGCCGGGCTGGACGAGGAGATCGCCCGGCTGAACGCCGCCATCGCGCAGCTCGCCAGCCTCTGATGGCGCACTGGTTCGAACGGATCGCGCAGCGCGCCGTCGACAAGGCGGCGGCCGAGGGCAAGCTGTCGGGCCTGGCGGGAGAGGGCCGCCCGCTGGACCCCGAGCGCCTGCGCGAGACGGCCGAGGACGTGCTGCACCGGATGATGGCCGATGGCGGCTTTCTTCCGCAGGGAGTCACGCTCGCCAGGGACATCGAGGCGAAACGTGCCGTCCTTGCCCAGATCGAGGACGAGGCCGAGCGCAAGGCGCTGCAGCGCCAGATCGCGCTGATGGAGCTGAAGCGCAACATCGCCATAGACGCCCGCCGCAAGTTCGCCCGCGACTGACCGTGCGCGCACTGGCGGCACCGGGGAGCGGCAGCCGTCAGGTGAAGCGGTTGTCCCGCGGGAAGCCGCGTGGCGCCATCCGGCCGGCGGTGGCGCGCTTGCCCAGCCACTCGGTCAGGTCGGTTTCCGTCCGCGTGCGGCCGGCCGGGTCCAGCCACGACAGCCCCACCGACAGGGTGAGGCATTTTGCATCGGCCAGCCCGCCATCCTTGAACTTCTGCAGCCGGACGCCCTTGCCGCGTGCCATCTCGGGCAGTTCGGACAGAGGGAAGACCAGCAGCTTGCGGTTGTCGCCCACGGTCGCGAGGTGATCGCCCTCGACCCGGCGGACCAGCAGCGCCTCGCCGTTCAGCACCTGCTTGCCGGCGCGGGTCTGGGCGAGGATGTCCCTGGCACCCACGATGAAGCCGTCCCCGTCCTTCGAGGCGACGACGAACTGCTGGTCCTCGCGCCACGGGAACACGTCCAGCACCGCCGAATCGTTCGGCAGGTCGATCATCAGCCGCAGCGGCTCGCCCAGGCCGCGTCCGCCGGGCAGGTTGTTGGCGGGCAGGGTATAGAACCGCCCGTTGCCGCCAAAGACCATCAGCTTGTCGGTAGTCTCGGCGTGGATCGCCAGGAACGGGCCGTCGCCGTCGCGGAACTTGACCTCGGCATCCAGCGGCTGGTGGCCCCTGATGGCGCGGACCCAGCCCATCTTCGACAGGATCACGGTCAGCGGCTCGCGCTCGATCATCGCATCCATGTCCAGCGGCTGCACGTCCTCGGACGCGGTGATCTCGGTCCGGCGCACGCCGTCGGGGGTGGACTTGCCGAACAGGCCCCGGATCTCGCGCAGCTGTTCGGCGATGCGGCCCCACTGGCGGGAGTCGTCGGCGGTCAGCGCCAGCAGCCCCTCGCGTTCCTCGGCCAGCCGGTCGCGCTCGGCGCGCAGCTCGATTTCCTCGAGCCGGCGCAGGGCGCGCAGGCGCATGTTCAGGATCGCCTCGACCTGCGCCTCGGACAGGCCGAACTCGGCCATCATCACCGCCTTGGGGTCGTCCTCGTAACGGATGATCTCGATCACCCGGTCGAGGTTCAGATAGGCGACGATATAGCCGTCCAGCACTTCCAGCCGCTGTGCGATCTTTTCCAGCCGATGCGCGGTGCGGCGCAGCAGCACCTCGCGGCGATGGTCAAGGAATGCGCGCAGCACCTCTTTCAGCGAACAGACCTTGGGCACGCGGCCGTCGATCAGCACGTTCATGTTCAGCCCGAAGCGGATTTCCAGGTCCGAGACCCGGAACAGCGCCGCCATCAGCTGCGCCGGATCGACCGTTCGGGCCCGGGGTTCCAGCACGATGCGGATGTCCTCGGCCGATTCGTCGCGGATATCGGCAAGGATCGGGATCTTCTTGGTCATGACCAGCTCGGCCAGCCGCTCGATCAGCTTGGATTTCTGGACCTGGTAGGGAATCTCGGTGACGATGATCTGCCAGGTGCCGCGGCCCAGGTCCTCGACCTGCCAGCGGGCGCGCAGGCGCAGGCTGCCGCGGCCGGTGCGATAGGCCTCGCGCAGGATGTCGGCATCCTCGACCAGCACCCCGCCGGTGGGGAAATCCGGGCCGGGCATGATCGCCATCAACGTCTCATCGCGGGCCTCGGGCGACTTGATGAGATGCAGGCAGGCGTCCACGACCTCGTGCAGGTTGTGGGGCGGGATGTTGGTCGCCATCCCGACCGCGATCCCCGAGGCGCCGTTGCAGAGCAGGTTCGGAAAGGCCGCGGGCAGGACCACGGGTTCGGTCAGCGTGCCGTCATAGTTGGGGCGGAAATCGACGGCGTCCTCGGCCAGCCCCTCCATCAGCATCTCGGAGGCCAGCGTCAGCCGCGCCTCGGTATAGCGGCTGGCGGCGGGGCTGTCGCCGTCGATTGACCCGAAGTTGCCCTGACCGTCGACCAGCGGATAGCGCATCACGAAGGGCTGGGCGAGCCGCGCCATTGCGTCATAGATCGCGCTGTCGCCGTGGGGGTGATAATTGCCCATCACGTCGCCGGTGATCTTGGCCGACTTGCGGAACGCCCCGGTGGGCGACAGCCTGAGTTCGCGCATCGCGTACAGGATGCGGCGATGCACCGGCTTCAGCCCGTCGCGCGCATCGGGCAGCGCCCGGTGCATGATCGTCGACAGCGCATAGGTCAGGTAGCGCTCGCCGATCGCGCGGCTCAGCGGTTCCGAGGTGGTGGCGGGGCCGGCGGGGGTGTCCGGGTCGGGATCGGTCGGTCTGCTCATGCCGCCTGACTAAGCGCCCGGCCCGCGGCGGTCCAGAGCCGTGTGACAGCAGCATTTACGCCACATGACGCCACGAACTGCCGGGAAGTTGGGCAGTGCAGGGAACGCAGCGGCGATTTGTCCGTTTCAGCTGGCAAAACCGCCCCTCGCCCGACGGCGCCGGGGCGGTCGATCCGATGAAACCAAGGGCCCGAAACGCCAGCATATCGCCCGCACCATCAAAGACCGTCTCATGTTCCGCCTTGTCGCCGCCGCCCTTGTCTCGACCTTCCTTCTGCTGGGGGCGCTCAGCTCCGAGGGGCCCTTGCCGCAGCAGGCTACGGTGCTGCCCACGGCAGTCCTGACCGGGCTGGCTGACACGGCCCGCGCGCGGGTGGCGGAGGGGGTCGCGCCGACGGACGGCAGCCTGCGGGTCGTCCAGTCGCAGGCGCTGCCGCTGCTGGCGGAACCCGATGCGGACAGCGAGATCCTGGCGGTGCTGAACCGCGGCATGGCGATCGAGCTGCTGGGCGAGGACGGGCAGGGCTATCTGCAGGTCCGCGACCAGGCCGGCCGCGTCGGCTATCTGACGACCGAACAGATCGGGGACCAGGTGGCGGACCAGATCGCCACTCCGCGCCCTGGCGTGACACCGCCCGGCTAGGCGCAATTGCCCACCATTCTCATCACCGGCTGTTCATCGGGCATCGGGCTGGACGCCGCGCGTTACCTGCACGCGCGGGGGTGGTCGGTGATCGCCACCTGCCGCCGCGCCGAGGATCTCGCCGCGCGCCGGGCCGAGGGGATGCAGTCGCTGCATCTGGACCTCGCCGACGAAGCCAGCGTTGCCGACTGCGTGGCCCGGGCGCTGGCGCTGGGTCCGGTCGATGCGCTGGTCAACAACGCCGCGTTCGCGCTGCCCGGCGCGGTCGAGGACCTGCCCCGCGGCGGCCTGCGCGCGATCTTCGAGGCGAACCTGTTCGGCACCCACGACCTCACCCGGCAGCTGATCCCGCATTTCCGCGACCGCGGCGCCGGGCGCATCGTCAATGTCAGCTCGGTGCTGGGCCTCGTCGGCATCCCCTGGCGCGGCGCCTACGTGGCCAGCAAGTTCGCGCTGGAGGGGCTGACCGACGTGCTGCGGATCGAGATGGCCGACACCCCGGTTCGCGTGGTGCTGGTCGAACCCGGCCCGATCACCAGCCGCATCCGCGCGAACTCGATCCCGCATTTCGAACGCTGGATCGACTGGGAACACAGCGCCCGGGCCGACCAGTACCGCGCCTCGCTGCTCAGGCGGCTGTATCAGCCTTCGGGCCCCGACCGCTTCGAGCTGCCGCCCGAGGCGGTCAGCCGGGTCATCGCCCGGGCGCTGGAATCGCCCCGGCCGCGGGCCCGCTATCGGGTCACCCGGCCGACCACCGTCGCGGCGTTCGGGCGCAGGCTGCTGCCGACCTCGGCGCTGGACTGGTTCGCGCGGCGCAGCTAGGGTCGGGGCCTGCGGAAAGGCGGTCCCCCATGCAGGACAAACCCCTGTTCATCCTTGCGGCGCTGGGCTTTCTGGCGGTCACCGTGATCCTCGCGACCGGCATCGGCGGCTTTGCCCGCGGTGGCGACTTCAACCGCCGGAACGGCAACCGGCTGATGCGCTGGCGGATCATCGCGCAGGCGGTCACGATCGCCTTCGTGCTCGCCTATGTAGCCCTGATGCACTGATGGGGGTGCGCTGATGGTCGTCCTGAACAAGATCTATACCCGCACCGGCGACAAGGGCGACACCGCCCTGTCCGACGGCACCCGCGTGGCCAAGCATGACCCGCGGGTCGAGGCCTATGGCACCGTCGACGAACTGAACGCGACGCTGGGCATCGCCCGGCTGCATGCCGACGGCGCCTTGGCCACGCAGCTGTCGGTCATCCAGAACGAGCTGTTCGATCTGGGCGCCGACCTGTCGCGCCCCGGGATGGAACGCGACGCCGAGGCGCCCTATCCGGTGCTGCGGATCATCCAGACCCAGGTGGACCGGCTGGAAACCGAAATCGACGCGATGAACGCCGCCCTGCCGGCGCTGCGCAGCTTCATCCTGCCCGGCGGATCGGCGCTGGCCGCGCATCTGCACCTGTGCCGCACCGTCGCGCGGCGGGCTGAACGCCGGGCCACCGAACTGGCCGCGGGCGGCGACGCCAACCCGGTGGCGGTGAAATACCTCAACCGCCTGTCCGACTGGCTGTTCGTCGCGGCGCGGGCGGCGAACGGGGCTGAGGGCGACGTGTTGTGGGTGCCGGGCGCCTCGCGCTAGCACCCGGACGCCTCACGCTAGGGCCGGGGCGCCTCGCGCCACGGAACGCAGCGTTTCCCCGCCGGGGCGGCATTTTCCCCTGTAACTGCGGGGCAGGGGCGGCTATCCCCTCTCCCGAACATAAGCCGTAACTGTGGGAGAGAGGCCGATGAAAGTCCTCGTGCCGGTCAAGCGCGTGATCGACTATAACGTCAAGGCGCGCGTCAAGGCTGACGGGTCGGGTGTCGATCTGTCGAACGTCAAGATGTCGATGAACCCCTTTGACGAGATCGCGGTCGAGGAAGCGATCCGGCTCAAGGAAAAGGGCGCCGCGACGGAAATCGTGGTGGTCTCGGTCGGCGTCAAGCAGGCCGCGGAAACCATCCGCACCGCGCTGGCAATGGGGGCCGACCGCGGCATCCTGGTCGTCGCCGCCGACGACGTGCATCAGGACATCGAGCCGCTGGCGGTCGCCAAGATCCTCAAGGCGGTCATCGCCGAGGAACAGCCGCAGCTGGTCATCGCCGGCAAGCAGGCGATCGACAACGACATGAACGCGACCGGCCAGATGCTGGCGGCGCTGCTGGGCTGGGGCCAGGCCACGCAGGCCGGCAAGATCGAGATCGAGGGCAACGCCGCCAAGGTCACGCGCGAGGTTGACGGCGGGCTGCAGACCGTGTCGGTCACCCTGCCGGCGATCGTCACCGCCGACCTGCGCCTGAACGAGCCGCGCTATGCCTCGCTGCCCAACATTATGAAGGCCAAGAAGAAGGAACTGACCGAAAAGACCGCCGCCGACTATGGCGTGGACACCACGTCGCGGCTGACGGTCGTCTCGACCCGCGAACCCGAGGGCCGCAAGGCCGGGATCAAGGTCGGCTCGGTCGATGAGCTGGTGTCGAAACTGAAAGCCGCGGGGGTGATCTGATGGCTGTGCTTCTGCTGGCCGAGATGGCCGAAAACGGGCTGAACCGCGACGCCACCGCCAAGGCGGTCACCGCGGTCAAGGCGCTGGGCGACGTGACCGTGCTGGTCGCGGGTACCGGCGCTCAGGCGGCGGCGACCGAGGCCGCGGCGATCGACGGCGTGGGCAAGGTGCTGGTCGCCGAAGGCGACGCATATGCCCACCGCCTGGCCGAGCCGATGGCCGCGCTGGTCGTGGCGCTGGCCCCGGGCTTCAGCCACATCGCCGCGCCGGGCACCACCGACGCGCGCAACGTCCTGCCCCGCGCCGCGGCGCTGCTGGACGTGATGGTGATCCCCGAGGTGTCCAGGGTCGTCGACGCTGACACGTTCGAACGCAGCGTCTATACCTCGGCCGCCGTGCAGACGGTGAAATCCGCGGACGCGACCAAGGTGCTGACTGTCCGCATCGCCAGCTTCGACGCGGCGGGCGAGGGCGGTTCGGCCCCGGTGGAATCCGCTGCATCGGCGGATGCCCCGGCGCTGTCGTCCTGGGTCTCGGACGAGGTCGCGGCCTCGGACCGGCCGGAACTGACCTCGGCCAAGCGCATCGTCTCGGGCGGCCGCGCGGTGGGGTCCAAGGACAACTTCGCGATCATCGAGAAGCTGGCCGACAAGCTGGGCGCCGCCGTCGGCGCGTCCCGCGCGGCGGTCGATTCCGGCTATGCGCCGAACGACTGGCAGGTCGGCCAGACCGGCAAGGTCGTGGCGCCGGAACTGTACATCGCCGCCGGCATCTCGGGCGCGATCCAGCACCTCGCCGGGATGAAGGACAGCAAGGTCATCGTCGCGATCAACAAGGACGAGGAAGCGCCGATCTTCCAGATCGCCGATTACGGCCTGGTCGGCGACATCTTCACCATCCTGCCCGAGCTGACCGAAAAGCTGTAAGCCCCGGCGCCTGCGCCCTTTCCGACCGCCCGGTGCCCTCGCGCGCCGGGCGGTTTTCTCATTGAGGCCCGGCGGCGTTTCCGCCTATCGTCGCGGCGGGATTGCGGAAAGGAAGCGGCATGGCGATTCAGTCTGTTGGCGTGATCGGCGCGGGGCAGATGGGCAACGGCATCGCCCATGTGTTCGCCCTGGCGGGCTATGACGTCCTGATGAACGACATCAGCCCCGAGGCGATGGAAAAGGCGCTGTCGACAATCGACAAGAACCTGGACCGCCAGGTCACCCGCGGCAAGATTTCTGCCGAGGACAAGGCCGCCGCGATGGCGCGCATCACGACCACGACCCGCGTCGAGGACATCGCCCGAACCGACCTGGTGATCGAGGCCGCGACCGAACGCGAGGACATCAAGAACAAGATCTTCGAATCGGTGGTGCCGCATCTGCGGCCCGAGACGATCCTGACCTCGAACACCTCGTCGATTTCCATTACCCGGCTGGCCAGCCGCACCGACCGGCCGGAAAAATTCATGGGTTTCCACTTTATGAACCCGGTGCCGGTGATGCAGCTGGTCGAGCTGATCCGCGGCATTGCCACCGACGAGGCGACCTACAAGGCCCTGCACGAGGTGGTGGAAAAGCTGGGCAAGACCAGCGCCTCGGCCGAGGATTTCCCGGCCTTCATCGTCAACCGCATCCTCATGCCGATGATCAACGAGGCGGTCTATACGCTGTACGAGGGCGTCGGCTCGGTCAAATCCATCGACGAATCGATGAAGCTGGGCGCGAACCACCCGATGGGCCCGCTGGAGCTGGCGGACTTCATCGGCCTCGACACCTGCCTTGCGATCATGAACGTCCTGCACGAAGGGCTGGCGGATACGAAATACCGCCCCTGTCCGCTGCTGACGAAATATGTCGAGGCCGGCTGGCTGGGCCGCAAGACCGGCCGCGGCTTCTATGACTATCGCGGCGAGACTCCTGTGCCGACCCGCTAGGGGCGAAAGCCGGATCGGTGATGGAACTGCGGTGACGGCGCGCGGGTGGCTTTCTGTCGCCCCGCGAAAGGACAGCCCGTGCCCAGCACCCCAAGGCCCAGCAGCGGGTTGCCGGAGATTCGCCTGCTTAGTGGCCACCGCGCTGCCCCCGCATGTCCTGACGCAGGACGGGGCGCTGGACCGGGCGCGCACGATCCTCGCGCCGTGCTATCCGCAGTTCGAACGCATCTCCGGCGCCTTCGAGAATGCCGGGATCGACCGCCGTTATTCAGTTGCCGAGATGGACTGGGTGTTCGGCGACGGCGCCGCCGCGGCGGTGCTGGGGCCGGGCGACGCGCCCGCGCCGCTGGTGGGGCAGGGGTGCCGCACATGTGGCCCGACACGCTGAACATCATCGGCTGGGATGTGGACGACATCGGCCTGGGGGTGATCTTCGACCGCTCGATCCCCGGCTTCGTCAGCCAGCGCCTGGCCGAGGCGTTCGCCGCGACCGAAGACGCCCTCGGGCCTGCTCGGGTGGCGCGCCGTGTCTGCGATCCCGGCGGCGCCAAGGTCGTCACCGCCATCGAGGAGGCGCTGGCGCTTCCCCCGGGCAGCCTCGACGTGGAACGCGAGGGTGCTGCGCGACGCCCGGCAACATGTCCGTCCCGACGGTGCTGTTCGTGCTGGAACGGGTACTGGCGCAGGGCGCGACCGGGCGGCTGGTCATGGCCGCGCTGGGGCCGGGCTTCACCCTGTCGCTGCCGCCGCTGGAGGCCTAGGTGGCCGCCGCCCTGTTCATCGCCTTCCTGGCCCTGCAGCGGCTGGGCGAGCTGGTGCTTGCCCGCCACAACACAAGCCGCCTGTTGGCCCGCGGCGCGATCGAACACGGCCCGGTGCACTATCCGCTGATCGTCGCGCTGCACACGGCATGGCTGGCCTGCATCGCGGTCTTCGGCTGGGGCCAGCCGGTCAACCCGCTGTGGCTGGCAATCTTTGCGCTGTTGCAGCTGCTGTGGGTCTGGATCCTCGCCACGCTCGGCCCGCGCTGGACGACGCGGATCATCGTGCTGGACGGACCGCTGGTCCGCCGCGGCCCGGTCCGGCTCCTGCGGCACCCTAACCATACGCTCGTGGTGGCTGAGATCACGGTGGCGCCGCGGGTGCTGGGGCTGGTCTGGGTGGCGGTGGTGTTCTCGATCCTGAACGCGCTGGTGCTGACGATCCGGCTGCGGGCCGAGAACGCCGTGCCTTACGGGCGCTGAACCTTACGGGCGCGGGCCGCCGCCGCCGATCCGCGGCTCGGTCCCGGCCAGCAGGCGCTGGATGTTGGCGCGGTGGCGGACAAAGATCAGCACCGCCATGAAGCCCAGCGCCAGCGCCAGCCCGCGCAGGCCGAACACCAGCGCCATGACCGGCGCGCCCGTTGCCGCGACCAGCGCCGACAGCGACGAGATCCGGGTCAGCGCCGCCGAGGCCAGCCACAGCCCGCAGGCGATCAGCCCGACCGGCCAGAACAGCGCCAGAGCCGTGCCGATGAACGTCGCCACCCCCTTGCCGCCGCGAAAGCCCAGCCAGACCGGGAACAGGTGCCCCAGGAACGCCGCGGCGCCGGCGACCAGCGCCGCCGTCTCTCCGCCCAGCCAGCGGGCGAGCAGCACCGCGATGGCGCCCTTGCCGCTGTCCAGCAGCAGCGTCGCCAGCGCCGCGCCCTTGTTGCCGGTGCGCAGCACGTTGGTCGCGCCGATATTGCCCGACCCGATCTGGCGCAGGTCGCCCAGCCCCAGCGCGCGGGTGATGACGAGCCCGAAGGGCACCGACCCCAGCAGATAGCCGCCCAAGGCGGCGAGGATCACGGTCACGGCCTCAGTCATGGTCACCCCCGAAGACGCGCTGGCCGCCGACCCAGGTGCCGATCACCCGCCCCTCCATCCGCGCCCCGTCGAAGGGGGTGTTCTTGGACTTGGACCGCAGCGCGAAGCGGTCCAGCACGAAGGGCGCGTCGGGGTCGAACAGCACCAGATCGGCCGGCGCACCGACCGACAGCCGCCCGCCGGGCAGGCCCAGCCGGTCGGCGGGGTTCAGGCTCAGCGCCCGCCACAGCTGCGGCAGGGTGACGCCGCCCTGATGATACAGCCGCATCGCCGCCGGCAGCAGGGTTTCCAGCCCCACCGCGCCGGGGGCCGCGACCTCATAGGGCAGGCGCTTGGCTTCCTCGTCCTGCGGGGTGTGGAAAGACCCGATCACGTCGATGCGGCCGTCGGCCACCGCCTCGACCAGCGCCAGCCGGTCATCCTCGGACCGCAGCGGCGGGGTAACGCGAAAGAAGGTGCGATAGTCGCCCACGTCGAATTCGTTCAGCGTCAGGTGGTGGATCGAGGTGCCCGCCGTCACGTCCAGCCCCGCCGCCCGCGCCCGGTCCAGCACCGGCAGCGCCGCGGCGGTGGTGATCTGGTCGGCGTGCCAGCGCACCCCGGTCGATTCGACCAGCGCGAGGTCGCGTTCCAGCCCCATCCGCTCCGCCAGCGGGCTGACCGAGGGGATACCGTAAAGCGAGGCGAACTTGCCCGAGGTCGCCGCCGCGCCCCTCGACAGCCCGGCATCCTGCGGATGGCCCACGATCAGCGCGCCCAGGCCCCGCGCATAGGTCATGCAGCGCGACAGCAGCTTGGTGTTTTCCACCACCCGCACGCCATCGGTGAAGGCCACCGCGCCGGCATCCAGCAGGAACCCCATCTCGACCATCTCGCGCCCCTCTCGGGTCCGGGTCAGAGCGGCCTGATGGCGGATGCGCACCGGCTGTTCCGCCGCCCGCCTGGTGACGAATTCCAGCGATTCGGGCGTGTCGATGGGGGGCAGGGTATCGGGCCGCGCGACGATGGTGGTGACACCCCCCGCTGCCGCCGCCAGCGCCGCCGAGCGCATGGACTCGCGGTGCCGCTCGCCCGGCTCGCCGATCTTGACGCCCCAGTCGATGATGCCGGGGGCGAGGCACTTGCCCTGTCCGTCGATGACCCGCGCCCCTTCCGGAGCGTCCCCGTCCAGCGCGACCATCACGCCGTCCTGCACCGTCAGGCTGCCGGGTTCGGCCGACAGCGCCTGCGGGTCGATCAGGCGGGTGTTCTGAAAATGCAGGATCATGCGGAAAAGCCGCCTCCCAGCGGGGGCACGGGGCTGCGATGATGGGCCGGAGGTGCAGCAGCGAGGCGGCTGAGCAGCTCAAAGGGCGCCTCGGAGGGTTCCAGCGCGCGGAATGCGATGACCGGAGCGTCGTTGTCCGGACCGCTGAACAACCGCGCCAGGCGCTGGTCGCTTTCCCACCGGGCAGCGGCTGCGTTTCCGGTGACGCCCCTGCCCAGTTCGATGGTGGTGCCGCAGCGCGTCGCGCGCCGTTGCGGACGGCTGGCGGTGTGCTTGATCGACAGGATGGTGCTGCCGCTGACCACGATCGCCCGGCGGTCGGTGACGAGATAGCGGGCCCTGCGCAGCTGGCCGCCCAACCGGGCGAGAGTGAAGATCCCGGTCGCGGTCCCGACGGCCACCGCCAGCCCCAGCATCTCCCGATGCTCGGGAAGCCCAACGGCCAACAGCGCCAGTCCCGGCAAAGCCGCCAGGGCGGTCAGGATGATGTCGCGCTCGCGCAGCAGGCAGCGCCAGCCGGCCCCCTGGCGGGGAGCGCCTTCCCACAGCACCGTTTCTGCGGGCAGCAGGACGTCGCGGGCCTGCGCGGCTGCGGTGCGGGGGGCAACGGCGGGGGGCGGCGCGTTCACGACCATCCCCCATTCGTCCTTATACATACAC
>NZ_JRKS01000065.1 GCF_000763805.1 Paracoccus sphaerophysae | reverse complement strand
CCGCCACCCCCCCGGCCGTCGGCCCGATGCAGCCCGCGGCCGACGACAAGACCCGCCGCTGCACCATCGACCAGCGCAGCTGCATCACGGTGGCGAGCTATGTCTCGGACGTCTGCCGCACCATCGAGAAGGCGGCCGGCGAAAACCGGCTCGACCCCAATTTCCTGGCCCGGCTGCTGTGGAAGGAAAGCATGTTCGAGCCCGAGGCCGTCTCGCCGGTCGGCGCCCTGGGCATCGCCCAGTTCATGCCCGAAACGGCCCGCATCCGGAAGCTCGACGACCCGTTAAACCCCGCCAAGGCGATCCATGCCTCGGCCGACTACCTGCGCTACCTGATCGACGGCTTCGGCAACATGGGCCTCGCGGCGGTCGCCTATAACGGCGGCGAGGCAAGGGCGCTGCGGTTCTACAATGGCGGCCAGGTGCTGCCTTACGAGACGCAGGATTACGTCGAGGCGATCACCGGCCACAACGCCTGGAAATGGCGCGACGACCCGCCGGCCGAAATCGACATCCGGCTGAGCAAGGAACAGGGCTTCCGCGACGCCTGCATCAAGCTGGCGGGGAACCGCTCGCTCAAGGAGTTCTCGACCAAGCAGCGGGTCTGGCCGTGGGGCGTGATCCTCGCCTCGCACCCCAAGCAGTCGGGGGCGCAGAGCCAGGTCAACCGGCTGAACCGCCAGTTGCGCCCGATCCTGGGCGGCAAGCGCGTCAGCTATGTCCGCAAGAAACTCACCGGCACGGGCCGGCGCGTCTATACCGCGCAGATCGGCTATTCCTCGCGCGGCGAGGCCAACGCCTTCTGCAGCCAGTTCCGCGCCCTGGGCGGGCGCTGCATCGTGCTGAAGAACTGACGCCCGCCCCCGCGATCTTCTGTCGAGAAATATCCTCGGGGGGTGCGGGGGGCGGAAAGCCCCCCGCGTCACGTCACTCGGTCCAGCGCACCTTGCTGAGGTCGTTCGACGGCGAGGGCGCGTTTTCCCACAGCCCCTCGATCCGCGCATCGGCGACGCCGGTCTTGGCCAGCTGGAACAGGTAGGCCACGGGGTGGTCGGCGGCCAGCTTCTCCTGCGCCTCCTTCAGGACCACGCTGCGCTCGGCCGGATCGACCGCGGCTTTCAGCCGGTCCATCAGCGCCCGGTAATCTGCGTTGTCATAGCCGATGTAATAGCCGTCGCGAGCGTAGATGCCGACATCCATCGGCTCGACATGGCTGATGATGGTCAGGTCGAAATCGTGGTTCTTGTAGACCGTTTCCAGCCACTGGGCCCATTCCATGTTGGTGGTCTCGGTCTCGATCCCGACGTCGCGCAGCTCGGCGGCGACGATCTCGCCCCCGCGGCGGGCATAGGGCGGCGGCGGCAGGGCGAGGCGCAGCTTCAGGTCCTTGACGCCGGCCTCGGCCAGCAGCGCCTTGGCCTTTTCCGGGTCGTGCGGGGTCTTGCCGACGAGATCGACGTAATCCGGGTTGTGCGGGGCGAAATGGCTGCCGATGGGGGTGCCATAGCCGAACATTGCGCCGTCGATGATCGCCTGCCGGTCCACGGCCAGGGCGATCGCTTCGCGCACCTTGGGGTTGTCCAAGGGCGCGTTGCGGTTGTTCATCGACAGGATCGTCTCGCCCTCGGTCGTCCCGACGATCACCTTGAAGCGCGGATCGGCCTTCAGCTGGTCCAGCGTTTCCGGCGCGGGATAGATCGGGAAGGCATCGACGTCGCCCGCCATCATCGCCGCGAAGGCCGCCGTGGGGTCCGAGATGAAACGGAAGGTCGCCGTCTTCAGCGCCGGCTTGTCGCCCCAGTAGCCGTCGAAGGCGGTCAGGGTGACGTGGTCGCCCTGGGTCCATTCCTTGAACTGGAACGGCCCGGTGCCCACCGGCTTGGTCGCAGCACCCGCGGCCGAGGCCGGGTCCATGATCGCCGCGTCGCCCCAGGCCATCTTCCACGGGAACAGCCCGTCCGGCCCGTTCAGCGTGACCCGCACGAGATCCGGCGCGACCGCCTTGACGCTGGCGATGTCGGCGAACAGCTCCTTCTGCGCGTTGGTGGAATCGGGGGCGCGGGCGCGGTCCAGCGAGAACACCACGTCCGAGGCGTCGAAATCCGCCCCGTCGTGGAATTTCACGCCCTTGCGGAGCTTGAATTCATAGACCTTGCCGCCGTCCTTCGCCTCCCAGCTTTCGGCGAGGCCGGGGACGATGCTGCCATCGGCGGCAAAGCGGGTCAGGCTTTCGAAGATGTTGGCATAGGTGATCTCGTCGATCGCCGCGGCGGCGTTGGCCGTGGGGTCCAGCCCCGGCGGTTCCAGCACCATGCCGAGGCGGATCGTGTCCTGCGCGGCCAGCGCCGGCCCGGCCAGCAGCGCCAGCGCGGCCGCCGTGGTGAGAAGTCGGTGAAACATCGGGGTCCCCTTGTCGGTTCGGCCCCTGCGGGCCGTCGCGGGAACCCTAGGGGCGAGCGAGCCGCCCGATCAAGCGCTGCGTTGCGGCGGAACGTTGGCGGGGATCAGCTGCTGCACCGCGCCGGCCAGCATCAGCCACAGCGAGGTGACCACCAGCCCCCACAGCGCCCAGCTTTGCGGGTGGAAGCCGACCGCGATCGCCCAGCCCGCGAACACCACCCAGGCCGCCGTCATCGGCAGCGAGATCGCCCGCCAGCGTTCGGTGCGCACCGGGTGGATGAACTTGACCGGCAGGAACATCGCCACGGTCAGCGCCACCACGATGATCGCGATCACCCAGAAATGCGGTTTCAGCGCGAACAGCACCAGCACGACCATGTTCCAGCAGGCCGGAAAGCCCGAGAAGCTGTTGTCGCGGGTCTTCATCCGGGTGTCAGCGAAGTAGATCACCGAGCCATAGACGATGGCGATGATGCACAGCCAGCCGGTCCAGCCGTTCAGCAGCCCGGACTTGAACAGCGCGAAGGCGGGGATGAACACATAGGTCAGATAGTCGATGATGAGGTCCATCAGCACCCCGTCATGCGTCTGCCAGTTCTCCTTGACCCGATAGCGCCGCGCCAGCGGGCCGTCGACGCCGTCCACGACCAGCGCCACGATCAGCCAGCCGAACATGGTGGACCATTCCCCCTCGACCGCCGCCAGCAGCGCGAGCATGGACAGGACGGACCCGGTGGCCGTGAACAGATGGACCCCGAGGGCCTTGAGACGCAAATCCATGACGCGCCTTGTCGCACCGGGGGCGGGGCGGTGCAACCGGCAAGCTGTGGCGCTGGTTCGCTGAGACTGGCGGCTGGCGTGTAGTCCGGGCGCTCGCCTGTGCCAGCTATCGCTGGCCTCCCTCGCTGAACCAGCCCACTGGACTGTTGTCCGGGCGCTCGGGAGCCTCCGGCGGGGATATTTCGGCAAAGAAGAAGCCGTGCCGCTCTGGGGGGCATCGGGCCCTCCCCGGCTGGGCGCGTCAGGCCGGCGCGATGGGCAGGGCCGAGGTCGCCTTCATCTCCTCCATCGACAGCAGCGCAGTGACGTTCTGGATGCGGATCTCGGAAATCAGCGACTGGTAGAAGCGGTCATAGGCGCGGGCGTTCCGCACCATCACCTTGAGGATATAGTCGATGTCGCCGGCCAGCCGGTGCGCCTCGATCACCTCGGGGCGGCTGCGGACCGCGGCCAGGAACCGCGCCGCCCAGTCGGCGTCGTGTTCGGTGGTGCGGATCAGGACGAAGAAACACGCCTCGAGCCCCAGCGCCTCGGCATCCAGCAGCGCCACCTGGCCGCGGATCACCCCCTGGTCGCGCAGCTTGCGAATCCGGTTCCAGACCGGGGTGCGCGAGGCGCCGACGCGGGTCGCGATCTCCTCCAGCGGCAGGCTCGCGTCCTCTTGCAGCAGGGACAGTATCTTGCGGTCGGTCTCGTCCAGCCGGACCGGCGTCTGCGGCGAAGCGGTCATTCCGGAACATCTTTCCTGTTGGGCGCAGTCAGGCTGAAGCTGCGTCCTTATTTTCCCGCATGTCTAGCGCTTTGCAACATGAATTTCCTATTCTGACACTAGTCAAGCCGGAGCAACTGCGCCATGTCCAAGACCTTCGTTCCCTCGCCGGAAACCCCCGCGGTCCTCACCGCCAACGATCTGCGCGACGGCCGCTGCGTCTGGATGGGCGAGGGCGGCTGGACCGCCAAGCCGGCCGAGGCGGTGCTGTACGAGGACCCCGGCCTGGCCGAACTGGCGCTGCTCGACGCGCAAGCCCAGGGTCATGTCGTCGTCGGCCCCTACCTGATCGAGGCCGCCCGCGGTCCCGACGGCCGCGCCGCCCCCGCCCATTTCCGCGAGGCCTTCCGCAATGGCGGGCCAACCACCGAACCCGCCGCCCGAAACGCCAATGCCCGCCAGCCCGAGGCCAGCCATGTTTGATGCCGCCAAACCGCAATCCTACCTGCATCACCGCGCCGCCCAGTTCCGTGCCCAGGTCGAACGCCGACTGGACGGCAGCCTGACCGAGGACGAGTTCCGCCCGCTGCGGCTGATGAACGGCGTCTATCTGCAGCTGCACGCCTACATGCTGCGGGTGGCGATCCCCTATGGCACGATCAGCCCCGACCAGCTGCGCGGGCTGGCCCATATCGCCGACCGCTGGGACCGCGGCTACGGGCACTTCACCACCCGCCAGAACATGCAATTCAACTGGCCGCGGCTGGTCGATATCCCGGACATGCTGGACGCCTTGGCCGATGTCGGGCTGCACGCGATCCAGACCTCGGGGAACACGATCCGCAACGTCACCACCGACGCCTTTGCCGGCGCCGCCGCCGACGAGGCCGCCGATCCGCGCCCCTGGGCCGAGCTGCTGCGCATCTGGTCCACCGACCATGCCGAGTTCCAGTTCCTGCCGCGCAAGTTCAAGATCGCCGTCTCGGGCGGCGAAAAGGACCGCGCGGTGATCCCGGCCCACGACATCGGCCTGCGGCTGGTTCGGCAGGACGGCAATCTGGGCTTTCAGGTCTGGATCGGCGGCGGGCTGGGCCGCACGCCGCTGCTGGGCAAGGTGGTGCGCGAGTTCCTGCCCGCTGCCGACCTGCTGCCCTATGTCGAGGCGATCCTCGCCGCCTACAACCTCAGCGGCCGGCGCGACAACAAGTACAAGGCCCGCATCAAGGTCACCGTCGCCGAACGCGGCCTCGACGTCATGCGGGCCGAGATCGAGGAGGAATTCCTTCGCCGCCGGGCGGCGTTCCGCGGCGTCGACCTCGACCTGCTGGACGGGCTGACCGCGCGCTTTGCCGCCCCCGCTTTCCGCGCCCCCGACGACGCGGCCTACGAGGCCGAGCGGGCCGCAAACCCGGCCTTCCGGTCGTTCACCGATACCAACCTGTCGGCCCATCGCGCCCCGGGCTACGTCAGCGTGACGATCACGCTCAAGGCCCCCGGCGCCACCCCCGGCGACTGCACGGCCGAGCAGATGCGGCTGATCGCCGACCTGGCCGAACGCCACGCCCATGGCGATATCCGCATCGCCCATGACCAGAACGTGGTGCTGCCGCATGTCCACCGGGCCGAGCTGCCGGCGCTGTATGCCGCCCTGCGCGCGGCCGGTCTGGCCACGGCCAATGCCGGGCGGATCACCGACATCGTGGCCTGCCCGGGGATGGATTTCTGCACCCTCGCCACCGCCCGCTCGATCCCCGTCGCGCAGGAGCTGGCGGCCTATGTCCGCGAGCGCGATCTCGAGGACGAGATCGGCGCCTTCGACGTCCGCATCTCGGGCTGCATCAACGCCTGCGGGCATCACCATCTGGGCCATGTCGGCATCCTCGGGCTGGACCGGGCGGGGGTCGAGAACTACCAGATCACGCTGGGCGGCGACGGCTATGACCAGCCCGCCATCGGGGAACGCGCGGGCGCCGGCTTCCCCTATGACCAGGTCGTCCCGGCCGTGGGGCGGCTGATCGACGCCTATCTGCAGGTCCGGGAATCGCCCGAGGAACGCTTCATCGACGCGCTGCGCCGGCTGGGGCCCGCGCCCTTCAGGGCGGCGCTGTATCCGGCCGAGGGCGCTCATGCTTGATCTCAGCCTGGAAGACCGCGCCGCGACGCTGAACGCGCGCTATCGCAACCACGCCGCGGTGCAGGTGCTGCGCCACGCGCTGGCCGACCCCGATCTGGGCAAGGTCGCGCTGGTGTCCTCGTTCGGGGCGGAATCGGTGGTGCTGCTGCACATGCTGTCGGTGGTGGCGCCGGACACCCCGGTGCTGTTCATCGACACCGAGATGCTGTTCCCCGAGACGCTCGCCTATCAGCGCCAGATCGCCGAACGCCTGCCGCTGACCGACATCCGGGTGATCCGCGCCAGCGCCGAACAGATCGCCGCCCGCGACCCCGACGGCACGCTGCACCAGCGCGACACGGACGCCTGCTGCGACCTGCGCAAGGTGGTGCCGCTGGAGGCCGCTCTGGCCGGCTTCGACGGCTGGATCACCGGGCGCAAGCGCTTTCAGGGCGGCCAGCGGGTCGAGCTGGACTTCTTCGAGCCCGAGGCCCCCGGCCGGCTGCGGGTCAACCCGCTGGCGCACTGGCGTCCGCAGGACGTGGCCGACTACATGGACGAGAACGCGCTGCCCCGGCATCCGCTGGTGGCCCGCGGCTATCCCTCGATCGGCTGCGCGCCCTGCACCTCGCCGGTGGCGGCGGGCGAGGACCCGCGCTCGGGCCGCTGGCGCGGCCAGGCCAAGACCGAATGCGGCATCCATTTCATCGGCGGCAAGATGGTGCGCGGACCGATCGCGCCCGACGCCGCCCCGGAACCAGAGACCGACACCATGACCGAGACCGTGATCCAGACCGCCGAGATCGTTCCGCTGCCCGACGCCCCCGTGCTGGTCCGCGATGACGGCTTTCACCCGGTCGAGGGCGACCCGGACGTGACGCTGCCCCCCGACACCGACCCGTCGACGCTGGGCCAGTATCTGAACGCCGGCCTGATCGCGGTCGAGTTCCCCGCCATGACCGACGGCCGCGGCTTTTCCCTGGCCCGCATCCTGCGCGAGTTGGGCTTCGCCGGCCGCATCCGCGCCACCGGCGGGCTGATCGCCGACCAGTATGCGATGGCCCGGCGCGTGGGCATCGACGAGGTCCAGATCCCCGCCGCCCTCGCCCGCCGCCAGCCCGCCGGCCAGTGGCTCGCCCGCGCCGACTGGCGCGCCTGGGACCACCGGTCGCGGCTGGCGGGCTAGAAGCGGCCTCCTCTTTCCTCTAGATATTCCGGGACACCGATATGACGCTGGATTTCCCCGTGGCCGACCTGCCCACCCCTGACGCCAAACCCGCCTCGACCGCCGCGCTGATGCCCGACGCGCAGACCGTGACCGCCGTGCGGCACTGGACCGACCGGCTGTTTTCGTTCCGCGTGACCCGGCCCGCCTCGCTGCGCTTCCGGTCGGGCGAGTTCGTGATGATCGGCCTGCCCGACGAGCGCGGCAAGCCGATCCTGCGCGCCTATTCCATCGCCTCGCCCAGCTGGGACGAGGAGCTGGAGTTCTACTCGATCAAGGTCCCGGACGGGCCGCTGACCTCGCGGCTGCAGCACATCCAGCCCGGCGACCAGATCATCCTGCGCCCCAAGCCCGTGGGCACGCTGGTGCTGGACGCGCTGCTGCCGGGCAAGCGGCTGTGGTTCCTCGCGACCGGCACCGGCATCGCGCCCTTCGCCAGCCTGATGCGCGACCCCGAGACCTTCGAGCGCTATGATCAGGTCATCATGATGCACACCTGCCGCGAGGCGGCCGAGCTGGAATATGGCCGCGACCTCGTGGCCGGGCTGCATGGCGACGAACTGCTGACCGAGATGTTCGGCGCGGATTTCGACAAGCGGCTGGTCTATTACCCGACCACCACCCGCGAGACGACCGAGCGCATGGGACGGATCACCGACAACCTCAGCTCGGGCAAGGTGTTCGCCGATCTGGGCCTGCCGCCGATGAACCCGGCCGAGGACCGGGCGATGGTCTGCGGCAGCCTCGCCTTCAACATCGACGTCAAGGCGGTGCTGGAAGGCTTTGGCCTGCGCGAGGGCGCCAACAGCGATCCCAAGGAATTCGTGGTCGAAAAGGCCTTCGTCGGCGACGGCATCTGAACCGACGGCGGCAGCAAGGGGGCTGCCGCCCCCGCCTCGTCCCGAGGCTCCCCCGCGGATACTTGAGCAAAGAAGAAAGCGCTGCCCGGGGCCTCGGCTTCCGGGCTTCTTCTTTGCCCAAATATCCCGGGGTCCGGGGCAGCGCCCCGGTCCTGCCGTTGACACCCCTCGCCGCGGTGCCCATGTTCCCGGCCCGAATAGTCCCCGGAGAGCCTCATGCCCGTCGTCGTCGTCGAATCCCCCGCCAAGGCCAAGACGATCAACAAGTATCTGGGCGACGATTACACGGTTCTGGCGTCCTTCGGCCATGTCCGCGACCTGCCGCCCAAGGACGGTTCGGTCGATACCGACGACGATTTTGCGATGAAATGGGAAGTCGCGTCGGACTCGAAAAAGCACGTCAAGGCGATCAAGGACGCGCTGGCCCGCGACCCGAACCTGATCCTCGCCACCGACCCCGACCGCGAGGGCGAGGCGATCAGCTGGCACCTGCGCGAGGCGCTGGCCTCGTCGCTGAAGAAGGCACAGGTCAGCCGCGTCACCTTCAACGCGATCACCAAATCCGCGGTGACCGAGGCGATGGCCAATCCGCGCGACATCGACCAGCCGCTGGTCGACGCCTATCTGGCGCGCCGGGCGCTGGATTACCTCGTCGGCTTCAACCTCTCGCCGGTGCTGTGGCGCAAGCTGCCCGGCTCGCGCTCGGCCGGGCGGGTGCAGTCGGTCGCGCTGCGGATCATCGTCGATCGCGAGATGGAGATCGAGGCGTTCCGCGCCCGCGAATACTGGACCGTCCACGCCACCCTGGCGACCCCCAATGGGGACGAATACCGCGCCCAGCTGGTCAGCTATGCCGGCAGGAAGCTGGAACGCTATGATCTGGCGAACGAGGAAGCCGCCCGGCTTGCCGTCAGCGCCGTCAACTCCCGCGACCTGACCGTGACCTCGGTCACCGCCAAGCCCACCAGCCGCAACCCGTGGCCGCCCTTCATGACCTCGACCCTGCAGCAGGAGGCCAGCCGCAAGCTGGGCGTTGGCGCCCGCGCCTGCATGAGCGCGGCGCAGCGGCTGTATGAGGCAGGCTATATCACCTACATGCGGACCGACGGCATCGACATGGCGCCCGAGGCCGTGATGGCCGCGCGCGACGCGATCAAGGCCCGTTTCGGCGCCGACTACGTCCCGAAATCGCCGCGGATGTACAAGAACAAGGCCAAGAACGCGCAGGAAGCCCACGAATGCATCCGGCCGACCGACATGATGCTGTCGCCCGACAAGCTGAACGTCGAGCCCGAGCAGCGCAAGCTTTATGACCTGATCTGGAAGCGCACGCTCGCGTCGCAGATGGAAGCCGCGCGGATGGAGCGCACCACGGTCGAGATCGGCAGCGCCGACGGGCAGGTCGGGCTGCGCGCCACCGGGCAGGTGATGCTGTTCGACGGGTTCCTGAAAATCTACGACCAGGGCCATGACGACGACGAGGGCGAGGACAGCGCCCGCCTGCCGCAGATCGCCGAGGGCGAGGCCGCTGCCAAGCGCGAGGTGACCCCCGAACAGCACTTCACCCAGCCGCCGCCGCGCTACACCGAGGCGACTCTGGTCAAGCGGATGGAGGAACTCGGCATCGGCCGGCCCTCGACCTATGCCAGCATCGTCACCACGATCCAGGACCGCGACTATGTCCGCAAGGACAAGAACCGCCTGATCGCCGAGGACAAGGGCCGGCTGGTGACGGCGTTCCTGGTGAAGTATTTCCCGCGCTACGTCTCCTACGACTTCACCGCCGACATGGAGGGGGAGCTGGACGACATCTCCTCGGGGTCGCGCGAATACCGCGAGGTGCTGCGGCGGTTCTGGCGCGATTTCTCGGCCGCGCTGGCCGATACCAGCGAACTGCGGATCACCGAGGTGCTCGAGGCGATCAACGAGGCGATGGCCCCGCATCTGTATCCCGATCCGGGCGACGGGTCCGACCCGCGCGTCTGTCCGCTGTGCGGGCAGGGGCGGCTGAACCTCAAGACCGCGCGGTCGGGCGGGGCCTTCATCGGCTGCAACAACTATCCCGAATGCCGCTATACCCGCCCGCTGGGCGGCCCGGATGGCGAGGCGGTGGGCGATGCGGTGCTGGGGCTGGACCCGGAGGGGGTCGAGATCAGCCTGAAAAACGGCCGCTTCGGCCCCTATGTCCAGCGCGGCGAGGCGACGGCCGAGCAGCCCAAGCCGCCCCGCGCCTCGATCCCCAAGGGGTGGGACGCCGGGTCTATGGACCTGGAAAAGGCGCTGATGCTGCTGTCCCTGCCGCGCGAGATCGGCCCGCACCCCGAGGATGGCGCGGTGGTCGAGGCCGGGATCGGCCGCTATGGGCCCTACGTCAAGCACGGCGCGAAATATGCCAACCTGCCTGAGGTGGACGAGGTATTCACCATCGGCATGAACCGCGCGGTCGAAGTGCTGGCCTCGAAACCCCAGCGCGGGCGGGGTGCGCCTGCCGCGGCGCTGAAGGAACTGGGCGAGCATCCCGATGGCGGGCCGGTGCAGGTGCTGAACGGGCGCTTCGGGCCCTATGTCAAATGGGGCAGGGTCAACGCCACGCTGCCCCGCGACGTGACGCCCGAGACGATCGACATGGACAAGGCGCTGGAACTGATCGCCGCGAAGGCCACCAAGGGCGGCAAGGCGCCGCGGAAGGCGGCGGCGAAGGCCGCGCCGAAGACGGCGAAGACGGCGGCGAAGAAGACGGCGGCGAAGAAGACCCCGGCGAAGAAGCCGGCCGCAGGGAAGACCGCAGGGAAGACCGCCGCGAAGAAGCCCGCCACCAGGACCGCCGCCGCAAAGAAGCCGGCGAAGACCCCCGCGGCAGGCCCGGACTCCGACGCCTGACACCTCGCCCCGCAGAGGCCCCGCGGTTCGGCCACGGGACGGCGGCGGGCTGATTGACTCCGCCCCGCCCCGCCGCCAAACACGGCTGCGACGCATTTGTGGGAGGGCTCTGTGAAAAAGGTCTATGACAACGCCGAGGCCGCGCTGGACGGCGTGCTCAAGGACGGCATGTCGATCGCCGCGGGGGGCTTTGGCCTCTGCGGCATCCCGGAACTGCTGATCGCCGCGATCCACAAGTCGGGCGTCAAGGATCTGACCATCGCCTCGAACAACTGCGGCGTGGACGGGTTCGGACTGGGCATCCTGCTCGACAGCAAGCAGATTAAGAAGATGCAGTCGTCCTATGTCGGCGAGAACGCCGAGTTCATGCGCCAGTACCTGTCCGGCGAGCTGGAACTGGAATTCAACCCGCAGGGCACGCTGGCCGAACGGATGCGCGCGGGCGGGGCTGGGATCCCCGGCTTCTACACCAAGACCGGCGTCGGCACCGTCATCGCCGAGGGCAAAGAGGTCAAGAACTTCGACGGTCAGGACTATATCCTGGAACGCGGCATCGTGACCGACCTGGCCATCGTCAAGGCGTGGAAGGCCGACGAGACCGGCAACCTCGTGTTCCGCAAGACCGCCCGCAACTTCAACGTCCCGGCCGCCACCTGCGGCAAGATCTGCGTGGTCGAGGTCGAAGAGATCGTGCCCACCGGCTCGCTGGACCCCGACCACATCCACCTGCCGGGCATCTACGTGCACCGGATCATCCAGGGCGACCACGAAAAGCGCATCGAGCAGCGCACGGTGAGAAAGCGCGAGGAGGCGTGAATGTCGTATGTCAAAGAGGTTGATATAACGAGGGTAAAAGAAGCTTTTCGGGCCGCGCAAAATCTCATTGCGGAGTTGGAAGGCGAGGGAGTTTTTGCGCTTTACCAAGATCCTGACTCAGACGCTGATCCGAGTGGGGATGAATTAGATCGGATGCTGCGCCTGCAGAGTGAAGTTGCCCAGATGCTGTTGGGCCAACAGCTGTCACGATTGGAGAGGAACTCTTAATGGCATGGGACCGCAACCAGATGGCGGCACGGGCCGCGCAGGAACTGGAAGACGGGATGTATGTCAATCTCGGCATCGGCATCCCGACGCTGGTCGCCAACTATGTTGGCGACAAGGACATCACGCTGCAGTCCGAAAACGGCATGCTGGGCATGGGCCCCTTCCCGTTCGAGGGTGAGGAAGACCCCGATCTCATCAACGCCGGCAAGCAGACCATCACCGAACTGCCCCGCACCGCCTATTTCGACAGCGCCCAAAGCTTCGCGATGATCCGCGGCGGCAAGATCGCGGCGGCGATCCTCGGCGCGATGGAGGTCGCCGAGAACGGCGACCTGGCGAACTGGATGATCCCCGGCAAGCTGGTCAAGGGCATGGGCGGGGCGATGGACCTCGTCGCCGGGGTCCGCCGGGTGATCGTGGTCATGGACCACACCAACAAGGCCGGCGAATCCAAGGTGCTCAAGGCCTGCACCCTGCCGCTGACCGGCAAGGGCGTCGTGGACCGCATCATCACCAACCTGGGCGTTCTGGACGTGGTGCCCGGCGGGCTCAGGCTCGTCGAATGCGCCGACGGCGTGACCGAGGACGAACTGCGCGCCGCCACCGAGGCGACGATCATTTCCTAGAAAGGGCGGGGCCGATGCGGCGGCATGTGCGCTGGGCGGGCTGGGACGGGCAGGGGCTGGACCACTGCGACGTCACCCTGTCGGCGGACGGGCTGACGCTGGACGGCGTCGTGGTCGGCAACCGCGAGGGTGCCTACGGCGCCCATTACCGGGTGCAGACCGACGCCGCCGGCCGCACCCGGCAGGTCTGGGTGTTCTATACCGGCGGCCCGGCGCTCAAGGTCCGGGCCGACGACCAGGGGCGCTGGACCGACGCGCTGACCGACCGGCCGATCCCGAAGCTCGACGGCTGCCTTGACGTGGACATCGGCGTGACGCCGGCGACCAACACCCTGCCGATCCGCCGGCTGGGCCTGGGCGACCGGCAGGCGGCCGAGATCCTCGCCGCCTATGTGCCGCTGCCCACCCAGATCGACGGCGCCTTCCTGCCCCGCCCGGCGCCGCAGCGCTATACCTGCCTCTGCGGCGAGCGGTACCGCTACGAGGGGCTGTTCCGGCATTTCTCGACCGAGCTGGCGGTGGACCCGGACGGGCTGGTGATAGACTATCCGGGCTATTTCCGCCGCCTGCCCGACCCGGCGGGCGCCTGATGGCGCTGACCGCGGACGAGATCGGGGTGCTGTTCACCCAGCCCGGCGGCGACTTCCTGTGCGCCCGCTGGGCCCGGCCGATCGCGCCGGTCGCCTTCGGCCTGGCGGACGAGACGCTGGCCGTGTTCCGCGCCGCGCTGGCCGCGGTCGCGGCCCATGCCGGCCAGCCGATGACCGACACCGACCCCGAGATGGGGGCCAATTTCATGGTCTTTGCCGTCCGCGACTGGGAGGAACTGGGCGGCCTTCCCGATCTCGACCGGCTGACCGGGCTGGCTGACCTGCCCGCCCGGCTGGCGGCGCAGTCGGCCGACCGCTATCGGCTGCTGCGCTTCGACGCCGGCGGCGGCATCCGCGCCTGCCTGTCCTTCCTGCGGCTGGGGGGCGCGCTGGGCTCGGCCCATCCGGCGGTGCTGGCCGAGGACACCGGCGTCAACGCGATGCTCAGCTTTGCCCGCCACGTCACCCCCAGCGCCGGGATTGCGGCGCTGATCCGCGCGGCCTATGACCCGGCTCTGCCAGCCTGCGCCCGGGATCCCAGCCATGCGCTGCGCCTGGCCGCCCGGCTGTAAGGACCATGCATGAGCCACCGCTTTCCGATCCGCGTCTATTACGAGGATACCGACCTCGGGCAGGTCGTCTATTACGCCAACTACCTGAAATTCATCGAACGCGGCCGCAGCGAATGGCTGCGCGAGCTGGGCATCGACCAGCAGCGGCTGATCAGGGACGAGGGCCTCGCCTTCGTCGTCCGCCGGGTCGAGGCCGACTATCTGCGCCCCGCCCGCTTCGACGACGCGCTCGAGGTCGTCACGACGCTCACCAGCGCCACCGGCTCGCGGATCCAGCTGGACCAGGCCGTCACCCGCGACGGCGAAACGCTGTTCCAGTCCACCGTGACGCTGGTCTGCGTCGACATCCGCGTCATGCGCGCGCACCGGATGCCGCCGGCGCTGATCGGCGCGCTGGGCGGCTGACCCGGCCCGCCCGCGCGGGGCGACCATGCGCGGCGGCCGGCCGACGCGGCGGAAAAAGCACGCAACTGTGTTGGCCTTCGGCTGGCCTTTCGGGCTAGGATCGCGGCAAAACACCGCGAAATTGCGGGCACAGGCAGTCCCCAAGGCAGTCCAAGGACAGGCACAACATGGAAAATGTCGCAATCGGCGCGCCGGCCGATTTCTCGCTGATCGCGCTGTTCCTGCGCGCTTCGCTGACGGTCAAGATCGTCATGGTGCTGCTGGTCCTGGCCTCGGTCTGGTCTTGGGCGACCATCATCCAGAAGCTGATGGTGCAGGTTGCGACCCGCCGCGACAGCGGCAGCTTCGACCGCCGCTTCTGGTCGGGCGAGCCGCTGGACGACCTGTATGACCGGATGACCGGCAAGCCCAAGGGGGCGGCCGAGCGCATCTTTTCCGCCGGCATGACCGAATGGCGCAAGTCGCAGCGCGACGATGGCGAGCTGATCCCCGGCGCCCAGTCGCGCATCGACCGGGCGATGAACGTGGCGATCAACCGCGAAAGCGACCGGCTGACCCGCGGGCTGCCGTTCCTCGCCACGGTCGGCTCGACCGCGCCCTTCATCGGGCTGTTCGGCACCGTCTGGGGGATCAAGACCGCGTTCGAGGGCATCGCCCTGTCGCAGAACACCTCGCTGGCGGTTGTGGCGCCGGGCATCGCCGAGGCGCTGGTCGCGACCGCGCTGGGCCTGCTGGCGGCCATCCCAGCGGTGATCTTCTACAACAAGCTGGTCACCGACGCCGACCGCATCACCAGCCAGCACGAGGCCTTTGCCGACGAATTCTCGACCATCCTGTCGCGCCAGATCGAGGACGCCTGAATGGCCGGCGGGACCCTGCGCGGCACCTCTCGCCGCCGCGGCCGGCGGCGCGCGGCGCCGATGGCGGAAATCAACGTCACGCCCTTCGTCGACGTGATGCTGGTGCTGCTGATCATCTTCATGGTCGCGGCGCCGCTGCTGACCGTGGGCGTGCCGCTGCAACTGCCGCAGACCGCCGCCGAGGCGGTGCGCTCGGAACCCGAGGAACCGCTGACCGTCTCGGTCCCCGCCCAGGGCCCGCTGGTCCTGATGACGACAGAGGTGCCCGAGGCGGAACTGGTCACCCGGCTGCGCGCGGTGGCCACGGAACGGCGGTCCTCGCGCATCTACCTGCGCGCCGACGGCACGGTCCCCTATGCCCGCGTCATGCAGGTGATGGGGGCGCTGAACGCCGCTGGCTATCGCGACATCGTGCTGGTCACCGATGCGGGCGGGCCGCGCATGGACGGCTGAGTTGGATGGCTGATCCCTTCCCCCCCGACGAGGCGCGCGAGCGCCGGGTCGGCGCCTGGGTGTCGGGCGTCGTCCACGCCGCGCTGATCGGCGCGGTGGCGCTGGGCGGGGCGCTGTTCCGCGCGCCGCAGGCGCCGGCGATCCGCATGGCCCCGGTCGAGACGATGAGCAGCGTCGAGTTCGAGGCGATGGCCGCCGCCAGCCGCGGCGCCGGGCCGGTCGGCGACCAGGCCTCGGCGGTGCCCGCGCAGCCGCGCCCGCCCTCGGACGAGGTGGTGGCGGGCGGGCCGGTGGCGCTGTCGCCCCTCGCGCCCGACGCCGACCCGACCGCGCTGCCGGCGCCCGATGTGGCGGGCGAGGCGGCGCCGAACCTGTCGGACCTGCAGGTGCCGCAGATGCCGGTGGCGGTGGCGACGGTGGCGCCGGCGCCGCAGCAGCCCTCGGCGGTGGCCGACGAGGCCCCGGTGGAACGGCAGATCGCCGGGATCGCGCAGCCCCGTCCCCCGGCCGCGGCGCCGGCCCTGACCCGCGGACGCGCGGCGCCCCGGGCGGCGCGCCGCCCTCCCTGCCGCGCCCCGGGGCGGGCCTTCCGTGTGCGGGGGGCGGCGGACCCCCCCCCAACGGAGACAGCCCCCGCCGGTGATGCGGGACCTGTCGCTCCTCCCCCAGAAGACGGCTTGGCCTCCCCGCCTGGCCGTCTGGGTATGACGTTACGTCATTTGGCAGAATCGCGGATCAACTCTGCCTGACGTACGATC
>NZ_JRKS01000064.1 GCF_000763805.1 Paracoccus sphaerophysae | reverse complement strand
CCTCTTTCCCCCGGAGCACCCCATGACCATCGTTCGCAATCCCTTTGACGCTGGCGGTTACTCGCTCGCCGAGATGACGCAGGCCATCAACATCCTGCCCAACCTCTACACCCGCCTCGACCAGATCGGCCTCTTCCGCTTCGAAGGCGTCACCCAGCGGTCGGTGATCATCGAGCAATACGAGGGTGTCCTGAACCTGCTGCCTTCGGTTCCGCTGGGTGGTCCTGCAACCGTCGGCACCCGGGAAGGCCGCTCGATGCGCAGCTTCGCCCTGCCGTGGATCCCGCATGATGACGTCATCCTGCCCGGTGACATTCAGGGCCAGCCCGCGCTGGGCGTCTTCGATGGTGCCGACCCGCTGGTCGAGGTGATGAACCGCAAGCTGCAGCTGATGCGCCGCAAGCATGCCCAGACCCGCGAATACATGGAGATGAACGCGCTCCGCGGCATCGTGAAGGACGGGGCTGGCACGACCCTCTACAACTACTTCACCGAATTCGGCCTGGCGCAGATCTCGGTGGACTTCCTGCTGGGCACGGCAGGCACCAACGTTCAGGGCAAGGTGCGCGAGGTCTTGCGGGCGATGGAGGACAACCTGCTGGGCGAAAGCATGACGGACGTGCATGCCCTCGTCAGCCGCGAATTCTTCGACAAGCTGATCGCCCACCCGAAGACGGAAGAAGCCTACAAGTTCTACGCCGCCACTGGCGCGCAGCCCCTGCGCCAGGATGTGCGCCGCAACTTCCCCTTCGCGGGCATCGTGTTCGAGGAATACGCGGGCACCGTCACGCTCTCGACCAAGGCCACCGAACGGCTGGTCCCGGCCAACGAAGGCATCGCCTTCCCCTTGGGAACGATGGACACGTTCACGACCTATGGCGGCCCCGCCAACCTGTTGGAGGCGGCAAACACCCTCGGCCTGCCCCTCTACGCCCGCCAGCACCTCGACGAAAAGGGCCGCTGGATCGACCTGATGACCGAGGCCTCGATCCTGCCGGTGAACAAACGGCCGCGCATCGCGATCCGCATCCACACCTCGAACTGACGGCCCCGACATGAACGCCTTCGCCGCCGCCATGGACCGGATCTATGCCAACCCGTCCATGGCGGCGGCCGCAGTCTGGATTTCCGCCACCACATCGGAGGAACGCCCAATCCGCGTTATCCGCCGCGCCCCGGATCGGACCACGGAATTCGGCGCTGGGCGCTTTGTCAGCGTCACCATGATGCTGGATGTCCGTGTGTCTGACCTGCCCGATCCGCGCACGGGCGATCTGATCGTGATCGGCACGGACAGCTTCACCATTCAGGGCGAGCCTGTCCGCGACCGCGAACGTCTGATCTGGACACTGGACCTGCGCCCGTCATGAGACTGAAAATCGCCATTGACCCAGACCTTGTCGCCCTGATGCAGGCCGAAATCGCCGCCGGGGAAAAGGCGGTGTCCACCGCCATGCGCGAGGCGGGCAGTTCCCTGAAGTCCGCCTGGCGCGGCCAGATCACCGGCGCGGGCCTTGGCACGAGGCTGGGCAACTCCATCCGGCTCGCCAGCTTCCCCAAATCCGGCGAAAGCCTGAACGCGGCGGCCCTCGTCTGGTCGAACGCCCCGGTGATCATCGGCGCGCATGACACAGGGCCGTTGATCCGGTCGAAGGATGGGTTCTGGCTGGCGATTCCGACGCCTGCCGCCGGGAAAAGCACCAAGGGTGGCCGGATCACCCCCGGCGAATGGGAACGCCGCAGCGGCCTGCGCCTGCGGTTTGTCTACCGCCGCCGGGGTCCGAGCCTGCTGGTGGCCGAGGGGCGGTTGAATTCCAAAGGCCGGGCCGTTGCATCCAAGTCGAAAACCGGGCGCGGCGTGGCAACTGTGCCGATTTTCCTGCTGGTCCCGCAGGTCAAGCTACGCAAGCGGCTGGATCTGGCGCGGGATGCGGAACGGGCGGTGGACGGCGTGCCGGGAATGATCGTGGCGAAATGGGTGGAAGGGAGAACTGGATGACAGCACTTGTTGGACCGAAATGTCGGTAAAGCGCGTACAGATCTGCATCGTCCATCAAAGAGAATCTCTCAAACCTTTCCAGTCTTGCCGTTCTTCAGAAGAGGCAATTGAAGGAGACAGAAAACAAGAACACTTCCATGCACCCATTATTGCGTTATTTCACCGATACCCTACTGTAACAAACACTGCCTGAGCCGCAGCATCATAGTCTGCACTTATTCCGTCAGGAAGGTTATCAATTCGAAAGATCCTAGTGCCTTCGCCAAACATTGGAGATGAAACCTCAATGTGCGACAGGCGTGCGCGTCGGACATTAGCGTCATTAACCAACGCAACTCTAGCCGTATCTGATGCGGTAATGTTTACTTCGTCTGTCACAAAGTCACCCTCTACATCAGTGCTTCTCCACTCATCAAACGAAATTGTGGTTTTCGTTCCGCAAGTTGCCCCGGCCCGACGATCTGAAGATGTGGTGGCTGTAACGCGCAGAATCTGTTCGGTTTGCTCTGTCCATGCAGCTGTGGCTCGCGAGTTAGAGCAACTATCGTTCACATGCTCGAAACGAAATTCAGCGGTCGATAGATCGATACGCCATCCCTCAGACGGCGATGCCAGCCATATATCACGACGATGCCCGGCCTCTATTCCATCCCACTTTACTCTTGATTGGACCCGGTTGCTCGTGAAGGGGCCCCGAGTTTGCCGGCGACGTTCCATTTCAGAGGTCGTGACAGAAAAAACGGCCCGGACACTACCGATCTCTTCTGGAAGAAAGATCGCCGTGGTCGTGAACGGCCTGACATTATCAGAAGACCAAAACCATCGCCCTGCCTCAACAAAAGAAAATGCCACTTGCAATTCGACTGGCACGTTGCTTTCGATATTGAACTCCGGCAATTCGGACAAAACGGCCATGGGTACCCGATAAATGATCACGCCGTCATCTTGTGACGTTACCATGGGCTCTACTGGAATGGTCGCCACGCGAAAATCGTCCATTTCAGCATTTGAAAGTGCGGTTCCCTCGACCACGATTTCGAAGAAATCTGCATTAAGTAGTGTGGGGCGCGCGGATACATAGACTGCCCCTACGTTGTCAGAAAGAAGGAGCCGAATGTCAGAGAGGGCTTGATTTGTGCCGGATTTGAGCTCCTCCGCCAAGGTTTCAAGACTTTCCTCAGCCGCCACATTAAGGGTGTTCAGGTCTTCGAGAATTCTTCGCTGCTGAGAGTCTACCTCATCTATTGAAGTCGTCAGCGCATCTTGAAATTGCAGGGATGCTGAGTTGACAGTCGCTCGTGCCTCCATCGCAGCGGCTAGGAGCGTCATGTCAAGACGATCAAATGCAAGATCAACAACTTCCTCAATCGCTTCCTTTGTCTGATTAATAACCGATCCCGCGGCCATTGCTGCCTCAAGGCCCTGTGCCTCCAACGAAAACGGAACAAGCGTTGCAATAAATGCAGCACTGAGAGTAAATTTCTGCAATCTAGCATCCTCCGTTGGGGGCATTGAACGATGAACTTATAGAATCATCTGCTGCGTGCATTTTGCCATGAGTCGTCTCTTTCTGGTAGCTTGCAGTAGTCCTCCAAGAACCAATGCTTGAAGCTGCTTAGCTGTCGGGCAACAACCACTGGCATCAGCAGCGAGAGCCATGCCCACCACCCGCGAAACCATCCTTGCCGCGCTGCATGCGCGGTTGCAGTCGCTTGCCGCCGTCACTCTGCGCGATGAGGTGTTGCCCGAACGGATCCCCGCAGCTGGGCTGATCATCCTGCGCGATGGCCAGCCGGGAGAGCCGGAGGTGACGCTGTCGCCTCTGCGCTACCACTACCAGCACCGGGCTGAGTTGGAGGTTGTCGTCCAGGTCGGAACCGGACGGGCCAGCGCCTTCGACACCCTGATCGCTGCCATCGGCGCTTCGCTGGATGCTGACCGTACACTTGGCGGCCTTTGCGACTGGGTCGAACCCGAGGCACCGGCCTCTGTCGATCTGCCCATCGATGGCGCTGCGGCGCTGAAGGCGGCGGTGATTACCGTCGTCCTGCACTACACCACAACCGGCCCTCTGGCCTGACCATCCCCACATAAAGGAGACCCCCATGGCACGTGCGCAAGGCGCGCGGGCGCAGATGGCGCTTGCGTATGAGACGGTTTACGGCACCCCGCCGGTCAGTGGGTTCCGGCTGATGCCCTTCGCCCGGGCGACACTCGGGTCGGAGCAACCGCTGCTGGAATCCGAACTGCTGGGCTATGGCCGCGATCCCTTGGCTCCGATCAAGGATGCGGTCACCGCCGACGGTGAGGTGGTGATCCCCATCGATGTCGAGGCGTTTGGGTTCTGGCTGAAGGCTGCGTTCGGCCAACCGACGACCAACGGCACGACGCCGAAGACCCACACCTTCCAGTCGGGCAATTGGACGCTGCCCAGCATGGCGATTGAAACAGCGATGCCGGAGGTGCCACGGTTTGCAATGTATTCCGGCTGCGTGCTGGATCAGTTGTCCTGGCAAATGCAGCGATCCGGCCTGCTGACAGCGACACCCCGCCTCGTTGCCCAAGGCGAAACCATCGCCGCCACGACCGCCGCTGGCACGCCCACCGCACTGGGCCTGCAGCGCTTCGGCCATTTCAACGGCACGGTGAAACGCAACGGCACCGCGCTGGGCAACGTAGTCTCGGCCGAAATCACCTATTCCAACAACCTCGACCGGATCGAATCCATCCGCGGCGATGGACGCATCGATGGGGCCGATCCGACCATGGCAGGGCTGACCGGTCGGATCGAGGTGCGGTTTTCGGACAGCACGCTGGTGACGCAGGCCATCGACGGTAGCCCGTGCGAGCTGGAGTTCGTCTACAGCCTCGGGGCGAACGCCAGTTTCACCTTCACCGCCCACGCGGTCTACCTCCCAATCCCCCGGATCGAGATTGCCGGGCCGCAGGGCGTGCAGGCGAGCTTCGACTGGCAGGCCGCAAAAGCTGCCAGCCCCGCCCGCATGTGCACCGCCGTTCTCGTCAACACCCTTGCAGGATATTGATCATGATCCGACTGAACCTCACCGCCACGCCCGAATGGCTGGACCTCGCCCCTGGCCTGCGCTTGCTGGTCGGCCCCCTGACCACCGCGCTGATGGTGTCTGCCCGCGCCGATCTGGCTGTGGAAACGCTCCCCGAAGGTGCGACCCAAGAGGAAATGGCACTCGCCATGGCCAAATCCGTAGCCCGGCGCGCGGTGCTGGATTGGGAGGGTGTTGGCGATGATGCGGGCAACATCATACCCGTTTCGCCGGAAGGCATCGACGCGCTCCTAGAAATCTGGCCGGTTTTCGAGGCTTTCCAGACGCAGTATGTCGCGCGCGGCTTGCTCCTGGATCAGGAAAAAAACGTCTCCGCGCCCTCGCCGACTGGTCCTTCGGCGGGGGCGACCGGTACTGCGCGGCCTGCGCGGGGCGCTGCCCCGACTGCCCCGCAAGACTGAACCGGCCGCAAACGGAAGATGGCTGGCAGGTCTGGGATCTGGTCGGCCGCCTTGGTGGGCAATTGCGCGTCATCCCCGGCGCGGTGCTCGGCTGGGACATGGGCGCGGCCTTGGCCCTCGCCCGGGCACTGGGCGTCAACACCCTGATCGCTGCCGAACTGCTGCCCGAGATCGAGGCAGTGATGGTGCGCAAACTGAACGAACAAGTGGAAGGAGGCCGCGATGGCTGAAAAGCGTGTGTCCGTGCGCCTCGTGGCGGAGGGCGGCCGCCAGGTGCGTGCGGAACTCGAGGGCGTCGGCGAGGCTGGGGCCCGGGGCCTTGGTCGTCTTTCCCGAGAGATGGAACTGGCCAATACCCGGCTTGCCGGTTTTGCGCGCCGGGCTGGCATCGCCATGTCTGCTGCCGCCGCTGCTGCCACGGCCTCACTCGGCCTGATCGTGCGATCCACAGCCGAAAGCGCTGCCCAAATCCGGCAGTTCGCACAGGTCGCGAATGCCACGCCCGAAGCTCTGCAACGCTGGTCGGCCGGGGCGCGGACGGTTGGCATCGAACAGGAAAAGCTCGCCGATATCCTGAAGGACGTGAACGACCGGGTCGGGGATTTCCTGCAGACCGGCGGCGGTCCGATGGCGGATTTCTTCGAAAGTGTAGCCCCGCGTGTTGGGGTCACAGCGGATCAGTTTGCCCGTCTCTCGGGGCCGGAAGCCCTGCAACTCTATGTCGACACGCTGGAACGCGCTGGCCTTAGCCAGCAGGAGATGACCTTCTACTTGGAGGCCATGGCCTCAGACGCCACGCGCCTCCTGCCGCTCCTGCGCAATGGCGGGACCGAGATGGCCCGGTTGGGCGACCAGGCCTCCGACCTTGGCGCGGTGCTGGACACGGACGCCGTCGAGGCCATTCGGCGCACCCAAGTTGCTCTTGGCAACATGTCTTTGGTGTTCGAGGGCCTGCGCAACCGAATCGCCGTCGCCGTGGCCCCATCGGTCGAGGTGCTGGCCAATGCCTTCGTCTCCCTCGCATCTGATGGCGGGATCCTGCGGACGGCCATCGACGCGCTGATTGGCAATCTCGGTCGTCTCGCTTCCTATGCGGCGACCTTCGCCGCCTTCATGGCCGGGCGCTGGGTGGCAGGGTTGGCAGCTGCGGCCTTGTCGGTGCGCGGCCTTGCCACAGCTCTGGTCATCTTGCGCGGAGCGTTAATCCGCACCGGCATTGGTGCGCTGATCGTCGGTGCGGGTGAGTTGGTCTATCAGTTCTCGCAGCTTGTCGCCCGTGTCGGTGGTGTGGGCGAAGCCTTCCGCCTGTTGGGCGACCTTGCCAAAGAGGTCTGGTCCCGCATCGGCCTGTCACTCGACGCCGCCTTTGCCAATATGGCCGCTGGCTGGGAGCGGCTGAAGGCGGCCGGACTTTCGGCCCTCGAAGGCACCATTTCGGGCGTTGTCAGCTTCGGCGACCGGACGGCGGCGATCTTCCAGGGAGCCTATGACGCTGCCGTGGCAATCTGGGGCAGTCTGCCGGGCGCCATCGGCGATTTCGCCTTCCAGGCAGCGAACGGTCTGATTTCCGGGGTCGAGGCGATGCTCAACGGCGTCGTGACGCGCATCAATAATTTCATCAACGGGCTGAACGCCGCGCTGGCGCTGCTGCCCGAATGGGCCACTGGCGAAGGTGGGGTGCGGATCGGCACACTCTATCCCGTAGAACTCAGCCGGATCGGAAACCCGTTTGAGGGTGCCGCAACAGCTGCAGGCGCTGCCGCCGCCGATGCCTTCTCGGCTGCGCTGTCCCAGACGTATCTGGAACCGCCTGACCTCGCGCTTGGCACGATGGCAGACGATGCCCACGCCCGCGGTGACGGCTATCGCGAGGCAGCTGGCATGCTTGCCGATGCCGCCAGTCGTCCACTGGCCAGCTGGCAGGCGCTTAAGGATGCCATGACCGGCACCGGTGCGGAGGCCGAAGCGGCGCTGGCGGATGCTGCCGGGTCAGCCGATGCCCTCGCGGCAGGGCTTAACGATACCGCTACCGCAGCCGATGGCGCAGGCGGTGCGGCGCGCAACGCCGGGGCGGCGGCCGCCGAGGGCGCGGATACGGCACTGACCGGCTGGCAAGCCGTTACGGCAGCGCTCGCCGACTATGCCGCCAAGGCGCGCGACATCGGGGGTGATATCGGCAGCACGCTGGTCAGCGCCTTCACCTCGGCCGAAAACGCCGTGGCCGACTTCGTGAAAACCGGCAAGCTGGATTTCCGCGACCTGGTCACCTCGATGATCGCCGATCTGGCCAAGCTGGCCGCGCGACGCTTCATCCTTGGCCCCATCGCCAACGCGCTGTCGGGCGCGCTTGGCGGCGCGGGTGGCATATTCGCCAATATCCTGCACGCCGGTGGCATGGTCGGCGCGCCGGGCCCGGGCCGGATGGTCCCGGCCATGGCCTTCGCGGGTGCGCCGCGCATGCATTCGCGCGGCTGGGCCGGGATCAAACCGGACGAGGTTCCGGCAATCCTTCAGCGCGGTGAGCGGGTGTTGTCGCGCCGCGAGGCCGCGGGATACGGCCAAGGTCAGTCCAGTGCTACCGCTGTCAACGTCACGATCAATGCCCGGGACGCCGAAAGCTTCCGGCAATCGCGCACGCAGGTCGCAGCCGACATCGCCCGCGCGGTGTCCCTCGGCCGGAGGGGCATGTGATGGCATTCCATGAAGTGCGCTTCCCCGACAATATCAGCCGCGGCGCGCGCGGTGGGCCGGAACGGCGGACACAGATCGTGGAACTGGCCAGCGGCGATGAAGAACGCAACGCCAGCTGGGCCGACAGTCGCCGTCGCTATGATGTGGCCTATGGCATCCGCCGTGCCGATGATCTCGCAGCGGTGGTTGCCTTCTTCGAGGCCCGCAACGGCCGCCTGCACGGGTTTCGCTACAAGGACTGGGCCGACTACAAATCTGCCCTGCCGTCGCAGGCAATCACCGCGACCGACCACCAGATCGGAACCGGGACCGGCAGCCTACAAACCTTCCAGCTGTCGAAACGCTATACCTCCGGCGCGCAGACTTGGGTGCGGGCCATCACCAAACCGGTGGCCGGGACCGTCCGCGTGGCGCTGGGCATGGTGGAACAGATATCGGGCTGGACGCTCGATGCCACTACCGGCGTCATCACCTTCACCACCGCCCCTGCGGGTGGCGTCATCGTCCGCGCTGGCTTCGAATTCGATGTGCCGGTGCGCTTCGACAGCGACACCCTCGATGTGACACTCGATTTTGAACGGCTCGGCTCGATCACCGCCATTCCCTTGCTGGAGATTCGCAGATGAAAAACCTCTCGCCAGCGCTGCAGGCCCATCTTGATGACGGCACCACGTCCTTGTCCTGGTGCTGGCGGATCAGCCGCGCCGACGGTGTGGCGCTGGGCTTCACCGATCATGATCGTCCGCTTGCCTTCGATGGCACCGCGTTTGAACCTGAAAGCGGGTTTACAGCCTCGGAGATCCGCGCCGGGTCCGACCTCGCTGTCGATGCGCAGGATGCGACCGGCGTTCTGACCTCTGACCGGATCACGGAAACCGACATCCTTGATGGGCGCTGGGACAATGCGGCTGTCGAGCTGTGGCGGGTCAATTGGGCTGACACCAGCCAGCGCGTGCTTTTGCGCCGAGGTGCGGTTGGGCAAATCCGGCGCGGCCGCATGGCCTTTGTGGCTGAAGTCCGGTCGTTGGCGCATGTACTTGGCCAGACGGTCGGGCGGACGTTTCAGGCGGGGTGCGATGCCCGTTTGGGTGATGCGCGCTGCGGCATTGATCTGGAAAACGCCATCTACAAGGGCACTGGTATCGTCACCGACATCTTGCGCGACAGGGCCTTCATGGCCTCTGGGCTGTCAGGGTTCGACGCAGGCTGGTTCACGTCTGGCACCTTGACCTGGACCAGCGGCGCAAATGCCGGGCGGGTCACTGAAGTGTTGGCGCATGGTGTGGATGGCAGTATCGCGACGTTGACCTTGCTGGAGGCACCGGCGCGCGCCATCGCCGAGGGCGACAGCTTCATCGCGCGGGCAGGCTGCGACAAGAGGATCGCGACCTGCGGCGCCAAGTTCGCGAATGTCGCCAACTTCCGGGGCTTCCCCAACATCCCAGGCCAAGACGCCGTACTGCGCTATGCCAGCCAGGACGGCGGCCATGAAGGAAACGTGCTGTGATGACAGCCGATCCCGCCTTGGTCATCACCATTGCCCGCAGCTGGCTCGGCACACCCTACCACGACCAAGCCAGCCTGCGCGGGGTCGGCTGCGATTGCCTAGGGCTGGCGCGCGGCGTTTGGCGTGAGGTGGTGGGCGACGAACCGTTTCCCATTCCGCCGTATAGCCGGGATTGGGGTGAGACCGGTCCGCGCGAGGTTCTGGCCGAAGGTGCGCGCCAGATGATGCCGGAAATCATGTCCCCCAAGGCCGGGCCCGGCACGCTTGTTCTGTTCCGGATGGCCCCTCGCGCCATCGCCAAGCATGTCGGCATCCTGACCGCGCCAGACCGCTTCATCCATGCCTATGAGCGGCTGGGTGTCGTCGAGCAAACCCTGACCACGGCTTGGGCGCGCAAGATCGCCTTCGCCTTCCTGTTCCCAAGAGACTGAGACCCCACACATGGCAACTTTGGTTCTCGGCGCCGTCGGCTCCGCGATTGGCGGCGCATTTGGCGGTGCCATCCTCGGCTTTTCCGGTGCGGCCATCGGCGGCTTCATCGGCTCGACCATTGGCTCTGTGGTCGACAACTGGATCGTATCGTCCCTCGCCCCGGCGCAACGGATCGAGGGCGCGCGGCTCGACAGCCTGCGCATCACCTCCTCGACTGAAGGCGCAGTGATCCCGCGCCTCTTCGGCCGGATGCGGATCGGCGGCAACATCATCTGGGCCACCGATTTCCGAGAAGAGGTCAACACAACCAGCCAGGGCGGCGGCAAGGGCAGCGGACCCAAGGTCACGACCACCGAATATCTCTACTTCGCCAGCTTCGCCGTGGCGCTCTGCGAAGGCGAGATCACCGGCATTGGCCGGGTCTGGGCCGACGGCAAGGCCATGGACATGACCGGCGTCACATGGCGCTGGTATCCGGGCGACGAGGTGCAGGCCCCAGATCCGTTCATTTCCGCCAAGATGGGCGCGGCGAGCACCCCCGCCTATCGTGGCACGGCTTATGTCGTCTTCGAGGAACTGAACCTCAGCGCTTTCGGCAACCGGCTGCCGCAGATCAGTTTCGAGGTGTTCCGCCCGCTCGCGGATCCCGACACCGCCGAAGGGCTGGTGAAGGCTGTGACGATGATCCCGGCATCCGGCGAATTCACCTATGCGACCGCCCCGGTCAAAAAATCCACCGGCTCCGGCGGCGCGACAGTGGCCGAGAACCTGAACGCAATCACCGACACCGCCGACATCGTGGTGGCGCTGGACCGACTGCAGTCTCTCGCTCCGGCGGTGGAAAGCGTCAGCCTGGTGGTTGCATGGTTCGGCGATGACCTGCGCGCTGGAAACTGCAAGGTGCAGCCGGGCGTCGAGGTGGCCACCAAGACAACGACGCCGTCGGCTTGGGTCGTGAACGGTGTCGCACGTGCTGATGCGTTTCTTGTCAGTCGCGATGGTGAAGACCGTCCTGTTTATGGCGGCACGCCCGCCGACTTCGCAGTGGTGCAGGCCATTCAGGAGATGAAGGCGCGCGGGTTGCGGGTGACCTTCTATCCCTTCCTGCTGCTGGACGTCGCGCCCGGCAACACAAAGCCCAACCCTTACAGCGCCAATGCCGCCACCTCGGGCCAGCCGACGTTCCCCTGGCGCGGCAGGATCACCTGTTCCCCGGCAGCTGGTTTTGCAGGATCGGTCGACAAGACTGCGACAGCGGCAACGCAGGTTGCAGCCCTGTTCGGCACGGCAACGCCCGCCAACTTCAGCGTGTCAGGCACCTCTGTCAGCTGGACCGGCCCGGTCGGCGAATGGTCGCTGCGCCGGATGATCTTGCACTATTCGCATCTCTGCAAAGCAGCCGGGGGCGTTGACGCCTTCCTGATCGGGTCGGAAATGCCCGGTCTGACCACCATTCGGTCGGGTGCCAGCACCTATCCTGCGGTGACCGCGTTCAAATCCCTTGCTGCCGATGTGCGCGCGATCCTCGGCGCTGGGCCCAAGATCGGCTATGCCGCCGACTGGTCGGAATACTTCGGTCACCATCCCAACGATGGGTCGGGCGATGTCTTCTTCCACCTCGACCCGCTTCGGTCGGACGCCAACATCAACTTCATCGGCATCGATAACTACATGCCGCTGTCGGATTGGCGCGACGGCTTCGATCATGCCGATGCGAGCCTGGCCCCGGCGATCTATGACCGGGCCTATTTGCAATCCAACACCACCGGCGGCGAAGGCTTCGACTGGTTCTATGCCACCGCCCTTGATCGAACCGCGCAGAACCGCACGCCGATCACCGATGGTGGTGAGGCGGGGAGCGCCACTGGTCCGAGTGACTCGCCGAACGCCAAACCATGGGTCTTCCGCTTCAAGGATCTACGCGCCTGGTGGCAAAACCCGCATTTCAACCGGCCGGGCGGCGTCGAGAGCGGCACCGAGACGGCATGGGTGCCTCAATCGAAACCGATCTGGTTTACAGAACTCGGCTGCCCGGCGATTGACCGCGGCACCAACCAGCCGAACGTGTTCTTCGACCCGAAATCATCGGAAAGCTTCACGCCTTACTTTTCTCGCGGCTGGCGCGATGACGCGATCCAGCGGGCCTATCTGGAAGCCAGCTTTCTGTTTTGGGGTCAGGCGGCGAACAACCCAGTGTCCTCCGTCTATGGCAACCGCATGGTGCATGTCCCCGAATGCGCCGCCTGGACCTGGGATGCCCGGCCCTATCCGTTCTTTCCAGAACTGACCGACGTATGGACAGACGGGCCGAACTGGCGGCTGGGGCATTGGCTGACCGGCCGGCTTGGCGCGGTGTCGCTCGCGGCGCTGGTACGGCACCTTTGCCTGCGCGCAGGCATGCCGGAAGAGTTGATCGACGTCTCAGGTCTCTGGGGTGCGGTCGAGGGGTATGTGATCTCTGCGCTGGAAGTCCCGCGCGCGTCGATTTCCACCTTGGCCCGGCATTTCGGGTTCGATGCGGTCGAGAGCGAGGGGCGCATCAAGTTCCTGATGCGCGGCCGCATTGCCGGTCTGACCATCGCGCCCGACAGCATGGTGGCCCCGGCCTCGGCCCAAGGCGACGTGATGGAATTGACCCGGGCGCAGGAAACCGAGCTGCCGCAGGCCTTGAAGTGGCAGGTCGCGCGCGCCGACGAGGACTATGACGCAGCCCAAGTGGAAGCACGCCGCATCACCGTCGACACCACGCGCATCGCCTCGGAAAGTTTCCCGATGGCGATCCCGCCCGAAGAGGCCGAACGCCGCTGCCGCCGCGCGCTCATGGAGGCTTGGGTGGGGCGCGAAAGTGCTGTGTTCCGCCTGCCACCCTCGCGACTGGCACTGGATCCTTGCGACGTGATCCTCTTGGACCACGATGGCCGCCTGACGGAAATGCGTCTGGTGTCCATCGCGGACTCCGACCTGCGCAGTATCGATGCGGTGCGGCAGGACCGGACAGTCTATGACTTGCCGCCCGGCGAGCCGCGACCGGCGTCCTTGTCCACGCCGACCGTGTTTGGCGCGCCCGACATCTTGCTGATGGACCTGCCGCAGCTGCGCGAGGATCAGCCTGCGCATCGGCCCATGATCGCGGCGCGTGCCAAACCATGGCCCGGCGAGATCGCCGTCTACCGCAGCGCCGCCACAGATGGTTTTGCCCTGTTGACCACCTCCAGCTCGCGGGCGCGCATCGGTGTGCTGGCGGCCGACTTCTTTGCTGGGCCAGTATCGCGCTTCGATCTGGGCAATGCGTTGGTAGTGGACCTGTTCTCCGGCACGCTGGAGAGCGTCACGGACATCACCTTGCTGGGCGGCGCGAATGCACTTGCGGTCGAAACCGGCGCTGGGCAATGGGAAATCGTCCAGGCAGGTACGGCCGAACTGATCGCACCGGGGCGCTATCGGCTGACCCGTCTGCTGCGGGGCCAGCGTGGGACCGAATGGGCGATGGTCAGCATGGTGCCGACCGGCACGCGGCTGGTGGTGCTCGACACTGTCGTGGCCCCCCTGCCCATCAGCGAGGCCGATCTGGGTCTGCCGTGGAACTGGCGCATCGGCCCGGCGTCGCGCCCGGTCAGCGACGAGACCTTTGTTGCCGCAGCTTTCACACCCGAGGGCGCTGGGCTGCGACCCTTCTCGGTCGGCCATGTCGAGCAACCTTGGCGCATCGCGCGCAGTCCGGGCGACCTCACGATCCGCTGGACGCGCCGGTCGCGGTCATTGGCCGCCGACTCTTGGGTTGCGGGCGATGTGCCCTTGGCCGAGGACAATGAAACGTACGAGGTGGACATCCTCGACGGAGCAACTCGTAAGAGAACCTTACAAGTTGCCACCACCTCTGCCCTCTACACCGCCGCGCAGCAGACCGCCGATTGGGGCGCACCCCTTGGGCCCAGCCAATCCCTTGCCATCCGCATCTACCAGCTCTCTGTCCTGATCGGCCGGGGCGCTGGGCGATCCGTCACGCTCACCTTCTGAAAGCGCACCCCCAGAAAGGCGGGAAAATGTCCGACATCACCACCCACCTCCTGCTGCCCTACATCCTCGCATCGCAGGCGCAAAAGCATGTGACCCACAACGAGGCGCTGCGCCTGCTGGATGCGATGGTCCAGCTATCGGTCCTCGACCGAACCCGGACCACGCCGCCCGTCAGCCCGACCGATGGTGACCGGCATATCGTGGCATCCGGTTCGACTGGCCTCTGGGCAGGTTGGGATCTGAACATCGCCTTCTGGGTCGATGGCGTCTGGATGCGGCTAGTCCCGCGCCCCGGCTGGCTGGCATGGATCGCGGATGAGGCGGTCTTCGCCGTATGGAACGGCTCTAGCTGGGATCCGGTCGGCGAGCCGGTCGATGTGTCGGATGCCGTGTTCAGCCTGGTGAACGACGCTGATCCGACGAAGAGGGCGCTGCTTTCGCTGTCGGGGATCACGACCGGCACAACCCGGACCTTTACCCTGCCAAACACTTCGTCGGAACTGGCGATCCTCGCGGGCACGCAGACCTTCAGCGGCAACAAGACCTTCTCCGGCACGTTGACCGCCTCTGGTACGGTCACAGTTTCGGCGGCGGCGGCCACCATCGGCACGGCGACAACGACCGCCACCTACGGCATGGGCACAGGAGCCACGACCACCGGCGTCACCAAGACTGTGAACCTCGGCACCGGCGGCGCATCCGGGTCCACCACGGTCGTCAACATCGGCTCCGCCACCGCTGGGTCGGGCGGCATGACCGTGGTGAACACTCCCACAGTCACCTTCGCCAATGCCGTCACGCAGGTCGGCATGCCGCAAGCCAACCTGACTGCGCAATTGCTGGGCCTCGGCGGAGCGACGGCCGACAGCTACAACCGCTTGTCGATGAACACCCCGGCCGTGCTGATCAACAACGCAGGCGCCGGGATCGAGTCGACGGTCAACAAGGCAGCGGCCGGAAACGATGCGGCCTTTTCTTTCAAGACAGGCTTCTCGGCGCGGGCGCTGATCGGGCTGCTCGGCAACGACGACTTCAGCTTCAAGGTCAGCCCGGATGGCTCGGCCTTCTTTGACGCGATGCGGATCGACCGTAGCTCGGGCCGGGTCGAACTGCCCGAACCGGTGGTGATGCCCGCCCTCGCCGCGGCTCCCGATCCGCCGCCCGCAGGCAAACTGGCCGTCTATGCCCGCGACCGCGCCGGGGCTGGATGGCTCGATGTGCAGCGCCCCTCGGGCCGGTTCTTTCCGCTGCAGCCGCATTTCGGGGTCAACCGGATCGCCACTTGGGCGCCGTCCACCAGCACAACAGTGAATACGAACGGCATGCCGCGTACGGCTGTCGGTACCGTCGCGACGCCGACATTGACCACCACAGGGCTGGCCGACAGCATGCGGCGATGGCGCGTCACCAGTGCGGCAACTGCAAGCGCTGTGGCCGAAGAACGCTCGGCGGGCTGGGTCTGCTGGCGCGGCAATGCCGAGGGCTTGGGCGGGTGGAATTACGTCAACCGCCTGTCGCTGACCACGGTGCAGGCGACCGGGATGGGGTTCTTCGGGCTGTATGGCTCTGTGGCAGCGCTGGCGACCACCCTGACGCTGGCCACCGTCCTGAACTGCATCGGCATCGGCTTTCAGCGCGGCACCCACACCAATTGGCAGTTGGTGCACAATGACGGCAGCGGCGCGCCGACGCTGATCGACCTTGGGGCCAGTTTCCCGGTGGCCAGCATGACCAACGTGCTGACGCTCTACATCGCCGCCGCGCCAAACGGGGCCGACGTCGGCGTGCGGGTGGTCGAGGAGGTCAGTGGGGCGGCCGTCGAGTTCACCATCGCCACTGACATGCCCGCCGCCACCCAGCTCTTGAGCCCACGCAACTACATGAACAACGGCGCGACGGCGGCCGCCGTCGCCTACGACTGCGCGGGCGTCTACGTCGAGACCGATTATTGAACCGCAGGTCCGCGAAAGCGAAGGATATCAACATGCCTGAACGAACGTCGCTTCTGCATGAGGTCGGCCAGGCCTTCCGCGACAATGGCCTGACCTCCGCCATCACCGCGCTGGTCGGCGGTTGTCTTGCCGTCGCCGCCACTGTCACCCGCAAAGCCTTTACCAACGAGGCGATGCTGGAGCGCCTTGACCGCGAACTGCACCTTGAGCGGGAGCGGATCGACAAGCAGCGCGCCGAAGACCGCAAGGCCGATGCTGACCGGCTGGAGCGGATTGAGACCGACATCCGCGCCATGCGCGACGTGATGTTCGAGGCCTTCCAGCGCGGCCGCACCGACTGACGATCACCAACCACCATGTCGACCCACC
>NZ_JRKS01000063.1 GCF_000763805.1 Paracoccus sphaerophysae | reverse complement strand
CCCCGGTGCCGCGGTTCCCGCCCCCGTGCCGCGGCCATGAGCAGGCACGGCGATCACGGCGCCGGCGGCTGGGACGACACGGCCCGCGGCCCCGGCGGCCTGCCCTATCGCCCCTGCGCCGGGGTGGTGCTGATGAACGGCGACGGCCGGGTCTTTGCCGGGCACCGCATCGACAACCCCTCGGACGCCTGGCAGATGCCGCAGGGCGGGCTCGACAAGGGCGAGGACCCGCGGGCCGCCGCCCTGCGCGAGTTGTGGGAGGAGACCGGCATCCCGGCCGAGCTGTGCGAGGTCGTGGCCGAGGCGCCCGCCTGGGTCCGCTATGACCTGCCCCCCGAACTGGTCGGCAAGATCTGGAAGGGCCGCTATGGCGGTCAGGTCCAGAAATGGTTCCTGGTCCGCTTTCACGGCTCCGACGACCAGGTGAACATCGCCACCGAGCACCCCGAGTTCGACGCCTGGCGCTGGATGACCCCGGCCGAAGTCGCCGCCAAGATCGTGCCCTTCAAGCGCGCGGTCTATGACGAGGTGTTCGCGAGCTTCGCGGGGCACCTGGCCAAGGGGTGATCCGGGGTCCGCGCTGAAACCGGAACCCTTGCCGCTTTCGGCGCGGGCGGGAGCCTCCGGAGGGGATATTTGGGCAAAGAAGAACCGCGCTTGTCAGCGGAAGGCGAACAGCGCGGCGTCCGGGTCCGGCGTGCCGGCGATGGCGGCGGCGACGATCTGGGCGGAGATCATCGAAAAGGTGATGCCGTTGCCACCGAAGCCCATCACCGCGAACACCCGTTCGTGCCCCGGCACCCGGTCGATGATCGGCAGCCCGTCGGTGGTGTTGCCGAAGGGCGCCGCCCACACATAGGCGGGCTTGCCGATGTCGATGCCGGTCAGATCGCGCAGCTTGGCCGAGATCGCCGCGGCCTTCGTCGCCAACAGCGCCGGGTTGGCGTTGCGGTCGGGGCCTGTCCTTGTCCTCGCCGCCGACGATCAACCAGCCCTGCGGGGTCGAGCGGAAGTAGAGATAGGGGTCCGCCGCCTCCCACGCCAGGAAATCGTCGAGCCACGCCGGGCGCGGCAGCCGCGCCCAGCAACCCCGCCGCCAGCTGCGCCGGGTTGGCGCTGGCCGAGGCGTCCGACACCAGCGCCGCCGTCCGGTCGATGCCGAAGCGGTCGCGCGGTTCGGCGGGCCGCAGATGGTCGCAGGCGATGCCGGCGGCGTGGCGGGCCTCGGCCTCGGTCCGCAGGCCGCGCGCGCCCATGTCGTCGCCGGCGAGATACAGCGCACGATTGCGCTGCATGTCGCATTCGATCCGCAGCCGCCGGGCCAGGTTCACCAGATCCCCCACCGCCCGCACCGAGCGCAGCCACGCGCGCTCGGCCCGCGCGCGCCCGCCCGGTCTAGCGGATCAGCCGCGACAGCGGCACGTCGATTTCATGCTGGATCATCGCCGTCGAGGCCGGGGTGGACCCGCGCACCGCCGCCCGCCGGTCCGGTACCAGCACCCGCCCCCCGGCCCGGCTCAGCGCCTCGGCGGTCAGCGCGCCGCTGGTGCCGGCGCCGACGACCACCGCGTCCCAGCCGGTCCGGTCGGGCATCGGACCGGCCGGCGGGGTGATCCGCGGCGAGCGCAGCCAGACCGGAGTGCCGGTCCGCAGATCGTCCTTGCGCGTGTCGGCGTCCGTCGGCATCACTCTCTCCCGCTGCCCCTGCCGCAAGCCCCGCCGCGGTTCCGCGGTCCCATCGAGAGGTCTCATGGACGACCCCGTCACGCCCTTTGACCTGGGCCGCATGTTCTTCGGCGACCACCCGCCGCTGTTCTATGCCGAAATCGCGTTCCGCACCGTCGTCATCTATGCCTACACGCTGGCCCTGATCCGCTGGATCGGCGGGCGGTCGGTGGCGCAGCTGTCGATGGTGGACCTGCTGCTGGTCATCGCGCTTGGCTCGGCGGTGGGCGACGCGACCTTCTACGCGGACGTCCCGCTGTTGCAGGCCATGCTGGTCATCACGCTGATCGTCGGGCTGAACAAGCTGCTGGACACGCTGATCGAACGGTCTGACCGCGCCAAGCACATCATCGACGGCCGCACCATCGAGGTGGCGCGGAACGGCCGGATCCTGTGCGACGGCCTGCGCCGCCGCGACCTCAGCCCGCTGGAGATCAAGTCGATGCTGCGCGTTGCCGGCGTCGCCAATCTGGGCCAGGTCGAGTCCGCCTATCTCGAGGCCGGGGGCGGGTTGTCGGTCTTTCGCCGTGCCGCGCCGGTGCCGGGTCTGCCGTTGGTCCCGCCGCTGGACGTCACGCCGCTGCCGCCGCTGGATGGCGGGGGCGATGCGGCCTGTTGCAGCAATTGCGGGGCGGTGCGGGACCCGGCGCAGGTCCGCGCCGACACGGTGTGCGATCAGTGCGGGCGCAGCCAGTGGTCCCCGGCGCGGCTGGCCCCGCCCGACGCGCCGGGGCAGCACTGACCCTTGGGGCCGGGCCGCGGGCGCTGCCGACGCTCAGGCGGTGAAGTCCGCCAGCGGCAGCCCGGCCACGGCCAGCGCCCGTTCCACCCTTGCCAAACTTCGGCTCATCGCCCATCCCCCGTGATCATCCGGGCGAGCAATGGCAAAGGCTAGGGCATGACACAACAAGTCTATACGCTGCTGGTCGAGGTCGGCCGGAAGAAGGGCGACGGTCTGCCCGACGGCAGCACGGGGGCGGCGCTGGTCTGCTATGCCTCGGGCAAGGACCAGGCCGAGGCGGTGCGCGAGACGGTGGCGATCCTGAAACAGGCCGATCTCGCCCCGCTCGAGGTGCAGGGGTATGGCAGCCTCGAGGACCGGCTGAAGGGCGGCGACGAGATCCCTGAGGAAGAGCGCACCCTGATGCAGCGCGCCCTGGACGAAAACAGCGTCGTGGTCGCGCAGATGGAGCCGTTCTTCCAGGGTGCCGCCTGCGCGAACGACGAGACCGCCGAGGATGGCGCGGACTGACATGCGCCGGATGCGGCAGGTTGGTCGTGGTGCGGTTCGGCGCCGGGCCGCAACTGCCGCATTCGACCATCTACGAGCTCTTCCCCTGACTGCTTGCCACGCCAAGCCCGCCGGGGTTAGGATTCACGGCAACAAATCCATAATCGGCGAGGGCAGCAGCAATGACCATTTCCATGACCAGGGGCGCCGCCCGACTGGCGATGTCGGCGGCGGTGATCGCCGTTCTGGCCTCGTGCGGCGTGCGGGTCGCCCCCATCGGCAGCGGCGGCGGCGCCTCGGCGGTGGCGCCGATCCCGGCGACCGACCCCGGCACCGAGGCCGGTTTCCGCAAATGGGTCAACGACTTCCGCCCGCGCGCCCTGTCCTCGGGGATCACCCCCGCGACCTATGACCGCGCGATGGCCATCGCCCGCTACAACCCCGAGGTGATCCGGCTTGACCGCAAGCAGTCGGAGTTCTCGAAACCCGTCTGGCTGTATCTGGACGGCGCCGTGTCCGACGTGCGCGTCGCGACCGGACGGCAGATGCTCGCCCGCCACGGCGGCACCCTCGCCGCGATCGAGGGCACCTATGGCGTCCCGCGCGAGATCGTGCTGGCCGTCTGGGGCATGGAATCGAACTTCGGGTCCAATCGCGGCAAGATGCAGATCATCCCGTCGCTGGCGACGCTGGCCTTTGACGGCCGCCGCTCGGCGATGTTCCAGGACCAGCTGATCGCGGCGCTGAAGATCATCCAGGCCGGCGACACCGATCCCCAGCACATGCTGGGGTCGTGGGCCGGGGCGATGGGCCACACCCAGTTCATGCCGACCTCGTATCTGTCCTATGCCGTCGACTTCACCGGCGACGGGCGACGCGACATCTGGTCGGACGACCCGACCGACTCGCTGGCCTCGACCGCGGCCTATCTGGCCCGCAACGGCTGGGTCCGCGGCCAGGCCTGGGGCACCGAGGTCGAATTGCCGCAGGGCTTTTCCGCCGTCGGCAAGGGCACCCGGCGGTCATCGGCGCAATGGGCGGCGGCGGGCGTGCAGCGCAAGGGCGGCGGCAGCCTGCCCAATGGCAGCGGCTCGATCATCCGCCCGGCCGGCGCGAATGGCCCGGCCTTCCTGATCCTCGACAACTTCCGGTCGATCCTGCGCTACAACAACTCGGACAACTACGCGCTTGGTGTGGCCTATCTGGGCGAGGCGATCGCCGGCCGCCAGGGCATCACCGGCGCCTGGCCGCGGTCGGACCGCCCGCTGAGCCAGGCCGAGCGGATGGAGATCCAGCGCCTGCTGACCGCCCGCGGGTTCTATCGCGACGAGATCGACGGCAAGATGGGCTCGGGCACGATGGAGGCGATCTCGGCCTATCAGCGCGCCATCGGGGTGGCGCCGGACGGTTATCCGACCTCGATCCTGCTGGGGCAGCTGCGGCGCGGCTAAGGCGCGGCCGGACCGGGGGCGCTGCCCCGGACCCCGGGATACTTGGGCAAAGAAGAACGGGCCGCGGTGCAAACCGACGGCCCGTTCCTGTGCGTGACGCGGTGCGCGCGTCAGGCCAACCCCTGCACCACCCAGATCATGAAAACGGCGCCGAACAGCGCGGCGATGCCCTGGGCGAGCCAGCTGCCGGCGCGCAGGTTCACGCCCGCCAACCCCAGCAGCCAGTTGCCGACGATGCCGCCGACGATGCCCACGACGATGTTGGCGATCATCCCCGTGTCGGTGCCCATGATCGACGACGCGATCCACCCCGCAAAGCCGCCCACGATGATCGCGGCAAGCCAGCTCAAACCCTTCATGTAATGTTCCTTTCGACAGTTCCCGCCTCATGTCGGGGCAGGTCAGGCGGGATTCAATCCCGCAGCAGTTCGTTGATCGAGGTTTTCGACCGGGTCTTCGCGTCCACCCGCTTGACGATCACCGCGCAGTAGAGGTTCACCCCGTTCTTCGACGGCATCGAGCCGGCGACGACGACCGACCCCGCGGGGACCTCGCCATACATGACCTCGCCGGTCTCGCGGTCGACGATCTTGGTGGACTGGCCGATGAAGACCCCCATCCCCAGGACCGAGCCCTCGCGGACGATGCAGCCCTCGACGACCTCGGAACGGGCGCCGATGAAGCAGTCGTCCTCGATGATCGTCGGGCCGGCCTGCATCGGTTCCAGCACGCCGCCGATGCCCACGCCGCCGGACAGGTGCACGCGCTTGCCGATCTGGGCGCAGGACCCGACCGTGGCCCAGGTGTCGACCATCGTGCCCTCATCGACATGGGCGCCGAGGTTCACGAAGCTGGGCATCAGCACCACGCCCTTGCCGATGAAGGCCGAGCGGCGCACGACCGCGTTCGGCACGGCGCGGAACCCCGCCTCGCGCCAGCGGTTCTCGCCCCAGCCCGCGAACTTGTTGTCCACCTTGTCCCACCAGGTGCCGCCCTGCGGGCCGCCCGCGTGCAGCTCCATGTCCTTCAGCCGGAACCCCAGCAGCACCGCCTTTTTCGCCCACTGGTTTACGTGCCAGTCCTGGCCGCGCTTTTCGGCCACCCGCAGCTCGCCCCGGTCCAGCGCCTCGAGCGTCGCCTCGACCGCGTCGCGGGTCTCGCCCCGGGTGGCGGGGGTGATCGTGTCGCGGGTTTCCCACGCGGCTTCGATGGCGGTTTCCAGCGCGGCGTTGGACATGACGGCTCCTTCGGGGGTCGGGTGGAAATCTTTACCTTTCGCCTATATGCGGGGGGCAAGGGCCGCGCAACGCCGCGCGGCCGCTGCCCGAGGTTCCGATGACGCCTGCCGACGACGACCACCGCAATGTTTTCCGCCACAGCGACGAGGATGCGGTCATCGTCGCCAAGGACCCGGACACCCCGCAGACCCGCGCCCCGGCCTATCGGCTGGCCTTCACCGACACCGAATTCCTGCTGCGCGAGGAGCTGCGCCCGATCCGGCTGCAGCTCGAGCTGCTGAAGCCGCAGTTGGTGATGGACGAACGGGGGGTCAAGACCACCGTCGTCATGTTCGGCGGCGCCCGCATCCCGGCGCCCGAGGATGCGGCCCGCGCCCGCACCCCGGCCCTGGCCGCGCTGTCGCACTACTATGTCGAGGCGGAACGCTTTGCCCGGCTGATCACCGAACGCAGCATTGCGAGTTACGGCCATGACTGGGTGATCTGCACCGGCGGCGGGCCGGGGGTGATGGAGGCCGGGAACAAGGGCGCCCACGAGGCCGGCGGACAGTCGATCGGGCTGGGGATCGTGCTGCCGCATGAACAGGCGCCGAACCTGTACGTGACCCCGGATTTGTCCTTCAACTTCCACTATTTCGCCATCCGCAAGATGCATTTCCTGATGCGGGCGCGGGCGATCACGGTGTTTCCCGGCGGCTTCGGCACGCTGGACGAGCTGTTCGAGACGCTGACCCTGATCCAGACCAAGCGGATGAAACGTCTGCCCTTCATCCTGTTCGGCCGCGAATTCTGGGAAAGCATCATCAACTGGCAGGGGCTGGCCGATGCGGGCACGATCTCGGCCGAGGACCTGGACCTGATCACCTTCGTCGAGACGGCGGACGAGGCGATCGCGGCGATCGACCGCTTCAAGGGTGACGATTGCGCGGACTGACCGCGCGCGCCATGTCGGGGCGATGGCTCTGGCGGGCTTGCGCTGGTGGCCGTCGCCGGCGTGCTGCTGCGCCCGGCGCTGCCCATCGACGAGACCCGCTATCTGTCGGTGGCGTGGGAGATGGCGCAGGGCGGCAGTCTGCTGGTGCCGCACAAGAACGGCGCGATCTATTCCGACAAGCCGCCGCTGCTGTTCTGGCTGATCGACCTCGTCTGGCGGGTCGGCGGCGTCTCGGAGCTTGCGGCCCGGCCGGTCGCGCCGGCCTTCGGCGTGGCGATGCTGGCGCTGACCTGGGTGCTGGGCCGCCGGCTGTGGCGGGCTGAGGGCACCGGCGCCGCCGCGGCGGCGGTTCTGGCGGGGATGCTGGGGTTCCAGGTCTTCGCCGGGCTGACCATGTTCGACACCCTGCTGGGTACGGTCACGCTGCTGGGGCTGCTGGCGATCCTGCGGGCGGCCCGCCTGCCGGGCCGGACCCGGTGCCGGTCGGGGCGGCGCTGGCGCTGGGGGTGCTGGCCAAGGGGCCGGTGATCCTGTTCCACCTGGGCCGGCGCTGCTGAGCGCGCCGCTGTGGGTGCCCGGCGGGCTGGGCTGGCGCAGGCTCGCCCGCGGCGTGGCCGTCGCCGTGGGTGTCGCGGCCGCGCTGGTGGCGCTGCGGGTGGTCCCGGCGATCCTGCTGGGCGGGCCGGGATATCGCGACCTTATCCTGTGGAAACAGTCCTCGGGGCGGATGGTGTCCAGCTTCGCCCATGCCCGCCCGTGGTGGTTCATCCTCGCGGCGCTGCCGCTGATGCTGTTCCCCTGGCCGTGGATGCCGGGGGTCTGGGCGTCCCTGTGGAAGGCCTTTCATGACGAGGACTGGTGCCTATGGCGGGGTGGGTCGTAGCCGCTCAGACCCGGTGATACGGCCCTCCGGCCAGGATCGTCGCGCAGCGGTACAGCTGTTCGGCCAGCATCACCCGCACCAGCATGTGCGGCCAGACCATCGCGCCGAAGGACAGCACCAGATCCGCCCGGTCTCGAAGCGCCGGGTCCAGCCCGTCGGCGCCGCCGATCAGGCAGACCGCCTCGGGGCGGCCCTGGTCGCCGAACCGGGCCAGCGCGGCGGCAAAGTCCGGTGAGCTGAGCGTCCGGCCGCGTTCGTCCAGCGCGATGATCGCGGCGCCGTCGGGGACCTGGCGGGACAGCAGCGCGGCCTCGGCGGGCTTGCCGCCGCCGCGGCGGTCCTCGACCTCGGCCACCGTCGCGGGTCCAAGGCCCAGCGCGCGGCCGGTCTGGGCAAAGCGGGTCAGGTAGTCCTCGACCAGCGCGGCCTCGGGGGACCGCGCGGCCATCCGGCCGACCGCCGCGATGCGGATCCGCATCATCGGCGGTCGTCCCTCATGCCGCGTTACTGCGGCATCGCGGCGGCCGACGCCTCGCGGGCGGCATCGGCGCGAAGGCTGCCCAGCGCGTCGGCGGGCATCCACATCTTTTCAAGCTGATAGAACTCGCGCACTTCGGGGCGGAATACGTGGACGATGACGTCGTCGGTGTCGATCAGCACCCAGTCGCCGGTGTCCTTGCCCTCGATCCGGGCGCTGCGGCCGGTGTCCTGCTTCAGCCGGTCGACGAGATGTTCGGCAATCGAGGCCACCTGACGGGCGTTGCGGCCCGAGGCGATGACCATGTGGTCGGCCATGGCCGAACGGCCGCGCAGGTCGATGGTGACGATGTCCTCGGCCTTGTCGTCGTCAAGCGAGGACAGGATGCGGGTCAGCAACTGGTCGCTGGTTTCCGCGGCGGTCGCGGTCGCCGGTTGCGGCGACGGGACGGTGGTGGACAGGGGTCTTCCTCCGGTCAGCGCGCCGCAAGTCCCCGGCGCCGGGATGGGACAAAGATAGCACGGATCGCACCGTTCTCAACCGCTGCGCTGCATTTGTTGAACATGGGCGGCCGAATGGTGGCACCCCGGCCTGCCGCGCGGACCGGACCGGTGCCGCGGATCGACCGCTGCCCCGCGTCCTGCCGGCCCGGTCCGGGGGCCGGCAAGACCCGCTTGAAGCGCGTCAGGACGCGGCGTAATCTGCACCGATGTTCCGGTTTTTCGACATTCACGACCGAATCCGCCTGCCCGGCCGCTTCTATGGCGTCAGCCGGACGGTGACCGCGCGACTGTGACGCGCCCTGGCGCGCCGTGCGCGCGTGTCCGTGCCTCTTCGACCACCGCCATCCCCTGCCGAAAGAGACAGCCATGACCGGCTCTGCCAATGCGGGCGCCCCCCGCACGCTGTATGACAAGATATTCGACGCTCATGTCGTCGACCGCCAGCCCGACGGCACCTGCCTGCTGTATATCGACCGCCACCTGGTCCACGAGGTGACCTCGCCGCAGGCCTTCGAGGGGCTGCGGATGACCGGCCGCAAGGTCCGCCGGCCCGATCAGACCATCGCCGTGCCCGACCACAACGTGCCGACGACGCCTGACCGGGTGAACGGGATCGAGAACCCCGAGGGCCGCATCCAGGTCGCCGAGCTGGACAAGAACGCGCGCGACTTTGGCCTCAACTATTACCCGATGAACGACATCCGCCAGGGGATCGTCCATATCGTCGGCCCGGAACAGGGCTGGACCCTGCCGGGCATGACCGTGGTCTGCGGCGACAGCCACACGGCGACGCATGGCGCCTTTGGCGCCCTGGCGCACGGGATCGGCACGTCCGAGGTCGAACACGTCCTGGCCACCCAGACGCTGATCCAGAAGAAATCGAAGAACATGAAAGTCGAGATCACCGGGTCGCTGCGCCCCGGCGTGACCGCCAAGGACATCACGCTCGCGGTGATCGGCAAGACCGGCACCGCCGGCGGCACCGGCTATGTCATCGAATATTGCGGCCAGGCGATCCGCGACCTGTCGATGGAAGGCCGCATGACGGTCTGCAACATGGCCATCGAGGGCGGTGCCCGCGCCGGGCTGATCGCGCCCGACGACAAGACCTTCGCCTATGTGCAGGGCCGCCCCCACGCCCCGAAAGGCGCCGCGTGGGACGCCGCGCTGGCCTGGTGGAAGACGCTGTCGTCCGACGAGGGCGCGGCGTGGGACAAGGTCATCACCATCCGCGGCGAGGACATCGAGCCCGTCGTGACCTGGGGCACCTCGCCCGAGGACGTGCTGCCGATCGGCGCCACCGTTCCCGCGCCCGAGGATTTCGAGGGCGGCAAGGTCGAGGCCGCGCGCCGGTCGCTCGACTACATGGGCCTGACGCCCGGCATGGCGCTGAAGGACATCCGCATCGACGCGGTGTTCATCGGGTCCTGCACCAACGGCCGGATCGAGGATCTGCGCGCCGCGGCCGGCATCCTCGAGGGCAAGCACCTGGCCGAGGGCGTCCGCGGCATGGTGGTCCCTGGATCGGGGCTCGTGCGGATGCAGGCCGAGGAAGAGGGGCTGGACAAGGTGTTCACCGATGCCGGTTTCGAATGGCGGCTGGCGGGGTGTTCCATGTGCCTGGGGATGAACCCAGACCAGCTGGCGCCGGGCGAACGCTGCGCGGCGACCTCGAACCGCAACTTCGAGGGCCGGATGGGCCGCGGCGGGCGCACGCATCTGATGTCGCCGGTGATGGCGGCGGCGGCGGGCATCGCCGGGCATCTGGTCGATGTGCGCGACGTGATCGCCACAGCCGAGGCGTGATGGGCTGCGGTGACCGGGACGAGGGGCGGCGCGGCGCCGTGCGGGACAGGTCCCGGCGCGGCGCGCGCGTCCCGGTCCCGCATTGCGCCTGAGCTTGCAGCAGGGACCGGACGACCGATGCCGCAGTTCACCCCCCTGAGCGGAGCACGGGCCTGATGGCCGCCCGCCGGCCCCGGCGTGAACGGCATCTGCGCCCGGTCGCCAGCCTGTGGATCGGCGACCGGCTGCGCTGGATCGACCGGCTCGCGTTGACCGCGCTGCGTCATCACGGCCACGAGGTGACGCTGTATCACGCAGGCCCCGCCCCCGCCGGCGTGCCGGACGGGATCCGGCTGGAAAGCGCCGACCGGATCATCCCGGTCGACGCGCTGCTCGGCCGGTTCTCTCCGGCGCTGGTATCCGACGTCTTCCGCTTTGCGCTGATGCGGGACACCGAGACGATCTGGGTCGATACCGACGCCGTCGCGCTGGTGCCGCTGGAACCCGACGCCGACGGCTATCTGGTCGGCGCCGAGGAGGACGGGGTCTGGCTGAACTGCGCCGTGCTGCGGTTGCCTGCGGATTCGCCGGGGCTTGCCATCCTGAACCGGGCCTGCACGACGCCGGACGAGGTGCCCGCCTGGATGCCCGCCGACCGCCGCGGCGCCATGCGCAAGGTCGCGCCCGAGGACACGCTGCGCGAGGCCTGCCGGGTGATGCCGAACCTGCTGGGTCCGCGCGGGCTGACCTACGCCCTGGACCAGACCGGCGAGGACGCCCGTGCGCTGCCCTCGGTGGCGCTGAACCCGCTGCCGTGGTGGCATGCCGCGGTGGCCTTCAACCCGCACGGCGGCACCGATGGCTGGGTGACGCCGCAGACGCAGGTGGTGCATCTGTATGCCTCGCGCATCCCGCCGCCCCTGCTGCGCCGGCCGGCACCGGCCGGCAGTCTTCTTGCCCGGCTCGCCGAACGCTTCGGCCTGTCCGGCGCCCCCACACGAAGCTGACGGAGCATCCCATGACCCCCTTCACCACCCTGACCGGCATCGCGGCCCCCATGCCGCTGGTCAACATCGACACCGACATGATCATCCCCAAGCAGTTCCTGAAGACGATCCATCGCTCGGGACTGGGCAAGAACCTGTTCGACGAGATGCGCTATACCGCCGACGGGGCCGAGAACCCCGACTTCGTACTGAACAAGCCGGCCTGGCGGGACTCGCAGATCATCGTCGCGGGGGACAATTTCGGCTGCGGGTCGTCGCGCGAACACGCGCCCTGGGCGCTGCTGGACTACGGCATCCGCTGCGTGATCTCGACCAGCTTCGCGGACATCTTCTACAACAACTGCTTCAAGAACGGCATCCTGCCGATCGTGCTGCCCGAGGACGCCGTGCAGGCACTGATGCGGGACGCCGAGAACGGCGCCAATGCGCGGCTGACCGTCGACCTGGAAAGCCAGACCGTGACCGGCGCGGACGGCACCGCCTATCACTTCGAGATGGACCCGCATCGCAAGCACTGCCTGCTCAACGGGCTGGACGACATCGGCCTGACGATGGAGAAATCGCCCGCGATTGAGGCCTACGAGGCCCGGATCGCCCAGTCCCAGCCGTGGGTCTGAAGCGCCGCCTTGCCGCCTCGGCCGCGGCGGCGCTGATCGCCGCGGCCTTTGCATTTCCGGCGTGGACGGAGTCGGCGCCCGAAACCGCCGTGCCCGCCGCCGCCCAGGGCGCGCTGCCGGCCCCCGCCCCCGGCGCGATCCGCATCGCCACCTGGACCCCCGACCTCAGCCGCAAGGGGCCAGGGCTGCTGCTGAAGGACATCCGGTCGGGCAAGGACGCCCAGATCGCCGCCGCGGTGCAGGTCATCGTCGCGGCGCGGCCCGACGTGCTGGTCCTGACCGGCTTCGACTGGGACCATGACGGGCTGGCGCTGACCGCCTTTGCCGATCTGCTGACGGCGGCCGGCATGGACTATCCGCACCACCACGCGAGCCAGCCGAACGGCGGCATGGCGACCGGGCTGGACCTGGACGGGGACGGGCGGCTGGGCACGGCCGACGACGCGCAGGGCTTTGGGCTGTTCACCGGGCAGAACGGCATGGCGGTGCTGTCGCGGCTGCCGCTGGGAGCCGTCACCGATCATTCGGCGGAGCTGTGGCGCGATCTGCCGGGCAACCTGATGCCGCCCGCCCCGCCCGAGGTGGCGGCGGCGCAGCGCCTGTCCTCGACCGCGCATTGGGAGGTGCCGGTGAATACGCCCTCTGGCCCGGTGAAGCTGCTGGCGTGGTCAGCGACGCCGCCGGTCTTCGACGGCCCCGAGGACCGCAACGGCCGGCGCAACCACGACGAGGCCGCCTACTGGCTGGACCGGCTGCCGCAGGGGCGTTTCGTCCTGATCGGGGATGCCAACCTTGACCCGGTGGACGGCGATGGCCGCCCGCAGGCGCTGCGCGCGCTGATCGCCGCCGCGCAGGACCCCAAGCCCGCAAGCGAAGGCGCCGCCCAAGCGCCGCAGACCGGCGCCAACGCCCGCCACACGGGCGATCCGGCGCTGGATACCGCCGCCTGGCCGGCGGCCGACGGTCCCGGCAATCTGCGGGTGGACGTGATCCTGCCGTCGCGCGATCTTGTCGTCAGTGCTGCCGGCGTGCTGTGGCCCGCGCCCGGCGCGCCGCTGGCTGACGTGGTGGCCGCCGCCTCGCGCCACCGCCTCGTCTGGGTCGATCTGGAGTTGCCGCGATGAGCGAGCCCTTCACCCCTCCGGGCAGCGCCCCGGCGCAGTTCGACACCGCCGCGGCCGGCGGCGATCCCGCGAGCGGCCGGCTGGCCGACCGGGACCGCCCCGCCGACGAGGCGCCAGCGCCCGACGCCACCGCTGCGCTGTTGCCCTCGCGGCTGCGGGATTTCGACAACGCCCAGCTGGGCGCCATCGCGCATCTGTATCGCGGCGAGGTCTATCGCTCGACGATCTGGCGCACGCGGCTGGACAACACGACAAACTGGTCGATCGTGATGATGGGGATCGCGCTGACCTCGACGTTTTCCAGTCACACCGCCTCGGCCCTGCCGCTGCTGGTGGTGGGGATGCTGCTGCTGGTGTTCCTCGTCTTCGAGGCCCGGCGCTATCGCTATTTCAACGTCTGGCGGGCCAGGGCGCGGTGGATGGAGACGCATCTTTACGCGCCCATGCTGCGCGGCCAGCCGCTGGACCCGGCTTGGCGCGACGTGCTGGCGGCAGACTACGAATCGCCCACCCACCACATCAGCTTTGCCCAGGCGCTGGGGCGGCGGCTGCGGCGGAACTTCATCTGGATCCTCGGCATCCAGTCGGTGGCCTATTGGGGCAAGATCGCCATCCACCCGTTTCCCGCCCAGGACATCCACGACCTGATCGGCCGGGCCGCGATCGGGCCGATCCCCGGCGTCATCGTGCTGCTGGCGGGGCTGGCCTATAACGGGATGTGGATCGGCGTGGCGCTGTGGTCCTGGCGGGTGGACCGCGCCCGCTGGGGCCCGGATGGCGGCGGCGGCGGCATGGGCTGAACCGCCGCGTCCGCGTTACTGCGAGGCCGCGGTCGGGGTGGTGCCGCCGCCCATCGACTTCAGCCGCTCGATGAGCGGCGCGGCGGTCGGGCCGATCCGGTCGCAGGCCTGCGGATCATCCAGCAGCTTGAAGGCCGGGCCGTAGAATTCCCGGTCGTAATCGCCCGCGCTGAGGCCCAGCTGCGCGGCCAGCCGGTCGCCGGTCCCGGTGATCAGCGTCCATTCCCCGTCCGAGATCGCGTGCCCCGGGCAGTTCGAGGTGATGACGTTGACCTGCGCCAGCTGGGCGATCAGCGCCCGCGCCTCGGGCTCGGCCAGCCCCGAGGTGTCGGGCAGCGGCACCGTCATGCCGCCATCGGCCAAGGTCGCAACGGGGATCGCCAGGGCCAGCCCGATTGCGGCGGCAAGCATCGGTTTCATGGGGTTCGTCTCCTTGGGTCAGCGGGGCCATACCGCCCCAAGCCCCGGCAAAGGGCAACCCAAATGGCCGTGAACTTGACCCGGCGCAAGGCCACGGATACGCGAGGACAGCCCTTGTTTTCCACCCGATCCAGCCCGTGCGGAGGCCCTGCCGATGTCCTATTCCCTTCTGATCCTGCCCGGCGACGGCATCGGCCCCGAGGTGATGGCCGAGGTCCGCAAGGTCATCGCCTGGTTCGAGGCCAATCGCGGCATGACATTCGACGTCAGCGAGGACCTGGTCGGCGGCTGCGCCTATGACAGGCACGGCACGCCCCTCACCGACGCGACGATGGCCAGGGCGCAAGAGGTCGATGCCGTGCTGCTGGGCGCGGTCGGCGGGCCGGCCTATGACAACCTCGATTTCAGCGTGAAACCCGAACGCGGCCTGTTGCGGCTGCGCAAGGAGATGGACCTGTTCGCCAACTTGCGCCCGGCCCAGTGCTTCGACGCGCTGGCGGATTTTTCCTCGCTCAAGCGCGAGGTGGTCGCGGGGCTGGACATCCTGATCGTGCGCGAGCTGACCTCGGGCGTCTATTTCGGCGAACCGCGCGGCATCCACCCCGACGACAACAACCCCGACAACGAGGGCGGCCGCGTGGGGATCAACACCCAGCGCTATACCTCGGGCGAGATCCGGCGGGTGGCGCGCGCGGCCTTCGAGCTGGCAAAGAAGCGCGGCAACAAGGTCTGTTCGATGGAAAAGGCCAACGTGATGGAATCGGGCATCCTGTGGCGCGAAGAGGTCCAGTGGGTGCACGACAACGAATATCCCGAGGTCGAGCTGTCGCACATGTATGCCGATAACGGCGCCATGCAGCTGGTCCGCAACCCGCGCCAGTTCGACGTGATCGTGACCGACAACCTGTTCGGCGACCTGCTGTCGGACGCCGCCGCGATGCTGACGGGCTCGCTGGGGATGCTGCCCTCGGCCTCGCTGGGCGCGCCGATGGCGAACGGCCGGCCCAAGGCGATGTACGAGCCGGTCCACGGCTCGGCCCCCGACATCGCCGGCCAGGGCAAGGCGAACCCGATCGCCTGCATCCTGAGTTTCGCGATGGCGCTGCGCTATTCCTACGACGAGGGCGCCGCCGCCGACGAACTGGAACGGGCGGTCGAGAAGGTTCTGGCCGACGGCGTCCGCACAGCCGACCTGATGGGGCCGGAGGGCGGCACGCCGGTGTCGACCTCGGAGATGGGCGATCGCATCGTCGCGGCGCTGGTCGCAGGGTGAATGGGTCGGGGTGTGGTGGCGTCCGCGCGCTGGCCACCGGGTGAGCAGCGGCTGCGGCCGCGGGGCGCTGGTGGGTTGCATAGGACACCATCCGTGCGATGGGCGCTGCGCCGCGTAAGGCGGCGTCGCTGCGGCGTCGGCGGCTCCGTCGGGTGCGGTGGCGGCGCGTCGGTCGGGCGGCGCCGGCCGACACCCTCGGTGGCCGTGACCCCCAGGCGCGGTCCGATCCGGCGGCGCGGCGGCGGTCATGCAGGGCCGCGCTCTAGCCGCTGGATGGCACCCAGGCACCCTCACCCACCGAATTCCCGCACCGGGCGCGAGCAATGCCCTTGCATTCCCCCCCGCCACCCGCTACCTGCCCGGTCACGGTCGGAGCGTAGCGCAGCCTGGTAGCGCACCTGCTTCGGGAGCAGGGGGTCGGAGGTTCGAATCCTCTCGCTCCGACCAGTATTCATTTTGTCGATTCCAGTGATATTTGGCCTTTTGGGGGCGTTGTTGCAGAACTCTCCCCGTGAGGATTCACCTGGTGAATCCATGCGGTTAGACGGGCAGCATGAGCAAGCCCACGCCCGCCCGCTACCCCACCACGAACTGGTCTGCCTACAACGCTGCGCTCAGGAAGCGCGGGTCACTGCTGATCTGGCTGGACAAGGAGATGGACTGGCATGCGCCGCATGAGGGCCGTGCGGGGCGCCCGCCGGTCTTCTCGAATGTGGCGATCCAGTTCTGCCTGTCGATCAAGGTGCTGTTCAAGCTGCCGCTCAGGCAGACCGCCGGGATGGTCGCAAGCCTGCTGCACCTGGCGGGGCTGGACTGGCCCGTTCCGGACTACTCGACGCTGTGCCGCAGACAGAAGACCCTGAAGGTGCAGATCCCTTATCGCCGTGCAGAGGCGTTGTTGCAGAAGTCCGCCCGCGGAGGATTCACGGCGGGAATCCAGTCGGTTAGGCTGGGGGCATGAGCAAGCCTTCTCCCGCCCGCTACCGCACGACGAACTGGTCCAGCTACAACGACGCCC